>CAWGBH010000015.1:0-351315 GCA_963820805.1 uncultured Alphaproteobacteria bacterium
GCGGCGTCCAAAAGATGGTTTTAAGTGGCGTGGCGGCTGGGTTTCTGCTTTACGTTTTGTCGAAAGTAACTGAGGATTTGAGCAAGGCTGAGCTGATGCACCCTGTGGCAGCGGCTTGGTTGCCTGTGCTCGTCGGCGGTGTGACCGGGTTTATTGCGTTGTTGTACCAGGAGGACGGTTGATGGCGGGGCTCGTTAGCGCTCGTCCATCAGCGTCGCGGCAGCTTTGCCGTGGCGTCGCAGCAATTGCCGCCGTCCTGTGCCTGCTGGCTTGCGGCGGCTTGATCGCGTTCGTCCCCGCGTCGGCGCAGGAATTACAATTCCCGCAGCGCCCGCCGTTAAAGCCGAAATCCAAAATCGCTATCGACCGCCAAAAGTCCGGTCAGAAGCAGATGCTCGTTCAGGCGACCGAGATTGATTACGACTACGCCAACAACCGCGTCGCCGCCGTCGGCAATGTTCAAATCTACTACGGCGACTCCACGCTCGAAGCTGACCGGGTCATCTACGATCAGAAAACCAAGCGCCTGCACGCCGAAGGCAATGTTCGGCTGACGGAACAGGATGGCAAGGTTACTTACGGCGAGATTATGGATCTGTCGGACGACTATCGCGACGGGTTCGTTGACTCTCTGCGACTAGACGCTCCCGATCAGACACGCATGGCGGCCACGCGCGCCGAGCGCACGAGCGGCAACTACACCGTCTTCCACAACGGTGTCTATACCGCGTGCGCACCGTGCAAGGACGATCCGAAGAAGCCGCCGCTCTGGCAGGTGAAGGCTGCACGCATCATCCACGACCAGGGCGAGAAAATGATGTACTTCGAGGACGCGCGCCTCGAATTTTTCGGCAAACCGCTCGCATGGCTTCCTTATTTTTCCGCGCCGGATCCAACCGTGAAACGCAAGACCGGCTTCTTGATGCCGTCGGTTGGCGGCAGTTCGATATATGGCGCAGCAGCCGAAATTCCCTACTACTGGGCGCTGGCCCCGGACTATGACGCGACGTTCGCGCCGATGCTCACCACCAAACAGGGACCCCTGCTGCAAGGCGAATTCCGCGAGAGACTGATAAACGGTGCCTACTCGATCCGCGCCGCTGGAATCTACCAGCTCGACAAGGATTATTTCATTCGCAGCGACGGCACCACGACGCCGGGGTACCGCGACTTCCGCGGCAGCCTGGAAAGCACCGGCATGTTCGCGCTCAACGAAAAATGGGTGTGGGGTTGGGACGGAACGGCGCTGACCGACCGGACGTTCTTGCAAGACTACAATCCGCATCTGTCGCAGTATCGCACCACCGATCCGTTTCAGAATCCCGGCAGCGAAGCGGTTTCGCAGCTTTACATCGCAGGCAAAGGCAATCGCAGTTATTTCGACGCGCGAACAATCTATTACCTCGGGTTCTCAGATGCGGACTCCCAAAGTCAGATTCCGATCATCCACCCGGTGGTCGACTACAGCTACGTGTTCGATCGTCCCATTCTTGGCGGCGAGCTCGGCTACCGCGTCAACCTGACGAGCCTGACCCGGGGCCAAGCCGACTTTGACCCGATCACGCAAAGCGCGCTCAACAACGACACCTGTACCCAGACCGCGAACCCTGCCATCAAAACGACCGCGAATTGCTTGCTACGCGGCGTTCCCGGGACCTACAGCCGCTTCTCGGCCGAGACACAATGGAGACGCAGCATCACCGATCAGTTCGGCCAGGTATTCACTCCGTTCGCTTCGCTCCGGGTCGATGCCGGTTCGATGCAGATCAAGAACGAACCCGGTGTTTCGAATTACATCGACACTGGCGACAGCAACCTTGTGCGCGCCATGCCGACCATCGGCTTGGAGTATCGTTATCCATTCATCAGCGTGGAGTCCTGGGGTACACAGACGGTGGAACCGATTGCGCAGGTCATCGTGCGACCGAACGAACCGCAAATTGGACGCTGGCCGACTGAAGACGCGCAGAGCTTGACCTTCGACGACAGTAACCTGTTCCGCGTCGACAAGTTCTCGGGCTGGGATCGCGTCGAAGGTGGCGGCCGCGCCAACTACGGACTGCAATACACCGCACAGATTAATCAGGGCGGATTTATCAACGCGCTGTTTGGCCAGTCCTACAGCATCTTCGGACAAAACTCATTCGCCTACGGCGGTACGACAAATACCGGTCTCGATACCGGCCTCGACACCACAGCTTCCGATTACGTGGCGCGAGTTTCGTACCAGCCCAACAGCACGTATATGTTCACCTCGCGGTTCCGCTTCGACAACGACCACTTCACGGTACAGCGGACCGAACTTGAAGCCCGTGCGACCTTTGATCGCTGGTCCGGCAGCCTGCTGTACGGCGATTACGCCGCACAGCCGGAGCTCGGCATTCTCGAGCGACAACAAGGGATTTTGGGAACCGGACAGGTCAAACTCGACGCAAATTGGGTTCTTATCGGAGCTGCGCGCTACGATATCAACGCCGGGAAATTCGATCAGACTCGTATCGGCGTGGGATACGTCGACGATTGTGTGATCTTTGGCTTGAACTACATTACGAACTACACGTACAGCGGAAACGTCGCTGCTAATCATACGATTATGTTGCAGCTGAGCCTGCGCACACTGGGCGGCACGTCGGTCAGTCAGGGGGTCGGCAAGTCGACGTCGAATTAAATATAACCGTCGCCGCGACCAGAAGAGACAGTGGATACAGGAATGCCGAATACAAGCATGAAACGCCGAAAATGCCGCCGTTGGCTGATAGCCGCGATTGTCGTTTTCGCACTCGCCGCGCCCCTGACCGCGCGCGCACAGGTGGTGGTCATCGTCAACGGCTCCCCGATCACAGAGTACGACATTCAGCAGCGCACAAAATTGCTTTTCAGCTCGACCCACAAACAGCCCGCCCGCCAGGAAGTCATCAACGAAATCATTGATGACCGTCTTAAAATCTCGCGCGCCAAAGTTTACGGGCTGGAGGTGACTGACGGCGACGTCAATGGTGCTTTCGAGACTATGGCCACACGGCAGCACATTACGCCGGAACAATTTGCTCAGGTTCTCGAACGTGCCGGCATTTCTCCGAATACGGTCAAGTCACGCATCCGCGCCGAATTGACGTGGCAACAGCTCATCCGCGGCAAATATGCTGCTACGCTACAAGTTGGGGAAAGCGATGTCGCCAACGCTCTGAAGGGACGTAATGATTCTGAAACCGCGGCAGTGGGGTACACCTACACGCTTTATCCGGTGATGATTGTCGTTGCGCGCGGTTCAAACGAAGCGTTGATTGCGGCAAAACGCAGCGAGGCGGAAAATCTCCGTGGCCGGTTTGTTAATTGCAACGAGGGCTTGGCCATGGCGCGTGGATTGCGCGACGTAGCAGTGCGCGATCCCGTGACGAGAAACTCGTCGGACCTCTCGCCGCAATTGCGCGATATGCTCGGCAGTATCGAACTCGGCCACCTCACCGCCCCCGAGGTGACAGCGCAAGGCCTGCAGATGTTTGCGGTTTGCGCCAAAAAAGAAAGCACGACGGAATCGCCATTGAAGCGGGAAACGCGCGAGCAGATATTCACCAAGCGTTTCGAATCCGAATCCAAAAAATATCTGGAAGAAATTCGCAAGCAGGCGATGATCGAATACAAGAACACCAACACCAAATGAGCGAGTCCGCCACCCTCCCGTTGGCTCTGACGCTGGGCGAACCGGCGGGCATCGGCCCTGATCTAACGATCCAGCTGTGGCACCGGCGCACCGAACTTCGGCTGCCGCCGTTCTATCTCATCGGCGATCCGGAATTCATCAAGCGTCGTGCCCGCCTGCTGGGCGTCGACATTGTTTTGAGCGTGGTGACGCCGGCGCAAACCAATGAGACATTCGCGCGGGCCCTGCCGATTGTCCCTCTCGGCGCGCCCGTTACTGCCACTCCTGGAGAGCCGGATGCGTCAAGCGCGCCCGCCGCGATCGCCTCAATTCGCCGCGCCGTTGCCGATGTGTTGGCTGGAGATGCCGCCGCCATCGTCACCAATCCTGTCGCCAAGAACGTTCTCTATCGCTCGGGCTTTGCCGAGCCCGGCCATACTGAATTCCTCGCCAAGCTCGCACAAGAAGCGACCGGTATTGCTGCACGGCCGGTGATGATGCTGTGGTCTCCGGAGCTGGCTGTCGTACCGGTAACGATCCATCTGCCATTCAAAGACGTCGTCAAGCAGCTTACATCCGACCTCGTATTCGAGACCGGGCGGATCGTCGCGCGTGACCTCACTGCCCGTTTCGGCATTTCGCGTCCACGTCTTGTGGTTGCCGGTCTTAATCCGCATGCCGGCGAGGAAGGCGCGCTTGGCGAGGAGGACGGCGCAATCGTGGCTCCAGCCGTGCACCGATTGCAGGAGGCAGGCATCGATGCCGTTGGACCGTTGCCCGCTGACACCTTGTTCCACGCACGCGCACGCGCGGCCTATGACGTGGCGCTGTGCATGTACCACGACCAGGCGCTGATCCCCATCAAGACCCTGGCGTTCGACCACGCTGTGAACGTGACGCTGGGCTTGCCGTTCGTGCGGACATCGCCGGATCACGGCACGGCCTTTGACATTGCCGGCAAGGGCGTCGCAGACCCGTCGAGTTTGGTTGCGGCGCTCACGCTTGCCGCGCGCCTCTCGGCAACCGCTCCCGCTCTTGTGCCGGCAAAGTAGTTCCGGGTCGCGCATGATCTTTTCCGAAAATCGGTATCCACTTTTCGGGATCATGCGCTAATGGCGCAGATCGATGATCTGCCCCCGTTGCGGGAGGTCATTCGCCGCCATGGACTTACACCCAAGAGGTCCCTCGGCCAGAATTTCCTGTTCGACCTCAATCTGACGGCCCGCATTGCGCGCGCGGCAGAACCGCTCGAGAACATCACCGTCGTCGAAATCGGCCCTGGCCCCGGCGGGCTTACACGCGCACTGCTGGCACTGGGCGCCCGGCAAGTCATCGCTATCGAGCGCGACCAGCGCGCGATCGCCGCGCTTGAAGAAATCGCCGCCCGCTATCCGGGTCGGCTCGATATTGTTGCAGGCGACGCGCTGAGCGTCGATCCGCGCGAGCAGCTTGGCCCGGAACGCGCGCGCATCGTCGCGAACCTGCCTTACAACATCGCCACTGCGCTGCTGGTCAACTGGTTGACCACAGAGCCTTGGCCTCCCTGGTATAACTCGCTGTTGCTGATGTTCCAGCGCGAAGTGGCTGAACGCATCGTCTCCGCACCAGGGGGCAAATCGTACGGCCGTTTATCCGTGCTGGCCGGGTGGCGGACCGAGGCAAAAATTCTTTTCGATGTTGCCCGTTCGGCATTCGTGCCGGCACCCAAAGTGACATCGTCCGTGGTGCGCCTCACCCCGCGGCAGGTGCCGCTGCCTTGCGACTCGGTCGTTCTGCAAAGAGTGACCGAAGCCGCCTTTGGCCAGCGCCGCAAAATGTTGCGCCAAAGCCTCAAAACGCTCGGCGTGGATGCGATCGCATTGCTCACCGAGGCCGGCATCGACCCGACAGCACGGGCGGAGGAAATCCCCGTCGACGGCTTTGTCGCGCTGGCGAATATTTTTTCTGCGCAAACGAAAACCCGCATATAAAGTTGTGCCGATGCAAATGCACCGACAATCATTAACCGCCTACGGCGCACCCTTGTGCGAGACCGTCGTGGATGTGCCCAGACCGCAACGATCGGAAGTCCTTGTGCGGATCGAGCGTTGCGGCGTCTGCCATTCCGATCTGCATATGCAAGACGGGTACTTCGATCTTGGCGGCGGAAAACGACTTGATGTTCGTGCTGGGCGGACATTGCCATTTACGCTCGGCCACGAAATCGCCGGTACGATTGAAGGCACCGGACCCGACGCCAATGCCGTCGCGGGTGCCAAAGTCGCAGTTTACCCATGGATAGGTTGCGGACAGTGCCCCGCATGCAAAGCTGGCGACGAGAATATATGCACGGCACCGCGGCATCTCGGCATTACGGTCGATGGCGGCTACGCGACGCACGTCATGGTGCCGCACCCGCGGTATTTGCTGGACTACGCGCCGCTGTCTGCCGGATACGCCGGCGCCTTGATGTGTTCTGGGCTCACCGCTTACGCCGCGCTTAAACGGCTGGCGGACCGCGCGCAACGCGCCCCGCTGCTGCTGATTGGTCTCGGCGGTGTCGGATTGATGGGCCTCGTGCTGGCGCGTGCCATGTATGGAACGGCACCCTACGTCGCCGACATCGACGCCAGAAAGCGCGAAGCGGCGCTGGCTGCCGGCGCCAAGGAAGCCTTCGATCCCGCCGATCCGAACACACGCAAAGCCTTGCTCAAGGCGAGCGGCGGCATCTACGCGGCCGTCGATTTCGCAGGGTCCGAGGCGTCGTTGAATTTCGCGACCGGCGTGCTGGCCAAAGGCGGAAAAGTCGTCGTCACCGGCCTGATCGGAGGCGCCTATACGACCGCAGTTGCAATGTTTTCCCTCAAGGCAATGACAATCGAAGGCACGTCGACCGGTACACTCGCCGAAGCGCGCGAATTGATCGCCTTGGTGCGTGCAAAGAACATTGTCCCGCCACCCATCGCCGAACGGCCACTCGACCAGGCATCGACAACGCTCGATGACCTGCGCGCAGGACGCATCGTCGGGCGCGTGGTGTTGACGGCCTAACGGATAGCTAGGCCAAGCCGCTAAAGCTTCGCTTGCAAGCCGCGCACAAAATCGGAGAGGCCGGGCTGGCGTTCGCGCTTCAGACGTTCGGCTGAAAGGATCGCCTTCACTTCGGCGAAGGACTGGGCGAGATCGCGGTTGATAACGACGTAATCATATTCGGCCCAATGGCTCATTTCGTCGGCGGCCTTGGCCATGCGACGATGGATCGTTTCGTAGTCATCCTGCGCGCGTGATTTGAGGCGGCGTTCCAGTTCGGGAATTGAGGGCGGCAGCACGAACACGCTAACAAGATCGGTGCGCGCCTTTTCACGCAGCTGCTGAGTGCCTTGCCAGTCGATATCAAATAAAACGTCGTGGCCGGCGGCGAGCGCATCCATCACGGGTTTGGCCGGGGTACCGTAATAATTGTCGAAAACCTCCGCCCATTCCAGCAGCTCGTTTTTGTCAACCAGCTCGTCAAATTCCTTGCGATTGATGAAACGATAGTCGCGGCCGTCTTTTTCGCCGGGACGCATTTTACGCGTCGTCACCGAGACTGACAGCGCGACGCCCTTGTCTTCGTCGAGCAGCTTGCGCGACAGCGTCGTCTTCCCGGCGCCTGAAGGCGACGAGAGCACCAGCATCAGGCCCCGCCTCGCGACCGCACTGTCGGGTTGCGCCATCTCGCATCACTCCAGGTTCTGCACCTGCTCGCGGAATTGCTCGACCACGCTTTTTAGCTCTAGGCCAATTTTGGTCAGTTCGACGTCGTTCGCCTTGGCGGTGAGCGTATTCGATTCGCGGTGCAGTTCCTGCGCCAGAAAATCGAGCTTGCGCCCGATCGCGCCGCCACCGGCGAGAAGCTTCTTCACTTGCGACACATGCGACACAAGCCGATCCAACTCCTCACGGATGTCGGCCTTGGCTGCCAGGAGGATCGCCTCCTGATGCAGCCGGTCGGCATCAAAACGTTCCGACGCGGCCAATAAGGTGGCCACCTGTTCCGCAAGCCGCACCTTGATCGCCTCTGGTTTGCGCCCAGGTGTGGCTTCCGCGCGCGCGGTGAGTACGGCGATTTCATCGAGCCGCGCCGACAATAATCGGCCGAGCGTCTCGCCCTCCGACCGCCGCATCGACACGAGTGCGGTCAGTGCTTGCTCGAAGCCCTTGACGATCGCCGTCTCGGCAGCGCTGTGGTCTTCCGGCCGCTCGTCCGCCTCAGTGACCTCGATAACGCCCTTAAGCGACAAAATCCCATCAAGGCTCGGGGGCGCAGCCTCGACTTTTCCGGAAAGCCCCTTGAGGGTGGACAACACCGCGGCGAGCACCGCGTCATTAACTTTCACCGTCGACTGCACGCCTTTGCGTTCGACGGTGAGATTTGCATAGACGGTGCCGCGCGAAAGCGCTTCGGTGCCGCGGGCGCGCGCCGGTATTTCGACCGCATCCCAGCCCTGCGGCAGACGGAACCGTAGATCGAGACCCTTGGCGTTGACCGACTTGATCTCCCAGCCCCAGGCATAGTCGCCAGCGACGCCGTGGCTGCGAGCAAAACCAGTCATGCTCGACAGAGCCATGGAATCAATCTCGTGTTGTTGCCTGTTCGGAAGCGTCGGACCTTAGCCGCGCGACGTTCACGTCACAAGCCTACGGCTTGTCGCCGCTTGGGGCAGGACTTGCGGACGGCGGAGACGGGGTTGGCGGCGCCGGCGACGCGTTGCCATTGCCGTTTGTGTGCTCGATACCGCGCAGGCGCGAAACGTTTTTCTGGTGCTCTGCATAATTATCCGAGAACACGTGGCCTCCGGTCCCGTCGGCAACAAAATAGAGCTCCTTTGTGCGCGCAGGATTTGCGGCTGCCTCAAGCGACGCGCGGCCCGGGTTAGCAATGGGTCCGGGCGGCAACCCGTCAACGACGTACGTATTGTAGGGTGTCGGCTGTTCGATCTCGCTCTTGAGGATCGGACGGCCGAGCGAACCTTTGCCGCCGGTCAGCCCGTAGATGATCGTCGGGTCCGACTGCAGCCGCATCTTGCTCTTGAGACGATTGACGAAGACGGCGGCAACGCGCGTGCGCTCGTCCGGCTTGCCGGTTTCTTTTTCCACGATCGAGGCAAGTATGACCAATTGCTCGGGCGTCTTGATGGGCAAATCCTGCATCCGGTGCTCCCACACCTCCTGCAAGACGTGCCGGTGCGCCTGTTGCATGCGCTGGATAATCAGCTCGCGCGTCACGCCGCGACTGTATTTGTAGGTTTCTGGCAGCAGCGTCCCTTCGCGCGGGATTTCCTTGATCTTGCCGGTCAGCGTGTCGGTCTCCAGCAGACGGGCAACGATCTGTTCGGAGGTCAGCCCTTCGGGAACGGTTAAGGCGTGCTGCACCACTTTGGATTCGATGATCGTATCGACAACGTCTGCAAGGCTCGCCTGCTTGTTGAACTGGTATTCGCCGTACTTAAGCTCACCGCGGGCCTTGAGCACGATCACGCCACCCATGAACACGTAGGGCTGGTCGATGACGCCCTCGCGCTGCAGGAGATCGGCGATGTCGCGGATGCCGAGACCGCGCGGAATGTTGACCACCTTGTCTTCGGGCAGCGGACCGGGCGCGTCAAAGCGTTGCTTGCCAAAATACAACGCCACGCCAACTGCGATTGAGAGCACGATGAGGAACGTAAAGATCGCGCTTCCGACAATGACGACAGGATGGCGTACGCGCTGTGAACGGCGGCTTGGCATCGGCACCCGTTCCGGTTCAAGTGCCGCACGCGGGCTGCGTGGCAACGGCGTCTTTCCGGCGGGCACGCCAATATTCTCACCCCCAGGCGGTAGGTTGGAATTCACTTAATCAGCTCCGCTGTCGGCACCGGCGCCCCGTTCATTTCGTATAGTCCGCTCTATCCCGTTCCGCGGTGGGAGGAAAACGTCAACCGTCTTCGCACGTTAGAAAAAATTATGGCGAAACCTTGGGGCGCTCGCAGGTCCAGACTCCTAGTTGGCGTAACGGCGGAAAACCAGCGAGGCGTTTGTTCCGCCGAACCCGAATGAATTCGACAGCGCGATGTCCACATCCCGTTTCCGCGCCTGGTGGGGCACGAGGTCGATCGGCGTTTCAACCGAAGGATTGTCGAGGTTAATGGTGGGTGGGGCAACCCGATCCCGAATCGCCAGGAGGCAGAAGATCGCCTCCACCGCACCAGCGGCACCGAGCAGGTGTCCAATAGAAGATTTGGTCGATGACATGGACATTCGACCGGCCGCGTTTCCTACCAATTTTTGAATCGCACCGAGTTCAATCTCATCGCCAAGTGGGGTCGAGGTACCGTGCGCATTGATGTAATCGATATCGCCGGCCGAAATACCGGCGCGCTTTATCGCCGCATTCATGCAGCGCAGGGCCCCGTCGCCATCGGGCGCCGGCGCAGTAATGTGATAGGCATCGCCCGACAGGCCGTAGCCGATCAGTTCGCCATAAATCTTCGCTCCGCGTGCCTCGGCGTGGTCGAGTGCCTCGAGCACTACAACGCCGGCACCCTCGCCCATCACGAAACCATCACGGTCCTTGTCATAAGGGCGTGAGGCCCGTGTCGGATCGTCGTTGAAGTTCGTGGACAGCGCACGCAATGCGGAAAAGCCCGCGAGGGATATCCGATTCACCGGAGATTCTGCGCCGCCCGCCACCATCACTTCTGCGTCGCCAAGCGCCACCAGCCGTGCGGCATCACCAATAGCGTGCGCACCGGTCGAACAAGCGGTGACAACCGCGTGGTTCGGCCCCTTTAGCCCGAACGCTATCGACACGAAGCCTGAAGCGAGGTTGATGATGCGGCCGGGGATAAAAAACGGCGAAACGCGCCGCGGCCCCTTCTCTTGAAGCGCAACCGCGGTTTCGGCGATGCCCTCGATTCCGCCGATGCCGGACCCGATCAGCACGCCCGTCGTCGTCTGCTCCTCATAGCTTTTCGGGTGCCAGCCGGCGTCATCGAGTGCTTGGCGGGCCGCGCACATCGCATAGACGATGAACTCGTCAACTTTGCGCTGATCCTTCGGCTCCATCCACTGATCGGGATTGTAGGTCGCGTTCGAGCCGTCGCCGCGTGGAATGACGCAGGCGATCTTGCAGGCAATGTCGGAGACATCGAAGGTGTCAATCTTCTTGGCGCTGCTTTCGCCCTTAAGCAGCCGCGTCCAGGTCGGCTCCACGCCGCAACCGAGCGGCGTCAACATTCCCATTCCTGTGACGACGACACGTCTCATGGCCGGCTCCGAGCGACATTATTCGCGCCGCTGCACTCCGCACAGCCCTTATGACAATGACGAGCGAAGTAATCGAGCAGCAACGCGGCGCGTTTGCTCAGCTTTTAGCGTTCTTTTCGAGAAACTTGACCGCATCGCCGACGGTCAGGATGGTTTCGGCCGCATCATCGGGGATTTCACAGCCGAACTCTTCTTCGAAGGCCATCACGAGCTCGACGGTGTCGAGACTGTCGGCGCCAAGATCGTCGATGAAACTCGCTTGATCGGTCACCTTGTCGGGCTCAACACCCAGGTGCTCCACGACAATCTTTTTCACCCGCTCGCCAATGTCACTCATCGTTCCAACCTCGTGCTTTTTAGATTGGGTTGCAACCCAATTTCAGATCGCAACCATCGTGGTATGGCCTCGTCGAGATGGACGGTGATGAGACGAACCCCAATCGCGGAAGTTTGCTTGCGTCTTCCGCTATTAGCCGCCCCAGCCGGGCCGAAGCTCGGTTACCATACTTCAAATACGTTGACTAGCGTGTGAGGGCGCACCGAGCAAGCCCTGAAAACCGGTCCTTTCCCCTCAAATCATAGCCATCCCACCATTTACGTGGATCGTCTGTCCGTTGACATAGGCAGCCTCATTCGAGGCCAGAAACACCGCAGCGGCGGCCACGTCATCGGGGGTACCGAACTTGGCGGAGGGTATGCGCGACAGAATCGCGTCGCGTTGCTTTTCGTTGAGTTTTTCGGTCATCGCGGATGCAATCAGACCGGGCGCAATACAGTTGGCGGTAATATTCCGCTTGGCGTATTCCGCAGCCACCGACTTGATCATGCCGACCATGCCGGCTTTGGACGCCGTGTAGTTCCCTTGCCCCGGGTTGCCGGTAAAGCCGACGACGGACGAGATCGCGATTACGCGGCCCCAGCGACGCCGCATCATGCGCGCGACCGCCGCACGGGCGAGTTGAAATGTCGCGGTCAGATTGATTGCAATCACCTTGTCCCAATCCTCGTCCCGGAGTTGCACGAATAAGTTGTCGCGGTTCATGCCAGCATTCGCGACCAGAATGTCGAGTTTCTCCATTTTCTCTTCCGCAGCTGGCACGAGCGCTTCGACCGCATCCTTGTCAGCGAGATCGCAGGGCAGAACATGCACGCGACTGGCCAATGCAGCGGCAAGAGTATCAAGCGCATCTTTGCGGGTTCCCGAGATCGCCACCGTCGCGCCCTGCGCATGTAATGCGCGCGCGATGGCACCACCGATGGCGCCACTGGCGCCGGTGACCAGTGCGGTCTTGCCGTTCAGGTCGAACATCGTCGGCTCCTAATTCTTTTGCGCATCTTCAAGTCCGAAAATCGATTCGCGCTATTCAGGGTTATGCGCGAGCAGCCTTGAAGGCGGCGACATCGTCTGGGCTACCAATCGCGCTACTATTCGCACCGTCTGCAAGCCGTTTGATCAATCCACTCAGAACCTTTCCTGCACCGACTTCATAGAAATTGGTGACCCCGGCGCCAGACATGAATAGCACGGACTTACGCCAGCGCACGGTACCGGTTACTTGCGCGACGAGGGCCCGCACGATTTCTGCCGGCTCTCGGATTGGCTTGGCCAACATGTTGGCGACCACGGGGACAACCGGCGCCTTGACCGAAACTTTCGCCAGGGCTTCAGCCATGACGTCTGCCGCTGGTTGCATCAGCGCACAATGGAAGGGCGCGGATACGGGCAGAAGCATTGCGCGTTTCGCACCTTTCGTCTTAGCAATTTCGACTGCACGCTCGACGGCGGCTTTAGTGCCGGACACCACAACCTGACCCGCTCCGTTGTCGTTGGCCGCCTGGCATACCTCGCCCTGCGCGGCCTCCGCCGCGATCGCTGACGCTGCGTCGAATTCGAGACCGATGAGCGCCGCCATGGCCCCGGCGCCAACCGGCACCGCCTTTTGCATTGCCTGACCGCGCGTTCGCAGCAGCCGCGCCGCATCCGCGATTGTAAACGCGCCTGCTGCTGCCAATGCAGAATATTCGCCGAGCGAATGCCCGGCGACGAATTGCGCGTCCCGCGCCAGATCGAGCCCGGCTTCCGCCTCGAGCACACGCAGCGCCGCGAGTGAAACTGCCATCAACGCCGGCTGTGCGTTTTCGGTGAGTGTCAGCGTATCAATAGGCCCTTCGAAAATAATCGTGCTGAGATTGCTGCCGAGCGCGGCGTCCACGTCCTCGAAAACTTGCCGCGCGGCAGGGAAAGTCGCTGCCAACGTCTTGCCCATGCCGACGGTCTGACTGCCCTGTCCCGGAAAAACGAAAGCGACCGCCATGTCCTGCCCGTTAATTGCGACCCAACAAAATCGGGCCGAGAGACACCTCGCTACCGGTTCTGTCAAGTTGCGCGGCGACCGGTAACCTCGCGACAACACTCTGTCGGCTAAGATTATCGTTAATCCATGGGCCAAATGATGAGCGTGCTGATCACCGAGGACGAACTCGTAAGGGCTCGGCGCGATCCAGCTTTTCGCCAACAACTACTCGCTCAGAACCTCGAGCGACTGCTCGAGGCGCTGGAAAAAATGCGCCGGGCCGGCGATCAAAACACCGATACAGCGCGCCAGCTGCGAGAAGGCGCCGACCTCGCAGTCAAACTCGCCGATCGCCTGCAAAATGTTGCTTCAGGCCCCCACAGCGCCTCGTAAACCGCAGTTAGATACCACTATCGCGCCTGCATCGACGGGATCGGCTGTTTTGCCTTGCGTTTTTGCGGAAACACCATATAAACCGCGCGTTCCATCGACCCTGGTTGGGAGCTGAACGGACGACCGGCTGAACTGCAATTTATAGCCGGTAGGGCCTGTTGGCCCGGCGTCCTGTGCTTCCGCCTTCAGAGCATTCGAGCCTTTCCCGAAGGGCTCGAGGGGCTAGGCGCCGGGATCGAGGACAGGGACTTGAACAAGGGAAAGGCATTTCATGCCGTTATACGAACACGTCTACCTCGCGCGCCAAGACCTGAGCGCGCAGCAGGTCGAAGAATTGACCACTCAATTGACCGGCGTCATCGGGCAGCTGGGCGGCAAGGTCACGAAGAATGAATATTGGGGCCTGAAGTCCCTCACCTATCGCATTCGCAAGAACCGCAAGGCGCACATGACGCTGCTCAACGTCGACGCGCCACCTGCGGCCCTCAATGAAATCGAACGCCAGGAACGGCTGAACGAAGACGTACTGCGTTACCTGACAATCCGCGTCGAGGCGCACGAGGAAGGCCCCTCGGCGATGATGCGCAAATCTGACCGCGACCGCGATGATCGCGGTGAACGTGGCGGACGCGGTGAGCGTCGCCCGCGGCGTGATGAAGGTGATGATGTTGAAGGCGTCGAAGCCGTCGCGGTGGAGGAATAGACCATGGCATTCTCAGCACAAGGCGGCGCACGCCGTCCTTTCTTCCGCCGTCGCAAGACCTGCCCGTTCTCCGGCGCCAACGCGCCAAAGATCGACTACAAGGACGTCAAGCTTTTGCAACGCTACGTTTCGGAGCGCGGCAAGATCGTGCCGAGTCGCATCACAGCGGTATCGGCGAAGAAGCAACGCGAGTTGGCACAAGCGATCAAACGCGCGCGCTTTCTCGGTCTGCTGCCCTACGTGATACAGTAAGATAATAACGAAGCTTCCGGTGACAGCCGGAAGCCGATGGTTGGGTCGGACACAGGTTCCGTCTCTAACCGCTCGATGAGGAGCGGGACAGCTCGTGATGATACAGATCGGACTCATTGGTGTTTGTGCCGGCGCCGCGGCGGCTTTGTTATTCGCCGCGGTCACGTCGGGTGCGTTGCTGTCGATTCCGCTTTTTTATCTTGCACCGTTGCCCATTATGATCGCGGGGCTCGGCTGGAGCCATTGGGCAGCCTTGGCCGCGGCGATCACCGGCGCCGTTGCTCTCGGGCTCGTGTTCGGCACTGTCTTTCTGTTCGCGTTCCTTGCCGGCACCGGTGTTCCTGCGTGGTGGCTGAGCTATCTCGCGATGCTCGCGCGCCCAGCGGCAGCGACTACCGCCAATGGGCAACGCGAACCAACACTCGAATGGTACCCGCCCGGGCACCTGGTGATGTGGGCGGCAATCCTCGCGGCGCTGGTCGTCATTGTCGCTATTCCAAATTTCGGCCTCGATGCGGAAAGTTTTCGTGCCGGTTTGCATGACGGGCTAACGCGAATGTTGCGAATGCAAACGGATACGCCGACCGGCGGACCGATCGAGTTGCCGGGCGGCACCGATCCTGAGCGGTTCATCAATTTCCTTGTGGCGGTGATCCCGGCTACGGCAGCTGTTCTCGCCACGCTCACCAGCCTCTTCAATCTTTGGCTCGCGGGTCGCGTCGTGAAGCTTTCCGGCCGGCTGACGCGGCCCTGGCCGCAGCTTTCGGCTATGCGTTTTCCACCCCTGCTGACCGGCGTGTTGGCGGCCGCGATCGCTCTGAGCTTTACCAATGGCCTGGTTGGCATCCTCGCGAATGTCATATCCGCAAGCCTGCTGATGGCCTATGGCGTACTCGGGTTCGCGGTTCTGCACGCGATTACGCAGGGCATGAATGCGCGTCCCTTCATCCTCGCCGGCATATATATGGCGGTGCTGATGGTCGGCTGGCTGGTGTTGGCGCTCTGCCTGCTGGGGCTTGTCGACGCAGCGATAGATTTGCGCGCTCGCGTCGCGCGCAAACGCGGACCACCGGCTCTCTCATGAAATCCACGCATCCACAAACAAACCAGTTTCAGATCAAGGAGTAACGAAGATGGACGTGATCCTGCTCGAGCGCATCGGCAAGTTGGGACAGATGGGCGACGTTGTCCGCGTGAAAGACGGTTTTGCCCGCAATTTCTTGCTGCCGCGCGGTAAAGCGCTGCGTGCGACCGCCGACAACAAGAAACGGTTCGATGAAATGAAGGCGGAACTTCAGGCAAAAAACGTCGAAATGAAAGGCGAAGCCGGCAAACTCGCGGGCAACCTCGATGGC
Organism: uncultured Alphaproteobacteria bacterium; assembly: GCA_963820805.1. GTDB lineage: Bacteria > Pseudomonadota > Alphaproteobacteria > Rhizobiales > Xanthobacteraceae > Pseudolabrys. The sequence continues at coordinate 15,907 of CAWGBH010000015.1, forward strand.
AAGACGTACATTGTGCTCCGCCAGGCGAGTGAATCCGGACAACTGTTCGGTTCGGTATCGACCCGCGATATCGCCGCGTTGCTCAATGCGGAAGGCGCAAGCGTCGGACGTTCGCAAATCGTGCTCAATGCTCCGATCAAAACGATTGGCCAGTACAAAGTGCCGTTGGCCCTTCACCCCGAAGTCGAGATTGCGGTCATCGTTACTGTAGCGCGTAGCGCGGACGAAGCGGCGCGCATCGCTCGCGGTGAAGACGTCACCGTGCGACGGACCGAAGCAGAAGAGGAAGCGGCAGCGGCGAAGGCCGCGGCAGAAGCCATGTTCGACCCCGAAGCGGTGAAAGCCCGCGAAGAGCACGAACAGCCCGACGACCAAGCGGCCGACAAAACTGCAATCGCGGCAGAAGGCGGCGAAGCGCCTGCCAAGGCTTCCAAGAGCCGAAAGAAGAAAACCGAAAACGCTTAGCTGGCCTCAGACCGCTAGTCTGACTTCTCAGGCTTAATGATGTCGGCCGGCTTTGCATCGCCGGCCGCTGGCGCGCTCGGTTTCACTTCGGCGGGTTTTGCGTTTGCCGGTTTTGCGTCAGCGGGCTTCGGCTCGGGGGTCTTGGAATTGGCAGGCGTGGCTTCGGCGGGCTTGGATTCGGATGCGCTCGGCTCGGGCGATTTTGGCTCCGCAGCCGTCGGATCCGGTTTCTTCTCTGACCCCTTCGCCTCACCCGGTTTGGCACCGGTCTTTTTCATGCCGTCAGGCTTGGTCTTGTCATCACCCTTCACGTTGCGCTTCGTTGCACGCGCTGGCGCGCCGGGAGCGGGCTCCATCGATTTCAGATATCCGGCGAGAGCCGCAGCCGATTCCTTGCTGGCTGTGTAGTGCTCGCGCAGAAAGCTATCGAGCCCGAACATCCCGCCGGCCTTGGCCACGCTTTGCGGCGACTTGTGGCATATCGCGCAATTTGCGGCGAACAGCTGGGCCGGGGTTTTCCCGAGGTCGAGGTTTTCCTGCGCACTTGCAGGAACGGCTATGCACAGCGCCACCATGCCTATCGCGGTCCGAATGCCGCGGCGCAAAACCTTCATAACTTTCAACGTTCTCGCTCCACTGCTCGTCCAGCGCCCACTCTTATGGCCCTCTTGATAGCTTATTATTTTGCGATTGTGACCCACACCGCAATGCGAAGCTGGCATTGCGATTTGCACATTGCTGACAGGCCGGAACTTTGATTAAATACCTAGGTGCGAAACATTTTTGCCCCCCTGCCGCGTTAGGTGGGGCATGGGGAGCGACAGTCAGTAAAACCTAGGTTCAGAGAGTGATGGAGGCGGCCGATGGATCGGTTGCTTCAATTTCTGCTTAAGACCTTTATCCGGCGAGGAACATTCCGAGTAACGACCTCGCGCGGCACGGTTTTTACATTCGGCGATGGGACCGGCCGCCCGGTTTCGGTGCGATTTGCCTCCCGCAAAGCCGAATGGGGAATTCTCCTCGATCCTGAACTCAAGTTCGGCAAATCCTACATGGACGGCACGTTCGTGGTCGAGGAAGGCACCATTGCCGACGTCCTCGCCATCGCGCTCGGTCAGGGATCTGAAGTCCCATATTGGGCAAGACTGCAAGTTCTGTTGCGTTACCTGCACCGCCGCCTAAGCCAGTTCAATCCGCGTCCGCGGTCGCGACGCAACGTCGCGCATCATTACGATCTCGATGGGAGACTCTACTCTCTCTTCCTGGACGCGGATCGGCAGTACAGCTGCGCGTATTTCGAAAGACCCGATCAGTCGCTCGATGACGCACAGATTGCGAAGAAACGGCATCTGGCCGCCAAGCTGTTGATCGAACCGCACCAGCGGGTGCTCGACATCGGTTGCGGTTGGGGCGGACTTGGCCTTTATCTTGCTGAAGTCGGTGGCGCCGACGTCACGGGAATTACACTCTCACAAGAGCAGCACGCGATTGCCAACGAACGCTCGGCGGAAAAAGGTCTCAGCGACCACGCCCGCTTCCGACTACAAGATTATCGCGATGTCGCTGGCTCCTTCGATCGCATCGTGTCGGTCGGCATGTTCGAACATGTCGGCGTCAATCATTACGACACGTTCTTTCAAAAAAGCGCACAGCTCCTCGATAAAGACGGCGTGATGGTCCTGCATTCGATCGGCCGCTCGGAAGGGCCATGGGCCACCAATCCGTGGATCGCAAAATATATTTTCCCCGGCGGTTATATTCCCGCGCTGTCGGAGGTCCTCCCGCGAATTGAGAAGTGCCGGATTGCTCGTCACCGACATCGAAATTCTGCGTCTGCACTATGCCGAAACGCTCAAGCACTGGCGCGAACGATTTCTGGCGCATCGCGAAGAAGCCGAGCGCATCTACGACCGCCGCTTCGTGAGAATGTGGGAATTTTATCTCGCAGCTTCCGAGATGTCATTCCGCGAGCAGAATATGATGGTCATGCAGATCCAGATCACCAAGCGGCAGGGCGTTGTGCCTATTACCCGCGACTATATTGTCGGCGAGGAACGACGCCTGCACTCTGCGGAGAATAATCGGCGGCCGCCGCTTCGCCTTGCCGGCGAGTAGTCGGCAGTCCGAACGCGCAAGGAAGTCTCTGGTCAAGAAAAAACCAGTCTTTCCCACTGCTCAATAACGCTTGTGAATTGTGGGACAACTCGCAGTGAATTCACGCTGCGCTGACAAAGCGCGTGCTATGCCACAATTTCCGGGTAAGCACCTATATCCATGGCACTCGCTGATTCGACAGCCCGCAAGCAGGCCGAAGAGCCTGCTCCGCTCTACCGTTCCGCTCCGCACAATATCGAGGCGGAACAGGCGCTGTTGGGCGCTATCCTCGTCAACAACGAGGCCTTTTATCGGGTATCCGACTTTCTGGAGCCCCCGCATTTTTTCGAGCCGATCCACCAAAAGGTCTATCAGCTCTCGCGCGATTTAATCCGCGCCGGCAAGCTAGCCACCCCGATCACGCTCAAGACGTTCCTCGACGCCAATGTCGACATTGGCGGCCTGACCGTCGGCCAATACCTCGCACGGCTGGCCGCCGAGGCGACCACAATCATCAATGCCGAAGACTACGGCCACACCGTCTACGACCTGTCGATCCGCCGTGCGCTCATTCAGGTTGGCGAAGACATGGTCAACGTCGCCTTCGACGCGCCGGTGGATTTCTCCCCTCGGAACCAGATCGAGGACGCCGAACGGAGAACTCTATGAGCTGGCCGAGACGGGCCGGTACGATGGTGGCTTCCAACGTTTCGCCCAGGCACTCACCACCGCCATCGACATGGCGGCGCATGCCTTCCAACGCGACGGGAAGTTGTCGGGCATCGCGACCGGAATGGACGATCTCGACCGCATGATGGGTGGATTGCAGCAATCGGACTTGATCATTCTCGCCGGCCGCCCCGGCATGGGTAAAACTGCGCTCGCCACCAATATTGGCTACAACGTCGCGCGAGCCTGGCGCGGCGAGGTCAAGCCGGACGGCCATACCCTCACCGTCAATGGCGGCATCGTCGGCTTCTTCTCGCTGGAAATGTCGGCCGAGCAGCTCGCCACTCGTATTATCGCCGAGCAAACGGGAATTCCGTCCAACCAGATCAGGCGTGGCGGTATCAGCGAGAGCGACTTCGAGAAAATCAAAGACTACTCGATCGAACTCCAGCATATCCCGCTCTATGTCGATGAAACCGGCGGCCTTTCGGTCGCGCAGCTCGCCGCGCGTGCGCGCAGGCTCAAGCGCCAGCGCGGCTTGGACCTGCTGGTGATCGACTATCTGCAACTGCTGCAAGGTTCGACCCGCCGCAGCCAGGAAAACCGCGTGCAGGAAATCACGGAAATCACAACGAAGCTTAAGGCGCTGGCAAAAGAACTTAACGTGCCGATCCTGGCGCTATCGCAACTGTCACGTCAGGTCGAAAGCCGGGACGACAAGCGGCCGCAGCTCTCGGATTTGCGTGAATCGGGCTCGATCGAACAGGACGCCGACGTGGTTCTGTTCGTCTACCGCGAGGAATATTACCACCAGATGCGCAAGCCGCTGGAATCCAACCGGGAAAAGTTCGCGGAATGGCTGGCGGAAGCCGATAAAGTGCATGGCAAGGCTGAAGTCATTATTGGCAAGCAACGCCACGGCCCGACCGGCACGGTCGAAATGCAATTCGACGCTGCAGTAACCCGCTTCTCCTCGCTCGCACGCGAAAGTCATCTGCCAGAGCGCACTTAAGACGATCAACGGTCCCGCATGGACTGCCGGCCCCGAGGCGGCTAAACCCTGCGTCATGTCCCAGGCCGAAACAGCCCTCCAGCCCGATTTATCGACCGAAATCGCGCCGACTGCGCCGTTCGCGGAATCCGGCCCGTCGGCGAGCGATGCCGGCGGCCTTCTGACAATCGATTTGTCGGCAATTGCTGCCAATTGGGACGTACTCGGCCGCCGCTCAATGCCGTCCGAATGCGGCGCGGTGATCAAGGCCGAACGCCTATGGGTGCGGCATTGAGCCGGTCGCCCGCGCTCTCATGCGCGCCGGCTGCAAGACATTTTTTGTAGCCGACCTGACCGAATCGCGCCGTGTGCGCACCGTCGCACCGAGACTCTGCGATTTATGTGCTCAACGGTCTGTTGCCGGGCACAGCGGCGGCCTTTGCCGATATTCGTGCGCGACCTGTGATCGGAAGCCTTGTGGAGCTTGCAGAATGGGATGCGTTCTGCACCGCCAATCAATGGCGGGGTGGCGCAGCGCTTCATGTGGACACCGGCATGAACCGTCTCGGTATTTCTGCTGACGAGGCGGCGGCGCTGGCGCCGCGCATTCGTGCGGAAAACCACGGCATCACGTTGCTGATGAGCCATCTGGTCTGCTCCGAACAACCTGCGCATCCCCTCAACGAGCGCCAGATGCAGCTGTTCCGGGACGTGCGCCTGCTCTATCGCGGCATCCCAGGCTCGCTCGCAAATTCCTCCGGCATTTTCCTTGGTGGCGGCGCCCATTGCGACATGGTGCGTCCCGGTGCCGCGCTGTTCGGTGTCAATCCGACACCGGGACACAAAAATCCCATGAAGCCGGTGATCGGACTGCAGGCACGTGTCGTACACGTGCGCACGGTGCCGAAGGGCGAGACCGTCGGCTACTCCGCCACGTGGACCGCCAAACATGCAACGCGCGTCGCAGTGGTCGCTGCGGGCTATGCCGATGGCTATCCGCGCGCCGCTAGCGCGACCGACGCGGCGCCTGGCGCGGACGCCATTGTCGCCGGCACGCGCTGTCCTCTGGCTGGTCGTGTCTCGATGGACCTTTTGGCGATCGACATCACCGGCTTGCCGGACCACACGGTCCGTCGTGGTGACCTTGTCACTCTGATTGGTGGCGAGATCGGCGTGGACGATCTGGCGGCGGCGGCCGGCACCATCGGCTACGAGGTGCTGACCAACCTGGGTCAGCGCTACCACCGGATATACCGCCAAGATTGAGTGGCGGATGACCCTATAGTCGTCGCGCTAAAGGCAGCCCGGGCCGAAAGGCGCGAACCCCTTAAATAAGGGATTTCTTAAAAATGTTCTTGTATTGTTCTCATCGACGATTTAGCGTCTTTTATCGCCTTTTCGCAGAGATTCTCGATGTCGAAGCGCAACCTGACCTTCATTTGCCAGAACTGCGGAGCCGCCTTCAGCCGGTGGCAGGGCAAGTGTGAAGCTTGCGGCGAATGGAACACGCTAAGCGAAGAAGGCGCCGATCGTCCCGCGGGCCCCGGACGAAAACCGGGTAAAGGCCGCCTTTTCGCCCTCGAGCCGCTTGCCGGCGAAGCGCATGATGCCCCCCGACTTCCTTCGGGCATTGCCGAACTGGATCGCGTGACTGGCGGCGGCTTTGTCCGTGGTTCTGTGCTGCTGGTCGGCGGCGATCCCGGCATCGGCAAGTCAACGCTGCTCATTCAAGCCACCGCGGCGCTGGCCCGCGCCGGCCACCGCTCCGTCTATATCTCGGGTGAAGAGGCCGTGGCGCAGGTGCGCCTGCGCGCCGAACGGCTGGGCCTGCGCGACACGCCGGTTGAACTCGCGGCTGAAACAGCCGTCGAAGACATCATCGCCACTCTGTCGGAAGGCAAAACGCCGCGTCTGATTGTCATCGATTCGATCCAGACGATGTGGACCGACATGGTCGAGTCCGCGCCTGGGACAGTGACTCAAGTGCGAGGAAGCGCGCAGGCGCTGATCCGCTTTGCCAAAAAATCCGGTGCAGCCATCATCCTGGTCGGTCACGTCACCAAGGATGGGCAGATCGCTGGCCCGCGCGTGGTTGAGCATATGGTCGACGCCGTGCTCTCTTTCGAAGGCGAAGGCTCGCACCAGTTCCGCATTCTGCGCGCAGTGAAAAACCGGTTCGGCCCAACCGACGAGATCGGCGTGTTTGAAATGACCGGCGCAGGCTTGCGCGAAGTTGCAAATCCATCGGAGCTGTTTTTATCGGAACGCGATCTCGGCCAGCCCGGCACTGCGGTCTTTGCTGGAATCGAAGGCACGCGACCGCTGCTCGTGGAAATCCAGGCACTGGTTGCCCCGACGTCGCTTGGGACACCCCGGCGCGCTGTCGTTGGCTGGGATCCAAGCCGGCTTTCGATGGTGCTCGCTGTGTTGGAGGCGCACTGCGGCGTGCGGCTCGGCGGCCACGATGTTTACCTTAACGTTGCGGGCGGCATGCGCATCCAGGAGCCTGCGGCTGATCTTGCAGCGGCCGCCGCGCTTGTTTCTTCGCTTGCGCGTGCGCCGCTTCCGGCAGACGCGGTTTATTTCGGGGAAGTGTCGCTATCGGGCGCGGTACGGCCCGTTGCCCAGGCGGCTGCCCGTCTCAAGGAAGCCGCAAAGCTCGGCTTCAACCGCGCCGTCGTTCCGGAATCCGCACGTGGTGAATCGAACGAGCCCGGGCTTAAGGTGACCGATGTGGCAAATCTCGCAAATCTGGTCGCTGACATCGCCGCGCGAGGTAAAGCCGGTTCTTCTAACAAAATCAGTGGACAAGACCGGTGACGAGGCCGAGACGTCCCGCTATATACGGGGCGCGTCGGCACCCCTTCAGCGGCCCATTCGGCTTACGGTCGCTAGCGCAGAAATGGGCTTAATATTAAGCACTTAAGGTCGCCATTGCCGCCCTTGCCCGGAGCCGCTATGGCTGCGGCAGATTCGCCGCGCTGGCCGACCGCCACGCGCATTTTTGAGCGCCAGAACTTGCGGAGCGCATGAGTCTCTGATGCCGATCACGCTGCTCGACATCATCCTTTTGGCGGTCATGTTGATTTCTGGCCTGCTCGCCATGATCCGCGGGTTCATGCGCGAAATCCTGTCGATTGGTGCATGGGGTGTCGCCGCATTGGTTACGCTCTATTCGTATGGCCGCCTGCTCCCGATCGCGAAGCAGTATTTCAACAGCGACATGGTCGCGGCGGGCGTTTCGGCCGGCGGCGTCTTTCTCGGCACCCTCCTGATCGTATCGATCATCACCGCGCGTGTTTCAGACATGGTGCTCGACAGCCGGGTCGGCGCACTCGATCGCACGCTCGGTTTCCTGTTCGGGCTGGGCCGTGGGCTGGTCATCGTCGTCGTGGCCTTCCTGTTCTTTGCCTGGCTCGTGCCTGATCGGAGCCAGCCGGAATGGGTGCGCAGCGCTAAGTCGAAAGTGGTGCTGCAAAACACGGGACAATGGTTGATGTCGATGTTGCCGGATGACCCTGAAAGCACCATCTTAAAGAGGCTGAAAAAGCCGAAGCCGGACGATCAGGATACGCCCGATGCCACTCCCGACCGGCGCTCGGAATTGCTGTTGACGCAACCCAAGGCAAGCGGAACGCGATAACGATGGATAACCTCCCGCAGGACCTGGCGCCCACCGCCGATGCGGAGTTCGATCCCAACGCCGACCGCCTGCGCGAGGAGTGCGGCGTGTTCGGCATCTTCGGCCATCCTGACGCGGCGGCCATTACCGCACTCGGTCTGCACGCGCTCCAGCATCGCGGCCAGGAGGCGGCGGGCATCGTCTCCTTCGATGGCAAACGTTTTCATTCCGAACGCCGCCTCGGCCTGGTCGGCGACGCCTTTGCAAGGCGAGAAGTGATCGACCGCCTGCCCGGCAATTCCGCGATCGGACATGTGCGCTATTCGACTACTGGTGAGACTGTGCTGCGTAACGTACAGCCGCTCTTCGCCGAACTCGAAGGCGGCGGTTTCGCCATCGGTCACAACGGCAATCTCACCAACGGCATCAAGCTGCGCCGCGACCTAGTCCATGAAGGCGCCATGATGCAATCGACCACCGACACCGAGGTGATTCTGCATCTGGTTGCGCGTGCGCGTCGCAACCGCTTTATCGACCGTTTCATCGAGGGCTTGCGCCAGCTCGAGGGCGCCTATGCTTTCGTCGGCCTGACCAACAAGAAATTGGTCGGCGCGCGCGACCCACTCGGCATCCGTCCACTGGTGATCGGCAAACTCGACGGCTGCCCGATCCTGGCCTCCGAGACCTGCGCGCTCGACATCATCGGCGCGCAATATGTGCGCGACGTCGAAAACGGCGAAGTGGTGATCTTCGACGAGGACGGCGCGCAATCCCACAAGCCGTTCCCGCCGATGGCGGCACGGCCTTGCATCTTCGAATATGTTTATTTCTCGCGGCCGGACTCGATTGTCGGCGGCCGAAATGTTTATGACGTTCGCAAAACGATGGGCGCAGAGCTGGCCCGCGAAGCACCGGCGAAGGCGGATGTGATCGTACCTGTGCCGGATTCAGGCGTGCCGGCCGCGATCGGCTTTGCGCAGGAATCTGGCATCCCTTACGAACTCGGCATCATCCGCAATCACTATGTCGGCCGCACATTTATTCAGCCGACACAATCAATCCGCGATCAAGGCGTACGCATGAAGCACTCGGCCAACCGCGCGGTGGTCGCCGGCAAGCGCATCGTCCTCGTGGATGACTCGATTGTTCGCGGTACGACCTCGCGGAAGATCGTGCAAATGATGCGCGATGCAGGTGCCAAGGAAGTCCATTTTCGCATCGCCTCCCCGGCGATCAAACACCCTGACTACTACGGGATCGATACGCCCGAGCGCGACAAGCTGCTTGCTGCCACCCATGATCTCGAAGGCATGCGGAAATTCATCGGCGCGGATTCACTTGCGTTCCTCTCCGTCGACGGTATTTACCGCGCCATGGGCCTGCCTGGGCGCGATCCGGTACGGCCACAGTTTACCGACCATTGCTTCACCGGCGACTATCCAACACCGCTGACAGACCTCGCCGCGCAAGAGGCGAGCCCAAGACAATTGTCGTTGCTCGCAGAAGCTATTTAACGAAGCACCCAATATTCGGTCTTGCCTGGCCTTGTGCCGGGCATCCACGTCTTTTAAACGCTGCCCGGAGAATAGACGAAAGACGTGGATGGCCGGGACGAGCCCGGCCATGACAAGCAATGACTGAGAACCCCAAGCTCCTTTCCGATCGTATTGTGCTGGTCACCGGCGCCTCGCGCGGCATTGGAGCCGCGGTTGCGCTCGCACTCGCGCAAGCCGGTGCGCATGTCGTGGCAGTCGCGCGCACGGTCGGCGGACTGGAAGAGCTCGACGACAAAATCAAAGCGGCCGGCGGCTCAGCCACGCTCGTCCCGCTCGACGTCAAGGACAGCGAGGGCATTGCAAGGCTCGCGCTTGCTCTCAACGAACGATATCAGCGACTCGACGTGTTGATTGGCAATGCCGGCATCCTCGGGCCGCTCTCCCCGCTTGCTCATGTCGAGCCGAAAGATTGGGACAATCTCATTGCGATCAATATCACCGCCAACTATCAGCTCATCCGCTGCATGGACGCATTGCTGAAGCGCTCGCAAGCCGGGCGCGCCGTGTTTCTCACATCAGGGGTTGCTCATATGGGGCGCGCTTATTGGGGGCCCTATGCCGCCTCGAAGGCAGCGCTCGAGATTCTGGCGCGCACCTACGCTGCCGAATGCGCGACCACGTCAGTGCGGGTCAACCTTTTTGCGCCGGGGCCCACCCGCACACGCATGTATGCCAGCGCCTTTCCAGGGATCGACCCGCTCACGCTGCCGACAGCGGAGGAAGTTGCCAAAACACTCGTACCAATGTGCTTGGCAAACTGCACCGAGAACGGAAAAATTTATAATTTCCGTGATGGCAAATTTCTGGATTTCCATCCGCCGTCCTAACGGCCGTAATTTGGGAACAATTCAAGAAGCAGTGCGTTGAATTGCCCGACCAATCGTCGCACGGCAGGGCCGCCGTTTTTCCTGTGATTGCGCTTCGGGGAGCGAATATGCACACGGTCAAATACCGGCTGTTCGAACCGCAACTCAATCCGCGCCGTACCAAGCTTGAAATGCCCGGCTGGGGTGGCAAGCCGGAGCCGCGAAAGAGCGGCTCACACGAACAGGTCTGGCACTGCATGCCGTTCACCGAGGGCGCCCAATATGGGATCGAGCTCTTCTATCCGTACGACAATGACTTGCGCGTGACGAAACGTGGCGGCCGTGTTGCGCTCGATGGCGACTTCGGGCCGGATCCCGGGACGGGCATGCAATGGCCGCCGTTCCGGCCGTTCGGTGAAAACTATTATACGTACCAATTGCTACTGGATCTCCAGGTCGATGAAGACATGGCGGTGCGAACCGAACCCCATCCGCGGTATTACACCGATGCAAAAGACGAGGTACCCTTGGCCGTGCCGGCGCTCTTGCGAACAAGCTGGTGGCCGATGATTTCGTTTGTGGTGTTTAAAGCGCCCCCAGAAGGGCACACGCACATTTTCCGATCCGGCGAACCCTTCATGCAAATGCTGTTCCTGCCCGTCGATCCGCAATTCGAGCTGGTGCAAATGAACGAAGAAGAATCCGCAGAGCGCGAGATGCGCGGCCGCCGCATTCACGCGAGTCGCGACACGCTGTCAAAGGAAACCGAGTGGGTCTCGTCCACCAACACCGTTTTCGACGGCACCTATCGGCACATCCTGAGAGCAGCAAAAGCGAAAACGAGGGAGCACGAAACTTAGCGGTCTCCTCGATATTCGCGATAAAAAACGGGCCCGCGTTGCCGCGAGGCCCGTTTCCAATTGAGGGTCTATTAAGCGTCGCGGCGCGGAACGGCCATATATTGGCTGTGATGGTGGTGGTGATGATGGTGGCGGCGGTAGTGGTGATGATGGTGGTGATGATGATGCCGGCGAATAATAATCGTGCGGCGGTGATGATGATGGTGATGATGGTCATGATATTGTGCCACCTGCACACCATTTGCGCCTTCCGGAGCCTGACGCTGCGACCGAGCCGCATCATCTGCGTCTAGCAGCGCCACCGCGTTCGGGATCGGCGTGAGAAGGTCAGCATACGAGGCCGCGCGCATCGTTTCCGTCGGATTTGGCGTGGGCTCTGGCGCCGCTTGCGCCGCATCCATCGACGTCAGCGCAGCAACTGCGCCAAGCAAACCTGCAATCTTCTTGTCCATAAGGGTTCCCTCCATACGGCGACTTGAGCGCGCCGTATGGCACGCCTCTCACGCCTGCCATTAACGCGGGGAATAGATCCTTGTTCCTGACAAGATCGGCAGAACCGGACCTAGTGCTTGCGCTTCGCGCGTCCCTTAAATGGATTCTTCTTTTCGCGCAGAGCCAGACGAATGGGAGTCCCTGGCAAGTCGAATGTCTCGCGGAGTGAGTTCAGCAAATAGCGTTTATAGGCATCCGGCACGGCATCGGCGCGCGTGCAGAACACAACAAAGCTCGGCGGCCGGCTTTTCGGTTGCGTAATGTAGTTGAGGCGCAACGAACGTCCCGACACCGCCGGCGGCGGATGAGCGCTGACGGCGTGTTCGAACCAGCGATTGAGTCCGCTGGTGGGAATGCGCTTGTTCCATACTTCATAGGCGTCGACGATGGCCTGCATCAGGCGGTCGAGCCCTTCGCCAGTGAGGCCCGAAACGGCGACCAGCGGGACTCCCTTGAGCTGGGTCAATTTCTCCTCGGCTTGCTCGCGCAGCTTGCCGATCGCACCACCGGTTTTTTCCTTCAAATCCCATTTGTTGACCGCAATGACGATGGCCCGGCCTTCTTGCTCCACCAGATCAGCGATACGCTGATCCTGTTCTTCGAACGCATTGTCCACGTCCAGCAACACAACGACTACCTCGGCAAACCGGACCGCGTTGAGTGCGTCGGCGACCGACAGCTTTTCCAGTTTCTCATCCACGCGCGAGCGGCGGCGCAGTCCGGCAGTGTCAAAGATTCGAAATCTTTGGTTTTGCCACACGTGCTCGACCGCAATGGCATCTCTGGTAATGCCTGCCTCCGGCCCGGTGAGCAGCCGGTCTTGGCCGATCAAACGATTGATCAGTGTGGACTTGCCAGCATTGGGGCGCCCAACAATAGCGACGCGGATCGGGTGGCCTTCATCCGCCGACGCTTCAGCCGCCTGTTCCGCGGTCTTTTCAGGCAATGCGGCACGTAGCGCGTCATAGAGATCGGACAAGCCCTCGTCATGTTCTGCTGAAATGGCCACGGGCTCGCCGAGGCCGAGTGCATAGGCTTCCAGACGTCCCGATTCTCCCGCCCTGCCCTCGCTCTTATTGGCGATCAACACGATCGGCTTGCCGGATCTCCGGGCGATATCGGCAAACGCGTGGTCGGTGGGGATTGCACCGGCCCGCGCGTCGATCATAAAGAAGATTGCATCGGCCTGCTCGATAGCGGTCTCGGTCTGCGCCCGCATGCGGCCCGAAAGACTTTCAGGCGCCGACTCCTCGAAGCCCGCCGTATCGATGACCGTAAAATTGATATCGCCGAGCCTGCCCTCGCCTTCGCGCCGGTCGCGAGTCACGCCAGGCCGATTGTCGACCAAAGCAACGCGCCGGCCGACAAGGCGATTGAATAATGTCGACTTGCCGACATTCGGCCGGCCAACAATGGCGATGGTGAAGCTCATCAGGTGTCAGTGCCGGGCTATGCCCGCCAATCCGTCAAACGAAATCCGAAGAATGCATTCATGCGGGTCAAGCCCGCACATTAAGACGTGTCATCAGCGCGTGAAGGTTCCCGGCTGCGGCGATGCCGGCCAAGGCGTTGTGGCGTTTGTTTGGCCCTGTGCCGGCCAGGGCGACTGACCCTGCTGTTGTGCCGGTTGCTGCGCTGGCTGCTGATCCTGCTGTTGCGGCCACGGCGATTGTTGCTGCTGCGCCGCGTCCTGCGGTGCGCGTGGCACGGTAATTTGTGTCGGCGGCCGCGATGCGGTCTGCGGCTTTGGCGCGCGTTTCGGCTTTGGCTTTGGTTCGGCCTCGGCGGCCGCGGCCTTCTTGTTCGCTTCGGCAGCGGCCGCATCAGGCGTCGACGCCTGAGCTGTATCCGGCGGCGGCTGATTACCCTTTACGTATTCGGGCGGAATGCCTTGGGCAACGCCCGGAACACCTCCGGGAAACAGTTCCTTCCGCTCGCCAGGGAGCTTTTTCTTTTCGTTGAGGCCAAATACGTCCAGCTTGTCGGGATCGAAATCCGAACATGCCCCCAACGCGGCCGTAAATGTCGCAAGGACAGCCAGCATCACTATGCGGCGGACTGCTCGCATGCCGTTCCTCAGCTTTTCCCGTCGGCGGCGATCAGCGCCGACAGCACTTCCGCGCGTGCGCGCGTTCCGGCCGGCGTGTCGGGATCGGACACGATCATATCGACGTAACGTTTGCTTGCGACAAGATCGTGATTACGCCAGGCCGACAGCGCAAGAAGCTCGCGGGCCGTGTGACGGAAGGTGCGCGCCGGCTCGGTCAGCGGGTCAAGACGGCGCCGCATATCCGCCAAGGGTGCCGTGTCCACCAGCAGAATGCCGGCACGGACACCGGCGAGATCCTGTAGGGCCGCGCCAAGCGAGGGGTCAGCGGAAAGTTCGTCGTATGCTTTAATCGCGTCTGCCGGTTTGACCTGGGCGAGCGCGCCAGCCGCGCGAATGCGCGCCAAGACCCGGTAGCCCTCCGGCGCCTCCGCCGCCACTTTGGCGAAGGCAGCTTCCGCTTCGCCGTATTTGGCCTGCTCGCTTAATGTCATCGCCGCTTCGAAGGCAGCGCCGGCGGCGGCGGCTCTCTTGGCCACCCAGTATTCGTAGCCGCGCCAGGCGCCTATGCCCGCGACAACCAATACGGCGAGCGCGATCAGATAGACGCTGTAGCGATCCCACAGCTTCTTGAGCTGCTCGCGCCGGACTTCTTCATCTACTTCATGGAAAATGTCGGCCACAAATGGCTCCAGACCCGCTCGCAGCCCACCCCGGGCCGAGTTGCGCCGTAACCTATCGATGTGGCGCGCCTAAGGCAAAGCCAAAGCCAACAATCATTAATATTTCAGGGCCTTAGCCCTTCTTGTTTTTCATTGGATAAACGTGTTCCGGGCCGGGGAAAGCACGCGACCGCACATCTGCGGCGTAGGCCGAGATCGCGCGTTCGATGCCAGGACCCAGCTCACCGTAGCGCTTGACGAATTTCGGAACCCGCGGTGACAGGCCGAGCATATCTTCAAGAACCAGAATTTGCCCATCGCAGGCCACGCTCGCCCCGATGCCAATAGTCGGGATCGGAACTGCGGCCGTCAGCTTCCGCGCAAGCGGCTCCGCAACCGCCTCGATCACTACCGAAAAGGCGCCTGCCTGCGAAACGGCGACGATGTCTTCTTCGATGCGCGTCCAGTCGGCTTCGTCGCGGCCCTGAGCACGAAACGAACCGATCGTATTAATAGCCTGCGGCGTCAGGCCGACATGCGCCATCACCGGCACGCCGCGCTCGGCAAGAAAGCCGATGGTTTCTGCCAGACGTTTGCCGCCTTCGACCTTGATCGCGCCGCAGCCGGTTTCCTTCAGCACGCGCGCGGCATTCATGAACGCCTGCTCCTTCGAGGCCTCGTAGGAGCCGAACGGCATATCGACAACAACGAGCGCCTTCTTGGAGCCGCGCATCACAGCGTGGCCTTGCAGGATCATCATGTCGAGCGTTACGGGAACGGTCGTCTCAAGCCCGTGCATCACCATGCCGAGTAAGTCACCGACCAGGATTACATCACAATGAGCGTCGACAATACGCGCGGTGTGCGCATGATAAGACGTCAGGCAGACAATCGGCTCGCCGCCTTTACGCGCGCGAATATCGGGTGCGGTGAGCCGCCGTATTTCGTCCTGAACCGACATGGCTATTTTCCAAATACCGGCACGCCGATCACAGCCGGATGAAATGCGTAACCAAGTGCGAGATAGATCACCACACCGAGAGCAACGACGATCGCATCATTAGTCCAACCCGCGGGCGCGGTTTTGGGCCCGAGGTCGCCGCGTCGTTTGGCGGCGATACGGGCGTACACGGCCCACCCCAGGAACGCGCCAAACAACAGGATCGAACCGAGATCACCGTTTGAAAGCAAATGCGCGAATGCCCAGGTCTTTATACCAGCGAGCATCGGGTGCTTGAGTTTGGTCTTGATGTGACTCGGGATAAATGCGGCGGTTACAAAAATCACAGCGAACAACATCAGCCCGACAGTGATGTGCCGCATAAATGCCGGTGGCGACCACACTTGAACCCATTCATGTGCGCGATATTGGCTGTAACCCCAAATAATCAGCGCAAGACTGGCGAGCGCTACAATCGCAAAAATCGCGCGATACCCATGGCCGAGACGCGCGATCGCACGGGCGCGCGCATCGCGGAAGGTCACGAAAGTGTGAGCCCCGATAAACACGGCCAGCCCTAAAACGAGAACCGCCAAACCCATGTTATACTCGCGTTAGAATGCCGCCGCAGTAGAGGATAGCGTTCGCCATTGCAAGCTGCACTCCTTCAGTGAATATCAGATATGACGCCCGCCCGAGACACATTCATGCTCAAACGCGTTGTATTCGCGCTTTTCCTGCTTTGGCCGTCACTGCCGGCGCTAGCACAAGACTGGCCTACGAATACCGTGCGGATCGTGGTTCCGTTCGGGCCGGGATCGACGCCCGATATCGTTGCGCGCCTGGTCGCCGACGGACTCCACCAAAAATATCCCAAGAGCACCTTTCTTGTTGAGAATAAGCCCGGCGCGAGCGGCAATCTCGGCACCGATGTCGTTGCCAGGGCCAAGCCCGACGGCTCGACACTCGGCGTGAGCATTGGCGGCCCACTCGCTATCAATACGCTGCTGTTTCTACGACTACCTTATGACCCGCGCACAGACCTTGCATCCGTCACGCAACTGGTTACTCAGCCGAGCGTCCTCGCTGTCAATCTAAGTCTCGGCGTCAATTCTGTCGCGGAGTTGATTGCACTCCTGAAGCAGAATCCGGGCAAATATAATTACGCGTCGATAGGAATCGGATCGTTGTCTCACCTCGCCATGGAAGCAATCGGCATCAAGGCGGGAGTCAAAATGGTCCACGTCCCCTATACGAGTTCGCCACAGGCGATGACCGCCATCATTCGCAACGATGCGCAGATCGCATGCCTGCCGGCAATTTCAGTTACGCCGCAAGCGGCGTCTGGCAAGGTGAAAATTCTCGCGGTATCAACCGCCACACGCTCACCCTTTTTGCCCGATGTCCCGACCTTGAAGGAATCCGGCATCGACGTCGAAGCTGATGCCTGGAATGGTTTAATCGCGCCCGGTGCGACGCCTGCGCAGATCGTCACCCAAATCAGCAGGGACGTGGCCGAAATAATAAAGCAGCCTTCAGTGCGCGATAAGCTCGCGAGCCAGCTCATGCAACCCGTCGGTTCGACTCCCGACGAATTCCGTGCACAAATCGACAGAGAGATGGCGCGGTGGGCGCCCGTCATCATCGCTGCCGATATCCGGATTAATTAGGACGATCTTTGACGTCCTTGATGTCCGTGAAGGACATGCCCGGCGCACGCTCGCGGGTGTAGTCGAGGATGAACTGGTTGCGCGCCATGAACACTTTGTCGCCGTCGAGATCCTCCGCGCAGCTCGAATAGTTGGCCTGCACAAAATCATCGAGTTTTTTTGTGTCGCTCGAGGCGATCCAGCGCGCCAGCTGGAATTCCGGCTGTTCAAAGCCGATGTCGAGGCCATACTCCTCCGACAAGCGAACTTTGAGCACGTCGAGCTGCAACGGCCCAACCACGCCAACAAGCGCCGGCGCCCCATCAAGCGGACGGAAGACCTGAACGACTCCCTCTTCCGCCATCTGCTGAAGCGCTTCTTTCAGCTTCTTGGCCTTCATCGGATCGCCGAGCTTGACCCTCCGCAAAATTTCCGGCGCAAAGTTCGGAACGCCAAGGAAGGCGATGTCCTCGCCCTCCGTCAGCGTATCGCCAATGCGAAGCGTGCCGTGATTGGGAATACCGACAACGTCGCCAGCATAAGCTTCTTCGGCCAGCGCACGATCCTGCGCAAAGAAGAATTGCGGTGTCGACAGCGTCACCGGCTTTGCGGTGCGCGTTAGCATCGCCTTCATGCCTCGCCGCAACTTGCCAGAGCACAGGCGCGCGAAGGCAATACGGTCCCGATGATTTGGGTCCATGTTGGCTTGTATCTTGAAGACGAAGGCGGTCATGGCGTTTTCGTGCGCATCAACCGTGCGCAGGTTCGACAATTGCGCGCGCGGAGACGGTGCAAACAAGGCCAGAGCATCGAGCAAGTCCTTCACCCCAAAGTTTTTCAGCGCCGATCCAAAGAAAGCCGGTGTGAGGTGACCTTCGCGAAACGACTTGAAATCGAAGGGCCGGCAAGCGTCTTTCACCAAGGCGAGTTCTTCGGCAATCGCTTTGGAATCGAGCATAGAGTTTTTTGCGGCAAGCACCGTCAGATCGAGCGGTTGCGGTTCAACCGTTTTGCCATCGTCACTGATAAGCCTCATCTCGCTAGTTGCGAGATCATAGGTGCCCGCGAAGTCCCTGCCGCGCCCTATTGGCCACGTCATCGGCGCAGTATCGAGCGCCAGTGTCTTTTCGATCTCGTCGAGCAATTCGAAGGGGTCGCGGCTCTCGCGGTCCATTTTATTGATAAACGTAACGATCGGGATATCCCGCAAGCGGCAGACCTCAAATAGCTTGCGCGTGCGCGCTTCGATACCCTTAGCCGCATCGATCACCATCACCGCAGAGTTGACCGCGGTAAGCGTCCGATAAGTATCCTCCGAGAAGTCCTCGTGGCCCGGTGTGTCGAGCAAATTGAAGACGCGCCCGTCATAATCGAAAGTCATCACCGAAGTAACGACGGAAATCCCGCGTTCGCGTTCGATCGCCATCCAGTCCGACCGCGTCGAGCGCCGGTCCCGTTTCGCTTTGACCTGACCGGCGAGATTGATGGCGCCACCAAACAGCAACAGTTTTTCCGTCAACGTGGTTTTGCCGGCGTCCGGATGGGAAATAATCGCGAACGTGCGCCGCCGATCGACTTCCGCCGCGAGAGGCGTTTGCGGTGTAGAATCGGTGTTGGCCAAAGGCTTATTCATGGGGCGCATGTGGCAGGTAAAGGCCAGCGGATCAAGGGCGAACGCAGCTACCCAAAGAGTGCGGCGTATTGTTCCGGTTTAAAGCCGACCAGCAGCTTACCGCCACCGGCGTCGAGCACCGGCCGTTTGATCATCGCCGGCTGCTTGAGCATGAGCGCGATGGCTTTCGTCTCGGTGACGCCTTCTTTGTCCTTATCGGGCAACTTTTTGAAGGTCGTTCCGGCGCGATTGAGTAGCGTCTCCCAGCCCACTTTCTTCGTCCAGCGCTCCAGGCGCTCGCGCTCGATTCCCGCGGCCTTGTAGTCATGGAAGGCATAGTCGACCTTGTGCTTGTCGAGCCAGGCGCGGGCCTTCTTCATCGTGTCGCAGTTTTTGATCCCATAGATCGTGACGGACATGGGTCACTCCCACTCGATCGTGCCCGGCGGCTTCGACGTCACGTCGTAAACAACGCGGTTGACGCCCTTCACTTCATTGATGATGCGTGTCGCGACTGCACCCAGGAACGTCATGTCAAACGGATAAAAGTCGGCTGTCATGCCGTCGGTCGAGGTCACCGCACGCAGGCCAATCACATAATCATAGGTGCGGCCATCGCCCATGACGCCGACCGTCTTCACCGGCAACAGCACCGCGAAGGCCTGCCAAATGTCGTCGTACTGGCCACTGCGGCGGATCTCCTCGATGTAAATCTCATCAGCGAGCCGCAGAATTTCGAGCTTCTCGCGAGTGATCGCGCCGGGCACACGGATCGCGAGGCCCGGCCCCGGGAACGGGTGGCGGCCGACAAACGCTTCAGGCAGACCCAACTCGCGCCCGAGCACCCTCACTTCGTCCTTGAACAACTCCCGCAGCGGCTCGACCAGCTTCATATGCATGCGCTCGGGCAACCCGCCAACGTTGTGATGCGATTTGATGGTGACCGAAGGCCCACCGGTGAAAGACACGCTTTCGATTACGTCCGGATAAAGCGTGCCTTGCGCGAGGAATTCTGCCCCGCCAACTTTCTTTGCCTCGGCCTCGAACACGTCAATAAATAGTTTGCCGATGGTTTTGCGTTTCTGTTCGGGGTCTTCAACGCCGGCAAGCGCTTGGAGGAACATTTCGGATGCATCCACGTGCACCAGCGGAATGTTGTAGCTGTCACGAAACATGGTGATGACCTTCTGCGCCTCAGCGAGTCGCATCAGGCCATGATCGACAAGGACGCAGGTCAGTTGATCGCCGATCGCTTCGTGAATTAGCACAGCGGCCACAGCGCTATCGACGCCTCCGGACAATCCGCAAATCACACGGCCCTTGCCGACCTGTTTGCGGATTTTATCGATCGCTTCGTCCTTGAAAGCACGCATGGTCCAGTCGCCGGAAAGCCCGGCGATCTTGCGCACAAAGTTGCGCAGCAACGCTGCGCCATGCGGCGTGTGCATCACTTCGAGATGGAATTGCGTGGCATAGAATTTTCGCTTGTCGTCACCAATGATGGCGATCGGCGCATTGGGCGAAGTCCCGAGGACGCGGAAGCCATCCGGTAATTTCGTTACACGATCGCCATGGCTCATCCAGACCGGATATTTTTCGCCCTTGCGCCACACGCCATCGAACAGCGGTGTGTCTTCGGTGACTGTAACCTCAGCGCGGCCAAATTCGCGATGATGGCCGCCCTCAACCTTGCCGCCGAGCTGGGCTGCCATCGCCTGCTCGCCGTAACAAATCCCGAGTACTGGCACGCCAGACTCTGTAAATCGCTTTTGGAGCAAGGGGCGCGTTTTTGTCGAGCACCGACGCTGGACCGCCGGACAAAATCACAGCTTTCGGCTTCATTTCCCGGAACGCGAGCTCGGCCTTTTGATAAGGCACGATCTCGGAATAGACCTTTTCCTCCCGCACCCGGCGCGCGATGAGCTGGGTGACCTGGGAGCCGAAATCGACGATCAGAACTTTGTCGTGCATGGACGGCGATACATCCCGAACGTGGCCGAAATCGGCCGCGCAAACGCCGTCCGGGGCGGCTTTTTGCGGGCTTTGGACTTCGGGGTCAAGTCTTTAGGCATTCCAAGTAACCCAATGTTAGCCCCGAACGTGCTTAGAAAAATGCTCCCAATCCGCCTTGTTCACAGTTGCCGTCATGGTCTTCGAAACCGAGCGCATGAGACTTCCGCTTGCCGCCGATGGGCGAGCCTCCCGCCGTGCTGCGCTTTTTCGCGAGAATCCGATCGCCATGATCGAGCGCTGGGCGCTTGGCCTCGCTTGGGCCTTGAGCCCCAAGCGAATCCGCGGCGTACCCAATATGTTGCGGCTCGGTTTCGATGAACTTCTAGCACCCGATTATGCGCTTCCCGATCCGCGGAACGCCGTCGACGAGCCGCCCGGACTCGCCGGAATCGCCCACGATCTTTCAGTGCCGAAGCTGCTCTCCGCTTACCGCCGCGGGCTTTACCCATTTTCGCACATTGCGCCATTGAAATGGTGGTCGCCACCGAAGCGCTCGGTCCTCTTCTTTAATGAGGTACATATTGCAAAGCGTCTGCGTCGGCAGATCCGCCAGGGCAACTACACAGTAACCTTCGACCGTGACTTTGAAGGCGTGATCGCTGCGTGCGCCGGCCACCGCCAGCACCGCTGGCACCTGACGTGGATTACCCCAAGCATCATGCACAGCTATGCCGACCTGTTCGATGCCGGCTACGCCCATTCCTTCGAAGTTTGGAACGAGCGCGGCGATCTCGCGGGCGGCGGGTATGGGGTCGCTGTCGGCGGCGCCTTCGTCACCGAGTCGCAATTTTCACGCGAACCCAATACATCGAAGATCGGCATCACGGTCCTCAACTGGCACCTGTCCAATTGGGGTTTTGCTTTTAACGACGGCAAGCTGATGACGCCCACGAGTCACGATATGGGCTTCCGTGAAATTCCTCGCGACGACTATCTCGCTCACCTCGCGCAAACCGTGCGGCGACCGGACAAAAAAGGTCGTTGGCAGGTCGAGACGGATTTGGCGACCGTGGCGGACTGGCAGCCGGACTGACGCCTCAGTGCCGCGCGTCGTCTACGGCCGGGCCCAGCAAAGGAATCGATGATATCCATTTGCCGATGCGTGACCGACCGGGTTCGTCGGGCTTTGCGGCATCCGCATCGCTCGGTGGTACAGAATCCGGGATGGCTTGCGGTGGCACTGGATGATCGCTCTCTACGTGCTGCGCTGGAGTTGGAGCAACCGCAATTGCGGGGGGCAGCGCCGGAGCGGCTGTGGGTGCAGGGGGCTCCAGATTGATTGGGGCCGACGCCGGAGCATTTGAAGCAGCAGGCGCCACCGTTGTTGTCGCAGGCGCCGTCGAAACATTCTCTCGCACAACAGGGCGCACAACCGGCGCCGGAGCAGGTTGTGGTTGTAGTTTGACGGCCTCAACTGCCGGCGGCTCCGGCTTGTGAGTCACCAAGGCTTGGCGCACTGCGTCGAGCCATTGCGTATCCGAAACGGCAGGATCACGGTTGGCAGGCTCGGCTGCCACAGGCGCCGCACTTGCGGCCGGCTGCTTGGCAACTGCCTGTTGTCGTGGCTCGGCTTTCCGGACCGGCTCCTTCGGCGCAGTTTCGGAATGCTGAATTTTCGGAACAACCGGCACCGCAGCGGCTGGAGTGGCCGCCTTCTCGACAGCGAGCAGAGTTTTAAACGCGGCGGTCGCATCGGGGTCGACCGACGCGCATGTCTTCTCGAACGCTTCGACGTCGCGGCGAACCAGGATACGCCGGGTCGTCGCATCCACGCTCTTGTCCAACAACGCAACGATGCCGCTGCGTAAACTTTGACAGGTCGTCTCAGCGGAAAAATTGGCGCGGTAGAACGAGTAGGCGCTGGCGATACCCACCGGTACCGCCAATAACGAGCCGACCATCTGAACAACCGTGATGAATCGCGCCAGTTTTGGCGCCTTAGGAGCGCGGTAGGCGCCCGGATCACCGGGCGCGACATTGTATCCGTCCACGTCAAATGGCGGATCGCGCCTGGCCACCAGCATGAAATAACCTCGAAAAGAGAGCTTCGCAGTTCCCAGACACTGCATTTTCACGGACAAATTTGGCCCGGATTGGGGCACAATCGGGGAATTGCGTTTGCGTTTTATTACTAACCGTAAAAAAAGCGCCCTAAGCTCAACCACCCCGACGCATAACCGACACGTAAAAGCCATCCGTACCGGTTGTCCGGGGCGTGAGCAAAATGCCCTCCGCGGACAACCGCGCTGCCTTGCCAAGCATGAAGGCGCGCTCGCCGAGGGGCTGGATGACTTCGACCGGCGGTTGGACCGAAAATTCGGGGTGCTCCCCCAGGAAAGCTCGGATCTGGGCGCCATTTTCCTCTTCGAGTACGGAACAGGTCACGTAAACGATACGCCCGCCGGCCTTAAGCAGGGTCGCAGCTCGACAAAGAGTGTCCGCCTGCTCTTTCTGGCGCTGCTCCAGGGCGCCGGGCCGCACTCGCCATTTGGCGTCCGGGTTCCGCCGCCAAGCACCAACACCGGTACAGGGCGCGTCGATCAGCACTAGATCCATGCGTCCTGCCAGGTCGCTGATTTCGCCGCCGACGGATTTGGGGGTGCGGACTTGGACGTTGCGGGCGCCAGACCGCTTGAGCCGGTCGTGAATAGGCGCCAGCCGCCGCTTGTCATCGTCGGTGGCGAAGATTTGCCCCTTGTTTTGCATCATCGCTGCGATCGCCAGCGTCTTGCCGCCAGCGCCAGCACAGAGGTCGACAATCTGCTCGCCGGGCCGGGCATTCGAGAAAAGCGCCGCCAGCTGGGAGCCTTCGTCCTGCACCTCGATCATGCCCTTCAAGAACGCCGGTTCGGCATGAATTGCGGGGCTCTTGGCATCGGCTGAAAGATGAATGCGAAACCCCCATGGCGACCAGCGCGTGGCCTCAGGCTTCAGATCCGACAACATCGAGGCCACAGCTTCGGTCTCAGCTTTCAGGGTATTCACTCGCAAATCGAGAGGCGCACGAGATGCAAGTGCTGCCCCCTCCTCCACGCGCGCGTCGCCGAAGGCGCGCACGAAGTACGGTTCAAGCCACTCCGGATAATCACCGGCAACGTGCGCCGGCGCAGCGCTGATGTCCGCGACCGTCAGGCGTGTACGCTCGTCGGTAGTCAGCGATGCGGGAGCATATTGCGAGCCGTCCGCAAGTTTGGCGACGGCATCGGCGTCCATCCCGCGTTCGCGCTTGAGCATGCCCAGCAGAATTGCACGTGGCGTGTCGGCACCCATGACATAGGCACTCGACGCACGCCGCCGCAGCGCGTCGTAAACCAGACCAGCGATGGCTGCGCGGTCTCCAGAGCCGGCAAACCGATGCGTGAGGCCCCACGCCTTTAAGGCATCGGCGGCCGGACGGCGTTCGCTCTCGATGGCGGCGAAAATTTCGATGGCGGAAGCGAGCCGCGCCGCTGGCGTCATGGAAGCGCTAGCACGATACGCACGATGTAAATCACCCACATGATGAACAATATAAGCGCGCCGACACCATAGAACGCGCCGCGGAAGCGCACATTATTATTGGTAACGTGAACGACCGCCTGAAACACGCGCATCAGAACGAAGATCCAGGCCAGAAGAACGAAAATAAAATCGGCATGGTGAGTTATGATGACGAGAATTGTCAGTACGTAGAAAAGCACCGGCAGCTCGAACTGATTTGAGAATGCGTAAGCGAATTGCGTCGCGCGCACCGGCCAATTCGGCTCACGCAAAGCGATATCCTGAAGACGCGTTTCACCGCTCTGAAGTGTCGATGTGCGGTGATACATCATGCCGAACATCACGCCGAACGTGAGCAAGACCTCGACAAATAACGGCAATAGTACAAATTGAACCGGCATTGAATTGCCCCTCATCCTCTCCGCGAGGAAATACAACTAAACACGGCTTGGATAGTTCGGACTTTCCCGAGTGATCGTCACGTCGTGCACGTGGCTTTCGCGAAGGCCCGCACCAGTGATACGCACGAATTCCGCCTTGGAATGAAGTTCAACGAGGTTTTTTGCCCCCACATAGCCCATGGCAGCCCGAAGACCGCCGGTGAGCTGGTGCAAAACGGTTGCGGCCGAACCCTTGTAAGGAACCTGGCCCTCGACGCCTTCCGGCACCAGTTTGAGAGAATCCTTGATGTCCTGCTGGAAGTAGCGATCAGCCGAGCCACGCGACATCGCGCCAACCGAGCCCATGCCGCGATAGGTCTTGTAGGAACGGCCCTGATAGAGAAACACCTCACCCGGTGTCTCGTCGGTGCCGGCAAGGAGCGAGCCGACCATCGCGCAATCCGCGCCGGCCGAGATCGCTTTCGCCAGATCGCCGGAATATTTGATGCCGCCATCGGCGATCACCGGGACGCCGCTCGCTTTCGCGGCCTCAACACAATCCATGATGGCCGTGAGCTGGGGCACGCCGACACCCGCAACAATCCGCGTCGTGCAAATCGAGCCCGGACCTATTCCAACCTTGATCGCATCGGCGCCGCAATCGATCAGCGCCCTGGCGCCTTCGGCAGTGGCAATATTGCCGGCTACCACCTGAACCTTGTTCGACTGGCGCTTGATACGTGTGACCGCGTCCAGCACGTATCGAGAATGGCCGTGTGCCGTGTCGACCACGACAAGGTCGACACCGGCCGCAATGAGTGCCTCGGTGCGGGCAAATCCTTTGTCGCCGACCGTCGTAGCAGCAGCGACGCGTAAGCGCCCCTGCTCATCCTTGCAGGCATTCGGATTAGCGACGGCCTTCTCGATGTCCTTGACCGTGATCAGGCCGACGCAGCGGTACTGCGCATCGACAACCAGCAGCTTTTCGATGCGATGCTGGTGGAGCATGCGCTTGGCTTCGTCCTGACTCACACCTTCGCGCACGGTGATGAGCTTTTTGGTCATCAACTCGGAAATTTTCTGGCGCGGATCGGTCGCAAAGCGAACGTCGCGGTTGGTCAGAATTCCAACCAGCTTGCCTGGTTGCGCATTGCCCGCGCGCTCCACGACCGGAATGCCGGAGATATGATTGTCTTTCATCAGGTCGAGCGCCTGCTGAAGCGTCGCATCCGGTTCAATCGTGAGCGGATTGACCACCATGCCGGATTCGAATTTCTTGACTTGGCGCACCTGTGCCGCCTGCTCATCCGGATCCATGTTGCGGTGGAGCACGCCGATCCCGCCGGCCTGCGCCATGGCAATCGCCATCTGCGCCTCGGTCACCGTATCCATGGCGGAGGCAATAATCGGGATGTTGACCGGGATGGATTTGGTTATGCGCGACCGAATATCGACGTCGGCCGGCAGCGTCTCCGACAGGCCGGGCCTGATTAGCACGTCGTCGAATGTGAGCCCTTCACGCGGGCTTGCGTTGTTTTTTCCGGCCATTGCCAACTCCGTCTCGCCCGAAAAGGCACCAGACCAGTCAGCAAGGGGTTAAAAAAGCCCGTTGCGAGGGGGTCCTCGCCTTGCGTCACGGCCCGCTTTTGGGTTGGCGTGGGTCGATAGCACGGGATGGCCCCAATTCCTAGGGCAATCACGGATGGCTGTTATGAACTCGTAAACGTGGAGCAGCCTTCCTTCCGCCACCGCTTTACGCTTCAAGACGCCTGTCGCAATGACGCCCAAGCCCCGCCGGATTTTCCATGCCCCGTGACCGTATCGTCCCGCTGATTATCGCGGTCGCCCTTTTCATGGAAAACATGGATTCGACGGTGATTGCCACATCGCTGCCGGCAATTGCGACCGACATCAGCACAAATCCGCTGGCACTCAAGCTCGCGGTCACGTCCTACCTGCTGTCATTAGCGATCTTCATTCCAGCCAGTGGCTGGACAGCCGACCGCTTCGGCGCACGCACCGTGTTCCGCGCCGCGATCGCCGTGTTCGTGCTCGGCTCGATCGGCTGTGCTTTGTCGAGCTCCCTCACCGACTTTGTCATCGCGCGTATCGTCCAGGGCATGGGCGGCGCGATGATGACCCCGGTCGGACGCATGGTTCTCGTACGAACTATCAGCAAGCGCGACCTTGTCGGCGCCATGGCCTGGGTCACCACGCCGGCGCTGATTGGGCCGGTACTGGGACCGCCGGTCGGCGGATTCATTACGACGTACGCCACGTGGCACTGGATCTTCATCATCAACGTGCCCATCGGCTTGCTCGGCATTTTGCTTGCCACGCGCTACATTCCCGATGTCCGCGCCGAAGATCGCGAGCGCTTCGACATTGCGGGAATGGTTCTTGCCGGCCTTGGCATCGGCGGTGTGGCCTTCGGACTTTCGGTGCTCGGCCTTAACTTCTTACCCTGGACCATCGTTGCCGCGTTGGTTTTTGGCGGCGCCGGTTTCATCGCGGCCTATCTCGCCCATGCGCGGCGGACCGAAAATCCCGCGCTCGACCTTTCATTGTTTCGATTGCCAACATTTTTTGCGAGCGTCGTCGGCGGCTTCATTTTCCGTCTCGGACTCGGCGCCCTGCCATTTCTGCTACCGCTCATGCTGCAAATCGGCTTCGGTATGACGCCCTTCCAATCCGGCATGATTACTTTTGCTACCGCACTCGGCGCCATGGGGATGAAATGGGCGACAGTCATCATTCTCCGCCGCTTCGGTTTCCGAAACATCCTGGTCATCAACTCAATTATCAGCGCGGCCTTCCTCGCCGTCTGCGCGGCCTTTACAGCTGCAACGCCAATTGCGCTGATGGTGATCCTGCTGTTCGTCGGCGGATTTTTCCGCTCGCTGCAGTTCACCAGCATCAATACCCTCGCCTACGCCGAAGTTGAGCCGCGCCAAATTGGCAGAGCGACAGCACTCGTCAGCGTCGCCCAGCAACTCGCGGTATCTGCAGGCGTTGCGATCGGAGCTATGGCCGTGGAGTTGACTGTCCACTTCAAGGGCGGCGGGTCATTGCAGGCGGCCGATTTTCCACCAGCATTTTTGGCAGTGGCGGCGATTTCCGCGCTATCGGTATTGCTCTTTGCCCGCCTGTCGCCTGACGCAGGCGCGGAAATGGCCGACCGTCTTCCAACGCCTGTTGAAACCTCGGATCAGCGTGCGGGGTAAGTTTTTAGTGTGGTCTGCGCCGCGAAAGCCCGTCGCGAGCAGGTAAAGTTCGGCTGAATCTGCACGGCTCGCTGCCGGCTTGATATGTTTGACGCTCTTATAGTCTCGCTTGAGAGCGGCGAGCAGGGCGCCTTCTGTGCCGCCCTGTATAACTTTGGCGAGGAAGCAGCCGCCGGGCACAAGGACCTCGCGCGCAAATGCTGCGCCCGCTTCCACGAGCGCCACGATTTTCAAATGGTCGGTTTTGCTATGCCCGGTGGTATTGGCCGCCATATCCGAAAGGACGACGTCGACCGGGCCGCCCATCATGACCTTGAGCGTGTCGGGCGCGGCGTGGTCGAGGAAGTCGAGCTTGAGGAAGTCGACACCCGGCACGGATTCCATTGGCAAAATGTCGATGGCAATCACCCGACCCTGCTGCGGCGAGCCCACACGTTTTGCAGCAACCTGGCTCCAGCCGCCGGGGGCCGCGCCAAGATCAACAACGCGGGCACCTTTTTTCAGAAACCGCGCCTTGTCGTCGATTTCCATCAGCTTGTAGGCGGCCCGCGAACGCATGCCCTCGCGTTTGGCACGCGCGACATAGGGGTCGTTAAGTTGACGCTCAAGCCAGAGCTTGGAGGACAACGAGCGGTTCTTGCTACG
Organism: uncultured Alphaproteobacteria bacterium; assembly: GCA_963820805.1. Lineage (GTDB taxonomy): Bacteria > Pseudomonadota > Alphaproteobacteria > Rhizobiales > Xanthobacteraceae > Pseudolabrys. The sequence continues at coordinate 44,114 of CAWGBH010000015.1, forward strand.
AACGCGAACCTTCTGGCGCGAGCCCGCACCTTTGCTCCGCACGATCACGACGCCGTCGCCTGGTTGCCGCCACCCCATGCACCGTCTTCGCGCATCATCTGAACGAGCATGCCTTCGCGCAGGCCGCGATCGGCGACGCGCAGGCGCGGACACGGGAATGCGCGCCTGATCGCCTCGAGGATTGCGCAACCCGCGAGCACGAGATCGGCGCGCTCGGCGCCAATGCACGGGCTTGCCACCCGGTCGTCGTAGCTCATGGCCAAGAGCCGTTCGACGACTGCGTTGATCTCGTCTGCACTCATCCAGCAGCCATCCACGCGATTGCGGTCATAACGCTTGAGGTTGAGATGAACGCCGGCAATTGTCGTCACCGTGCCGGACGTTCCAAGCATATGGATGCCGGTGATGGCGTCTCCACCGTGTTCGCGAACGAACGGCGCGATCAAGGCTGCCACATCGGCCACCATCGCTTCGTAGCTCTCGCGCGTAACGGTGATGCCGCCGTAGCGTTCCGCTAGCGTCACCACGCCGTGTGGCACCGAAATCCAGCCGCGGATCTGGGGCAACGGCGGACCTCCTTGGCTCTCCTGCGAACGGGTGAGGCGCACGAGCTCGGAAGATCCTCCGCCGATATCGAACAGAACGGCACCCTCTGCTTCCGGATCAATGAGCGGTGTGCAGCCTGTTGCGGCGAGGCACGCTTCGGTCTCGCGATCGATGATCTCGAGCTCGAGGCCCAATTCGGCGGTAACGCGGTCGAGGAATTCCAAGCCGTTTGTCGCCGCCCGGCAGGCTTCAGTCGCAATGAGGCGCGCGCGGGTCACGCCTTTGTTCTTCATCTTGCTGCGGCAGATCGCCAACGCGGCAATGGCACGCGTAATCGCCGCTTCACTGAGGCGGCCTGAGAGAGAAACGCCCTCACCCAGCCGCACGATGCGCGAAAATGCATCCACGACACGGAAGCCTTCGCCGGAAGGGCGCGCAACCAGCAAACGGCAGTTGTTGGTACCGAGATCGAGCGCAGCATAGGTCGCGCCGCCCCGGTCATTGCCGGAGCCGTTTTCTGGCCGTCCAGGCGACCGCCGACCCCACCGAGGCCGCTGCAGCGACGCTCGATCAATAGCGGGGTCGAGGCCCGGGATGTCCCCAGCCTCGCCGCTCATGGTGTCAAAACCTTCCTGCCGCTCTGCAACGCCGCCTCTCCAGCGCCTCGCAGTTGCAGCCATATTCCTTCGATCATGAAAAGTGTAACAGCGCCTGTGCCTTGCGCAACCCTCAGCCGCGAAAGCAATTCTTGTGGAAGCAGGCCGGCTGCTTTATCTGACATCACGCTGGCCATAGGACACCCGCTCCGCCATGGATGACCGAACCACCGAAGCCACCTTATCGCTTACAAAATTTGGCGTCGGTCAGCCGGTCCGCCGCAGCGAAGACCCCAAGCTGGTGCGGGGCGACGGTTGCTACACAGACGACGTAAGCCGGCCTGGACAGGTTTACGCTGTCATGGTGCGCAGCCGCGATGCACACGGCACCATCCGCTCAATCGACACCACTGCCGCCAAAGCGATGCCGGGCGTGCTCGCGGTCTACACCGCGGCAGACTTGTCCGCTTATGGCCCGCTCAAATGCAATATGCCGCTCAAGAGCCGCGACGGGTCGCCGATCCGCTACACGCCACGGCCTGCGCTCACCGCCGATAAAGTCCGTTTCGTCGGCGATCCGGTCGCCTGCGTCATCGCGAAAACGGTCGCGCAGGCCAAAGACGGCGTCGAGGCCGTTGTTCTCGACATTGAACCGCTCACCCCGGTGCTCAAACCCGCCGATGCCGTGAAGCCTGGCGCACCGCTCGTGTTTGAAAACGTCCCGAACAATATTGCTCTCGACTTCCACTATGGCGACGCCGCCAAGGTGGCCGATGCTTTCGCGAAGGCAAAGCACATCACCCGACTGGAGACATCCAACCAGCGCATGGTCGTCAACGCCATGGAGCCGCGCGCAGCCATCGGCGAGTACGACCGGGCTGCAGCGAAGTGGACGCTGTATTCGTCAAGTCAGGGCGTCCACGGCATGAAGACGTCGCTGATGGAAATTCTCAACGCGCCGGCCGACAAGGTGCGTGTGGTGACGGGCCAGGTCGGTGGCTCGTTCGGCATGAAGGCTTCGGTCTATCCAGAATATATCTGTCTGCTGCACGGCGCGCGCATGTTGGGGCACCCTGTGAAGTGGACTGATGAACGATCCGGCAGTTTCGTGTCGGATCATCACGGTCGCGCCCAGGACATGGTGGTCGAAATCGCTTTCGACGAGAACGCACATATTCTGGCACTTCGGCTTACCGGCTATGGCGATATGGGCGGGTATCTTGCTCAATTCGGACCGCTGCTTCCGACCGGCAACCAGGTCAAAAATATCGCGAGCATTTACCGCACCCCGATGATCGAGGTGGCGACCAAATGTGTATTCACAAACACGACGTTTGTGTCTGCCTATCGCGGGGCCGGACGGCCTGAGGGCAATTACTATGTCGAACGCGCGCTTGATGTCGCGGCAAGCGAACTCGGCATCGATCGCATCGATTTGCGCAAGCGCAACATGATCCGCAAAAGCGATCTGCCGTTCAAAGCGGCTTCGGACATGACTTACGATTGCGGTGACTTTCTCGGCGTGCTCAAGCAGGCGCTGGAGGCAGCCGACTATGCCGGTTTCAAGAAGCGCAAGCGCGAGAGCAAGAAGCGAGGGCTCCTGCGCGGCTTTGGCGTTGGCTGCTATCTCGAAGTGACCGCTGCGCCCGGCAAGGAGCTCGGTGCTATTCATTTCGAGCCCGACGGCACGGTGACCATCATTGCCGGCACGCTCGATTTTGGAATGGGCCACGCCACGACTTACGCGCAGATCCTCACCGATCTGCTGGGCGTTCCATTTGATCGCATCCGCATGGTCGAGGGCGACAGCGACCGCATGGCTTTCGGTGGTGGCAGCGGCGGCTCGCGTTCGGTGATGTTCGTCGGTGCAGCGCTGACCGAGTCAGCCGCCATTGTCATCGACCGCGGCAAGCAGATCGCTTCGCACGTCCTCGAAGCTGCGCCGCCGATATCGAATTCAAGGCTGGGCGCTTCGTTATTGCGGGCACCGACCGCTCCGTTGGCTTGCTGGATCTCGCGGCCCAGCTGCGCGGCGGCCTCAAATTGCCTGAGGGCGTGTCGAATTCACTCGATGTCGATCACGTGGTGAAGGACCCCGTTCCATCCGCCTTCCCCAACGGCTGTCACATCGCCGAGGTGGAAATCGATCCGGAGACCGGGGCAACGCAAGTCGTGAGCTATTCGGCCGTCAATGACCTCGGCACGATCGTCAACCCGCTTCTGGTCGAGGGACAGATCCAAGGTGGCGTGATGCAAGGACTTGGACAGGTGCTGTTGGAGCAGGCGATCTACGACACCGACGGTCAGCTGGTGACCGGCTCGTTTATGGACTACGCCATGCCGCGTGCGCACAACGCGCCAATGATCAATGTCGCAAGCCACCCTGTGCCCACGAAGAGCAATCCGCTCGGCGCAAAAGGATGTGGCGAAGCTGGGACCTCGGGCGGACTTCCTTCCGTCGCTAATGCGGTTATCGACGCGCTGTCAGACTACGGCATCCGTCATCTGGAAATGCCGATGACACCGTCGCGAATCTGGCAAGCCATCCAGGACGCCAAGGTCAAACAAGCATCCTAAAATGCAACGAGGCCACCGTTTCCAGCGGCCTCGTGCATATCGACCGACGTGAATCAGGCCGGGCCGGGCAGCTTGACGTTCTTAAGCGGCATTGAACGCACGCGCGTACCGGTTGCCGCAAACACCGCGTTGGCCACGGCAGGCGCCGTCGCCGCCGTACCCGGTTCGCCGATCCCGCCCCATTTCTTGCCACCAGAAAGCGCGAAATAGACTTCGATCTTCGGTGTATCGGCAAGACGCACGACTTCGTAGCTGTCGAAGTTGTTCTGCTCGACGCGGCCATCCTTGATAGTGATCTCGCCGTAAAGCGCAGCTGAAAGCCCGTAGATCACGCCGCTCTGGATTTGCGCCTCGACAATCGACGGATTGACCACATGGCCGCAGTCAACGGCGGCAACAACACGATCAACACGGACTTCACCTTTCGGGCTGACCGTCACTTCGGCCATCTGGCCAAGGATGGTGTTGTAACACTCGTGAATAGCAATACCGCGGCCGCGCCCCGCAGGAAGCGGCTTGCCCCAATCGCCTTTCTCCGCAAGCACATCGAGCACACCAAGAAAATCCTTTCGATGAGCGAGCAGCGCGCGGCGGAATTTGTAAGCATCCTGGCCAGTGGCATGTGCCAATTCATCGATGTAGCTCTCCATGAAGAAAGCGTTTTGCGATGAACCGACGGAGCGCCAGAACATCACGGGCACATGCGTGTTCTTGAGCATGGCGCCGACGCGCACATTCGGAATTTTGTAGTTTGTGTTGGCGATGCCCTCAATCGCTTGATTCTCGAGGCCGCCCTCCGTCTTCCTGCCTCCAACCGAGCGCAGAATCGAGCCGACGGCGATCTTGGCATCGAAAGCGACAGGCATGCCATCTGAGTCCAGCGCAGTTTTAAGTCGCACCGCAGCCTGCGGGCGGTAGCGGTCTTGCGTCATGTCTTCTTCGCGGGTCCACACGAGCTTCACAGGCTTTCCAACCTGCTTGGCAACCAAAATGGCCTGCCTCATTTCATCGTTGACGGTGCGCCGCCCAAATCCGCCGCCGAGGAAGCAATTGTGGATCACGATTTGCTCTGGTTTTAGACCGGACGCGCCAACGGCTTGCTGAACCGATCCCATAGGCGATTGCGATCCGAGCCAAACGTCAAGCTGATCGGCCTGCAAATTAACCGTTGCATTGAGCGGCTCCATGGTGGCATGCGCGAGATGGGGCGCCTCGTAGACCGCTTCAATGATCTTGCCGCCTTTCGCAAAGACGTCATCGACATTGCCGTCATTGCGCGCAATCACCATCGGACCATCGAGAGTGTCCCGATAAAGCTTGGCGAATTGCGCGGTGTCGGTTGAACCAGCCTCACCGACATCCCATTCCGGCTTGAGCAAGGCGAGCGCTTCTTTCGCACGCCAGAAGCGATCGGCGACTACCGCGACCGCATTGTCGAGTTTGACCACCTGCAACACACCCCGGCGGCCTTTTGCCGGGGACTCATCCACACCCTTGAGCTTGCCGCCGAACACCGGACAGGCGGCAATCGCCGCATAGACCATGTCCGGAATTCGCGTATCGATCGCGAATTTGGCGGAGCCATTTATCTTGAGTGGCGTATCGAGGCGAGCGACCGGTTTGCCAATAAATTTGAACTGATCCGGCGTCCGGATCGCCGGTTCCTTGTCGAGTTTTATCTTGGCGGCATCTGCAGCCAGCGCACCGTAGTCGAGACTACGGCTGGAGGCTTTGTGCAGAACCTTGCTGTTGGCCGCCTCGCATTCCGATGCCGGCACGTTCCAGCGCTGCGCCGCGGCAGCGATCAGCCGCTCGCGTGCACTTGCACCGGCTTGCAGGAGCATTTGCCACGACATGCGAACGCCGCGGCTGCCGGCCGTCACCATGTCACCGTAGACATCCTTTTCCCGGACGTTGCGAGCTGCCGAGGCGTGCTCGACCTTCACTTTCGACCAATCGCACTCGAGTTCTTCGGCAACAATCATCGGTAGCGCAGTGATCGCGCCTTGGCCCATTTCCTGATGCGGTGAACGGATCAGGATGGTTCCGTCGGGATCAATCGCCAGGAAGGCATTGACCTCATTTGGCGCACTCGGGGGTCCCCATGCCTGGGAGCCAATGCTGGCGGCGTCGGCAAGGCCCGGCAAAATGACGCTGATGGCCATGCCACCCGCGGCCGAAGCCGACGAGATGACGAAATGGCGGCGGGTGATCGCAGTGTTTGCAATTTGGTTCATGGCTCGCCTCCCGCTCACGTCTTCATCAGCGCGGCTGCGCGATGAATCGCACTGCGGATTCGGACGTAGGTCCCACAGCGGCAGATATTGGTGAGGTTAGCGTCGATATCGGCATCAGTCGGCTGCGGATGTTCCTTCAGGAATGCCGCCGCTGCCATGATCTGTCCGGATTGACAGTAGCCGCATTGCGGTACGTCCTCGGCCAGCCATGCCTGTTGCACGGGGTGCTTTGTGTCCGCGGACAGGCCTTCAATCGTGGTGATGTTCTTGTTGGCTACATCGCCAACCTGAATCCCGCAAGAGCGAACCGCCTCTCCGTCCACGTGCACCGTGCAGGCTCCGCATTGTGCGATGCCGCACCCGAACTTTGTGCCGGTCATTCCGAGTTCGTCGCGAATGACCCAAAGCAATGGCGTTTCAGCCTCAATATCGAGCGAATACGCCTTTCCGTTCACGGTCAGTGTAATCATGGAGCCCTCGCTCTTGCTTTCCAGAGTAGCAACTCATCAGTTGGCGCCCTTATTGGTCGTAAAAGACTAACACCACAAACGGCTGGCGCACTTCACAGACGCTTGTACCGGGCAATTTTTTTATGCCGTTTTAAGGACTGGACCCGCATACCCCACCGACATAGGGAACCCTCTGGAAACGCATTGGAGTGATGCGGCCGGTCGGGTAATAGTCCCGCCCCTTATCCGCGGTAATCTCAAGCATGAGTCAAGCAGCCGAAACCCTCAGCATCTCGCGTGCACCCTATATCCGGGTCGTCGGCGCGGTATGTGCGGCGCATTTTGTGTCGCACTACTACATTATTCTTCTCGCGCCTCTCCTGCCGTTCGTGCGCGCGGAATACGGGGTCACCTATACTGAGATCGGTTTCGCATTCGCGGCATTTAACATTGTGACCGCTACGCTGCAGACGCCAGCCGGGTTTCTGGTCGACCGTCTGGGGGCGCGAATATTGTTGGTCACCGGTCTGGCGATCGGCGCCAGCGCTTTCGTCATCGTCGGCCTGGTCGATTCCTTTTGGGTGATGGTTGCAATGTTTGCGGTCGCCGGCGTCGGCAACACCGTCTACCACCCGGCCGACTACGCGCTGCTTTCACAGCATGTGCCGTCGGACCGTATCGGACAGGTATTTTCGTATCATACCTTTGCAGGTATGGCCGGTTCCGCCGCTGCGCCCGTCACACTGTTAGTGATGCAAAGTGTATGGGGCTGGCGCGGTGCGTTCATCGGCGCCGGCGTATTCGGTTTCGTGGTGGCTGCAATTCTTCTTGCAATCTGTGACCAGACCAGCGCGCAGGCCAAATTCGCGGTACCGCGCCGCTCTTCGGAGAAGGATGTCGCCAGCTGGCGGCTGCTGTTGTCGGCGCCGATTCTGCTCAATCTCGTTTTTTTCATCCTGCTCGCAATGACGAGCGGCGGCCTTTACAACTACTCCGTCGTGGCACTCGGGGCGCTCTATGGAACGCCGGTCGCCACCGCCAACGCAGCGCTATCCGGAAACCTCCTGTGGTCAGCGATCGGTGTCCTGGTTGGCGGCGTGCTGGTTGGCCGCACCACACGTCACGGAGGCGTGGCGGCGATCGGACTCGCCGCAATGGCATTCTTCACTGGCCTAATCGCCCAATTTGACTTCGGCACACTGGCTCTGATTGCCGTCATGTCATTGAGCGGTTTTTTCTCGGGCATCATCATGCCCTCGCGCGATATGATTGTGCGCGAGGTCACTCCGCCCGGTTCATTCGGCAAAGTCTTCGGCTTTGTCACCACCGGTTTCAATATTGGCGGCATTATTTCGCCGCTGATTTTCGGAGCGATCATGGATCATGGCGACCCGCGCTTGGTCTTTGTCGCGGTGGCGGCCTTCAGTCTGATCGCCATTGTCACGGTTGCGACGCGATCCAGGCGAGCCGGGTAACCGGCGCCGTCTCGCCTACGGACTTGTCAAATCAGCCGAATTGCCCCATGTCAGGGGCCAACTTGATGGCGGCCGGCACGGCTCGTGCACATCCCATTGGGGAATAGTTCAACGGTAGAACATCGAACTCTGACTCCGAGAATTTAGGTTCGAATCCTAGTTCCCCAGCCACTTGATCCGACTATCTTTTCCCTCTTTTTATTGGTGGATCTCTAGCCCATTTGGGAGGTCATCTGGCGTTTCTGTTCTCTTTTCGAGCTTCCTGATCGCGCTTTCACCCAGAGCTGGATCGCGATGTAGGTCATGTGCGTCAAATCTCCGCTTCTGTGCATTCAGCCAGAGCAAGGCGTGGCACAAAGCTTGATGCCATGTACAAATTTCACAGCCGACATGGCGAAGATTGAAGCTGCAATTCGCGCTACAAAGCGGCCCCTAATGCGATCACTTGCCACAACAACGTTAACAGTCGCCGCCGCCTTGTGCCTCGGCGCGTGTGCCTCGCGTGAGGTGCTCACAGAAGAGAGCGCGGGTTGCGCGAAATTGAGTGAATTGAAAATCGGGATGACAATGTCGCAAGCATTATTGTCGTGCGAGCGAAAGCCAGTCCACGTAACAGACGCCATTATAAGGGGCGGCATAAAGGAAACGGTTTGGACCTATGCAGGCGTCTACCTTCATTTTGTGGACGAGAAGATCACAACTATCCAAAACCTGCGGTAATCTCGTTGCATCGGCACCACGAATAATGAAACCGCTAATTCTCAAAAGATCGCCAGCCACTACGGCGAGCCACATTGGCCTGATAACGATTTCGTTGTGTTGGATGCCATCACATTCCTAGGCATCATGGTGGTCGTGGTTTGGCTTTTATTTTGGCCGCACTAAATCAACAGACGGAACACTAAAGTAATTAAACGCGAGTTCTTCACTCCGTCGACATTCCAGTGCCCCAAGGCACTAATATTCAAGTCGACCACGAAACTTCTGCGATCCGCCGGACGTTGAACATCCGGGAACGCGGAAAAGGAATTGATGTAATGCAACCACCAGGAACGGTTGGGAAGTTCGCCGCCATCCTCATGGCAAGTTTTGCAAGCGCCGCTTACGCACAGCAGAACACGCCAGGGGCCGGTATGAGCCTCCCCCCAAACCCGCCAGGACCGGCAGCTGTCGATGCTGGCAGAGGAGCGACAATAGACCGCCCCCCAATAGACCGCCTACCGGCTTCGCGCGAACGCGCGAATGGTGGTTCCACTGGAAACGCGATAAACGGTCCGGCTGCCGGGCCCGATACCGGCGCTGCTCTTAGGAGCGCGACACCGAGGGATTCGACCGTTGGAAGTGACCCGTCTGCCCCCAGTTCCAGCCGCTGAACTCTTGCGTCTTTAACAAAGGTTATTCAGGCAGCCACTAAAACACGCGATAGGTCCGTGCCTGCGCGACTGTTGAACGGCCCGTTTAGTTTGCGTCCTGCAACTCGCTGTGAGTCGGCGCGTCGGAATCTTCGGCAAGCTGCAGCCAACTTTCAGCTAGTGATAGCCAGAAGGCGCGATCCGCGGGCTTTGACGATTTTTCCGCCCGTGTACGGCATTGCTCGGCTTGCTTTCTATATTGTTCTGCGACTGCCATTTTACTCACACAGTTTCAAATAAACGGACCTGTTTCTAATTTCAGACGATGGCGAGTATGTGACGAAATCACATAAACTTTTCCTAAGTATTTGCGGGAGTGCTTTCAAAACGCCCCGTCAAATACCGGCGTCGCCGCCGGCTCGGGGCCCGTAACTATAATAACAGGCGGAAACTCAAAACGAACCTTGCGCGTTAAAAGGCAGTATTTAAGGAGAAGCACATGGCCAAAATAGCATTTTTTTTCGCTGCAATTGCAATTTGTGCGGTAACTACCGCCGCACACGCGGTGCCAATCGCACCCGTCAAAACAGACACCGCTACGAAAATAAACCAAGTGCGCTGGCTTTGCGGACCGTACCGTGCGTGCTGGTGGCAGCCGGATGGCACCGGGAATGGTTACTGGTGGTACCCGCGCCCTCAATTTTCGGAATGGCGCTATCGCGAGCGTTACAGACGGTGACTACAGAGCGAGGCGCCATACCGAATTTACTCCGAACGCATGGCCCTCCGTGTTCGCGTAACACGATGCGCATGCGCATGCCTGTCCAAAACGGCGCGACAACCGTCACTGATGTGGCTCTTATTCGTCACCAGGCATTGGAGTACGTCGTCACGATTTGGAATAGCGTCCCAGCACACCCTGAACGCATCGCTGATGCAGGCCTGCCTCTCTTCCGCTGTTTCGGCGACAGCAGCCGGGCATAAAAATGCGACAAGCGAAACGGCTGCTATCGGCAAAAATATTCTCATCGAGCTCCCCGTGTGCCTTTTTTGTCTTGCCCAGCATTCGCACGTTTATCGACTTGTCGGATCGGTCGTTCCGGCAAGGTACGTAGGCTTTTGTTGTTGCGATACGACGAAGCGGTCGCAGCCGTTACAGGTGTGGCTTACTGCCCGATCGGCGACCGCTCCAAGCCAAGCGTCCCCTCGCTCGCTCGAAACGCACCATATGGATTCGTTCGCACGATCCCTATGACCGGGGCGCAACAGTGGACAAAAAAGCGGACGACGAGGTTCCACAACCACTGGGAGTGCGGCTTAATTTCCTAGTCCGGCCGCGACGCGCGAAGTTCACGACGTTCGAATCCCGATCCCCAAAACAATCGGTTTTCACCGGTCGAAATTGCAGTGCGGCAATCCGGCCTGTTGGACACAACTTGCGCAATTAGGCTGGCCAATAACCGATTTGTGGCTCATCTTAATGTCGGCTGCTGGTCAAACACCAAATAGAAACTGGCATAGGGAGGCTACGCCGTGGCTCAGACCATTGAGGGATTCGTCGGCAACGCATTGGATGACGCTAAGATATCGCCGCTCCACGTTAAGGTGGTTGCGCTGATCGCCGCCGGTTATTTCTTCGACGTCATCGATCTGATCGTCCTGGGATCACTGATCCCCGACATGCTCGCATCGAAATTTGGAACCGGACCCGAGCTGGCCTTCGTTGGCGCCGCAACCGTGTTCGGGATGTTTATCGGCGCAGCAGGTCAAGGCGAATTCAGCGACCGTTGGGGCCGCAAGACGGTCTACCAGTTCAACCTGCTGGTGTTCGGAGTGTTCACGATCCTTGGTGCACTGGCGCCAAGCGTGTTCTGGCTCATGGTGTGTCGTTTCATCGCCGGGCTCGGTCTCGGCGGCGAACAACCGCTCGCATTCGCCTATGCCGGAGAATATGCGCCAAAGGCAATCCGCGGCCGTATCCTCGCGATGGTCCACTTCATCGGCGGCGCCTGCGTGTGGCCAATCGCATCTCTGTTCACACTTTTCTTCCGCGACCAGATTGGCTGGCGCGGTGTTTGGATCGTCATCGGTATCGGCGCACTTATTGTTTGGGTGTTCCGCTTTGCACTGCCGGAGTCGCCGCGTTATTTGGCGACGCATGGCCGTGGCAAAGAGGCCCTCGACGTGCTCGCTCGCCTGGGAATTGCCGGACCGAAAGAGCAACTTGCAACGAGCGTCGCAAGCGACAACAAAAGCGATCCTTTCGCGGTCGTGTTCAAGATGTTCCCGACCCGCGTCATCGCCGGGATGATCTGCTTCTCGGCGTTCTTTGGCACTGCAATCGGTCTTGGCACGTGGCTGCCCAACATCATGACTGAGAAGGGCTTCACGATCACAAAATCGCTCACTTACACCTTCGGCATGACGCTGGCGGTGCCGTGCGCGAGCCTGTTCATGATGTACGCGCTCGATAAATTCGGGCGTAAGAAAACGTCGGTCACCGCGTTCATTTGCGCGGGTATCATGGCAATCGTTTTCGCCAATGCGACGAGCGACACTTATCTCCTGGTCGCTGGCTTCATCATGATCTTCTTCGTTCAGGTGGCCGGAAACTCGATGCAAATCTTCGCGTCGGAGGTGTTTCCCACAAACGCACGCGCTTCCGGGTTCGGTTGGGCGGCCGGCGTGGGACGTCTCGCCACGGCATTTATCGTTCCGTCGATCCTCCTGGTCCAACAGACCTACGGGCTTACGACGGTCTTTGCTTGCCTCGCCGTCCTTCTCCTCATTGCGGCTGTGTCTGTGACGCAGCTGGGGCCGGAGGCAAATCAGTTAGGACTTCGACGAGATTGCGCCGCCGACCCGCAGGGTTGTCGATGCTGACAATGCATTCTGGATGAAATTCACTGGGGCGGTCGTGGTACTCGTGTCCCTGAGCTGGTGGCTTTATTTCTACCTCGCTGCGAAGGAAATCGTGAACACCTTGCCTTGCATCTTGTACACGTCTCCTCGTTGCGAAGCGCTGGTCGCCACGGCGGAGGCGGCGGGCAGATTTGCGTTCAAACCCTATCTGACCTGGATCGGGCTCCTGCTTATCGTTGTCGGGCTTGTTATGACGATGAAGAACAGACCCGTAACTAAAACTACCTAAGCAAGCTTCATCGCGATCGAGGCCCGGCTCGGCAAAATGCCGGCCGGGCCTCGACGCATCCATTGATACATATGTAATTGTGCCGGTCAGCAGATGAGTACCGCAGCGTCCGCCAAGAACGTCAGACTTCTGGCGCGTAACGACCAAGGCGGCCGGCCCGATGGCGTGCAGGTTATCCTGCATAAAGGGCACGCCTTTATCGGCCACATGTTCAGCGACGGCTATTCGGTCGCGGATGTGCGCGACCCGCTCAATCCAAAGACAGTCGCATTCGTACCAGCTCCGAAGAACACACGTTCTCACCATCTGCAAATCCATGGCGACATCCTGCTCGCCGTAAACGGCCCGAACATCTGGGCCATGCAGCAATATGCGACGCAACAGGATTACTACGCCAAATCACTCATCGACTCGGTGCAAACCGAACAACCGTTTGCTGCCGGCTTACGCGTTTTCGATGTTTCACAACCCGCGAGCCCGCGCGAAATCGCATTCCTCGCAATGCCCGGTTTCGGCGCGCATCGCATCTGGTGGGTTGGCGGACGCTACGCCTACGTTTCAGTCCATTTCAAAGGCTTTATCGACCATGCGCTGGCGATCATCGATGTTTCGGATCCCACGCAGCCAAAGCTTGCCGGGCGCTGGTGGTTGCCGGGCATGAACCGTGCTGGCGGCGAGACCGCCCCTGCGTCATTCGGCAAGCGTACAGCACTTCATCATCTCATCAGCGCCGGCAACATCGGGTATGCGGCCTGGCGCGACGGCGGGTTCACTATTCACGACTTAAGCGACCCGCCCAATCCGAAACTGCTCAGCCATCGCAATTACGCGCCGCCTTTCGGCGGCGGCGCGCACACGCCCTTGCCGCTATCCAACCGTAAGTTACTCGTGCTGGCCGATGAAGCGACCTCGTCGAATTGCGCCAATGGAATTGCGTACACTTGGTTGATCGACGTGCGAGACTCGTCGAACCCCGTGTCGATCGCGACGTTACCGACACCCGCCGAGGAGGATTTTTGCGCCAAAGGCGCGAAATTCGGCCCGCACAATCTGCATGAGAACCGTCCAGGCTCGCTACAGACCGAAGACCTCGTATTCGCCACCTATCACAACGCGGGGCTGCGAATTTACGACGTGCGAGATCCATTCCAGCCGAGGCAGGTCGGCTATTTTGTGCCGCCGGCCCCGGAACGCATTGTCGACCAACGGCCGAATCCCGGCCAAAGTCATTCAATCCTGCGACGTCTACGTCGATCCAAATGGCGTGATGTATATGACCGACACCAACGCGGGACTTTACATCCTTCAATACGAAGGCAAGTAGCAGCATTCGATTTTTGGAGTGGAGTAATCGCTTTATGACGGAAAAATTCGGGCGCCTCGCCTTGCACATGTGGACGATCGACACGACTCCGCTCGCCACCGCACTCGATGCGGCAAAACAGGCTGGCTATGATGCAGTCGAGCTGCGCCGCACCGATTTCAAGCGCTGCTTTGATACGGGTATGAGCAATGCTCAAGTCCTCGACCTCATCAAGAAGAGTGGTATCCCTTGTGGTGTGCTCGGCGTCGAATACGGCTGGTTGTTCGCCACCGGCGAGGAGAGCAAGCGGCTGTTCAAGGTCTTTCGCGAATCCTGCGAAAACGCGGTGGCACTCGGCTGCGATACACTGATGAGTGCGCCCGGCCAGGTGAATGGACCGATCAAGGACGCGATCAAATATCTCAAAGATGCCGGAGATATTGCCGCCGAATACAAACTGACGCTCGCGATCGAATTCAATTCACAACACGATGTGCTCAACAGCCTCGCCGTGCTGACCGAATTGATCGAGGGCGCGGATAAGCCGAATTGCGGCTACTTGATTGACGCCTATCATTTCACGCGCAGTGGCGCCGGCGGCCGCGGCTTCGAGAGCGTGCCGGCCGACAAGATTTATTGCTTCCAGTATAGCGACCTGTCACCGAACCCGGTGACAGGCGTGCGGCGGCCAACCGACCGCCTTCCGCCCGGCAAGGGCGTGGTCAAATGGCGCGAGATGCTCGGACTGTTGGCTGAGAAAGGTTATACCGGCTATCTCAGTTACGAAGCTCCCAATCCCGATCAGTGGGCGCGTTCGCCCTACGACGTCGCGCGCGAGGGCGTCGAGCTCACGCGCAAATTATTGCGGGACTATGTCCCGGAATTATGTCAATTGAGGTCCATCATGGCAGAACAAGAACTTCCGCTCTTCCTCGGTCTGAACGACAAAACAGTCACCGACATTCCGAAGACCGTCGAGAAGCAGCGCTACATGACAAGCGTTGCACCCAAAGCCGCCAACCCGGGAAAGTGGGTCGAACAGCCACGAATGCCGATTCCGACCGGCGAGCATGCGGTCATCGAATGCCAGGGCAAGATCCATTCAGTCGCCGGCTATGCCAAGCATCGCGTCGACCAAAATTTCCACCAGGTGTTCGATCCGAAAGCCGGAACGTGGTCCCTGAAGGCGCCCTTCCCGGTTCCCTGCAATCACGTCGCCGGCGTTTCCATTGGATCGAAGATCTACACGTTCGGCGGGTTTATCGAACAAAACCGCTGTCCGCATTCCAAGTGCTTCGTCTATGACGCCGCAACCGACCAATGGGCACCGATTGCGGGTCTCTCCCGACCTCGTGGTGCGATGTCTGCCATCGTCCTCGATGGAAAAATTCATCTCCTAGGCGGCCGGGACGTACGTTCGGTGGAATGGCACGAGATTTACGATCCTACGACCGACAAATACACAATCCTCGGCGGCATGCGCGGCTCAACCGGCACGCAACCTTTCGTTGGGCAGCGCGACCACATGGGTGTCGCCGTCGTCGACGGAAAAATCCACGCGATCGCCGGGCGCATGGACTCGTATGACTTCAATACTGGGCTCAATGCCGTCTATGATCCCAAAACCGACGCATGGACATTCCGCGCACCACTTCCGACCCCTCGCAGTGGACCGTCATGCGTTTACATCAATGGCAAAATTGTCGTGTTCGGCGGCGAGGCCACCGGCAAAGTGTTCGGTACCAATGAGGGCTACGATCCCAAGGCGGACACCTGGGAGCAGCTCACGCCAATGGCAATTCCGCGCCATGGCCTGCACGGCGCGACCTGCGCAGTGATCGGCAACATGGTGCATGTCCCCGGCGGGGGGCCGGTGCCGGGCGGCCAGGTGCAGGGTGCTTACCACGACGCCTTCACCTTCGGCTGACGCGCCAAGCGATGAATGAAAACGAAGCGGCCGCCGTATCGGCGGCCGCATTGATTTAAAATGTCGGTCAACCACTAGCGTGCCGGTCGCAGAACGAGCTCCGCAACGCCCGCCGCTACGTTGAGCCCAGCCTGTCCTTGCACAGATACCGGTTGCAGGGCCACGGTCCGGTCCGAGCCGCCGACCAGCACATTTGCGCCAAGACCGGCGCCGACCGTCGCTTCAGCGGTTGCGCCGGTGTAATTGCCGGCCAGCGCGCCAAAGCGGCGCGTCGTCGGGGCAAAGACAGACCAAACCATTTCACCACCGGCAGTGGCGCCTAGGTCGAGGCCGAATTTATTGATTCCGCCGACGTACACTTCACGCGGACCCGGCTGCGACGGTGTGAACATGCAGGTGACGTCTTTGTGCGAGGTGATGATCAAGCCGATCCCGCCGGAAATATCGCACGTTAACGTCCCGGCTTTTGTCCGTTCGGCTTGTGCCATGACCGCTATTGGGGACGCCACCGCCGTGGCGACCGCCAATGTTACAACTATGTTCAATGGCCTGAACATGTGAAACTCCTTTTTCAAATGAATGACGGCCTATCAACGTCAACAAGAACAACAAGTTCCGGTTACGGCAGGCGCTGTAACTCACTCACGCGCAATGGGTTAGGCGAGACAGCGCCCAGCAAAATTGAGTCTCGCGTTTGCCGAGAGAGAGCTAAATACCGTTTCGCACCCGACCAACGTTTCCGGTGCAACTGACGGAGCTTTTTGGCGGTCGCTTGCAATCGGCGCTTGTGGCATTTGCAGCCGATCACCTTTGTGTGTTCGGTTTACGATTGGCACGGTCGGATCCACCTTAAGGGTGGGCCACATACCCAATGCCATCCCCAAACCAACGGGAGGCGCGATCAGGTCCATCGCCGGCACAACGAGAAATCCGGCCACCAAATACGACATCAACCCACGCATGACGCTGCTCTCCAGCATCCCACGGAAAGTGTCTGACGTAGCCAGCACACGTTTCGTGAGTGTGACTGGAAACGGTGGACGACCGATAATGTTCCGTCGGGTCAGCGTGCAGCGAGGAGTTGGCTCGCGGGAATGGCAATGTGACAGCGCAACCCGTCCGGGTCGAAATCAAGATTGACTTCAGCGTCGAGCGCGCGAGCAAGGTTGCGCTCGATCACCATGCTTCCGAACCCCTTTTTGCGCCTGACTTTGACCTTGGGTCCGAGTTGTTCGCGCCATTCGAGCTTGATCGGGTTGCCCGTTGTGCTTTCGGGCTGGCTCCAGGTGATGGAAACGCGCCCCTCCGGCACGGAAAGCGCGCCGTACTTTGCCGCATTCACGGCGAGCTCATGCAAGGCAAGACCTAAATTTTGCGCAGCTTCGGGTTTCAGCGCAATCGGCGGTCCGTCAATCGAGACTTGTCCGGACGAGCGGTCGAGGTAGCCCGCCAGCTGCGAACGGATCAGCTCATTGAGCGAGGCCCCGTACCAGCTTTCGCGGACGAGAAGATCGTGTGATGCGGCGAGCGCCTGAAGCCTTGCGCCAAATTGCGTGAGGAAGCCCTCGACCGAGCCCACATGATGGGAAGTCTGGCGAGCCATTGCCTGGATCACTGCCAGCAGATTCTTCGAGCGGTGTGTGAGCTCACGCAATAAGAGCCGTAAATGCGCCTCGCCTTCTTTGCGTTCGGTTACGTCGACTGATGCGCAGGTCAAGCCGACGACCTCGCCTGCCTCATTGCGCAATGGCTCAATATGCAGATCGTGCCACCGAACTCCCGGCAACTCCTTGAACGAGACTTCGGCTCTTTTTGCCTCGCCGTTGGCGAGTACCTCACGTTTTATGGCCATCACCGCAGCGCTGCCATCCGACGGCAGAATTTCCGCGTCCGTGCGGCCGAGCAGATCTTCGATAGAGTGACCCAGCATAGGATTGCTGATCGAGGTGTATCGGAGATCGCGGTCCTGAGTGTACACCGTCACCTGCGATCCACGCAGCGCGGTTTCATAACGCGCAAATCGCGCCCGCAATAAATTCAGCTCCCAGGCTTGCGCGTTGACTTGGTCCTGTAATTGTCGGCGCTCAAGTTCGAGCTTGGCCAGTTCGTTGGTTTCCGCACCGGACATTTTGCGAGCCCTACCAATCGTTTTCTCATTTTTCGGCGTGAGATGCCGCCGGGCGGATAAAATTTCTATCACAGCAATTATACGGGCCCTCCGCATGAATCAGTTTAATCGACGACGTGTCAACGAACGAGATCACTGTGTGTCCCACTGGCCCGATATTTGTCGCGGGGAATGCGAGCCGGAAGGATACGACAGAATCTAACGCCGGGACGCGCAAACTGTTGCACGGAAATAGTGATTTAGCGTGAGGTGGGCGGAACTGTTCGGCGATCATTGCCAATCATCCACCACAGCGTCCGGATCAAGTCGGTGATTGCGTCCGCATTCGCAACGTGAGCACCCCTAACCAAATTCCGCGTGAGTATGCTAGCTCGCGCGTCGCTCTCGCCTTCTCGCGTTGCGCTCAAAAAACAACGCCTGGCTCAACACGGCTGACACTGTCGAGGGTTGAAACGGCTTTGCGATCAGGAACGCCGGTTCTGGCCGCTCTCCCGTCAGGAACCGCTCCGGATAGGCGGTGATGAAGATGACCGGCACCTCGAACGTTCGCAGCATTTCATTCACCGCATCGAGGCCTGAGCTACCATCGGCAAGTTGAATATCGGCAAGGATAATTCCCGGCCGCTTGGCTTTAGCGAGCGCTATGGCTTCGCTATGGGTGCGGGCAACGCCCAGCACGCGATGGCCAAGGCTTTCGACCAGACCCTCAAGGTCGAGCGCGATGAATGTCTCGTCCTCAATGATCAAAACGTCGGTGGCGATCTCAGCCGCGAGTTCGCGGCCAGATTCCTCGACAAGTTCGCGCAAAGTCGGTGCGTCGATATCGAGAACCTTCGCGGCGTCATCTTCCGAAAGACCCTCCAGGGCCACCAGGAGGAAGGCCTGGCGCGGTTTTGGCGGAATTTGCGCCAGGTGGCGCTCAACCGGCTGGCTGGACGCCCCACCGGCTGCGGATGGCTTGCCGTTCACCGCAATCGAATTCCAGATCTTTGTAAAAAGCCGATAGAGGGCAATGCGCGTGGAAAGCCCGGTGTCGAGTACCTTTGGGTCCTGGACCAAAGCCTCAAGGGTCGCCGCGACATACGCGTCGCCGGAGGCCTGGCTGCCGGAAAGAGCCCGCGCGTAACGGCGAAGGTATGGCAAATGTTGCGCAACTGCTTGAGATGTCGACAAAAATCCCTCCCGAATGAATACGCGCCGAGGCCGACTGGGCTCACGCCCCCCGTTTTTATCAGCCTGTAGCGATCAAACGCCGCCGTCGCAAAAAAGTTCCGTTCTGGGGGAACCATATGCCATGCCACGGGTTTTGACATGACCATGTAGGGGGCAACCGGTGCCCGCCCCAAGGGCTCGGAAGTCGGGGTTGGACAAATGAACGAACGAAAGCCCGTGGGACAGCAAAATCAAATGGAAGCCGCGGCAGCCCGTAACAAACGATCTAACGCGAAATCGGCCAAGCTGGGCAGAGACGTTCAAGCCCGTCTCGGTCAACAACTGCGTGCGATGTACGACGACGTCGTAAATCAGGGCGTACCTGACCGGTTTAACGATCTTATCAATCGGCTCGATACCACCGGAAAAAAGGACACGCAGTAATGGCGATGGACGAGTCAGTCCGCAAAGCCGTTCTCAGTGCGGTGCCTAGTCTCCGCGCATTCGCGATCTCGCTCTGCGGGAACGTGGATCGCGCGGACGATCTGGTGCAGGAAACGCTGCTGCGTGCGCTTGCTAATATCGATTCCTTTCAGCCCGGCACTAACATGTCGGCGTGGCTTTTCACCATCTTACGCAACCATTTCCGCTCGGAATATCGCAAGCGCCGACGAGAGGTGGAGGACAGTGATGGCCACCATGCCGAGTCGTTGAAATCCCAGCCCGAGCAATACGGGCACGTGGAATTCCGCGAATTCCGCGAGGCGCTTGCGCAATTGCCCTCCGATCAGCGCGAAGCGCTTGTCCTGGTCGGTGCCTCAGGGTTTTCCTATGAGGAAGCCGCCGGCATCTGCGGCTGCGCCGTCGGCACAATTAAATCACGCGTCAATCGTGCCCGCACACGGCTCGCCGAATTGCTGAACGTCAATAGCGCGGAAGATTTCGGCCCCGATGAAACGACCCGCGCAGTGCTGGCGAGTGGCGGAGAATAGGCTGGCCGAGCTTGCCTATCGCGAAAATTCTTATGTCGGCACCGACCCATAGATGGCCGACGAAATTTCAGCAGCGCATTCTAAATCAAGGTGTTAGACTTCTGGAACCGGTCAATTGCCGGCGAGTTCGCCTTGTATCTGTAGCGTAAAAAGAGGTGCGTCGATGGCGCCGCGTCCTAATTGGAAGGGCTTCCTCAAATTGTCGTTAGTATCGTGTTCAGTCGCGCTTTATCCCGCGACGACCACGAGCCAACGCATTCGCTTCAACATTATCAACCGCAAGACCGGCAACCGCATCCGTAACGAGGTGGTCGATACCGAAACCGGCAAACCGGTCGAGCAGGAAGATCGCGTCAAAGGCTATCAATTTGAAAAGGGACAGTACGTCCTGGTCGAAGAGGATGAGCTCGATAATGTCGCCCTCGAAAGCACCCATACGATCGACATCGAAGAATTCGTGCCGATGACCGATGTTGATCGCATTTACCTGGACGAATCTTATTATCTCGTGCCGCAGGACGAAGTCGCACAGGAGGCTTTCGCAGTCATTCGCGAGGCCATGCGGAAGGAAGATTTAGCCGGCCTCGCCCGTGTCGTGATCTACAGACGTGAGCACCTTTTATTGTTGCGCCCACGCGGAAAAGGGTTGCTGGCGACGGCGCTGCGTTACAAGAACGAGGTGCGCGACGAGAAAGAGTATTTCGACGACATTGAAAACATCAAGGTGCCCGCCGACATGCTCAAGCTTGCGGTCCACATTCTCGAAACCAAGAAGGGACACTTCAACCCTGCTAAATTCGAGGACCGTTACGAGAATGCATTGCAGGATTTGATCAAGGCCAAACAGGCCGGCAAAGCGCCGCCCGTTCTATCGGAGCCGCGCCCGAGCAATGTTATCAATCTCATGGACGCCTTGCGCAGGAGCGCAAAAGAAGATCGCAGCGGCACGACTCCGCGCAAGAATAGCCAGCGTACGAAGCGCTCGAGCGCGCGCCGCAAAGTCAAAAAGGCGAGCTAGCGCAAGATCCCAAAACGATGGGCTGTCAGGATCATGCGCGTGCCGAAAAAAGCAGGGCTGAAGACCTATCGCGCCAAGCGCCGCTTCGCCGTTACGGCAGAGCCTAAAGGCACGATTGAGCGCAAGCGCGGCAACACCTTCGTCATACAGAAACATGCGGCGCGCCGGCTTCACTACGACCTGCGCCTTGAACTCGACGGCGTTATGAAAAGCTGGGCCGTGACCCGCGGCCCCAGTCTGGTGCCAGGTGAAAAGCGACTGGCGGTCCAAGTCGAGGACCACCCGATTGCCTACAATAAATTCGAGGGCACGATTCCCCAGGGCGAGTATGGCGGCGGCACGGTGATGATTTGGGACCGCGGCCGCTGGCAGCCGGAGATCGATCCGCATAAAGGATTGGCCAAAGGTCACCTTGCTTTCACGCTCGACGGTGAAAAGCTGCACGGCGGATGGCACCTCGTGCGTATGCATCGCCGACCCGGCGAAAAGCGCGACAATTGGTTGCTCATCAAGCAACACGACGATGCCGAGCGTACCGCCCGTGATAAGGACATCCTGGAGGAAGAGCCCCTTTCAGTGGTGACCGGTCGCACCATGGATGAAATTGCAAATGGGCCAAAAAGAGAATGGCGGAGCAACAGAGCGAGTTCGAGTAAACCCGTAAAGATTGCGAATAAGAAGACTGGGCCGCGTAAGCGCGGGCGCGCCGCCGCGATCAAGCCACTGCGCAAAACCGAGAACGTTAAGGACGACGTGCTGGCCGCCGCGCCGCACCGCGCCCTGCCCGCCTTCGTCGCGCCTTGTCTCGCATCGCTCGGAGATAAGGCGCCCGACAGCGACAACTGGCTGCACGAGATCAAATTCGACGGATACCGCATTCAGGCCAGGCTGGACCACGGCAAGGTCAAACTCCTCACCCGGAAAGGCCTCGACTGGACCAAAAAATTTCCGACAATCGCGGCCGCAATAGCCAATCTGCCGGCCACGAGCGCTTTGATCGATGGTGAGGTGGTGACGGAAGGAAACGACGGCGTCTCAAGCTTCTCGCTGCTGCAACAAGACCTCAAAGAGAGCCGTCACGACCGGATGGTGTTTTATCCATTCGACCTTCTCTTTCTTGACGGAAGCGATCTGAGACAATTGCCGCTTGTCTCGCGCAAGAGTGCATTGGCAAGACTGCTTAAACGCGAAGCGGCCGGGGGGGTGCTTCGCTTTAGTAAATCGTTGACCGAACCGGGGACAAAACTGCTTCGCCACGCCTGCAAGTTGGGTCTGGAAGGGATTGTGTCCAAACTCGCCGACGCACCATACCGTTCCGGCCGAGGCCACAACTGGATTAAGACCAAATGTTCAGATCGGCAGGAGCTGGTCGTGACCGGTGTCGTGCCGTCGACTGCGGATGCCCGTGCCGTCGGAGCGCTCGTGCTTGGCTTCTACGAGCGCGGAAAACTGCGTTATGCCGGGCGCACCGGTACCGGTTTCACGCGCGACACAGCACGCTCGCTATTCCGCAGGCTGATGACCATTAAGAGAGATAAAACTCCCTTCGAAGCTGTGCCGGCTGAGGAACGCGGTGTTCGTAAGCCGATTTGGGTCGAGCCGAGCATAGTCGTGGAAGTCGACTTCCACGGTTGGACACATAGCGATCACATCCGACAAGCCTCGTTCCAGGGTGTCCGTGAAGATAAGGCTGCGAAGGATGTCGTGCGCGAGAAGGCGGTCGCTGCGGCCAGCCGGACCGCAACGGTGAAGCGAAGCGCGCCGCTGAAGAAGGCTGACGTCAGCGTCGCGGGCGTACGCCTCACGCATCCAGACCGGATTTACTGGGACGATGCAAAGGTCACGAAGCACGACCTGGCCGATTTCTACGTGCAGGTCTGGAAATGGATGCGGCCGCACGTTATTGGCCGGCCGATTTCCCTCGTCCGCTGCCCGGAAGGCGCGTCGGGTCAATGCTTCTTCCAAAAACACGCGCGCGCCGGCATCCCGACCGAGCACCTGCATCTCGTCCCGGAGAAGGGCGATAAAATTATCACCATCGACGAACTTGATGGGCTTATTGCACTCGTGCAGGGCGGCGTGCTGGAGATCCATACGCGCGGCACGACCGTGGACGATCGCGAGCGCGGCGACCGGCTGGTGTTCGATCTCGATCCAGGTCCTGGCACGAGCTGGAAAGATGTGGTGGCGGCGGCACGCGACGTCCGCGAGCGGCTCGCGGGCATCAAGCTCAAGACGTTCCTGAAAACGTCCGGCGGCAAGGGCCTGCATGTCGTGCTGCCGATCAAGCCCGAGCCGTGGGACACCGTCAAAAAATTCTGCCGCACGGTGGCCGAAAGCATGGAGAAGGACGAGCCCGACCGTTACGTCGCGACGGCTACCAAGGCGCGGCGCGACGGACGCATATTCATCGATTATCTGCGAAACAGCCGTGAGGCGACCGCGGTTGCTCCCTATTCTACACGCGCGCGGGCGGGGGCGCCGGTATCCGTGCCGATCGAATGGTCGGAGCTGGGCACGCTCAAGGGCGCAAACCAATACACCGTGCAGAACCTCGCGCAGCGCCTTTCCCGCCTGCGGAAAGACCCTTGGGCGAATATCGGCCGCATCACGCAGTCGCTGCCGAAGTTTAAGTAAAGGCACGCTGGCCGGCACTCCACCAGCGTCCGCTATCCACGCTTGCCGATGGAACACGGAAACCCGCCCGCGCGTTGGCGATCCGCATGGCGCCCCTCGTGCCCGCGTCGCTACACAGGACCAAGATGAAAAGAAAAGCCAAACCGGAAGCCGACAACGCAAATCAATCGTGGATTCAGCAGTTTTCCCTTTTTGCGCACGCGACGTCGCAATGGACGGGCCACCCCGCCGCGTTCCTGCTCGCGGTCGCGGTGGTCGTCGTATGGGTCGCCACCGGTCCGGTCTTCCACTACAGCGACACATGGCAACTGGTAATCAATACCGGCACGACCATCGTTACATTCCTGATGGTCTTTCTGATCCAAAACACGCAGAACCGCGACACATTGGCCATCCAGCTCAAATTGTCAGAACTCGTATTGGCGATGAAAGGCGCGGAAAACAAATTTGCTGCAATCGAAGATCTCTCGGACGAAGAGCTCGAAGAATTGCATAACGATTGCCGCAACCGGGCGGAGATGACGCTGCAGCAACTCGAAGGCCGCAAGGCGACCCCCCGCAACGGTGCGCGCAAAGCGCGGGCTCCCTCGCCCGGCGCGAAAACTCCCGCGCGAGCATCCGGATAATTTGCGACCTTTTCGCGGAACTTTTGTCCGCGCACCGATTTTCGATAAGGTGGCCTGTCATTTTTTAGACAGAACTTCGCCACATCGAACTGGTCTGACTGCGCGCGGATGGAGTGGGCGAATGACCTTTAGTAACTGGACGATGACAGGCCTCGCGCTGGCCTGCTGCCTTGCGCCGGGTGGCGCTATCGCCCAAAACGCGCGGGAGTTTTCCGGCGTCGCCGCTTACTACAGCACTGACTATTCGGGCCGGACCGCCCGCGGCGAACGTTACGATCCGAGCAAATTTACTGCAGCGCACCGCAGCCTTCCCTTTGGTACGCGGCTGCGGGTGACGGACCCCAGATCTCAGCGCAGCGTCGTTGTTGTCGTAAATGACCGGGGGCCCTTCACGAAAGGCCGCGTCCTCGATCTGTCGCTTGCGGCCGCAAAAGAGCTGCGCATGATCGACCGTGGGCTTATGAAAGTGACGGCGGTCGTTCAGTAGCGCTCCACGCACCCCCACCCCCTTTGGTCTCATTCCATCGCGCGCGCTGGCCTCTGCTTGGGTTCGGGTCGAGGCCGTAGCGGCCCCTGTTTTTGGCTATAATGGGTACGATCTCTCCGGCTCGTCCCTCACGCCCAATCCAAGGACCTTCCTATGGCCACCAAGCGCCCTGCGCCACGCCTCGCTTTGATCGATGAACCGCAGATGACGGATGCGCAACGCGCCCTGCTCGCCAGCCTGCGCGCCGGACCGCGCGGCGCCTCAATCACACCTCGCGGGCCCTTCGCCGTCTGGATGCACGCCCCGGAATTCGGTGAGCTTGCGCAAAAACTCGGCGCGCATTGCCGCTATGGGACTGCGTTGCCGCCGCGGCTGTCGGAATTCGCGATTCTCTGTACGGCCCGCTTGTGGCGTGCCCAATACGAATGGTTTGCACACGCGCCGATGGCCGAAAAAGGCGGCGTCAAGCCGAAGACGATCGAGGACTTGCGTTTGGGCCGAAAGCCAAAATCGGCGCCAAAAGACGAGCGCGCGATCTATGATTTTGTGCAGGAACTCTACAAGACCAGACGCGTAACGGATCGAACGTATAAAAAGGTGCAATCGTTTCTGGGCGATACCGCAACCGTCGAGCTGGTCGGCATCCTCGGCTATTACGTGCTGATTTCGATGACGCTCAACGTTTTCCGGATGCTGCCGCCCGAAAACGAGAAACTGGCATTCCCTGAATCAAAATAAAATATGCACGAATAAAGTCCCGGCGCCTATTGGCGCTGGGACTCAGCGCTTACGCGCTTAAAACTAATTGAGCAATTAACACTCGCGTCGAAGTCTTCACAACCACAGTGCCGTTCGGGAGATGAGTACGCACGCGGACACTGCGGCATTCGGCGTGGCTCTTATACCAACCGTAGTGATGCCCGCGATCCATATGCTCGTGCTCGCGAACAACCACATCGTCACGGTCGCGAACCACGACCTGGGCGGATACCGGAATCGCGCTGACGAGCAACGCACCAATTGCCGCACATAGAACAACCTTCTTCATTTCAGCCTCCTGGTTTCCCCTTGGGTCAAGAAACGCACGGGAGGCGAAATCGTTCCTGTCTGCAAAACCATAAAAGGTCGCCGGCGAGCGCGCGGGGATCTTATGCAGTGCGTTCAGCTTTCTCGTCGGCAGACTGCTGTGGTGCATCGCGCTTGCTCATGTGTTGCTGCAACGCTTCAAGAAAGCGCTCGCGCGGCATCGGCGGTGCAACCAGCATGCCTTGGCCAAAATCGCAGCCCATCACCATCAGAGCCTGGAGGTCGGCGATGCTGTCGATCCCCTTCGCGACCGCCAAGCTTCCGAAACGATGTGCGAGATCGATCGCCGTTTGGCAAATCGCGGCATTGGTGACGTCAACGGCGCAATTTTTCACAAACGAGCGATGCAGCTTGAGTTCTGCGAAGGGCAAATCTCGCAAGCTGGAGAACGATGAAAACCCGGCGCCAAAATCGTCGATCGCGATTTCTACCCGGGAGGCCTTAAGCTCGGTCGCTATCTTTCTGGTGAGCGCGATATCGCGAACGATCTGATCTTCGGTCACTTCCAGGATCAGCCCCGGCCAATTGTTAGACCCCGCGCAGTGTTCCGCGATGAGGGCCTTAATGGGTAGTTTCGATAACATCGTCGCCGGCACATTGATGGCCAGCCGCAAGCCGAAGCCCGCTTTGGCGAAAGCGCTCCAGTTGCGCAATGTCTCGGCAAGGGCGTGTTCAATCACTTTTGCCAGATCATCGTCTTCGAGCAGGCCGAGATAGTCGTCAGGCCATAAGTGACCGGCCTGTGGATGATGGAGGCGCACGAGCGCTTCCGCGCCCGCCAAACATTTGCGTTTAAGATCGATCTTGGGCTGGTACCAGATGTCGAGCCAATTGTTGGCCATGGCTTCGTCGATCGAAATCTCGACGGTTTCCGATTCTCTGCGGATCGGAAACGTGTGGGGCCTCATCGCCTCGATCGTGCATCATTATCCGTCACCGCAACATGACACTGGACGGACGCTGATAGCCGGAACTGCCTTAACTAATGGTATGGAGGAACAATCGCCCTTATTTTACGCAGCATTTGATACGACACTTGTTACTGACCGTGTCGCATTTGCATTCCACCCGGCATCGAACCGCCACCGGTTTGTGCGCCAATGCCTTCGACCGCGAAATCGACGGTAACGTTTCCCGCTTTTTCGAATTGCAATGTCGCTTTGATGTGTTGCCCCTGCTCTAGGGGCTTGTTCAAATCGACAAACATCAAATGGTAGCCGCCAGGTTTGAATTCGATCGTCTGTCCCGGCTTGATCTCAAGCCCGGCAGCAAGCGGCCGCATCTTCATGACGCTGTTGTCCATGGCCATTTCGTGGATCTCGAAATGTTTGCTCACGTCGGACGAGCCACCCACAAGACGATCGGGCGCAGTGCCGCTATTGGTGATCGTCAAATAGCCGCCACCGACGGGAGCACCCTTGGGGGTCGCACGCACCCACGCGGCAGAAATTTTCAAACCGCCGACGGTGACGTCCTCGCCATGCACAGGTGCCGTCGCGCCCAGGGCAATGATGATAGCGGCGATAAACGCATGACGACTCATCGATGAACTCCTGACCACGACCAAGTGGCGCGTTTACGGAATGTTTTATCACTATGCAATGAGAAACCAGCAGTCGCGCATGGCGTGGATGTAGCGCCCTGGAGACATTAACTTTTGGAAATGTAGCCATGCATTTGCACGTTTCATCTATTCACCGAGGGTCGAATGTCCGCGCCGGTCATGATATGATTGCTTATGCCTGATCGGAACTCATCGTCTCCCGATAGCGACCATCGCGTGGTCAGTTTTCGGCGCGGTGGCGTTCGCCCGCAGCCGCCCACGACTGCCCCCGTCGAAGATCTGGCCAAATACGAGCGCGGTGAAGGCTCGGACGATTACGGGCATCGCATGGTGGTCAACATCGCCGCATTCGTTTTTGTGGTCGCGCTGATCGGCGCGGGTGTCTGGCTTGCGGACACGATGGCGTCGATGCGCAAGAACCAGGACTGTGTGCTCTCGGGGCGACGAGGTTGCACCCCGGTCGAGGCACCGAAGCAGCGCTGGTAGAGGGAATAGCCTCGCGAAACGCGGGGCCTAGCCTGCAAAGCCGCAAACTGGACGCTAAGTGGCCGTCGCCATTGAACTTGTCCCGCCGCTTCGGTATACGGGCAGCCAATCGCTTGCCATGAAAGTGCAGATGGAGGGGGCTTTGGCGCGGTCTGGGCGCGTTGGCCGCCCGCTCGCAAGAACCCCTAATCAACCAGAGAGTTACCGATGTCTTCGACGTTTGACACGATCGCCAATATCATCGCCGAAACCTGCGACATTCCGCGGGACTCCATCAAGCCGGAAAGCCACGCAATAAACGATCTTGGCATCGACAGCCTCGATTTTCTCGATATCGCTTTCGCCATCGACAAGGCGTTCGGAATCAAGCTGCCGCTGGAGCAGTGGACGCAAGAGGTCAATGACGGCAAGGCCACGACCGACCAATACTTTGTACTTAAGAACCTGAGCGCCCGCATCGACGAGCTCGTCGCTGCCAAAGGGGCTTAAAGCGCGGTCACATGCGGCTTGAGTACTTCCAGCTGATCGACCGCATCGTCGACCTCAGCATCGTCGACTGCAAAATCAAAGCCGAGGCGACGGTTCCGACCACAAGCACAATCTTCGAGGGACATTTCCCGGGTTTCCCTCTGATGCCCGGTGTGCTTCTCATCGAAGCCATGGCGCAGACCTCGGGTTGGCTTGTGGTGGCGGTGAATCGATTTGACCGGATGGCATTTCTGGCCGCCGTTAAAGATGCCAAGTTCCGCATGTTCGTCACGCCTGGTCAAAAGCTGTCGATAGACGCGACGCTTGCTCACCAAGGTTCCGGCTATGCCATCACCGAGGCGAGCATCGCACTGGATGGCAAGCAAATCTGTGACGCCACCCTGACGCTTCGGGTACTCGATTTTCCCAACGCCGAAATGAAAATGCGCATGCGGGAAACCGCCGCTCGCGTCGGCTTCCCGGCCGAGGTGCCGGCCGATGGCTGAGAGCTCCCGGGACGCCTGGATCACCGGCATTGGAATTATTTCGTGCCTCGGTGAAGGGCCTGACGCGCATTGGCAGAAACTGATGGAAGCGCGCCCAAGCGCGGACGCAACGACGTTCGCGCCCTTCGTGGTCCATCCACTGGCGCCAATTAATTTCGACGCCCAGATCCCCAAGAAAGGGGATCAGCGCCAGATGGAAAACTGGCAGCGCATCGGCACGTATGCTGCCGGTCTTGCGCTCGATTCTGCGGGCGTGAAGGGCAACACCGATATTCTTTCCAGAATGGACATGATCGTCGCCGCCGGCGGGGGCGAACGCGATCTGACCGTGGACTTCGAATATTCTCAGCGGCATCCAACACGCCGCAAATCCGGCGGCGTTTCTCAATGAACGGTTGATGAGCGATCTCCGTCCGACATTGTTTTTGGCGCAGCTATCCAATCTGCTCGCCGGCAATATCTCCATCGTGCACGGCGTGACCGGCTCCTCCCGGACTTTTATGGGCGAAGAATTCGCCGGCATCGACGCGGTGCGGATCGCACACGCGCGCATCGGCGCGGGGCAAAGCGATATTGCGTTGGTGGGAGGTTCGTATAACGGCGAGCGGCCGGACTTGCTGATGCTCTATGAGTTTGCCGATCTCGCATTGAAAGACAAGTTTACGCCGGTGTGGGATCGCCAGGACGGCAACGGCGGATTCGCTATGGCATCGCTCGGCGCTTTTTTGGTCATCGAAGCCCGTGACCACGCTGAAAAACGCGGTGCCAAGCCGCTCGGCCGCCTGACCGCGGTTGTATCGGACCGCGCCACCCGCCAGCCCGGCACAATTACTCAAACGCTGTCCAAACTATGGGACCAAATCAAAGAAAAAATAAATGTCGGCCATACGGCCATCTTGTCCGGTGCAACCGGTGCCAATCCAGCAACCGCCGAGGAACGTGCCTTTTTGGAAAGCCACACCGATCTTGCCGTTCGCGCTACGGGCTCATATCTCGGGCATGGGCTGGAGCCGCAGTTCGCCATGAATATCGCCTTGGCCACGATTGCGCTGGAACATGGTAGTCTGTTTCCGGCTTGCGACACGACGGGGCTGGAAAAGCCGACAAAAGCGGCTTTGAGCCAGATTTTGGTGACCGGCGTCGGACATTGGCGGGGCGAAGGCCTCGCGCTCGTCGATCGGGCCAGCTGAGGAGAAAAAAATGGCGGCGGGCAAAGATAAATTGGGACGGCCAATTGTGGTGGTCACCGGCCTCGGTGTCGTTACTTCGCTCGGTGCCGGCAAGGCCGACAATTGGACAAGGCTCACTGCCGGCGAATCCGGAATTAAGACCATCACCCGTTTTCCCACTGACGGCCTAAAGACACGCATCGCAGGCACAATTGATTATCTGCCACCCCAGCCTTGCGCGGCCGCATTAACGGAATCCTTCGCCGAACTTGCGGCCGAGGAGGCCATCAGCCAATCCGCCCTCGGTTCAGCTGGGCAATTCCCCGGCCCCCTTTTTCTGGCAGTACCGCCGATCGAGATGGATTGGCCGCAGCGCCTCAAGGTGGGTGCCAAATCCGGCTCGAACGATAAAGTCACTTACGCCGGCATGCTCCGCGTGAGCGCACAATTTCCGGATTATCACCGTCGTTTCCTGCTCGGTTCGGTTGCCGACAATTTGGCTGAAAAGTTCGGGACGCTAGGCTCCCCGATTTCGCTCTCCACTGCATGCGCGTCAGGCGCAACCGCAATTCAACTGGGTGTCGAGGCAATTCGCCGGGGCGAAGCCAATGCCGCGCTTTGCGTCGGCACGGATGGTTCAATTAATCCGGAGGCGGTAATCCGGTTTTCATTGCTGTCGGCGCTTTCAACCAGCAACGACTTGCCGCAGACGGCGGCCAAGCCGTTCTCAAAAAATCGCGACGGGTTCGTCATGGCCGAAGGTGCCGGTGCACTCGTGCTGGAAAGTTACGATTCAGCCAAAGCGCGCGGCGCAAAAATTCTCGGCGTCCTCGAAGGCTGCGGCGAGATGACGGACGCATTTCATCGCACGCGATCGAGCCCCGATGGCAAGCCGATCGTCGGCTGTATCGTGCACGCGATCAAAGACGCCGCTCTCACCCCTAACGACATCGACTACGTCAATGCGCACGGCACG
The DNA here is from genome assembly GCA_963820805.1 of uncultured Alphaproteobacteria bacterium. Lineage (GTDB taxonomy): Bacteria > Pseudomonadota > Alphaproteobacteria > Rhizobiales > Xanthobacteraceae > Pseudolabrys. The sequence goes on from CAWGBH010000015.1 coordinate 75,022, forward strand.
AGCACGCCAGAAAATGACAAGATGGAATATCTCGGCTGCTCGACGGTATTTGGCGAGCGCATGAAAAGTCTGCCGATTTCATCCAACAAATCCATGATCGGCCATACGCTATCGGCAGCCGGCGCAGTGGAGGCCGTATTCACTCTGCTTACGCTGCAGCATCAGCGCATTCCGCCCACCATCAACTATGCGATCCCAGATCCCGCAATCCCGCTCGACGTCGTGCCGAATGAGGCACGCGATGCCCGTTTGCGTCATGCGATTTCGAATTCGTTCGGTTTCGGCGGCCAGAACGTTTCGTTGGTGATGGGGCTCGAGCCCGCCTGACGGCCGGCTGAGCCAATCCACATGCGCACGCTGAGACTGATCGCCGACCGCAAGCTCGAACTTGCCGATGTGCCCGCCCCTCCGCCGCCCGGCGCCGGCGAAGTGCAAATCCGCATCAAAACGGTCGCCCTCAATCATCTCGACCTATGGGGCTTTCGCGGAATGGCTTTCGCGAAGCGCCAGTTACCTCTGGTGGTCGGCGCTGAAGCTTCCGGCGAAATCGCCGCTACAGGGAGTGACGTCACGGGTTTCAAGCCCGGCGACAAGGTCGTGATGTACGGCGCGATGACGTGCGGCCATTGCGCCGCGTGCCGCGAAGGCCGCGACAATTTATGCGAGAACGTTAAAGGCATCATGGGCTTCCACATCGACGGCTTCGCCCGCGACCTGATCAATTTGCCGGCACGGCTGGTCATCCCTGTGCCGTCCGGCGTCTCGTTGCGCGATGCCGCCTGCGCGCCAATTGCGTTCGGCACTGTCGAACACATGCTGTTCGACAATGCCAAACTCAAACCCGGCGAGACGATTCTTGTGCATGCTGGCGGCTCCGGCATCGGGTCGGTCGCGATCAAAATGGCGAAAGCGCTCGGCTGCACCGTCATCACAACGGTCGGCGACGACGCCAAGGCGGAGAAGGCGAAGGCCCTCGGCGCCGATCATGTCATCAATTACAAAACCGAACGCTTCGAGGGTGTGACCCGAAAGATTACCGCGAAAAAGGGCGTCGACGTCGTATTCGAGCACGTCGGCGGAGAGGGCTTCAACGCTTCCCTCCTCTGTCTCAAACGTGGTGGCCGGCTTGTCACTTGTGGCTCGACCGCGGGCCCGACCGTGACGATCAACTTGATGCAGTTGTTCCAACAGCAATACAAGATACTCGGATCATTCGGTGCCTCGATGCGCAATATCCGCGACAGCCTGTCAAAGATTGCCGCTGGCATGGCGCCGATCATCGACACCGAAGTGCCGCTGGCCGAATTCGAGCGCGGGCTGGAACGGATTGAAAGCCGGCAAGTGTTCGGCAAAGTCATTGTAAATTTCTAGCGCATTGATCCCGAAAAGCAGGGACCGGGTTCCGGAATAGGCCATGCGCCCTCTCAATACGGTCGTATCGCGATGAAGCGGATCATCCGGCGCCTGCGCCGCGGCTTCAAACGCGCGAGCGATGCGCTGATTTCGGCGTTTGTGATCGGGTTGATCAAGGCAATGCGCCTGACCAATCCTGATACATTGGCTGATGTCGCCGGGTGGACAATGCGGACGCTTGGCCCATGGCTTCCCGAAAATCGAATTGGGCGCGCGAACCTCAAGGCCGCATTCCCGGATAAACCAGACGCCGAGATCGACACGATCCTGCGCGGATGCTGGGACAATTTGGGCCGCATGGGCGCCGAATTCGCCCATCTCGATCGGCTGTGGGATTATGACCCCGAACATCCCAAGCGTCGCGGGCGCATTGAAATCTTGGATGCTGACATTGAGCGCTTTCGGGTGCTGTTTTACGACGACAAACCCGCGCTTGTGTTTGCCGCCCACCTCGGCAATTGGGAACTGCCCGCGATCTCCGCCGCGATCCACAAGCTTGATAGTGCGGTGCTCTATCGCCGTCCAAACGTCGCCGGTATCGACGAATGGTTGCGCAAGACCCGCACTGCCAGCATGGGCGAACTGATCTCCACCGGGCTCGATGCCCCCGTGAAAATTGCGGCGGCGCTTAAACGTGGCGCGCATGTCGGTATGCTGGTCGATCAGTATTACGTGCGCGGCGTGCCTGTGACTTTCTTCGGGCAGCGTACGATGGCCAATCCTCTGATCGCCCGCCTCGCCCGCCATTTCGACTGCCCCATCCATGGCGCCCGTATCATCCGCCTGCCCGAGCACCGCTTCCGCGGCGAAATGACCGACGCAATCACGCCCGCGCGCGACGCCGAGGGCAAGATCGACGTTGCCGGCACCATGCAGATCATCACCACCGTGATTGAAGGATGGATCCGCGAGTACCCGGATCAATGGCTGTGGCTGCACCGTCGATGGCGACCTGACGATCAGCCGTCGATCAGCGGCCGGTCTTGATTTTCGTCCACAACCTGTTCAGCAGGCGTTGCGCCTTCTGATCGCGCGCGCTGACGGTGTAGAGCCGGCTCATGGTCGTTGCATCGGGATAAACGCTTTTGTCGTCCAGCACCGCCTTGTCGATAAATTTCTGGCTCGCAAGATTACCGTTGGCGTAGGCCACCAGATTGCTGTTTTTCGCCGCGACCTCTGGCCGTAATAGATAGTCGATAAAGGCATGCGCTTCGGCGACGTGGGCCGCATCCTTCGGGATGGCCAGATTGTCGAAAAACATCTGTGCACCCTCCTTCGGAATCGAATAGCCGATCTCGACGCCGTTTTTGGCTTCGGCGGCACGCCGCTGCGATTGCTTGATGTCACCGGACCAGCCGACCACAAGGCAGATTTCGCCTGCGGCCAAAGCGTTCAGATATTCCGAAGAATGGAATTTTCGCACAAGCGAACGGACTTTCATCAAAAGTTCGGTCGCTTTCTCCAGGTCTTTGGGATCCGTGGAATTCGGATTGAGGCCAAGATAGTGCAGCGCCGCCGGCACGATGTCGTCGGCGGAGTTGAGCATGTGGATGCCGCAATCTTTGAACTTCGCGAGATTTTCCGGCTTGAATACGATATCCCAGCTGTCGATCGCGCCGCCGGGGCCGAGCCGCTCGCGCATCGCTTTCACATTGTAGCCGATACCGGTGGTGCCCCACATGTAGTTGACGGCGAATTGGTTGCCCGGGTCATAGATTGCGAGCCGCTTTGCGATATCCGGCCAAACATTGCCAAGATTTCTTGAGCTGGCTTTTGTCGAGCTTCTGGAAGACGCCGGCTTTGATCTGCCGCTCGAGGAAGTACGCCGTCGGAACAACGACGTCATAGCCGGATTTGCCGGCGAGCAATTTGCTTTCCAAAGTCTCATTGGCATCAAAAGTATCGTACTGAACTTTGATGCCGGTCTCTTTGGTGAAGTCCTCAAGAACTTTCGGGTCAATATAATCCGACCAGTTGTAAACATTGACCACACGCGGGCTCTGAGCGACAGCAAGGGTGCCTGCAACAGCGCTCAGGCTGACGACCAAAGCAGCGATTTTCAATGCGCGGCACATAGAAGCCTCGGATCGATTGTGGTGATTTAGGTTTTGGTCGGAAGGCCGGCTGCCTTCCAGGCGATAATTCCGCCGGCAAGATGCGCGCTATAGGGATAGCCTGCGTCCTGCGCCGCAACAGAAGCGGTGATCGATCGCCGCCCGGATCGGCACGCGAACACGACTTGCTTGCCTTGCGGATCCGGAATTGCCGACGGGTCGAAACACGACAGCGGCACGATCACGGCATCGGGATAACTTTCAACCGACGTCTCATTCGGTTCGCGCACATCGACCAGCAACATCCGTCCGTCGCGCAATCCCGCAGCGACCTGCTCGGGCGTGAGGTTCGTGACCTCATCGGCGCGCGGCATTTCGTCGGCCATTTCCGGAGCTCCGTTACCCAATAATAGTGGTTTTTAGACGGAAATCAGGCGTGCCGCACCAGTCTTTTCGTCTGCCCGATCCTAGATCGTGACCTGCGTCCCGACCTCTACGACGCGGCCGGTGGGGATCTGGAAATAATCAGTGGCATCGTTCGCGACCCGGGTAAGCCCGATAAAGAGGCGGTCTTGCCAATGCGGCATACCCGAATGCGCGGCGGGCTTGAGTGCCCGGCGCGAAAGGAAAAATGACGTCGACATGATGTCGAATTGCCAGCCGAGCTTGCGGGCAATCGCCAGCCCCTTTGGAATGTTCGGCGTTTCCATAAAGCCGAAGCGCAGCACCACGCGCGAGAAGGTCTTGCCTACCGGAGCAATGCGCACGCGCTCGACCGGATCGACGCGCGGGGTGTCGGCAGTCTCGATGGTGAGAATGACGTTCTTCTCGTGCAGAACCTTGTAATGTTTGAGGCTGTGCAATAGCGCGGTTGGCGCACTGGTCGGGTCGCTGGTGAGAAACACCGCGGTTCCCGGCACGCGCGCCGGCGGCTTCTTTTCCAGGCTTTTGACCAATGCTTCGAGCGGCGTCTCCTGGCGGCGCGTTTTTTCGGAAAGCAGGCGGCTGCCGCGTCGCCATGTGTACATGACCGCCATCACGAGAGCGCCGAGCGCCAAGGGCATCCAGCCGCCTTCGACGATCTTGAGCAGATTGGCGCTAAGGAACGTCAGATCGATGAACAGGAACGGCAGCATCAGAGCCAGTGCCGCGACCAGAGGCCAGTGCCAGACCCGCCGTATAACGATGATCGACATCATCGCCGTTACGACCATGGTCCCGGTCACTGCGATGCCATAGGCGGACGCGAGAGCGCTGGAGGAACGAAACAGCGCCACCAGGAGCAGCACGCCGATCAGCAGCAGCGTGTTCACTCGCGGCATGTAGATTTGCCCGAATAGCGATTCCGAAGTGTGACGGATTTCCAGCCGCGGCAGCAGCCCAAGCTGAATGGCCTGACGCGTGAGCGAATAAGCGCCGGTGATCACCGCCTGGCTGGCGATCACTGTGGCAGCGGTGGCGAGGATCACCATCGGCAGCAAAGCCCAGTCGGGAAACAGCAGGAAGAATGGATTTTCGACGGATTTCGGATCGGCCAGGACCAAGGCGCCCTGCCCGAGATAGTTGAGGATGAGCGAAGGCAGCACAACGACCAGCCACGCAAATCGAATAGGCCCACGGCCGAAATGGCCAAGATCTGCGTAGAGCGCTTCCGCACCGGTGACGACCAGGAACACGGCGCCGAGCGTATAAAATCCGATGATGCCGTGATGGAGAAGGAAACTTATTCCGTACCAGGGATTGAACGCTAGCAAGACCGTCAAATTCTGCACAACATGCCAGATCCCCGCTGCTGCAATGGTCGCAAACCAAAACAGCGTGATCGGACCAAAAAAAGAAGCAACACGCGCGGTGCCGCGCGACTGGACCATGAACAACAGGACCAGAATAAAGACCGTAAGCGGGACGACGTAGGCGTCGAAAGCCGGCGTCACAACTTTCAAACCTTCGACTGCCGAAAGGACCGAAAGTGCCGGAGTAATGATGGCATCGCCGTAAAACAAAGCGCCGCTGATAACACCCAGCAGGATGACGATGCCGCCGCCGCGCGAGAGCGAGCGAGACGCAAGCGCCATCAAAGCAAGTGTGCCACCCTCACCCTTGTTGTCGGCGCGCAACAAAATGAGCACGTATTTGGCGGTGACCACCAAAAACAGAGCCCAGAGGATGAGCGACAAGATGCCGAGGACGATCGGCTCGTTGACAGCGTTGCCAGACCCGGTCGCGGCCAGCACCGCCTCGCGCAAGGCGTAAAGGGGGCTTGTGCCGATGTCGCCGTAGACAACCCCAATGCTGCCGAGCGCGAGCGCCCAGAAACTGGTTTTCGCCACCGCTTCGCTGCCGTCATGGGTTGCGACGGGGTTGCCGTCTGCGGCGGCGATCCTTTGAGACATGGAATATTGGCCTGAATTTCTTGTTTTTTTGCAATGCAAAAAATCGGTGGGTCGCGGCTTATAACGCCGACCCAACCCGACAAGGATACGCATTTACGCAATCCAACATCTCGAGCCATGCGAAAATTGCAGAGGGCCTCAGATATTTCTTTTAATTTTCAATGAGTTAATAGCGCGCCGATCAAGGATCGCCTGGAATTAAACCGTCACCTGGGTGCCGACCTCGACCACTCTCCCGGTCGGAATCTGAAAGAAGTCGGTGGCGTCGCTCGCCGACCGCGCCAGCGCGATAAAGAGATGATCTTGCCACGATGGCATGCCCGATTTCGCCGACGGCTTGAGCGCGCGCCGCGACAGGAAAAAGGACGTCGACATGATGTCGAAGTGCCAGCCGTGTTTTCGCGCAATCGCAAGCGCCTTGGGCACGTTCGGCTGTTCCATGTAGCCAAACTTCAGCGAGACGCGAGAAAAGTGCTTCGACATCGGAGTGATCAATACCCGATCTTCTTCGGGCACGCGCGGCGTGTCCGCGGTGATGATCGTGAGGATCACGTTGTTCTCGTGAAGCACTTTGTTGTGCTTGAGATTATGCAGCAGCGCCGTCGGCGCGAATTCCGGATCGCTGGTGAGGAAAACGGCTGTACCCGGGACAGCGTGCGGCGGCTTTTTCTCCAAACTGCGGAACAACGTATCGAGCGGCACTTCCGTGCGCCGCGTCTTATTGATCAAAATTCCGGTACCGCGACGCCAGGTCAAAATCAGAAGGACCATGCTCGCGCCGAACAAAAGTGGCGCCCACGCACCTTCGAACAATTTGAGAAAATTAGCTGAGAAGAAAACCACGTCGACGACAACAAACGGCGCAATGAGCAGCAAGGTTTTCCAGAGCGGCCATTGCCAACCTCTCCAGATCACGACAAAGGCAAGTAACCCATCGACCACCATGGTCGTCGCAACCGCAATTCCGTAAGCGGAAGCAAGCGCGCTCGAGGTCCGGAATAATCCCACCAACAGAAGCACACCAATCATCAGGGCAACCGTGACGCGTGGAATATAGATCTGGCCGACATGCGATGCCGAGGTGTGCAAGATGGCGAGCCGTGGCAACAAGCCGAGCTGGATCGCCTGGTGCACGAGGGAATAGGCGCCGGTGATGACGGCCTGACTTGCGATCACTGTCGCGGCAGTCGCCAGCACGATCATCGGCAACAAGAAGGTCTCGGGCACGAGACGATAAAACGGGTTTTCGATTGCGGCCGGGTCGGCCAGCACTTTCGCACCTTGCCCAAAGTAATTGATCAGGAGTGCAGGCAGAACAAGACTGAGCCACGCGATCTGAATGGGCCTGCGCCCGAAATGGCCGAGATCGGCGTAGAGCGCCTCGCCTCCGGTGACCACCAGGAATACGGCACCGAGCGTGACCAAGCCGATTGTGCCGTGGTGCACAAGAAACTCGACGCCGTAATACGGGTTGATGGCGGCAAGAACGGTTGGATCGTCGCGGATATGCAAGGCACCCGCGATTGCGATCGATATAAACCAGACGACCATGATTGGGCCGAACATCGCCGCCACCTTGGCGGTTCCCCGGCTCTGTGCAGCAAACAGCGCAATCAGAATAATAACCGTGAGCGGCACAATAAATTCGCCGAATGCCGGGCTAGCGAGCTTGAGGCCCTCGACCGCTGATAGGACCGAAATAGCCGGAGTGATGACGGAGTTGCCAAGAAACATGGAAGCGCCGACCACGCCAAGGATGAAGACGAATGCGGTGCGTCTGCCAAGCGCGCGCGTTGCCAGTGCCGTCAGTGAAAGCGTTCCACCCTCGCCGTTGTTGTCGGCGCGCAGCAAAATGAGAACATATTTGAGTGTTACCGTTATGATGAGCGCCCAAACGATGAGCGAAAGCACGCCGAGCACGATACTGCGCGTAACGACATGATTGGTGCTTGCAGCGATTGCCGCTTCACGAAAGGCGTAGAGCGGGCTTGTTCCGATGTCGCCGTAGACGACACCGACGCTGCCGAGCGCGAGCGCCAAAAGTCCCGGAGGCGCGTCGAGGCCCTTATGCGCGGCCGCCATTTCCTTCGCGCCGTCACTCATTGAAATTAACTGGGGTCCGCACTGCTTGAAGTGAAGGCGGGCCTTATATCATTGTGATGGGCTGGAGAATACCGCGCTTTGGTCTCAACTGATCAGACCGACCCGAGGTTGTGCTCGGTCAGGGGGTCAGATTTTCCGGCAGTGGCGGCTCTTCCCGCATCAAAGTGATGGTAACTCGACGATTCGGCGACATCGAGGGATCGTCCGGGAACAGCGGATCCGTGTCCGCCTTCCCAGCTACCATGAACAAATTCCCCGGCGGAACACCTTCTGCCTCCAGAATTTGACGAACGGCGTTGGCGCGGTCAGCCGACAGGTCCCATGGGCCGTAGCCTGGCTTCGGAGGCACTTTGCTTGAGGCCGTGTGTCCGATGATCGAAAGCCGGTACGGCATTGCCTTGAGCTGCGGCGCGATCTTCTGAATAATTTTTCTGGTGCGCTCGAATGGCTCTTTGGCTCCATCCGGGAACATCGACCGGCCGTCCTGGTCGACGATCTCGATGTTGAGGCCCTGCTTCGTTTCTTCGAGCATTATATGCTTCGAAACGTCAGAGATCTCGGGCATGTCCTGCAAGGCTTGCCGTAACGAAGCGGACGCGAGAGAGAATTTGCGATCTTCCTTAAAGCGCGCGCCAAAAGTGCGCTGGCGATCGCTGTCCTCCGGCGACGGTGTCGCCGAAGCCTCAGTTGGATCGATATTTGCCGAATTTTTTAGTCTGGGACGAGTTGGCAAGCCCAGGACTTCGATGATGCCTGAATAACGCACGCGATCTTGGACACCAAAGGCGTCGCGCATTGAGCCAGCGACAACCTGAAGCTTGGCTTGGTCTTGCGTGGAAAAGGCGACCAGCATCACGAAAAAGCTGACCAGCAAGCCCATCAGGTCGGCGAAGGTGACGAACCACCCGTGACCGCCGCCGTGACCTGCATCTTTGCGCCTGGCCATTTTCTATGGCTCGAAACCGAGCCGCATCATGCGGCTACCGGCTCCGCCTCTTCTTCTGCGACGTCTTCTTCTGTGTGGCGATGCTTTTCGGGCAGGTAGGCGAGCAACATCTCGCGCACCAATGTTGGGCTTTTCGCTTCGCGGATCATCAAAATGCCGTCGATGATCAGAGTGCGGTTGATTTCCTCATCCACAAGCTTGAGATGCAGTTTGTCGGCGATCGGCAGACAAAACATGTTGGCCAGAGCCGCGCCGTAGAAAGTCGCCAGAAGCGCACCGGCCATGAATGGACCGAGCTTCGAGGGGTCGGTCATATTGGCGAACATTTGCACCATGCCGATCAAGGTGCCGATCATTCCGAAGGCTGGTGCGCAGTCGCCGACTGCGCGGTAGATCTTCTGGCCTTCGTCGAGATGCGTGAGGAAGTTGTCGCGGTCGCGTTCAAGATTGTCGCGGATAAAATTGCCGTCATAACCATCCGCGACGAAACGGACACCTTTGGCGAGGAAGGGATCCTCGATCTCGACCTTTTCCAGGCCAATCGGTCCGGATTTACGGGCAATTTCGGCAAGCCCGGCCAGCTCATCAACCAGTTCGCGTTGGCTCATTCGCCGCAATGTGAAGGCGAACTTGGCTCCCAGCGGCAACCCGTGGAAAATCGAGGCAAGCGGAAAGCGGATGAGTGTAGCCGCGAAGGATCCGCCAAAAATGACGATGAATGCGTGTTCGCTGACGAACATTTGCAGGTCGCCGCCCATCAAAATCACAAGGCTGACGACGCCGACACCGCACAGCAGACCTAGACTGGTCGCAATATCCATTACTACCCACCCAACGCACACGCGTTCCCGGAAGAACCGCGTCCCGTAACGACCCTAGACTGGCGCTGTTAAGAGGGGGTAAAGGCTAACCGTTCGTGAAAGAAAAACGCTCGGAAAAGGTCGCAAACCGCGGCTGATCGCTGAAATAGCTGCAAAAACTGCTACAAAAACGACGCCGAGTGGCCAATAGTCCCCGTTCCGGGCCATAAAAATAAGCGGAGGAGTGCGACCCATGCGAGAGATCGGCCATTTCATCGGCGGCAAGACCGTAAAAGGCAGCTCCGGCCGGTCCGGCGATGTCTTCGATCCCAATACTGGGGAGGTCCAGGCCAGGGTCGCGCTCGCCAAACACTCCGAGGTCGAGCACGCGATAGCGAACGCCGCTGCCGCACAACCGGGTTGGGCCGCGACCAACCCGCAACGTCGCGCTCGGGTCATGTTCAAGTTTCTCGAGCTTGTTCAAAAAGAAGCCGACGCCCTTGCCAAACTCCTCTCTTCCGAACACGGAAAGACTGTCCCTGACGCGCGCGGCGACCTTCAGCGCGGCATCGAGGTGGTCGAGTTTGCGTGCGGCATTCCGCATTTGCTCAAGGGCGAGTACACCGAAGGCGCCGGGCCCGGCATTGATCTTTATTCCGTTCGCCAACCGCTCGGTGTGGTCGCGGGGATAACGCCTTTTAATTTTCCGGCAATGATTCCGATGTGGAAATTTGCGCCGGCGATTGCTTGCGGGAATGCATTCATCCTCAAGCCGTCGGAACGCGACCCTTCCGTGCCGATGCGCCTCGCCGAATTGATGATCGAGGCCGGCCTGCCAGCCGGCATTCTCAACGTCGTCAACGGCGACAAGGAAGCGGTGGACACGTTACTCACCGATCCGCGCGTGATGGCGATTGGCTTCGTGGGATCGTCTACAATCGCCGAGTATATCTATTCAACCGGCTGCGCCCACGGCAAGCGCGTGCAGTGCTTCGGCGGCGCCAAAAACCATATGATCGTGATGCCCGACGCCGATATGGATCAGGCAGTCGATGCATTGATCGGTGCAGGCTACGGCTCGGCCGGCGAGCGTTGCATGGCCGTGTCGGTTGCGGTGCCGGTCGGCAAAAAGACCGCCGACATTCTGGTCGAGAAATTGATCCCACGCGTCGAAAGCTTGAAAATCGGACCGTCGAATGACCCGCAAGCCGACTACGGCCCGCTCGTGACCAAGGCCGCGCTCAATCGGGTCAAGGACTACGTCGAAGTTGGCGTCAAGGAAGGCGCCAAGCTCGTGGTCGACGGCCGCGGCTTCAAGCTGCAGGGCTACGAAAACGGCAATTTCATGGGCGGTTGCCTGTTCGATAACGTCACTCCGAACATGCGGATCTACAAGGAAGAGATTTTCGGCCCGGTCCTTTCGGTCGTTCGCGCCAATGACTACGAGGAGGCCGCGCGGTTGCCATCGGAGCACGAATACGGCAACGGCGTCGCCATCTTCACGCGCGACGGCGATACCGCGCGCGATTTCGTCAATCGCGTTCAAGTCGGCATGGTTGGCGTCAACTTCGCTATTCCGGTTCCGCTCGCCTACCACACCTTTGGTGGCTGGAAGCGCTCCGGGTTCGGTGATCTCAACCAGCACGGGCCGGATTCAATTCGCTTCTACACCAAAACCAAGACCATCACGTCCCGATGGCCGACCGGCACGAAAGAGGGCGCTGAGTTCGTGATCCCGACGATGAAGTGAGGCGCGCCGGATGATTTCCGTCAGGGCCGCGATGGGCGTCCTTGTCGTCCTCACGTTGACCGGCTGCGCCGCCGAGCAGCTTTCTTCATCCGCGCCGGCCCCTGCGCCTGTGGATGCATCGCTCACGGGTCGATGGATATTGTCCGCGCCGAACGCCCCTTCATGCGGCCTCGAATTCCGCGGTCGGGCGGGCGCGCGCAGCGGCAATGTTGCGCCGGATGGCGGGTGCCCCGGCAATTTCTATACGAGCCGACACTGGGCAATGGAGAGCGGTACGCTTACGGTTTCGAATAACGAAAACGAACCACTGGCGCAGTTCAAAGTCGACGGCGGGCGGTTCGAAGGGCAATCAGCAGGCGGCATGCCGGTGGCACTCAGCCGCTAGCACCGACAATTGGAGATCCGATGGCCGAATTTCAGCTTTATTGTTTTGCCCAGTCCGGCAACGCCTATCGCGCCGCGCTCATGCTCAATCTGATCGACGCCGATTGGCAGCCAGTGTGGATCGATTTTTTCGGAAAAGGCGTTCAACGAACGGCCGAGTACCGAACAGACGTGAACGAGATGGGTGAAGTACCCGTGCTGGTACATGGAAAGAAAAGGCTGACCCAATCGGGCGTGATTCTGACCTATCTTTCCAAGCTGACGGGCAAGTTCAAACCGTCAGGCGAAGATGAGGAGCTCGAGGCGCTCCGCTGGATCATTTTCGATAATCAGAAGGTCAATGGCTTCCTCGGTCCATTTCGTTTTTTAAAGAACTTCGCAAAGCCGCCGGGCGATCCGGCTGTCCTTGCATTTTTGAAAGGCCGTATCGACGGCAATCTTGCGATCGTCAACAAACGGCTCACCGAACGGAAATATCTTGTCAGCGACAAGCCAACCATCGCCGATATTTCGATGACGGCGTATCTTTATTACCCGCCCGAGGAATTCGGATTCGACATTACCAAGGACCATCCCGCAATCGGCTCCTGGCTTGAACGCATGAAAGCGCTTCCGGGCTGGGCGCACCCCTACGATCTCATGCCAGGTTTTCCGCTCGCTAAGAACTGACGTCAGTTCAGGCGCGCCGGCCGGTCTTTGTCGACACTCTGGCCAACCGTCGTCTCGTGAGGAAATGTCGTGTCGGTCGCGGCTGCGGCCGCGAGGTCCTTCCGCTGGTATTCACGATAGGACAGCCACCCGAGCGGCAGGCACGCCAGATAAGCGAGCGTACCAACGGTGAGCACCTGCCACGGATAACTCACCAGCAATGCAAAAAACAAAACCACCGCGACAAAAACGGGCAACACCATTTCCGGTGGCACGCGCTTTCCCACGCGCTTGCCGGAAAACACCGGTAACCGCGACACCATTAATAGCGCAATCAGCAGCGTATAGAAGAACGTGAACCACACCGCGATAAGGCCGTCCGATACGCCAAGAAAATTCACATAAATCGGCAACAGCACGGTGATGGCGCCGGCCGGCGCGGGAATCCCTGTGAAGAAGTTTCCCGCCCAGACCGGTTTATTGGGATCGTCGATCATCACGTTAAAACGCGCGAGCCGAAGACCTGCGCAAATCGCGAAGACGAGCGCGACAATCCATCCGGCCGACTTAAGATCGTGCAATCCCCAGAAATACAAGATCAACGCCGGAGCAACACCGAAATTGACGAAGTCGGCGAGACTGTCGAGTTCGGCACCGAAGCGTGATGTGCCTTTGAGCAGGCGCGCGATACGCCCGTCGATCCCGTCAAGCAGCGCGGCGAACACGATAGCCGCGAGCGCCCAATCAAGCTTGCTCTCCACCGCCAAACGGATCGCAGTCAGCCCGGCGCAAAGCGCGAGCAACGTGATCAGGTTGGGCAGCAATGTGCGGACCGGGATCGCCTTGAAACGGCGCCGGAACGGCGGAGGCGCGGGGTCAAACGGAGGAAACACCATGCGCGAAATATATCCTTTTGCCGCGGATCCGGCTGAAAAGACTATGGCCATAGTAAGCGGAATATCGCGCCGAAATTATGGGCAGCAGCCGTAACATCGAGCAGCAACGACCCGCCGGCGTAACAGCCGCCGATATTCCGATGCAATTTCAAGGGGATCAGTGGTTGTTTCGTTTGGTCCGCATCTTGCGTTGGGGACCCTTATCGGATGCAATCGCCGCGAGGGATGAGGGAGCACAAAAAATGACCACGATTACACAACCGCTGGCCGTGCCGGCGGCCACATCGACGCGCTGGGTTCAGCTGGTGCTCGGCATCGTTGCGATGATGTCGATTTCCAGCCCGCAATACGTCTGGACGCTTTTCACAAAATCGTTTCAGGACGGTCTTGGAGCGTCACTGGCCGACATTCAGTGGACGTTCTCCATCTTGATCATTCTGCAAACCTGGCTCTCGCCGGTGCAGGGCTACTTGGTCGATAAATTTGGTCCGCGGCTCCTGATCGCCGTCGGATGCCTGATGTCGGGGGCTGGCTGGATTTCATCGGCTTACGCCACGAGCCTGATGAGCCTTTATTTTACCTATGGTCTGCTCTGCGGCGTCGGCACCGGCATTGTCTATATCGGCATCATCGGCCTGATGGTGCGCTGGTTCCCGGATCGGCGCGGCTTCGCCACAGGAATGGTCGCTGCCGGCTATGGCTTCGGCGCCATTCTCACCACCTTCCCGATCAATTCGATGATGACGACTGCCGGCTATCAACACACGCTGGTCGTGTTCGGCATCATCCTCGGCATCGTCGGCGCCGCCGCCGCACTGCCGATGCGAATGCCGCAATCGACTGACAAACTTCCACGGGCCACCATCGCCTCAACGGCAAAGGATGCGATGCCGGCCGACATGCTGAAGACGAAGGTCTTCTGGCTGATGTTTTTCATGATGACCATGATGTCGACCGGCGGGCTCATGATCATCTCGCAATTTGCCTCGTTCTCACGCGACTTCGGCGTCACCAAAGTCACGGTCTTCGGTCTTGCCGCATTGCCGCTCGCGCTCACAATCGACCGCATAACCAATGGCCTCACTCGGCCATTCTTCGGCTGGGTGTCGGACCACATCGGCCACGATGGCGATCGCCTTCATCATGGAAGCGTGCGCGGTGGCAGCCATGGTCCTGATGCGGGATAACACGTTGCTGTTTGTCCTGCTGTCTGGCGTGGTGTTCTTCGGCTGGGGCGAGATCTTCTCGCTGTTTCCGTCGACGCTGACCGACACCTTCGGAACCAAGTCCGCCACCACCAATTATGGCTTTCTGTACATGGCGCAGGGTGTCGGATCGGTGTTAGGGGCACCGGTGGCGGCGCTGATATACGCAAAGGCCGGCAGCTGGTTGCCGGTGTTCGCGATCATCATTGCGTTAGATGCGTTAACCGGCGTCCTCGCACTGGTCGCACTTAAACCGATTCGGAGAAACTATCTGGCGGGGAAATAACTGCGCACAGCATTACCGGGCGGTCGTCACCCCGTCCGGTATGCTCTCGCATCGTTTGCACCGCGCAAGTCGGCGAGGACGGTTTCTCCGGCGGTAGACGTCTGCCCGACGGCGACGAGCGGCGGTATGCCTTCCGGCAGATAGACATCGAGGCGCGAGCCGAACCGGATCATACCGAAGCGCTGACCAATACCGATGGAGTCGCCGTTGCGCACGAAACAAACGATGCGCCGCGCGATTAGTCCGGCAATCTGGACCACGGCGACGCGCGCGCCCGCAGTAGCGATCACCAGCGAATTGCGCTCGTTATCGGCGCTCGCTTTATCGAGGTCGGCGTTGAAGAACTTGCCGGGCTGATAAACGATTTTCTCGATTTTTCCCGCCACCGGGCTGCGGTTCACGTGGCAATCGAAGACGCTCATGAATATCGAGATGCGCGGTAACGGCTTGGTGCCGAGACCGAGTTCCTGTGGTGGCGTAGCGCTTGTGACCTGGCTTATCCGCCCATCCGCCGGCGCGACAACCAAACCATCGCGCACCGGCGTCACACGCGGCGGATCGCGAAAGAAATAAGCGCACCAGATCGTCGCTAGCGTGCCGAGCCAGCCGAGCGGGCTCCATAGCCAAAAGAGGACGATGCTCGCGAATGCGAAAGCACCAATGAAAGGGTAGCCCTCGGGCGTAACCGGCACGATTTGAGCGCGAATCGAATCGTAGATCGACATGGATCTATCTTACTCCGCGGCGTCAGCCGGCGCTTCAAGCGGGGTCGCGGCGGCCGCACTGATGGCATCCTCGACCAGCGGCGGATTGCGATTGGGCGCAACCTGCTCCTCGCCCGCGCGCGCAAGTTTTTCCCGCGCTTCTTCGGCCTCGCGCTGGCGGTTCCACATGCTGGCATAAAGACCATTGGCCGCCAGCAGCGCATAATGCGTGCCGCGCTCAACGATCTCGCCTTGATCCAGCACGATAATTTCGTGGGCCCCAACGATTGTGGAGAGCCTATGCGCGATCACCAATGTGGTGCGATTGCGCGAAACACGTTCAAGCGCGTCCTGAATTTCTTTTTCGGTATGGCTGTCGAGCGCGGAAGTTGCTTCGTCGAGCACCAGAATGGGCGGCCCCTTCAGAATAGTGCGCGCGATCGCCACCCTTTGCTTTTCGCCGCCGGACAGCTTTAGCCCCCGTTCGCCAACTTCCGTCTCATAGCCTTTGGGCGCAATTCGAATGAGAGGATCAATTTGCGCCAGCTTGGCCGCCTCCTCCACTTCAGAATCCGTGGCCTCCCACCGTCCGTAGCGAATGTTGTAGCGGATCGTGTCGTTGAACAGCACCGTGTCTTGCGGCACCATGCCGATGGCCAGCCGCAATGATTTCTGAGAGACCTTCGCGATGTCCTGGCCGTCAATCAAAATGCGGCCGCCGGACAGGTCGTAAAACCGAAACAGCAGGCGTGAAATCGTCGACTTGCCGGCACCCGAAGGCCCCACAACCGCAACAGTCTTGCCGGCAGGAACCTCGAAACTGATGCCCTTTAAAATGCGGCGTGTGGGTTCATAGGCAAAACTGACATTCTCGAAGCGGACGGTGCCGGCTCCCACTTTAAGGGGCGGCGCGTTTGTGATGTCCTTGATTTCCGGCTCGCGCGACAAAATCGAAAACATGAGCTCGATGTCGGTGATCGCCTGCTTGATTTCGCGATAGACCATGCCCATGAAATTGAGCGGCTGATAGAGCTGGATCATCATCGCGTTGACCAGGACGAAATCGCCGACCGTCTTGCTGCCGGCCTGGATTTCGAAGGCGCACATCACCATTACCGCGGCAAGACCGAATGTGAAGATGACGGCTTGCCCGGCATTGAGCACCGCGAGCGATGTATAGGCTTGCACGCTTGCGCCCTCATAACGCGCCATCGCGCGGTCGTACCGCGAGGCCTCACGCTCTTCGGCAGAGAAATATTTCACGGTCTCGTAGTTGAGCAGCGAATCGATGGCTTTGATGTTGGCATCGGTATCGCTGTCGTTCATTTTGCGCCGAATGCCGATGCGCCATTCCGTGGCGTGATAGGTGTAGGTCATATAGACGAGGACGGTGGCCATGATCACCGCCACATATCGCCAGTCGAATTGCCACATCAGCACCGCAACGATGAAGGCGAGTTCGACGATCGTCGGCGACAATTGCAAAATTACCATGCGCACAATCGTCTCGATGCCATTGCGGCCGCGCTCGAGTACGCGCGTCAACCCGCCAGTTTTTCGTTCAAGATGGAAGCGAAGCGAGAGCTCATGCATGTGCACGAAAGTGCGATAGGCAAGCCGGCGCACCGCGTTCATAGCCACTTTGGCGAACAGCCCGTCGCGCAACTGAGTCAGCGCCGCCATCAGAATGCGCATGCCGCCGTACGCGATCGTCATCGCGATCGGCGCGGCCATCGCCCACAGGAGCCAATTGGAAGCCTCGATCGGCGCGGTGCCGTGACCAGCGAGCGCGTCGGTCGCCCATTTGTACGTGAAGGGCACTGCGACGGTCGCGAGCTTTGCGGCCAACAGCAGAACAAGGGACCCGATCACACGGGTTTTCAGGTCGCGACGATCCGAGGGCCAGATATAGGGCCAGAGATGGATGAGGGTCGTGAGCAGGGCGCCGCGGTCCGCGGAGACGGGCGATTCGCTACTGGGTGCTCGATGGTGGTGATGGTCGCTCATTCAGGTCTTCATATAGGTGGATTCTGGCCAGTTAATCACCCTGCACGCTGATTTCGGATGACATCCGGCCGCCTTGACGATGCCGCAAGTGCAATGCACATGCATAGCCATGAACAGAAGCGAAAAATCCAGCAAAATTCGAAAAATCTGCGTCTATTGCGGCTCGGGGCCCGGCACGGATCCCGCCTTTGCCGAAAGCGCCCGTGCTTTCGGTTCGGTCCTTGCCGAAAACGGCATCGGCCTGGTCTTCGGCGGAGGGTCCGTCGGAATGATGGGTATGCTTGCCAAGTCGGTGCTCGACCACGGTGGTGAAGTGACCGGGATCATCCCCGAATTTTTGGTCGTGCGCGAACACGCAATGCGTGGCGCCGACAACCTGATCGTCACGCACGATATGCACGAGCGCAAGCGCAAGATGTTCGAGATGGCGGATGCTTTCGTGGCAATGCCGGGCGGCATCGGTACGCTCGAAGAGGTTGTCGAGCAGATGACCTGGGTTCAGCTCGGCCGTCACCGCAAGCCGATCTTGCTTGCCAATATTAAAGGCTTTTGGAATCCGCTTTGTGCTCTTATCGAGCACATGAAGAAGCTCGAGTTTATCCGCGGCGATCTCAACTTTGATCTGCTTATCGCCGACAAGGTTTCGGACATTCTCCCAATGCTGGAAGAGGCCGCACGAGCGACGCCGGAAGAAGCAAAAAAGATGACGGCAGCCAGCGCCGACCAGCTGTAGGCGTTACTTTCCGTCGATAAATGTCACCGCTTCGATGCGGTTTCCATCGGCATCGCTGACAAATGCCGCATAGTAGCGATCGTTGTATTCTGGCCGCAGGCCCGGCGCGCCATCGGACGCACCGCCGTGAGCGACCGCCGCCGCATGAAAGGCATCCACGGCTTTTGTGGAATCCGCGCGCAGGCAAACGTGTGCGCCGTTATCGTCGGCGACTACCGCTTTGTTCACGCGGCGATTGATCCAAAATTCCGGGTATTTCTTGCCATAGCCGATTGCCGCATCCGGCCACTCACGCAATTTGCTCAGTCCGAGCGGCGCCAGGAGCGCAGTGTAGAAAGCCTCGGCGGCTTTAAGATCGCGTACGGCGATGGAAACGTGGTCGATCATGGCACCGAAATTTTCCCCTTGTCGGGGCCGGGCTCGTTCCGGCCATCCACGTCTTCGTCGATAGTAAATTCAAAATGTGGATGTCCGGCACAAGACCGGGCATGACGGCTGCAGGTCTCACATTTTTATCACGCCGGCGCGCCGGATTTCACGAGCTTAAAAATGATGGAATCCATCAAGGCCTGGAATGAGGCATCGATGATATTGGGCGACACACCGATGGTCGTCCACCGTTCCCCGGCCTCGTCTTCGCTCTCGATGAGAACGCGCGTCACGGCCTCGGTACCACCGTTGAGGATACGCACGCGGTAGTCGGTCAGCGTCAGACCCGCGATATATTTCTGATATTTGCCCAGATCCTTACGCAGCGCGAGATCCAATGCATTGACGGGACCGTTGCCTTCCGCCGCTGAGATCATGTTGTCGTCGCCCACTTTCACTTTGACCACAGCCATTGTGACAGTGACGCGCTCGCCCTTCGCGTTATTGCGCTGTTCGACATTGACGTCGAACTGGGTGACATCGAAATAATTCGGCACTTTACCAAGCGTGCGGCGCGCGAGAAGCTCGAAAGAGGCATCGGCAGCTTCATAGGCGTAACCAATCGTCTCACGCTCTTTGACAATCTCGAGGAGCCGCCCAACGCGCGGGTCGTCTTTGTCGGCCTTGATGCCGACGCGTTCCAATTCAGCCAGCACGTTCGACTTTCCGGCCTGCTCCGATACCAGGACTTTGCGGCGGTTGCCGATCGCTTCGGGCGCGACATGCTCGTAAGTCGCCGGGTCCTTCATAATGGCGGAGGCATGAATGCCGGCCTTGGTTGCAAAGGCACTTTCGCCGACGTAAGGCGCGTGCCGATTGGACGCACGATTGAGCCGCTCGTCGAGTGCATGCGAAACATGCGCGAGTTTCTTCAACGCCGCGTCGCTGACACCGATCTCGAATTGCTTGGCGAATTCCGGCTTGAGCTTGAGCGTCGGGATGATGGAAACGAGATTGGCGTTGCCGCAGCGCTCGCCGAGACCGTTGAGCGTGCCCTGGATCTGGCGCGCACCGGCGCGAACGGCGGCGAGCGAATTGGCGACCGCCTGATCGGTATCATTGTGGGCATGGATACCGACGTGATCGCCGGGAATGACTTTCACCACCTCGCCGACGATCTTTTCGACTTCGTCGGGCAGCGTGCCGCCATTGGTGTCGCAAAGCACGACCCAGCGGGCGCCTTCGTCGAAGGCGGCCTTGGCACAGGCAAGCGCAAATTTCGGATTGGCCTTGTAGCCGTCGAAGAAATGCTCGCAATCGAGCAGCACTTCCCTGCCCTTCGCCTTGGCGGCTTTCACGCTGTCGCGGATCGAGGCGATGTTTTCTTCGTTCGTCGTCTCCAGCGCGACTTTGACGTGATAATCCCACGCTTTGGCGACAAAACAGATCGCGTCGGCCTTGGCGTCGAGCAGCGCGGCAAGGCCAGGGTCATTGGATGCAGAACGGCCCGGCCGTCGCGTCATGCCGAAAGCGGTGAAGGTCGCATCAAGCTTGCGATCCGTACCGAATAATTCGGTGTCGGTCGGATTGGCCCCAGGGTATCCGCCCTCGACATAGTCGATGCCAAGCTCGTCGAGCATGCCGGCAATCGCCAGCTTGTCGGTGAGCGTGAAATCAACGCCGTTCGTCTGCGCGCCGTCGCGCAGCGTGGTGTCGAAGAGATAGAGGCGCTCCTTCGGCATTGTTTCTCACCAAAGGTAATAGTTCGAGAGCAATGCAATGGCGATCACAATTGCGATGGCGCCCATGATGATATGATGGCGTTTCATGAGTATCCTTAGGTCAGCCGGTAAACGACATAGAACGCGATCAGGACTGCGGCTGCGAGCACACCGTATTTGAGCACGATGTAATAGAGCCAGTGGCGCGGGAATGGCGTGTCAGGCTTGGTCATGAGGCCTCCCGTTTGGTCGCTGCGAGCTGTTTATGGAGCGTGGTATTGGCGAGCCATTCGTCGCCAACAGAAAGCGTGTTGCGCTGCTGCGCGATATAGCCGCGTTTCTCGAAGAAGCCGCGCGCGCTGTCGCTTGCATCGACAATGAGTTTGACCGTTCCGCGGGCGCCGGCAAGCTTTTCCAAAGCATCGATCAGCATGGCGGCCACACCCTGCCCGACTGCAGCAGGGTGGACGTAAAGCATGTCGATCTTGTCCTTGCCTTCGAGCGAGGCGAACCCGACTGGCGAGCCTTCCAGAGTCGCTACTAAAGTCAGTTGCCCCGACAATTTTTTACCGAAATCCGTGAGGTCATCGGCGACCGAGGCCCAGGCGTCCTGCTGCGCCGGGGTGTAGTCCTCGTCGGTCAATTCCTCAATGCTGTCGCGGAAGATTTCGCGCAGCAGCGCCGCATCGTCCGGCAGGAACGGCCGAAGGGCGAGTTTGGGATGCGCAACGGCCATTAGCGCCGCCCCTTCGATTGATGCGTAGCTGTCGCCACGGCGTCATGCCCGGCCTTGTGCCGGGCATCCACGGCTTTTGAAGGCGCCCAGAAGAAAAGGCGTGGATGGCCGGGACAAGCCCGGCCATGACGGAGGAGAAGTCATCGCGCGACCTCCCACGTGGTGCCGTCCTTGGAGTCCTTGAGCACGACGCCCATTGCGGCGAGTTCATCGCGGATGCGGTCGGATTCTTTGAAGTCTTTTGCCTTGCGGGCATTTAGACGTTTGAAATCAAGACTTAAAAGCTGCGATGCCGTAAATGCATCGTCAAAGATCGAATTCAAGTCTCTGACAGTTGTGCCTGGAGTAAATTTCGCCACGAAATCACGCGCGGCTTGACTTAATTTCGGATTAAGCTGCTGTGCGATATCCCGAATGTCAAAGTCGTCACTCAGATTCCGAACAGCGGCAACTAAATCATCCACCGTCAGTCCGCCTTCACTAATCGCATAGCTGATTGTTGTCTTGACGGAGAAAGAACCCTCAAAAAAGCCAAGAAGTCGGAGGGATGCCGTAAGTGCACGTCCAGACGCCTGATTACCTTGTAGCGCTTCATCTCTGAGTTCAAACAATCGAGTAAATGCGGCGGGGGTATTAAGATCGTCCGCCAATTCAGCCATGAAGCGGCCATCTGGCGAAGTAGGATTCATATGCTCTCGCACAACATTACCCAGCGAGATCCAGTTTTTGTATGCCTCGTCGAGTGATTTGACCGTCCAGTCGATCGGCTGACGATAGTGAGTCCTCAGCATTGCGAGGCGCAATGCTGCGCCGGACCACGATTTACCGCCAAATTTCTCAGTTTTAAGCAATTCGCGTATCGTTACGAAATTGCCCACGCTCTTGCTCATCTTCTCGCCCTCTACCTGCAAGAAGCCGTTGTGCATCCAGTAATTCGCCATCACCGGTGTATGGAAGGCGCAGCGCGATTGCGCGATTTCGTTCTCGTGATGCGGGAACACCAGGTCGATGCCGCCGCCGTGGATATCGAAAGTTTCGCCGAGGTGCTTCCAAGCCATCGCCGAACATTCGATATGCCAGCCTGGCCGACCCGGGGTCTTGATGCCGGCCGGCGACGGCCACCCGGGCTCACCCGCTTTCGATGGCTTCCACAAAACGAAATCTTGCGGATCTTTCTTGTAGGGCGCGACTTCGACGCGCGCACCGGCGATCATTTCATCCAGCGGGCGATTGGAGAGCTTGCCGTAGTCTTTCATCGACGGCACATGGAACAGTACGTTGTCTTCCGCCACATAGGCATGACCGGATTTCACCAGCCGCTCAATCAGCTGCTTCATCTGATCGATATGCTCGGTTGCGCGCGGTTCGACGGTCGGCGGCAGGCAGCCGAGCGCTGCGACATCCGCTTTGAAATTTTTATACGTCTCTTCGGTCAGGTCACGGATGGAAATGCCACGCTCGGCCGCGCGCGCGTTGATCTTGTCATCGACGTCGGTGACGTTACGGACATAAATGACGCGCCCCTCACCCGGATAGAGATGCCGCAGCAGCCGGAACAGAACATCGAACACGATGACCGGGCGCGCATTCCCGATATGGGCAAAGTCGTAGACCGTCGGCCCGCACACATACATGCGCACGCGCGCGGGATCGATCGGCGTAAAAATCCGCTTCTCGCGCGTCAGCGTATCGTAGAGCTTGAGTTCCATAGCAAATGACACCCGGCGGCCCCGCTGGCCGGCGTCTTGCTATCTCAATCTTGAGAAAAGACGGCCGCAGCCAGCGTTGCGCGCTAGCGAATAATCTCGCGGCAAATGCCGCAGATATGGTTAAGGCCGTTCATGGCGGCACAATGATTTGTCACGTCCGTGCCGTCAAGGTCCGGCCGCAAACCATGCAAAACACAGGAAAAAATTGGTGACCGCGCGGTACTCCCCGACGGTTAAGCAGCGTTTAACGATTTTTCTCACATTGTCCGCATTGACGCCGGGGGCGGCGCCTTCACATCGCACGAGTGCTTGGTAATGCGGACGGTTCTGGTGGGGCTTATTGCGTGGCTTTGTTTTGGTCTTTCCACCTCGGCGCAAGCCGAACGGCGTATGTTCATCGTCGCCAACGACGCCGATGGATACGGGATCGACCGGTGTCTTGCGGCTGGCGAAAAGTGCGGTGCAGCCGCAGCCAACGCTTACTGCAAAACGCAAGAATTTGCACAAGCTGCAACCTTCCACAGCGTCGAACGCACCGATATGACCGGGGCCATTCCCACCGACAGCGCGCGCAGTTGCGATGGCAATCGTTGCGACGTGGTCGCGATCGTTTGCACGAGATAGACGCACGGTGCGCTGACTGCTCTAGGTCCCCTGCAAGGCCGCCCACATCTCGCGGTCCCGTTCGGCAGTCCAGATCACAGGCCATTCGATTCCGCGGGCCTCGTCATAGGCGCGCGCCACGTTGAACGGCAGGCAGTGCTCATAGATCGCAAAGCTTTTGAATTTCGGGTCCATTGTCAGGCGCACGAAATCAAAAGCATCCTTTAGCGACCGGCCTTTCGCGACACTTTCCTGTACCGAACCGTAGAGTGTCGCGATGAAATCGGTGGTCACTTCGATGCCTTCTTTGACCATATCCGGTGTCGTGAGCGCTGCACCACGTCCCGGCACCAATGCGTTGGCCTGCATTTCGGCGAGATGGTCCAGCGTCGCGGGCCAATCCGTGAAATGGGCATCGCCGCAATAGCAAGCCGATTGATATTCGACGAGGTCGCCGGCAAACACGACACCCGCATCCGGAACGATGGCGACAACATCCCCGGCGGTGTGACCGCGCCCAATGTGTAAAATCCGCACTTCGCGCCGGCCGAGCCAAACCGACATCTGGTCGGGAAACGTTATCGTTGGCCAGGTCAAACCTGAAATCGTTTCAGGAGCACGAAAAAGGCGTGGAAAACGCGCGACCTCCGAATCCATGTCCTGCTGTCCGCGCTCCGCGATCAGCGACCGTGTCGCGTCTGACGCCAATATCTCGGCACCCTTGAATGCAGATGCGCCGAGAACCCGCGCCGCGTGATAGTGAGTCAGCAAAACATATTTGATTGGCTTGTCGGTGACTTTCGCAACGCGCGCAATCACGTCGGCGGCCAACCCGGGTGTTGCCTGTGCATCGATCACCATCACGCTGTCATCGCCGACAATGATCCCGGAATTCGGATCGCCTTCTGCCGTGTAAGCGTAAAGCCCTGTTCCGACCTGATCGAATGAGACTTTCTTTTCGCCAATATCTTTGGTGGAGGCAAATGCTGTCACAACATCACACCTCGCGTCCGATCAGGGCGTCGACCGACCACCTTCCGCCCCCGTGAATGAAAAAATGGAAAACCACGATTGCCCAGAACAGCGGATATTCAATGCCGCGGTTTTCCCACGCGAAACCGAATTGCCAGTGGTAGGTGACAATCGCGACGACGAGAAATCCGATAATGGGTGCGGCGACCAATCGTGTCAGAAAGCCTACGGCCAGGCAGATGCCACACACAAATTCGACGATACCGACCACATAAGTCCAGAAAAGCGCATTTTCGAAACCCACGCTTTCAAGGAATTTTGCGGCAATTGCTATATTTCCAAACAAAATTGGAAACCCATGCATGGCAAGCGACCCGCCCGCGACCACACGGATTAGTAATTCGGTGATCGGTGCGAACGTGCGGTAAATGCCGCCGAATGCCGGAATGAGGAGACGGGTTTGCATTTCACCTCTCATATGCCTGCGCTCCTATCGTAGCACGCCACGCGTGCATGCACCGTTAGTTGCCGCTGTAACCAACGGATACAGGCGGCAACACCAACAACCGTCCTATCGTTGTGGTGGTGCAAAAGCGCGTGGCGAGGTGCGCATGACGCTCCTGTTCTTCCGGTTCCCGGGGTCGGCCCTGATCGTGGCATACGCTAGCCCCGGCGACCCGGGGGAGCTTTCACAAAGGCTTGCGGCGCTGCGCTATTGGCCATCCGCCACTAAAGGCTCACTAAAGGCTCAGGACAGGCGTTGCGCACAGACGCAAGTTCGGCCAAGATTCCCGTTATGCGGGTAGGCGTATCAAAAAGCACAGAAACGCCGAGCGCGGGGCAACGCGGCAGCGGCAATTAAATGTCAGATGGGACTGCCCAAGGAGCGCGCGGCGCGACGGACGAACACGTCGCGCTGAAGCTGGAAGAATTTCTCCCCTATCGGTTGAATGTCTGCGCCAGCCTTGTGTCGCAAGCGCTCTCACGAATCTACACCGAGCGTTACAAAATTGGTGTTCCGGAATGGCGCGTGCTGGTGACCCTCGGTCAATTCGGCGTCATGACGGCTAAGGCCGTCGGCGTCCACAGTCACATGCACAAGACCAAGGTGTCGCGCGCCGTTGCCTTGCTCGAGCGCCGCAAGCTCGTAACCCGGCGTGTAAACCGCGCCGATCTGCGCGAGGCGTTTCTGTCGCTAACACCGAGCGGTCGCGACATATATAGCGAGCTCGCGCCCATCGCGCTTGATTTCGCCCGGAAGTTGCTCGAAACCGTCGACGCAGACGATCGAGCCGCGCTGGATCGAGCAATCAAGAAGCTCTCCGAACGATCCGCTCAGCTCGCACCCCGTATCGCCAACGGCCACCGACCCGGCTAGATTGCGCCAGCCACAAAAGCCGGGGTCAATTCCGTGAAACTCTATTCGTATTTTCGTTCCTCCGCCGCCTATCGGGTCCGCATCGCGCTCAATCTCAAGGAACTTCCCTATGAGATGGCAGCAATTCACCTGACCAAGGATGGCGGGCGCCAGCACACGCCTGAATTTCGCGCGATCAATCCGCAGTCGCGCATACCGGCGCTGGAATTATCGACCGGAGAAATCCTAACTCAATCGCTCGCCATCATCGAATACCTCGACGACATCAACCCGGAACCGCCGCTGTTGCCGGCTGACGCGCTCGGACGCGCAAAATGCCGGGCGATTGCCCAACTGATCGCGTGCGATATCCACCCGCTCAACAATCTTATTGCCTTGCAATACCTTCGGCGTCAGCTCAAACACGAACAGCCCGAAATTGATGCGTGGTATCATCACTGGATCATCGAAGGCTTTACCGCACTGGAAACGATGCTCACGCCGGGGCCTTATTCATGCGGATCTCACGTGACGCTTGCCGATATTTGCCTGGTGCCGCAGGTTGCAAATGCGCGGCGGCTCAAAGTCCCCCTCGATAAATTTCCGAAGATCGTGGCGGTCGATGCCGCATGCCAGAAACTTCCGGCCTTCGATCGCGCACGGCCCGAGAAGCAGCCCGATGCGGAGTGACGGCGCCGCAGGCACCTGCTAGACCACCGATCCGCACAGTATCCTTTTCCAGCATCAGCGAACCGCACGTGGCCACCAGCAAACTCGCACGCGTCGTCCTCTGGATGGTCGGCGCATTGCTCTCGTTTTCGGTTATGGCCGTCTCGATCCGCGAGCTGTCGCGGGCCGGGCTGAGTATCTTCGAGATTCTCGCGATCCGGAGTGGCGTCGCTTTGCTGGTATTGTTCTTTCTGCTGGCAATGCGCCCGGAGCTGCGCGAGTACGCGCGACCGCGACGCATGGGCCTCAATTTGTTCCGCAACACCGTTCACTACGCATCGCAATTCTCGTGGGCCCTCAGCCTCACCATGCTGCCGCTCGCGACTGTATTTGCGCTTGAATTCACCATGCCAGCCTGGACTGCATTGCTCGCTGTCTGGTTTCTGCATGAACGGATGACGCCGAGCCGTCTCGGAGTGGTGGTGCTCGGGCTCATTGGCGTGCTGGTAATTCTTCGGCCGGGAATTGCAGGGTTTAACCCCGCGGCAATTCTGGTGCTGCTCGCCGCGTTCGGGTACGCAATCACGATGATCACCACCAAACAACTGACGATGACCGAAACGACGTTCGGTATCGTATTCTGGATGGCCGTGATTCAGTTTCCGCTCTCGCTCATCGGCAGCGATATCGGTGTGTTCGTTCACTTCGAAACGCGGCACATTTTGCCCGCGCTTGGCGTCGGCACTGCGGGACTGACGTCGCACTATTGTTTGAGCAACGCATTCCGCTCCGGCGACGCCACTTTGGTCGTGCCGCTGGATTTCATGCGCATCCCATTGATAGCAGTGGTCGGCTGGGCCTTTTACGGCGAGCGCCTCGATATTTTTGTCCTGATTGGCGCCCTCATTATTGTTTCGGGCGTGCTCTGGAACCTGCGTTCAGAAGCCGCACGCGCGCACTGACGACAAGGCTCGCTCCCTCATGATTTTCAGACTAGAGTAAATCGGCATGAAAATATCAATTTATGGCCTTGCCGCCGCAGCTGTTGTTGTCTCAAGCGTCTCCGCGACGCTGGCGCAGTCCACCAATCCGGCCTGCCAACGGCTCGAAGCGCAACTGGCGTCGGTTGATCGCGGCAATGCCGATCCTGCGCGTGCGGACCAGATCCGCCGGGCGGAGGATATGGTCAATCGGCAGCAATTTGAAGTCGACCGGCTGGTCTCACAGTCGCGTCGCATCGGTTGTGAGAGCTCGAGCTTTTTCTCGATCTTCAGCAATCCACCTGCCCAGTGCGGCGGGCTGACCCGGCAAATCGACCAGCAACGAAACGCGCTCGAGCGTATGCGCAGTGACCTGGAGCGTCTCAATGGTGGCACCACCGAGCGAGCAGCTCAGCGCCGATCCCTGCTGATCGCGCTCGGCGACAATGGGTGCGGCCCTCAATACCGGTCGGCGGCGCTTGCCGCTCAGCAAGGCGGATTTTTCGATCGTCTCTTCGGCAACAGCAACGGAGGCTATTCGACACCGTCAGGGCCGATGGGCGGGACCTTCCGCACGCGTTTGCGTACGGACCTGTGACGGATTCTATCTTTCCGATTTCCTACTCGACGTCGTCCGACCGTTTTCGCGACGACGAACTGACTTGCCAGCGCATGTGCCCGGCGGCGGAGGTCTCTCTCTACACCTACCACAACCCCGGCGAGGAAATGCAGCAAGCGGTGTCTCTCAATGGCCGGCTCTACACCGAATTGCCGACGGCATTCCAATATCGAAAGGCGATGAGCCAGGACTGCGGTTGCCGACGGCCTGGCGAAAGCTGGGCGCAAACGCTCAAGGCTTTGGGACCCGATGATACGGTCGTGCCGGGCGATGTGGTTGTGACGGATCAGAACGCCAAGCAACTGTCGCAGCCCCGCATCGGCGCGGATGGCAAACCGATCCGCCCCGACCAACGGATCCCGGTTGCGGTCCCGGCTCCCGCTCCGCCGCCCCCCGTCGCGGAGACGCCGGCTGAAACGGATCCGACCAAGCGCACGGTGCGCACGGTCGGCCCGACCTTTATCCCCGCGCGATAAGGCGTACAGGACGGGAGGTATCCCGGCCGCACGTCGGCACCCGGGTCAGAGTGCTTTTCCGCACCCCACTCAAAGTGATTTTCCCCACGCCGCTCAAGGTGATTTTTTCCACACCGCTCAAGGTGATTTTTCCCACCTCACTCAAAAATCGAAAGCTTCGGTTATTGCGGGCATACCGGTGACTAAAGAGACGTCGGGAGCGGGCATCGGCGTCCCCGGATCGCGGAAGCGATTGGTGATGGGATAGCGGCGATCGCGGCCAAAATTTTTCAAAGTCACTTTGACGCCCGGCGCCGCTTGCCGCCGCTTATATTCTGCAATGTTGATCATGCGTTCGACCCGCATCACGGTGTCATGGTCGAAGCCCGCAGCCACGATCGCTGAGACCGGTTCCTCTCGCTCAACAAGCCGTTCCAGAATCGGATCGAGCACGGCGTACGGTGGCAGCAAGTCTTCGTCTTTTTGGTTTTCGCGCAATTCTGCCGTGGGCGGCCGCGTGATGATGTTTTCCGGTATGACGCGCCCATCCGGACCCTTCGCACCTTCAGGTTTCCAACTATTGCGCAGTCGTGCCAAACGGCTGACCTCGGTCTTGTACAGATCCTTGATCGGATTAAAGCCGCCGTTCATATCGCCATAGAGCGTGGCGTAGCCAACCGACATTTCGGATTTGTTGCCGGTCGTTACTACCATCAGATTAAATTTGTTGGAGATGGCCATGAGGATCGTGCCGCGGGCACGTGCCTGAAGATTTTCTTCCGTGACGTCACGCGGTACGCCAGAAAAAACTGGCTTTAATGCCTCTTCAAAACCTCCGACCGCCGCCGCAATCGGCAGCATCTCATAGCGCACGCCGAGCGCTCTTGCGCAGGCAGCCGCATCATCGAGCGATTCCTGTGACGTGAACTTGTACGGCATCATCAGGCAACGAACGCGATCCGGGCCCAACGCGTCCACCGCCATCACTGCGCACAACGCTAAGTCGATGCCGCCCGACAGTCCCAGCACCACACCGGGAAAGCCGTTCTTGTTGACGTAGTCACGCAGGCCGAGCACGCAGGCCGAATAGTCGGCTCTGTCTGCTTCGACACTATCGACCACGGGTCCGTTTTCGCAGCGCCATGTTCCGTTGCGGCGAGTCCATTGCGTCGTGACGATCAATTCCTGAAAGCCAGCGAGCTGAAACGCTAACGAACAGTCCGAATGCAGGCCGAACGACACGCCATCGAATACAAGCTCGTCCTGGCCACCGACCTGATTAACGTAGATTGTCGGCAATCCCTGCTCTGTAACGCGCGCAACAGCAATATTCAGACGCACGTCACCCTTCTGCCGCCAATAAGGTGAACCGTTGGGCACAATCAACAACTCAGCGCCGGTCTCCGCGAGACACTCGACGACCTCTGCGCCCCAGATGTCCTCGCAAATCGGCAGGCCCAAACGCACGCCGCGGAAATTCACCGGACCGGGCATCGGACCCGGCGCGAATACACGCTTTTCGTCAAAGACCCCATAATTTGGAAGATCGATTTTATATCGCAGACGCAGTGATGGCGCCGCCATCGAGCAATGCCACCGCGTTATAGAGTTTGCCGCCATCGAGCCATGGCGTACCAAGCAGCAACGCGGGGCCAGCCGAAGCTGTTTCACGCGCAAGCACCTCGATCGCGGAACGGCATCCCGCCTGAAACGCAGGCTTGAGCACCAGATCTTCCGGCGGATAGCCCGCGATGAACAGTTCCGGAAACACCACGAGATCAGCGCCTTGGGCAGCCGCAGTCTCACGCGCACGCCTCACTTTTTCGACGTTGCCGGCGATGTCGCCGACCGTCGAATTTAGCTGTGCAACGGCGATAGCCAGTTTGTCGGCAGAACGGACGTTCATAGGAAAAGCTCTACCGCCTCGGTGTCCCGCCCCGCAATGGGGTGCTTGCATTGCAGACCCGCGGTCGCCAACAACCGGCTCAGAATGGACCGAAGTGGTAGCTGCCTTGCACAAAGACACCGTAAATATTGGTCTTGAAGTCGAGGGGCTGCGGTATACCGCCGACGCCTTCGAAATGCGCATCTCCCCGGCTCTCCATATGCCAGTAGCGGCCTCCGACCCCAACGCTGATAGCCTCATCAACTTTATATGAGAGCAGCGCCTCGAATTGATAACCCCAGCCGTGGCCATCTTCAGAAATCGGAGTGGGAAGATCGGGCCGCAACAGATGGTTATCGCTTCCGGAAAACCAGACATAAGGCAGGAATGCGCCTTCAAGATTCAGCCGCAAACGTTCGGCCAGACGGAAGGTCCGCATTCAGGCCGACGCGTATGGCTTGCCAGGTGTCGTCTTCCACAATCACCGCGACGCTGTTCGGAATGCCACCCGTGCAAATGTCAGGATTGGTAGCGGTCTGCTGGCAACCGAAAGCCTTCATTCGCTCATGTAAAAAGTGGTAGCCAACAAACGCATCGATCCGGAAATCAGGGCCACGCAACAGCGCGCCACCGAAATCGAAACTGATATAGCCTAACGATTGATTCTGCAGTGTACTGTTCGTACTAGAATACGGCATCGTGAGAGGCGGAAAATCTTCGTCCTGAAGGTTGCCTTGAGTTAGCAGCCCGCCGCCGGCATAACCCTTCCAGAATAGCCCGGTGCTGCTATGGTCAACGCGCGTGAAGATTTCGAGCGAGTGCGATTGCAAACCGGTATAACTCAGACGCGAAAGAAGTTCGTCGCGAGTAAAGCCGTAAAGAGACTTGCTGGTATTGCCGAGGCCATACCAATATCGCAACGCGAACGAAGACGTGAACTCACTTGGCTCCTGCTCCACGATAAAAGGATTTGCGGTCGCGGACGAACCAGCGATCACACATAGCCCAAACAGAGCAAAGAGCAGATTGCGCACGCCGACTTTGAACATAACGTCCCCGTGTCTCATCGCGGGGCCGAGTTTTCAGTCCAATTGTTTTCGCACTCGTTACAATTTTACCGAGTGAGTTCAGGACTCGTTGGCATCATTAAAGAAGCAATAAATGGAAGGCCATTTACCTTTATGGATTCTCAACAGCGGCATTGGGCTGTTTAATACGAGTGCAAATAACGCAGCAGGCGCGAGCCAATTGCCGCGCCTGCTATTTCACGATACCCAATTTCCAGTTGAGCGAGAAGGCTAGCGTTCGGCCGTCCGCAGTCCGGCACCGCCTCCGCTGAGCGGGACCGTGCTCACTTGTCTCAGCTTCCGTCCGTTGAAGCTGAAAACCAGCAGGCCCTTCTCAACCATGCACTGGATCGTAACCGTCAAATTATTCTTGCTCCACGCAGCGCCCTGACACCAATGGCCGACCTTTGCTTCTGCGACCTTCGTGAGATCGGTCCCATTAATTGCGTATATTTGCAGCAAGCCATAGTCGTTGTAGGCGGGGTGGTTCTTTGGTCTGTTCGAACCGTTCATCACCGTTACCGCAACGTGTTTCCCATCGTGCGACATCGCCACGCCTTCCGGCGTCTGGCCGACACTGACCGTATTGACGATGCGCGGTGGCTTGGCTTTGAGATCAATAACGTTGATGACGTCAATGTCACCTTGACCACCACCCTGATCACTGACGACGGCGACATCGCCTTTCGAACTGATCTCAAGACTGTAAGGCCGGATGCCTCCGACCATAAACATCTTGCTGTCTTCGACCTTGTTTCCATCCACTGAAAGGATTGAAACTTTGTTGTCGCCATCGCGGGTGACCAAGGCCATCTTTCCATCGGGTGTAAAGGCAACATGGCTTGGGCCTGATTTCGCAGTCGCCAAGCTGGATCTTGCCCGCCGGCGTCAGCTTATTGCCTGCAATTGTGAACACCGACACGGTCCCCTCATTGCGATTGGCAACCAGCGCAAGCGTTCCCGCACGATTGATCGATACGCCGGCCGCGCCCAGGCCCGCTTCCAGGGTCGCGATAACGAGCGGCGGTTTGGCTTTGATATCGATCACCGAAAGCTTGTTGTCGGGGACAGCTTTTTTCGGGTCGGTCGGGTCAACCTTGAAGGCGCCGGTTACCAGCGCATAGCTCTCATCGCGCGACACCGCGACGCTTTGCGGTGGCCCCACGACACTTGCGGGCGCTTTGACTTCACCGATTACTTTCGGTGGAGAAGACCCGAGATCGATGATATTGACGGTGTCCGCGGGCGGATTGTCCGGCACAACATTAGTGCCATTGACGAGCACAGCCTTGTTGTCATTCGCGGAAACCGCGATTTGTGCAGTAGCGCCGATGGTGAGCAGTGGCAATGCGCTCACCGCAAAGGCAAGCCTCGCCAGGCACCAAATTTGGCGTTTCATAGGACCTCTCCCCAGCCCGGTCATCATTTTTGTGACGGCGGCGCGCAGCGCCGGGCCCACGGCTCGCTCCGATAAAACTAACACCGAACAGAGGAAAATTCTTCCGTCTTCAGAGGCCCGCGACCGCCGGCATTGGCTTGGCTTGTCCGGATCGCTCTTTCTTGAGCAATTCAGCCAGCAAGAAAGCAAGATCAATGGCTTGTTCCGCATTCAACCGCGGATCACAGGCTGTGTGATAACGATCGTTGAGATCGGCCTCGGTGATGGCGCGGGCGCCACCCGTGCATTCGGTCACGTTCTGACCGGTCATTTCCAGATGGACACCGCCTGCGTAAGTGCCCTCCGCCTGATGTACTTCAAAGAATCCGCGCACCTCTTTCAAAATCAAATCGAAGGGGCGGGTCTTGTAACCGCTGGCTGAGGTGATGGTGTTGCCGTGCATTGGATCGCACGACCAAAGGACAATCCTGCCTTCCCGCTTCACCGCGCGCAAAAGCGGAGAAAGAAGGTCACCGACCTTCTCGGCGCCAAAGCGGCCGATCAATGTGAGCCGGCCCGGCTCATTGTCAGGATTGAGGATATCAATCAGCCGCAGCAAATCGTCGGGCTTGCTGGAGGGGCCGCATTTTAACCCGAGCGGATTCTTGATCCCACGTGCATATTCAATATGCGCATGATCATGTTGGCGCGTACGATCTCCGATCCACAACATGTGACCAGACGTCGCGTACCAGTCCCCGGTTGTAGAATCGACACGCGTGAACGCTTCCTCGAAGCCGAGAAGCAGCGCCTCGTGGCTCGTATAAAATTCGGTCGTTCGTAGCTCGGGATGACTTTCGAGATCGAGGCCGCAAGCCTGCATGAAGCCAAGCGCTTCTGAAATGCGATCGGACAACTCTACATAGCGCCGTGACTGCGGACTATCCTTCACGAAGCCGAGCATCCACTGCCGCACGCTGGCGAGATTGGCATAGCCGCCTTGTGCGAACGCGCGCAGCAAGTTGAGTGTTGCCGCCGATTGCCGAAATGCTTCAATTTGCCGGCGCGGATCGGCACGCCGCGCTTCTTCTGTAAAGGCGATGTCGTTGATGATATCGCCGCGATAGCTCGGTAACTCTTTGCCATCACGTTTCTCGGTCGGCGAAGAACGCGGCTTGGCGAACTGACCGGCAATACGGCCAACCTTCACCACCGGCGACGCGGCGGCGTAAGTTAAAACGACGGCCATCTGCAGAAACATGCGGAAGAAGTCGCGGATATTGTTCGCGCCATGCTCCGCGAAACTTTCCGCGCAGTCGCCGCCCTGCAACAGGAAGGCTTCGCCCTTGGCGACGCGGCCCAGTTGTTTCTTCAAATTGCGCGCCTCGCCGGCGAACACCAGCGGCGGAAAGGTCGCCAGCTGCTTTTCGACGTCGGCCAACGCCTGCCGGTCCGGATAATCCGGGACCTGCTGAATAGGCTTTTTTCGCCAACTATCGGGCGTCCAACGTTCGGCCATTACGCATAACTCCAGCGTTTGGCGGGCCTTATACACGACCGCGGCCCGCCGAGGCCAGTTATTCCAAGCAGTTCGGTTATTTAGGCCTTATTCAGCAGGAGCGCCGCCGTAGCTCATGGCTTTTTCGCGCATGGTGACCAACTCCTCGGCCGCCGTGGGATGCACGGCCATGGTGGCGTCGAAGTCAGCCTTGGTCGCCCCCATTTTCATCGCTACCCCGATGACCTGGATCAGTTCACCGGCGTCCGGCCCCAGGATATGGCAACCGACAATGCGACCGCTGTCGCCGTCGACCAGGAGCTTCATGAACGACCGCGTGTTGCGGCCAGAAAGCGTCGCCTTCATCGGACGAAAAGTTGTCTTGTAGACATCGACCTTGGCAAGGCTTTCGCGCGCCTGACTTTCGGTCAGCCCAATGACGCCGATCTCGGGGTCCGAAAAAACCGCCGTTGGTACATTGCTGTGATCGACGGGCGTCGGTTTGCCGCCAAATACCGTGTCGGCGAAAGCGTGACCTTCCCGGATCGCGACCGGTGTGAGATTGACCCGGTTTGTAACGTCCCCAACGGCATAGATGCTCGATTGGGATGTACGCGAATATTCGTCAACTTCAATGCCGCCATGCTCGTGAATCTTGATGTGCAAATTTTCGAACCCAAGCCCAACGACATTTGGGTGTCGGCCAAGGGCGAACATCACTTTATCTGTTGTTACGGTTTTGCCGTCGTTCAGATGCGTCACATATTCGCCGCCGGATTTATCGATGCGCGCCACGGTGCGATCGGACAAAACGGCGATTCCCCGACCCTGCATTTCATTGCGCAAGTGTTGGCGAATTTCGTCGTCGAAGCCGCGCAGAATGTTTGTGCTGCGGCAGACCAGCGTGACGTTGCTGCCGAGGCCGGCGAATATGCAGGCGAACTCCACGGCGATGTAGCCGCCACCATGAATGAGGATGCGCTTCGGCAATTCCGGCAAATGAAACGCCTCATTGGATGAGATCGCGTATTCGCGGCCGGAAATTTTCGGACCCATGTGCGGCCACGCACCGGTGGCTATTAAAATAGTTTCCGCGCGCACACGAGCGCCGGTCCCCAACCGCACCGTTTTTGCATCTTCCAGGACAGCACGGGTCCTGACCAACTCGACCTTGTTACGCTCCAGCGTATTGACATAGGCCGCCTCGAGCCGGGCGATTTCGCGATCCTTGTTGGCGATCAATGTCGGCCAATGAAAGGTCGGCTCCGGTACGGTCCAACCGTAGCCGGCGGCATCTTCAAACTCAGCAGAAAACCGCGACGCGTAAACCAAAAGCTTTTTCGGCACGCACCCGCGAATGACACAAGTCCCGCCGACGCGATATTCTTCCGCTACCATGACACGGGCGCCATAGCTTGCTGCGATGCGCGCGGCACGCACACCACCAGAGCCTGCACCAATGACGAAAAGATCGACGTCGTGATCCGCCATCAACTGCCGCCATCGCTTTGCAAGGAGGCCGGATCTTAGACCGGCCAAGCAGCCCTTAAAGCGCGTGGCCTCGCTTTTTCAATTCCTCGCGCATAGTCGAAATGACCTCGTCGGACAAACGGTTCGCCCAATCCTGCGCAAACTTCAGGCCATCCTCGCCAACCTTCGACTGCTCAGTGATCAGCTTGCCTCCGAGCGGTGACTTGTAGAATGCCAGCAATTCTTTGAGTTCTGCTTCGGTAAAGTGGACCGCATACAGTTTGGCCACCTCGGCGGTCAACTCATCGAAACGCGGCGCAAGGTCGGCGCGCATTTTGGCGGCGATCTCATTGAGGTCTTTGCTGAGAGCCGGGTTCTGCTGAAGAAACAAATTTTTGGCCTGCTCGACGACGCCAGGGATGAGCGGGTTGAAGAGCGTTGTGGCACCGGTGACTTTCACGATTTCCTTAGCGGTCGAAATCGCCGCCGCAGATGGCTGTTGCGCACGAGCGGCCGCGCTGAGCGCGACCAGCGCTAGGGCGATTGCGACGGGCCTGGCGGCGCTTGTAACGGCCTCTACGAATTTCATCTTCGAAACTCCATCTAGCTCGAGATATCAGGGCCTTTCGACAATCTTTATGCCGTCCGGTCCACCAATTATGGCCATCTGCGCGAGGCCAATAAACAGGCCATGCTCCATTACCCCGGGAACACCCGAAAGCGCATGCGCCAAAGCAGCCGGATCGTCAATCCGCCCCAGCGCAGCATCGAGGACCCAATGACCACCATCCGTGACGAAAGCAAGGCCATCCTTGCCACGCCGCAGCGTCAACGGACCGCAGCGCTGTTGCGCACCAATCGCTTTTGCAACGGCGCGTTGAGTTGCCGTCAAGCCGAAAGGCACCACTTCGACCGGTAGCGGAAATTGGCCGAGCGTGGCGACATACTTGCTTTCGTCCGCAATCACGATCATGCGCGCGGACGCAGCCGCAACGATTTTCTCGCGCAACAACGCACCGCCACCGCCTTTGATCAGAGAAAGCTTCGGGTCGATCTCGTCGGCGCCGTCCACCGTCAAATCAAGCTCGGGCGTTTCATCCAACGTGGTGAGCGGGATGCCGCAACGCTTTGCATCGGCAAAAGTCGCCTCCGAGGTCGGAACGGCGACGATGTCCAACCCCGACCGAACACGTTCGCCAATCAGCTCCACGAAATGCTTCGCGGTCGACCCGGTCCCAA
Source organism: uncultured Alphaproteobacteria bacterium (assembly GCA_963820805.1). Lineage (GTDB taxonomy): Bacteria > Pseudomonadota > Alphaproteobacteria > Rhizobiales > Xanthobacteraceae > Pseudolabrys. The sequence goes on from CAWGBH010000015.1 coordinate 112,071, forward strand.
GCCCGAGGCGCATCCCTGAACGAACAAATTCAACGGCGCGAGCGGCAGCTGCGCGTTTCTGAGCATCGGCGGTCATCGGTACCGGCTGGGCAATCGGGCGTCGATCGACATTTTTTCGTGGCCTGCTTTTCTAGCCCTGTTCACGCGGCGTGAACAGCCCTTGGCCGTTGGCACCGAAAACCGGCCTTGCAACGATGATAAACCAAGGCTAGCGATTTCCACTATGAATGCTGCAACGATTGTCTTCGATCTGGACGGCACCCTGATCGATACGGCTCCCGACCTCGCCGAAACCCTCAACGTGATATTCGCGCGGGAGGGATTGGCGCCGGTGCCCTATGACGTTGCGCGCAATTCTGTCGGCGGTGGCGCCAAAGCTATGATCGCCCGCGGCATCGAAAGCGAAGGTCTGGTTTTGCCCCCGGCGAAGCTCGACCAAATGTTTGCGGACTTCATCACTTACTATTCACAGCACTTGGCCGACCGGTCCCGGCCTTTTCCCGGGGTCACAGATGCGCTCGATGTCCTTGCCACGCGTGGTTACCAATTTGCCGTCTGTACAAACAAACTTGAACGGCTTTCAGTGCTGCTGCTAAACGAACTCAATCTTGCGGACCGTTTTGTTGCGATATGCGGGCAGGATACGTTTGGTGTTCAAAAGCCCGATCCGGAAGTTCTGCGGCGTACCATCGGCGCAGCGGGCGGAACACTTCAACGTGCGGTCATGATTGGTGATTCAATAACCGATATCCGCACTGCGCGCGCCGCAGGTGTTCCGGTGGTCGCTGTCGACTTCGGTTACAGTGAGCGCCCTATCGCCGAATTCAGTCCGGACCGGACTATCAGCCATTTCGCTGAGCTACCCGCATCGATAGCCGCTATTTCGTCCGCATTTTGAAGGCCCTAAGTACCGAGTTATAGTTAATGTGGTAAGGTTAACGTGGCACAATATGTTGCACGTGCATGACAGCACCCGTATCCTTAGCCTAGTAAACGGACGATCGGCCTCGAGCCGCTCGCGTGGGACGGTTAATATGATGTATCGAGTTCTTGCGATCGTCGGCGGCGCCTTTGCCCTTGCGGCATGCTCGTCGACCCCCGACTGGATGAGTCTCGATGGTCTTAAGTCGGGACCGTCGGTGGATACTGTCAGTCTGGAATCCGAACCGCCGGGCGCCGAAGCCAAGGCATCGAATGGGCAAACTTGCCGCACGCCATGCGCGCTCGCCCTGCCGGTCGACAGCGCGATGACGGTGACATTCTCCCTCCCCGGCTATCAATCTGAGTCGGAGCGGCTTGAAGTGATCTCTGTCACCGGCGAGCCACCGCGATTACGGCCGAACCCGGTTGTCGTTGAACTTACGCCCGGCGGCCCACCGCCGCCGAAGAAGCCCGCTAAAAAGCCTGTAGCGACGAAGAAACCCGCCGCTCACCCGAAGCCGGCGGCTGCCGTAGCACCTGCGCCCGCACCCGCGCCAATGACGGCGGCGCCCGCGCAGTCGTCATCGCCCTGGCCCACCAGTTCGCCGCCCCCGCGTCAAAACTAGGACGCAACTCGCGAGCAGCTTGCGCCACGGTGCACGCGCGTCAGCGCAGCTGGACGCTATAGCCAATACCGGCCAGAATTCCTATATGAGTTCAGCCGGGCCGAAGGGTCCGATATGCAGGAAAATACGCATGGCGCTCGCCAATGGCAGCTCCACGATTGATCGCGGCGGCCAAAAGCCGAGCGCACTGATCGATCCGTTTCAACGCGCGATCACTTATTTGCGTGTCTCGGTAACGGACCGGTGTGACTTCCGCTGCGTCTACTGCATGTCGGAACACATGACGTTCCTGCCGAAGGCCGACCTTTTGAGCCTCGAGGAACTCGATCGGCTCTGCAGTGCATTTATCGCGAAAGGCGTAACGAAGTTGCGTTTGACCGGCGGCGAGCCGCTGGTGCGGCGCGGAATCATGACGCTCGTATCATCTTTGTCGCGTCATCTCGCGAGTGGCGCGCTGCAAGAACTCACGCTAACCACGAATGGCTCGCAGCTGGAAAAATACGCTTCCGAGCTCAAGTCGAATGGCATCAAACGCATCAACGTTTCGCTCGACACGCTCAACCCCGAGAAATTCAGGGCGATCACACGTTGGGGTGACTTAGGGAAGGTTATTGCGGGGCTGGATGCCGCGCAGGCTGCGGGCTTACAAATCAAGATCAATGCGGTCGCGCTCAAGGGCGTGAATGAAGATGAGATTGCAAAGATCCTTGAATGGGCGCATGGGCGCGGGATGGATCTCACCGTGATCGAAGTCATGCCGCTCGGTGACGTCGATGAGTTCCCGTCTCACACAATATTTGCCGCTGTCGATCATCCGGGCTCGCCTTGCCGAGCAATTCACGCTGGAAGATATTGACTATCATACGGGCGGCCCTGCGCGTTACGTGCACGTGAAGGAAACGGGCGGGCGGCTTGGCTTTATTACACCGCTGACTCACAATTTTTGCGAATCCTGCAACCGCGTGCGCATCACATGTACCGGGACGATGTATATGTGCCTCGGCCAGAACGACGCCGCCGACCTCCGCGGTCCGCTACGCGCATCGGAAAGCGATGCACGGTTACATGCGACTATCGATGAGGCGATCACGCGCAAACCCAAAGGGCATGATTTCGTGATCGATCGCCGGCACAAGGGCGCCGCATTGCCGCGCCATATGAGCATGACGGGCGGCTAACCGGACGAACTGGGGCGGCCTGCGGAAGCATTCCACGTCGCGCAGCTCCTCCGGCTGCTCTAGGCCGCCACTCTGGCGCCGACGGGGCGGCTCTCCTCGCTAATCCGAAAGTCACGGACCGAAACGGCCCAACGTGTGGCCCCCGGGGGGCTAACTCCATTTGGACCCCTGCCCCACCAGCCGGGATCGCCGTATGCGTTTTTTCGGGCCGACAGGGTAGGACATCCTGCTTTTAGCCCGCCGCCGGCGCCGCCCCCTGTAGCCCAGCGGGTCTCCAGCCGGTGCTTCGACCAAATTCTCCATTGACGCCGGATAGAGGCATCGGATTAAGGTGGAAGGCTTGGCCGCATGGTCAAGCGAGGGGACATAAATAATAATAAAAATGCCGGCCGGCGAAAGCCCGGCGGGCTTGGTCAGAGGGGAGTGGTCAAGTGAGCGGTCTGGATGCATTGCTGACGGCATTGCTGCCGGTGACGCGCGCAATGGACGCTGTCACCACTTGGCTGGGAAAACGAATAGCGTGGCTCATCTTGGCGGCCGTTATCGTTTCGGCAGCCAACGCCACGGTACGCAAAATTTTTGACACCTCCTCGAACTCCTGGCTGGAATTGCAATGGGTGCTTTTCAGCATGGTGTTTTTGTTGTGCTCGCCGTGGACGTTGCTTGCCAATGAACACATCCGCATCGATATCGTAAATAACCTATTGCCCAAAAACGTGCGCAATTCGATCGACGTCATTGGGCACGCCTTCTTTCTATTACCGCTCTGCCTCATCATGACGGTTACCGGCATTCCATTCTTCTACCGGTCGTTCGCTATCAACGAACAGTCCGGAAATGCGGGCGGCCTTCCGCAATGGCCCGCAAAATCCTTGATCATGATCGGATTTGGGTTCCTCCTTTTGCAAGGTCTCTCTGAACTCATCAAACGTATCGCCGTCATGCGTGGACTTATCCCCGACCCACATGCGACGCAGGTCCATGCCCTCGAAGCCGAGGTCGAGCATATCGTAGAAGCAATCGAGAAGCGTTGAACGGAACGGGGTCGGGGGAGTTCGAATGGAAGCGTTCATTATCCAAAATATGGCGCCGATTATGTTCGTGGCGCTGGTGCTGTTTCTGCTGCTCGGCTACCCGGCGGCATTCTCGCTCGGAGCGGTCGGCCTGCTCTTTGGAATTATCGGTATCGAGCTTGGCCTGTTTGTTCCTGACTTCCTGCAAGCTCTCCCTGAACGCATCTATGGGGTGATGAGCAACGACACATTGCTCGCAATTCCGTTCTTTACGTTTATGGGCTTGGTGCTCGAGCGGTCGGGCATGGCCGAGGATTTGCTCGACACAATTGGACAGTTGTTCGGAACCGTGCGTGGCGGCCTTGCGTATGCCGTCGTCTTTGTTGGCGCTTTGCTTGCTGCAACCACAGGTGTCGTTGCTGCTTCTGTGATTTCGATGGGGTTGATCTCACTGCCGATCATGCTGCGCTACGGCTATGACCGGCGGGTAGCTAGTGGCGTGATTGCCGCCTCGGGAACGCTGGCCCAGATCATTCCGCCTTCACTCGTTTTAATCGTGATGGCTGACCAATTAGGCCGCTCGGTCGGCGACATGTACGAAGGCGCGTTTATCCCTGGCATCGTGCTCGCCGGCCTTTATGCCTTCTATATCTTCATCGTCACGCTGTTATTCCCAAAAGCGACGCCTGGTTTGCCGGCAGAAGCAGTTGGGTTCCGCGAGCCAAGTGGGGCTCGTGGCCTCACCTCACTCGCCGTGCTCACGATCGCAAGCGGCGTTTTTGGCTGGATCATGATGCGGAATTCGGAAACTCATGGCGCCGATTTCGTCGTGCTGAGTATGTTTTTTGCCATTCTGTTCGCGTTCGCTATCGCCATCGTAAATTGGCTTGCCAATCGTTACCTGGGATACCGCTTCCTGTCGCACATCGCGCAGCAGACCACCTTCGTAATGGTCCCACCGTTATTCCTGATCTTCCTCGTGCTGGGGACTATCTTTATCGGCGTTGCAACGCCGACCGAGGGCGGCGCCATGGGCGCCACCGGTGCACTGATCCTCGGTGCGCTCAAACGTCGCCTTACGTGGGATTTGGTGCGACAAGCAACGGAATCCACCGCTAAACTGTCGGCTTTCGTGGTGTTCATTCTGATCGGCGCCCGCGTATTTTCGCTCACGTTCTACGGAGTGAGCGGGCATCTCTGGGTCGAAAATCTATTGACTTCATTGCCCGGCGGACAGATCGGCTTCCTGATCTTCGTCAACGCTTTTGTTTTCGTGCTCGCCTTCTTCCTCGACTTCTTCGAACTCGCCTTTATCGTTATTCCCTTACTTGGACCAGCTGCCGAGCATCTTGGGATCGATTTGATTTGGTTTGGTGTCATTCTCGGCGTGAACATGCAAACATCGTTCATGCACCCGCCATTTGGTTTCGCGCTATTTTATCTGCGTTCGGTCGCTCCCAAAGATCCGTTCATCGATCGGGTCAGCGGAAAGCGGACAGAAGGTGTGACTACGGGTCAGATCTACTGGGGTGCGGTGCCATTCGTGATAATTCAGGTGATTATGGTGCTATTGGTGATCCTGTTTCCGGCCATGGTCATGCATTACAAAGGCGTCGGCACAGGCGTTGACCCGAACAAGGTGAATATCGAGATTCCGCAAATCGACCTTCCGCCTCCCCTCGATTTCAGTTCGCCGCCCAAGTAACAAGCAACGAAATTTCACAACAAAAAACCCCGGAGCCGAAGCTCCGGGGTTTTCTATCGTCAGGACGATTATGCTTTGTTGTGTCGGACCATAAAGGAGTCGTAGTTCAGCTCGGCGACTTGAAACCACTCATAGCCTGGCCTCATGTAGGCATTCATAGATTCATACACTTTCTTGAAGCTGGCATTTTCCTTGGCAATCTCGTCGTGTAGCTCATGTGCCGCCTTAATGCAGGCTTCCATGATCGGTTGCGAAAATCCATGCAGCTTCGCACCACCAGCCAACAGACGCCGCAGCGCCGGCGGATTGACCAGATCGTATTTCGCGACCATCCATTGATTGGCATAAGCCGCCGCCTGTTCGAGGACCGCCTGATAGTTCTTCGGCAGCGAATTCCATTTGTCGAGATTGAACATCGACATGATCATTGAGCCGCCTTCCCACCAACCGGGATAGTAATAGTGCGGCGCGACCTTGTAGAAGCCAAGCTTCTCGTCGTCGTAAGGTCCGACCCACTCCGCGGCATCAATGGTCCCCTTTTCGAGTGCCGGGTAGATGTCGCCGGCGGCGATCTGCTGGGGAACTGCGCCGAGCTTCTGGAGAACGCGTCCCGGAAATCCGCCGATACGCATTTTGATACCCTTGAGATCATCAACCGAGTTGATCTCTTTGCGGAACCAGCCACCCATCTGGCAACCTGTGTTGCCAGCGAGGATCGAAATCTGATTGTACTTTTTGTAGAATTCGTTGAGCACGTCGCGACCGCCGCCCAATGTATACCAGCCCTGATTCAGGCGCTGGTTTGGACCGAAACCGACTGATGTACCGAAGGCGAAGGTCGGATCCTTGCCGAAGTAATAGTAAGACGCGGTATGACCACACTCGACGGTGCCGTTCTGCACCGCGTCGACCACTTGCAAAGCAGGCACTATCTCACCGCCGGCAAAAACCTGAATTTGAAATTTATTGTCAGTCGCTTCTCCGACGGCTTTGGCCATCATTTCGGCCCCGCCGAAGAGCGTATCGAGCGACTTCGGCCAGCTTGTGGTCATTCTCCATTTGAGCTCCGGCATCGATTGCGCGATAGCCGGCGAAGCAACGGCGGCGGCGGCAACGCCGACACCAGCTGCTTTTAAAAATTGACGACGCTTCATCCCTTTAACCCCTCCCTTGGTTTTCCAGCGGAAACCTCCGCATGCCCTCTGTTGTTGGTCTCTCTGGAGGCATGCTTGGAACCATGGCGGAGGCGACCGGCTAAATCCAGTCTGCCCTGCTTCAACCAAAGTTGTAAGAGGGGCTGCAACTAGGCCCAGAAACGGCAAGGGCCGGCTTTATAGGCCGGCCCCTGAATTTCTATACCGCGGCTTATCAGCCTTTGGCACCACTGCGGATCATGAAGCTGTCGTAGCTATATTCAGCCACCTGCCACCACAGGTATTCGTCACGACGGAAGGCCGTGATCGAATCCCAAACCTTCTTATAGCTGGGGTTCGCGGCGGACGTTTCCGCATTGACTTCGTTCGAAGCCCTCAGGCAGGCTTCCATAATAACTTGCGAGAATGGACGTAGCTGGACGCCGTTTGCGACCAACCGCTTTAAAGCCTGCGGATTACGAGCGTCATACCGGGCCTGTTCGTCTACGTTCGCGTAGCCAGCGGCCGCGGTCACGACGGCCTGATAAGATTTGGGCAACTCATTCCACTTCGCCTGATTGATGAGCAGATGATTGGTAGTGCCACCCTCCCACCAGCCGGGGTAATAATAAAACTTCGCGACCTTGTAGAAACCAAGCTTCTCGTCATCGTAAGGACCGACCCACTCGGCGGCATCGATTGTGCCCTTCTCAAGTGCCGGATAGATATCGCCGCCGGCGATTTGCTGCGCAACGACGCCGAGCTTGCCAAGCGTCTTCCCGGCCCAGCCGCCGATGCGCATCTTAAGACCGTTTAGGTCCTCAACTGTCTTGATTTCCTTTTTAAACCAACCGCCCATCTGGCAACCGGTATTGCCCATGAGGAGGCACTTGGTATTGAACTTGGCACCAAACTCGTCGATGAGCTTTTGGCCATCACCTTCGTGGAACCACGCATTCTGTTGGCGGGCATTAAGACCGAACGGTACGGCGCAAAACAGCGCCCAGGTCGGGTCCTTGCCAATATAGTAGTACTGTGCGCTGTGGCCCATTTCGACGGTCCCGTTCTGGACCGCGTCTAGCACTTGCAGGCCGGGCACGATTTCACCAGCCGCGAAAGTCTGGATTTGAAATTTGCCGTCTGTCGCCTCTGAAACAAGTTTGGCGAAGGTCTCGCAAGCTCCGAACAATGTATCGAGCGATTTCGGCCAGCTTGCGGTCATGCGCCACTTGAGTTCGGGCATCGATTGCGCGATCGCGGGCTTGGCAATCGTTGTTGCGGCGGCAGCAGCAGCTCCAGCCCCAATAGCAGTAAGAAATTTACGGCGTTTCATCAGTCTTCTCCTCCAATCGCCCCCGATTTAAGCGGACTTCCTAACGGCAACCGCCGACCGGGCGTCCCCACACAATGCGGCCGCGACCATCCGAGCGCAAGTCGGCTGTTGGTCGCATTCGTGACGAGTTTATGGGCTTAAACGACATCTCCAGCAATTGGAGACCGTTCAAAGGGGTCTCAAGCTTCAATCACGATTTTCGGCGCGGTTCGCGAAGCCCCTTTAATCTGATCGAGCACTTTTGCAGCGATCTCTCGATAGATTTTGGCATGTGGCCCATCCGGCTCCGTTGCGACGACGGGAAGGCCGGCGTCGGATTTTTCCCGGATCGTCATATGCAGAGGAACCTCTCCGAGAAATGGCACACCAAGTCGCTCGGCTTCTTTTCGCGCGCCGCCGTGGCCAAAAATATCCGTACGTGTGCCGCAACTTGGGCAAAGGAAATAGCTCATGTTCTCAACCACGCCGAGCACCGGCACGTCGACGCGCTTGAACATTGCTATGCCCCGTCGCGCGTCAATCAACGCGAGGTCCTGAGGTGTGGACACGATGACTGCGCCTTTGAGTGGTACCTGTTGTGCGATTGTGAGTTGTGCGTCGCCGGTCCCGGGCGGCATATCGACAACCATGATATCAAGCTTGCCCCACTCTACCTCTCGGAGCATTTGTGTAATCGCCGACATCACCATTGGTCCGCGCCAAATCATTGGCGTCTCTTCATCGATCAAAAATCCGATCGACATGACGGTCAGCCCATAACGTTCGATCGGCTTGAGACGAGTGCCTCCGATCGTTTGCGGCTTCTCCTTGATGGCCAACAGCTTCGGCAGCGAAGGGCCGTAAATGTCGGCGTCGAGCATGCCGACTTTCAGGCCAAGATCCCGCAAGCCGAGAGCGAGATTGACCGCCGTGGTTGATTTGCCAACACCACCTTTGCCGGAGGCGACAGCGATCACCGCGTCAACGCCGGGGATTCCGGTTTGCACTCTGTCGGCAGGATGGGCGGGACGGGCTTGTGGCTGCGCCGTTGGTTGCGGCGCGCGAGGCACACCGGCAGCGCGCTCAGCGGTCAAAGCAACGAGTGCAGATTGAACGCCAGGAATGCCGCGTACAGCGTCCTCAGCCGCCTTGCGCACCGGCTCCCAGGCTTTTACGGCAGCGGCGTCCACCGTTAACGAGAAGAAGACCTTGCCGTCTGACACGACGATATCGGAAAGCACGCGAGCGTCCGGCAAAGCCATACCGCCCGGCGACGGCACCTTCGCTAAAGCTGCGAGAACCTGCTCTTTACTCACCGCCATCGTCGCTCGTCCTTATTCTCGGCGTCACCATAGGCAAGGCCGTGGGCCGGTCAATGCAGCCTGCAAGGAGACCGGTTGACGCGCCTCTCCGGCAATGACCTATTGGCACATAGGCATAGGCTACGGCCAGCCAAGTGCAACAAAGAGCAAATTGCCGAAGGAGAGGATGATGGCGAAGGTGGCGTTTCTGGGTCTGGGTGTCATGGGCTACCCGATGGCCGGACATTTGAAAAACAAGGGCGGACACGAGGTCACCGTTTATAACCGTACCGCCGCCAAGGCCGAACAATGGGTCAAACAACACGGCGGCAAGTTTGCGCCTACGCCTAAGGCCGCGGCCGAAGGACAGGATTTCGTTATGGCCTGCGTGGGCAACGACAATGATCTCCGGGAAGTGACCTTGGGGCCGAATGGAGCCTTCGCCGGCATGGGCAAGGGAAAGATTTTTGTCGATCACACCACCGCCTCCGCAGAAATTGCGCGTGAGCTGCACGCTGCGGCAAAAAAAGGTGGTTTCGATTTCATCGATGCGCCTGTGTCGGGTGGCCAAGCCGGGGCCGAAAATGGCGTACTCACGGTGATGTGCGGCGGCGAAGCCGATCCATTCGCACGCGCCGAGAAAGTCATCGCGGCCTATGCGCGCGCTTGCAACCTGCTTGGCTCGCCTGGATCAGGGCAGCTATCGAAAATGGTCAACCAGATTTGTATTGCCGGCCTGGTGCAGGGCCTGGCGGAGGGCCTGCACTTCGCAAAGAAGTCCGGCCTCGACATCGAAAAGTTGATCGCTACCATTTCCAAAGGCGCGGCACAATCGTGGCAAATGGAAAACCGCTTCAAGACTATGGCCGCCAATAAATTTGATTTTGGATTTGCCGTCGACTGGATGCGGAAGGACCTCGGGATTTGCCTCGGCGAGGCGCGCAAGAACGGCGCACATCTGCCAGTAACCGCGATTGTCGATCAATTCTATTCCGAGATTTCAGGCGATGGGCGGCAAACGCTGGGATACTTCAAGCCTGATCGCCCTACTCGACCGTTGACAACGACCCCCGGGTCTTTGCGCAGGTCTTGTTGCGAAAGTCACTTGAATTTCCGACGTTATGCGCTTGCGCTTGGCCGTGCGGACACTGCCGCATGCCAACGCTTAACGTTGTCGGCTCCTTCCGGCATTGCAAGCCTCCCCGGCTTCATGAAGTCGACCGCGACCTGCATTGTAATGTCGGCGATCGTAAAGCGATCGCCTGCAACAAATTCGCGTTTGGATAGCTCGCGGTCCAGCAACTCCAGAAACCATGTGACTCGCGGTCTATTGGCTTCCGCCCACGCTGCAACCTGGGGCACCTCAAGCTCTTTCATCGCCGGATGGGTATGACGAAAGACCGCTGCTACGTTGGAAAAGAAATTGATCTCGGCCCGCCGGTTCCACATTTCGACGATGGCGACATCTTTGGCACCGACACCAAACAAGGGGGGATCCGGCTGCAGCATTTCGAAATATCGGCAAATAGCGATCGACTCCGTAATGACGGTGCCATCGTCAAGAACAAGAGCCGGCATTCGCTGCAGCGGATTGATCGCCGTGTACTCAGGCGTCTTGTGCTGCATCAACATGATATCGACCTGCTCGGTCGGCAGGGTGATGCCTTTTTCTGCCAGAAAAATGCGCGTACGTCGGGGATTGGGGGCCACTTTGCTGTCATAGAGTTTCATCTGGTCCTCCGTCGCCGAACGTCGAAATTTCGTTCAACATCACCCGAACATGAGCAAATTGCCCTGTCAAAGGGGTGTAACCAATCGTTAACCAGGGATTTTAGGCCCCTCTTAAGCCTGGTCTTAAGGAATTTGCGTAACGCTGCCGCCGGTCTTTGTCAGTACTGTCAGTGTCAGCGTCCCATTAATGCCGATTCCAGGCGAACAACCCGATCTCACCGCGCTGCCACCCGAAACATCTCCGGTGAAGCGGCGACTGGCTGCGCAATATGTGCGCGAGGCGCGCGATCGCCTGACTTCCTCCAGCGGTACTCGCGCGGCCTTTGACCACGAACTCTTGCGCCAATATGCGCAAAATCGGATTTCGGCGTCCCTCGTAATCCTCCTCCTCGTTGCAACAGTCGGGTTCATGTCCAGCATTTGGAGCGGGGCCCTGACCGCAGGCTCGTGGACAGCCGCGGTGCTCGTCATCCACGCGATCATAATCACGAAGTGCCGGCAATTTCTCGAACGTCCAATCAGCGAGATTTCGGCGCGTGCATGGCGGCTGCGGTTTGTGACGCTCGATCTGTTCTACGGCTTGGCGTGGATGTTTATCCTGGTGCACCCGGTCGGTGTCGACGAGAGCTCAGGTACCTTCATGCTTTTCGTCATGCTGCTGGTCGTGGCCGTCTCAAGCATGCTGGCGTCAAGCCTGCCGACTGCTGTCTTTGCGGCGACTTTCCCGGTCACGACTGCGGTCGCACTGGATTTCATCCTGCAAGGCAGATTGCGCGACTATCTCCTCGCCATCATGGCCATAACGGCCCAGGGCTATTTCGCAGCTCTTACTTATCGTCTTTATTCCAGCACGCTTGCGACGCTGGAGGCGCGCGCCGAAAAGGATGCGCTGATCGGCGAGCTCGAACAGGCAAAAGCGATCTCCGACGAAGCACGCCGACGCGCGGAAGCCGCAAACATTGCAAAGTCACGCTTTCTTGCGCAGATGAGCCACGAATTACGCACGCCTCTGAATGCTATTCTCGGATTTTCAGAGGTAATGAAGACCGAAGTTTTTGGCGAACATTCTGTGGCGGCCTACAAAGAATATTCTTCCGACATCCATAATTCCGGGGTGCATCTTCTTGGGCTGATCAATGAAATTCTCGATCTGTCGCGGATCGAGGCCGGCCGTTACGAGCTCAATGAGGAATCCGTTTCGCTCGTGGCTATCGTCGAAGATTGTCATCATTTGCTCAAGCTGCGTGCCAGCAATCGGGGCATCATCATCCACGAAATATTCGAACCTGAATTGCCCCGACTATGGGCCGACGAACGCGCGATCCGGCAGATTTGCCTGAACTTGTTGTCGAACGCAATCAAGTTCACCCCGCCGGCCGGAGAGATTTGGCTGAAAGTCGGATGGACGGCTTCTGGCGGCCAGTACATCAGTGTGAAAGATACGGGAGCCGGTATTCCGGAAGAAGAAATTCCGATCGTGCTCGCTTCCTTCGGCCAAGGATCGAATTCAATTAAATCGGCGGAACAAGGCGCCGGTCTGGGATTGCCAATTGCCAAGAGCCTGGTCGACCTTCACGGGGGGACGTTCAATTTGAAATCGAAGCTGCGTATCGGCACCGAAGTCGTCGTCACGTTTCCGCCGGCGCGCGTGGTGGCGACCATAGCACCAATGCCGGAGCACGCGCCCCCGATCGCATCGACAGCCGAGCCCGACGTCGGCCCGGAAGAAAAGCGCCGTTTACGCCGTCGGCCGCTCTTCCGTGCGGGGACCTAGTCCGGCGGCCTTGCGACAATCTCGCGATTGCCTTCCTGTCCATGATGCTTATGGTCCGCAACATCCGGCTCCTTCAGAGATGACTATGATCGAGACACCCTGCATCAAGATTTGCACACTCGATGCCCGTCAGGGCCTCTGTCTCGGGTGCGGCCGAACCATCGATGAGATTACACGATGGGCAACGATGAGCACTTCCGAGCGCACCCTCGTCATGAACGAATTGCCAGCCCGCCTCGCGGCAGGCACCGCGGCGAAAACGACTGTGGTAATGGACTGACGCCGTGAGCCGACGCCTCATCTGGTCACTTTTATTCGGAGTTGCTCTGTCTTTGGCGGCTTTAATCGCGAGCAGCGGTCAGGATGCCATCACCAATCTCCTGCAGCATGACATCGGATCGCTCGCAATCAAGATCGTGCTGGTGGTTTTCGCCGGCGGGCTGATACTCGCGTTGTTTCGCGAGCGTTTGTCGAAAGCCATCGAGGCGGGCCTTTTCTGGGCCGTGATCGGCCTGTTGCTCGTAGTAGCATACAGCTATCGATTTGAGCTTCGCGAAGTCGCCGATCGTGTGATCGCGGAGCTGGTGCCGGGTCACGTTGCCGGGCACGGCCGAAATGTCGAAATTGTTCGCGGCCATGGTGGTGATTTTGCGGTCGCGGCGCACATCAACGGCACGCGTGTTCCGATGGTTCTTGATACCGGCGCAAGCTCGGTCGTGTTGACGCAGGACGCGGCGAAAGCAGCGGGATTGCCGGTCGAAGTTCTCAATTACACGGTCAATATCGATACGGCCAACGGACGCACCCGGGCGGCAGCCGTGACGCTCGACCGCCTCGCCGTCGGCGGATTGATCGAACGTGCTGTCCCGGCGCTTGTTGCCCAGCGAGGTCAACTCAAGAACAATCTGCTCGGAATGAGTTTCCTCAACCGGCTGCAAAGTTGGGAAGTCCAGGGCGACAGGCTGCGTCTGCGCGGAACGCCGTGAGCGACCGTTTGCTAAATCATGCTGATGGCAAACCGCAGCGCCACGATGACGAGAAATATGCCGAAGGCAATTTCCAATTTTCGCCTTGGCAGCCAATGTGCTAACCGTACGCCATAGGTTGTCGTGAAGCTCGATACCGGCGCCATCAGCACGAAGCCGACGAGTGAAACGAAGCCGATAGACAGTGGCGGTAACTGAGCCATATGCGGCCAGCCGGCCAGCATGTATCCAATCGCACCGGCAATCGTGATCGGAACACCGATTCCGGCTGAGGTGCCGACTGCCTGATGCATCGGCCTTCCGTAAAGGGTGAGGACCGCATTCGATATTGCGCCTCCGCTGACCCCAACCAGGGATGAAAATAGCCCGGTGATAAAGCCGTAGAACGCCAGCAGGCCGCGGCCCGGCAGTTCATTGCCGAGCTTCCAGCGCTCGCCGCCATACAGCATACGTACGGCGATGAAAGTCACAAAAACCAGAAACGCGGTCTTGAAAACGGACGCGGGTGCGAACGACGCCGTCGCAGAACCAATCGCAACACCGACAATCGCCGGGAAGGCCCAAATGCGCACGACGTCCGGAAGCACCGCCCCCTTCTTCTTGTGCCCGATATAGGAACGCACTGTCGTCGGCACAATGATGGCAAGCGAAGTCCCGATACACATCTGGATGCGAACGTCCTCAGGCACATCAAGGACGCGAAAGACTTCGTACAGCACTGGAACGATGATTGCGCCGCCGCCGATGCCAAACAGGCCCGCAAGAATGCCGACCAGAACGCCGGCGCATGCAATCCAGAGCGCGAGCAAAGCGATCTCGCTGATCGGATAACCCAGCAGCATAAGTCCCCGGAAATTGAGCGCGGGAAACGGGTGTGTAACTTACGCCGCGATGTGCGCTAAATCAGGACGGCTGTCCAGCACCAGCGCCAGCGCATCAGCTATGACGGCGGCGCTAGCATCTGGCTTGACGGCTTCAGTCGCGAGATGCCGGCGAAAGGCGCGCGCGCCCGGCACTGCGCGGAAAAGTCCCAGAACGTGGCGAGTGATCGAATGAAGTCGTGTACCGTTGGCCAACTCCCGATCAATGTACGGAATAAGTGCCAGCGCGGCTTCATTAGGGGATTCAAACGGCGCCGGTGCGCCATAGAAGAGCGGATCAACACCGCGTAATCGCCAAGGCTCCTGATAGGCTGCCCGGCCCATCATCACGCCATCGATGAGTCCAAGCTCGGCTTGCGCCTGCTCCAGGGTGGCAATGCCGCCGTTGAGCACGATCTCAAGGTCAGGATGGGCTGCCTTTAGCCGCCGTACGAGCCCGTAATCGAGTGGCGGCACTTCGCGATTTGCACGTGGCGACAATCCCTTCAGCCAGGCCTTGCGGGCGTGGACGATCAGGGCATCGACGCCAGCTCGCTTGGCCGTGTCGGTGAAAGCAAACAGTGCTTCATCCGGATTTTGATCATCGATTCCTATTCGGCACTTCACCGTTACGGGAACCTTCACCGCCCCCTTCATCGCCACGATGCACTCGCCAACCAGCGATGGCTCGGCCATCAAACAGGCGCCGAAGCGCCCCTCTTGCACCCGGTCAGACGGACACCCGACATTGAGATTGATCTCGTCGTAGCCGAAATTTTCACCGATACGTGCCGCCTGCGCGAGGGCCTTCGTATCAGAACCGCCAAGCTGGAGCGCTACCGGATGTTCAAATGGGTCAAAACCAAGAAGCCGCTGCCGATCACCGTGCAGCACCGCGCCGGTGGTGAGCATCTCAGTATAGATCAACGCCCGGCGCGTCAGTAGCCGATGGAAGAAGCGGCAGTGCCGGTCCGTCCACTCCATCATAGGGGCGACACAAAAGCGCCAATTCAGCGCCTTTTGCGCTTTCATTGGTTCTTCAATCACTTCGTCACTTTTATTCACAGCCAATGTCGTACCGTTTGGGCCCATTTTGGCCTATTTTACCGCCCGTGGTACGACAATGTCGTACTGTTTTTCTCGTGTCGTACCGGCCCGATTTCTTGGACCGACTGACATTGCCGACTGATCTGCCACAACAAAACCGGTACGACAAAAATGGGCTCGATAATAGAACGTTCGCGCCAAGACGGCTCCAAGGGCTTTACCGCCCAGATCGTCATTAAAAAAGGCGGGGCCATCGTCCATCGCGAGGCGCAGACATTCGATCGCAAACAGGCCGCCAACGCCTGGATCGTCAAACGTGAGGCCGAGCTCAAGCGCCCTGGCGGGCTCAACCAGAAGGACGATCCGACGCTGTCCGCCGTCATCGACCGCTACATTGCGGAGTCGAAAACCACCGTATTGGGCACGAAGGCGCAGGTTCTCAAAACACTCAAAACAGTGATCTCGGCGACATTATATGTAGCAACCTGACGAGCCATGCATTGGTGTCGTTTGCCCGCGACCTCTCCAAAAATGTCGAGCCGCAAACGTGCGGGAACTATTTCTCACACCTATCCAGCATTTTCACGGTAGCCAGGCCCGCGTGGGGATACCCCCTCGCCCGGCAAGAGTTTGATGACGCCATCACCGTTCTAAAAAAACTGGGCCTCATCAGGAAAGGAATCGAGCGCACGCGGCGACCAACGCTGGATGAGCTCAACCGGCTTATGGAGCACTTTGGGCGCATTCTCGATCATCGCCCAGCGTCTGTTCCGATGCAGAAAGTGGTGGCGTTCGCAGTATTCGCGACGCGCCGACAGGAAGAAATCACACTGCTGCGCTGGGATGATCTCGACGGCGACCGAATTCTGGTGCGCGACATGAAACATCCTGGCGACAAAAAAGGAAACAATGTCTACTGCGAGCTGCCAACGGAAGCGCTTGCGATTGTCAAATCAATGCCGAAGGCGGCAGAGAGGATATTTCCCTACACGACAGATGCGATAAGCGCCGGATTCACACGCGCATGTCGTTTCCTCGGCATCGAGGATTTACGCTTCCACGATCTTCGACATGAGGGGATTTCGCGTCTGTTTGAAATGGGAAGAACAATTCCGCAAGTTGCTGCGGTCTCAGGACATCGTAGCTGGACAAGCTTGAAACGATATACGCATATTCGGCAGACTGGCGACAAATATACTGATTGGAAGTGGCTGCAATCCTGACCCACGCCGATTCGAGCAATGATCACCTCCGATAAATTCCTTTATCGGAATCAGGCGAATGAACAGTCAGCAACATCCAAGGCATGTCCGCTTTACCGCCAAAAGCGGACATGTGCAGTGCACTAGGCTATGTCCGCTTTGTGCCATAAGCGGACATAAAGCCTTGACCTCGCAACGGCCGCCACCTTGGCGGGTCGGCGCTCAATTAGTCGAGTAAGCCAAAGCGGCTTGGTGCCATGCTGCCGCGCATATCGAATAACGGCCGTGGCGCCGTGGGAAGCGTAATGCGCGCCGCTAGGCCGTGCGGCGCGCGGTCGTGTAGCGTCAACGTGCCGCCATGCGCTTCCGCGACGGTGCGCGCTATCGCCAGCCCGAGGCCGAAACCGGCGCGGTCATTCATGGTGCGGGCATTATCACCGCGCACGAAGGCTTCGAGCATGGCGCCCTTGCTGACGTCCGGAATGCCCGGCCCATCGTCTTCCACCACAATACTCAGGCTAGCATTGTCGCCGGTCAGCCGCACCACCGTGCGAGCGCCGTAGTGAACCGCGTTGTCGACCAGATTGGCCACGGCGCGCCGAAGATCGTCGGGACGCGCCGTCAGCGTGGCGTGATCGGGGCCTTGATAGAGTACATCATGACCGAGATCGGTGAATTGATCGCAGATGGTCTGCAGGGTGCTGGCGACGTCGATAACGGTCGCGGCTTCACGCGTCTGTCCATCGCGCAGGAAAACCAAAACGCCTTCCGTCATGGCGTTCATCTGGTCGAGGTCGCACAACATCTGATCGCGTAACTCGCTATCGCCAATGAACTCGCTGCGCAAGCGCAGGCGCGTGATCGGCGTGCGCAAATCAGGGCCCATCGCCGCCAGCATACGCGTGCGGTCGCCGACCAGCGTCTTGACGCGGTTGTTCATGCGGTTAAGAGCCTTGGCCACGGCGCGGATTTCTTCCGGGCCACGCTCTGGCAGTTTGGCGACTTCGTCGTCGAGACTAAAGCTTTCGGCGGCTTTGGCGAAGCCGGACAAAGGCCGGCGCAAGGCGCGCGTCGCCCAGATGCCTAGTAGGCTTACGCTGATAATCACGAAGAGAATCGTGCTGACGATTGGGCCGCCCAGAAACGGTGGCTCGAAGCGTGGCTGCAACCGCGCGCTCAGCACCTCACCGTCGGGTAATCTAACCGCGACTGTTAAGGCTTCCGCCGCAACGCCCAGTGCGCCGGGTTTTTGCATCGCAATTTCGAAGCCCGGACCTAGGCGGTTGCCGAGGTGCCGCAGCCGCAGATCGGCGCGCTCGACGGACACGGGCATTGCCGCCGCCGGTCTGATGTCCATATGTGGGAAAACATGCGCCATATCCTCGATCAGGTGCGCGCGCTCGGCCGGAGGCGTTGCGGCCGCCAGCCGAACCATCGCCCCGAACTGGGCGGGATCGTCGTCCGGCGGGCCCCACGGCCCGCCGCGATGACTGAGAAAAAAACTGGCGGCAATGAAGGCGTGAATCGCCAGGAGCGAAATTAGAATTAAAATCGCCATCTGGCCGCCGATGCGATTGAAAAACAGCGAGCGGCCGAAAGTCATGCGGGCTCCACGGCCGGCGTGAAAAGATAGCCGCCGGAGCGCACGGTTTTGATGATGCTCGGTTGGTGCGGATCGGCTTCGATCTTGCGCCGCAGCCGGCTGACCAGGATATCGATGCTGCGCTCGAACACCCCGGCGCTGCGGCCTTGCGTGAGATCGAGCAACTGGTCGCGCGACAGGATGCGGCCAGGACGCTCGCAGAACGCCTGGAGCAAGGCGAACTCGGCGTCGGTCAGCACCACCCGAGCGCTGACCGGGCTGTTGAGCTCACGCAAACCCCGGTCGATCCGCCAGCCGAGAAATGTCAGAATCCTGGCGCCACTCGCGGACGGTTCGACGGCGTTGATGGTCGAGCGGCGTAGCACTGCGCGAATGCGCGCCAGCAGTTCGCGCGAGTTGAATGGCTTCGACAGATAATCGTCTGCACCGATTTCCAAGCCGAGGATACGATCAACCTCATCGCTTTTGGCGGTGAGCATGATGATCGGCACTTGCGTCGTCATGCGCAACCGCTTGCAGATGCTCAAGCCGTTCTCGCCCGGCAGCATCAAATCGAGCACGACAAGATCAATCCGGCTGCCCTGCATCAGATTGTCGATTTCGCGGCCGCTACCTGTCACCATCACCCGGTAATCGTTGGCACGCAGATAGCGGGCAATCAGCGTACTGATCTCGCGATCATCTTCCACAAGCAGGATGTGCGGCAGCTTGGTCATGTTTCCGTCGATGTGCGCTGCAATGCCGTTACGCGCGACGAGAATTGTTTCTGAATGTTTCTGAGCGGTTCTGCGACATACACCGAAACAAACCAAATGAGTCGTGGCAAGGGCCCGTTAACCGCCAACGCCGCTTTATAGAAGCCGACAACCGGCGAATTGTCTGCCGGCAAATGGGGGTTAATATGACGTCGATTTCGAGCGCTATTGCTCAGCAATTTTCTCCGCTATCCCGGCTTCAGGACGAGTTAGCCTCGGAGATCTCGGCCGGCACCATCAGCAGCGACGATCAATCGGCGCTGAATTCGGCGCTCACCGACATCGACTCCGCGATGAAGAGTGGTAGGGCTTCCAGCGACGGCGCGCCGCCATCGCCGGACGCGATGAAGGCGAAAATCGACGGCCTTATCGACGGCGAGGTGAAAGACGGCAGGTTGACCAGCGCCCAGGCAGCGGAACTGAAGAATGTCTTCGCCCAAGCGTTCTCGGGCGGCCCCAGTGGCGCGGGCGGCCCTGGCGGTCCGGGAGGCGCGTGCGGCGGCGGTGGTGGTGGTGCCGGCAAGACTTCCACCGATCCGGCCGACACCAACGGCGACGGCACTGTCAGTGCGGCCGAACAAGCGGCTTACGACGCGAAAAATCCCGCGCAGGCCCGTGCAACATCGAACTCAAGCAATTCCGATCCGTCCAAGCTGCTGTCGGATTTCCTGAAGTTGCTGCAGGATTTGAAAAGCGGTTCGTCGAGCTACAGCAGCGACGGCGATGGCCTGAAAGCGCAGATCGAGTCGCTGGTCGTCAATTATCAGGCCTAGCGTCAGCTACATCTTCGGCGGCTCGGTCACCGCGACCTTGGTGATGGCCCCAGCTTCGGCGATCACGCGCAAGGTGTAGGAATCGAAGTCGATGATGCAGGATTTCGACGGTCGAAGGCGAACACCAGCGAATTTTTATCGCTGTCAATTAAAACGACCCAAACATCGAACCTAGTGCGATGACCGCTACAAGCGAGATAATCACGCTCACGATCACGGTCATCACCATGTCAAGGTAGCTTTCTTTGTGAGTCAGTTTGCTGATTTGAAGCAACATCAGGACCGTACCATTATGAGGAAGAGCGTCGAGCGTGCCGGCGCTAATCGTGGTTATGCGATGCATCAACGCGGGATCGACGCCATGTTCAGCACCGAGACGCAGAAATGTGTCACCGAGTGCATTGAGTGCGATCGCCATGCCGCCGGAAGCAGTGCCAGTCAGCCCGGCGAGAACGTTCATCGAGACGGTGAGCGAGATCAGTGGTCCCCCTGGAATCGATAGTACCGCGTCACGTACCGTAGAAAACGCCGGCAGCGCAGCAACGACGGCGCCGAAACCAACAAGACTTGAGATCGTCAGGATCGGCAAAGCGGCGGAGTTGGCGCCGGCATCCAGGCTTTCGCGCAAAGAGGGCAAACGACTGTAGTTGACGATGACAATGGCGAGGGTCCCAGCCGCAAGCGCCAGGAGCAGCGACCAGAGTCCCCCAACCGCCCCAATCGAGGTTCCGCCCCATACCGCTTTTTCTAAAAATGAAAAATGGGAGCCTAGTCGCGGAAATACGATCAAAGACATCAAGAAATTTACGACGATGACAACAAAAAGCGGCAACACGGCCAAAACGAAGGATGGCTCGCTGCTGGCGTGTTTGCCATGCTGTGCCTCGGCAGGATCGAATTCCCCAGCGGCCGTCGCATGCTCGCGGGTCTTCTCGTCGATGACAGGAGCAGCGTCTACATCGCCGCCATAGCCCTCGCCCGCCTTACGCGCCGCCGCTTCGGCACGGCGAAGCCACCACATACCGAACGCCAAGGTGATCGCTGACGCAATGATCCCGATACCTGGAGCCGCAAACGTTGTTGTTCCAAAGTACGGCATCGGAATGGCGTTATTGACCGACGGTGAACCGGGAAGCGCAGACATCGTGAACGTAAATGCGCCGAGACCGATGGTGGCAGGCAATAGTCGCCGCGGAAGATCGGCGGATTTAAACATCGTGTTGGCCATCGGTACCAGCACGAAAAACGCAACGAAGACGCTGACGCCACCGTAGGTTACGAGGGCTGAGGCGAGCACCACTGCGAGCATCGTGTTGCGGGTTCCCAATCGTTCGGTCAAAAAACGTGCGATCGAGCTGATCGATCCGCTGTCATCCATGAGCTTGCCGAACAACCCGCCGAGCAAAAACATCGGAAACCACTGGATAAAGAAGCGAGCGGCGCCACCCATATAAGTCTGCGTCCAATGCGCGAGAAGCGGCTCGCGCGATATCGCAGCGGCCACAAGCGCGGCTAAGGGAGCAACCAGCAAAATGCTCCAGCCCCTGTAGGCCAGCCACATCAACAGGGCCAGCGCGACCAATATCCCTAAAAGTCCCATGGCTCAGGTCTCCCATAAGCAACTTGCGATCGGCGCTCGATTAGCATTCGATCAATACATTCATCCTAGACGAGCTACGCCGCCTTTCGGCTTCGTCTATTTTTGCTCGGCTCGAAACTCTCGCGCGGCGCCATAAACATCCAGGTCACCAGTACAAATGGTGCGGTCAGCGCAGGAATGGCGAACGGCGTCAACGCGACATTCAGCGCCGCTTGCGTGACGACCGTCATCACCGTGCCCAACGCAGCATACAACGCAACACGAAGGCTCGGCCGGTAAAATACGGTGCCGAGCGCGATGGCGGTCAGCACTGGACTGAAGCCCAAGAGCCCGCCCGTGATCAAATCGCTTTCCGCTCCGAGAAGATGCGCAACAATTACCGCCAGTATCGCGCCCGCAAGGGCAAACGCGGCCGCTTCAAGCGAATTAATCGCCAATCCGACCAGCAAGAGCAGCGCAGACAAGCCGTTCCCTTTCAGAAAAACCTGCGAAATGCTGTGCAATGTACCTTGCATAAAATCACTAAGCCGAAGTGGGTCCGAGGCAACAACCTGGAACGCGCCGACGACCTTTCCAACCGGCAGTGCGGTGCCGGTCAACCCGGCAAATCCGTAGGTCGCTAGTAGAAGAAGCCAGGTCGTGATCACAAATGGAAAGGTCAAAGCGGCGCCCCATGGTGTCACCAGCTTGACCGTCCAAATCATGACAATTGTTGAAACAGCACCGCCAAGGATCACATATGCCCAAAGCAGCGGCCCCGGCGTCAGAAATGTCGCGAGCGCTAATCCCACAAGAATACCGTTGAAGCCGTAGAGACCTGCGGCCAACGATTTTTCGTCGGCGCGAACCCAATATGCTGTAAGCGTTGCTGTGAGGAGCGCCACGACTCCTCCAATCGCGATCTGTGGCACGCCGGCAGCATAGGAGCCCCACACGATGGCAACGAGAAACAGTGCGCCGCTGAGTGGATTGTCCTGAAGCATGACCTGCCCAGTGCCGCGCAGGTTGATGTCGACGAAACGCAGACTTGCAGACGACACACATAGCTTTTCCCAGCTTGCCAAAACTTCCTTCATTACCGACTCCTGTCGTGCAGTGAGCTGTAATTTGGCGAATGTGTCCGTGCTCGGTTTACGTTCAGCGCCAGAGAAATGGTTGCGGGAGGTCGGCGCCCGTCACCTCCTTGCGAACAAGGCCCCAAAACTCGCGTATCTTCGTTTTGACCTGCGCACACTCCCGGCCGACGGCCTTAAAGATGAGGCCGGCATCGTTGGGTAGCCGGCAGGCGCCAAAAGCCACACCGCGTGAGAGGTCGACATCGGCCTGCACGCGCGAATAAATGTAGTCGGCTTTGTCTTTGGGCGTGCACAAGATCACGTTGCCAAATACGTCGAAAGAGTCCATCACACCGGTCTGCCGCATTGGGTATCGCTGCGGCTCGATGAGCAGCTTTTCGGTAAATAGCAGTCGACCGTCCGGGCGAGAGGCGGTCGCGGCGATAGACAACAACGTGGCGCCAAAGCATTCGTCCGGATGATGATGCTTGCGTCCCGCCTGAATGATCTCCGAAAAGAGCAGCGTTGCCGAAGCCGGAACGCAGATCCGCGTATCGCTGAGGTAGCGTGCTAGCCGGTGCGGAATCAGCGGATCAGGTAGTAGCTCCAAATAAGATTCCTCGCCAAGCGTTATGGTCTGCGTCTGTGCCGCAAAATTGGCATCCATCGTATAAATCTTGGTCGCAGATTGCGTGGTCACGTGCGCCTGCGCGCGCGGCCCGACCACGATCTCGAGCGCAAGGCGATCGCCCTGCAAAAGACAACCGGTCGTGGTGATCAGGAATACATGGGCTAGCCCCGGCACACCGTCGTCACAATAGAGCGCGCGTTGGGCCATATACGGCGCGCGGCGGTCAAGGTCCGCGAGGATCGTTTGCTTGCCGCGCAATTCGAAGCCGAGACGCAAGAAGCCGGTCTTGCCCACAGTCCCGCTTTTCATCTGCGCCGGTTCGTCCTGAAATGACGCAAGTTCCGGAGCCGATGCACCGAGAGCCTCGGCGGCATGCCAGGTTGTGGCGACTGACGACGTCACGCCGACCTCTTTCGCGGCATTTCCAGATCGAACAGCAAGTCCTGCACTATGAGCTCGACGAGCGCCGGGATTCCCTCGCCGGTCTTACAATTGGTGAATAGGAACGGCTTGCTGCCACGCATAAGGTGCGAATCTCGTTTCATAACGTCGAGGCTGGCACCGACGTGCGGCGCGAGGTCGGTCTTGTTAATGACCAGGATATCGGATTGAGTAATCCCCGGCCCGTTCTTGCGTGGGATCTTGTCGCCCGCAGCAACGTCAATCACGTAGATAAAGTAATCTACCAGGGCCGGTGAGAACGTCAGCGTGAGATTGTCGCCACCGCTCTCGATTAATACGACGTCGCTGTCGGGGAACCGCGCCTCCATCTCTTCGACTGCCGCAAGATTCATACTCGGGTCCTCGCGCACCGCCGTGTGCGGGCATGCGCCGGTCTCAACCCCGATAATCCGCTCTTGGATCAGTACGCCTTTGAGCGTCCGCTGTACCTGCTTTGCATCCTCTGTGGTCACGACGTCGTTGGTTATGATGAGTATCTTTATTCCGAGATCGAGCAGTCGCGGAGTGATGGTTTCCACAATTGCCGTCTTTCCGGAACCTACCGGCCCGCCCACGCCAATCCGTACGATTTTCTTTTTCGACATTCGATTGTCCAATCGGGTCAACTCATGAACAGCCGCACATGCGCCTTGGTGTGAACGGCTGCTAGGATTTCTGTAACTGGCGCATAGCCCGCCATGTCCGAGAGGCGAGCCTTAGCCGCGATCTGGAAGTCCGCATCCACGCGGGCATTGAGATCATAGAGAATACGTTGCGTGTCCACGTGGCTGATCCTCATCAGTCGGAGCGATGCGCCGAGGATCATCGCCGCCACCCCGTATTGATGAACAACAAACGCCTCCCTCGCCGAAAGATTCTGGACCGCAAAATTGATCGCGAGCGATACCGGGTAACATCCGGGCGTGGCACCGGCTTCGATGCATTCGCACCATCTGCGTAGAAACGGAAGGTCAATGACTTGCAGCCCGATCTCGGTGAATTTCTTGCCTATGCGAATAGTCATCGTCCGCATTTCTTCAGACAGCTTGCGTGCGAACACAACGCTGTCGATCGAGACTAGAGCATCAAAATCACCCGCAGTCGCGGCATTGTGTGCGGCAATCAGGGCGACGCCGTCGCCACGTGCCGCCTGCACCACCGCGGTGCGCGCGTACGCCGCAAGCGTCGCAGCATCCACGACGACGCCTTTTTGAATCGCGGACTCCAAGCCACACGAAAACGAAAACCCGCCGATCGGGAACATTGAGTCCCCGAACTGCAACATCCGGGCGAGAAGGGCCGCCGTTCGCGGCCCGCCGGCACGATCACTTTGTATTGTCATCTGCAAGACGCGCCGGCGATCCGTGGATATGGACGTGGTCGCCGGACTGGCCATGACTATGCGTGTGCGGACGCGTTGGGGAACGACTGTGCACATGTCCCGTTTCGGCATCGCGCTCGGCATAGGTTTCATGCGCGTGAGAATGCACCAGGCCCTCTGCACCGCCGAAAAGCCGGCGCGATTCATGTGGCGCGAGATAGGGAACGACCTCGCTGCCCGGCACAAATTCATAACGAATGTCATCGAAGCGGTGCGTTTTCATAACCGAGGCCATTACCTTGCGGTCGACGGTAAGTGGCACATAAACATGATCGCCTTTGATTAGTGCGGGCCAGTGTTGATTGCCGAGAGCGTGTCCCAGTTCCAGACAGGTGCGCATCGCGATCTCGGGTGCGAGATGTCCCAAGCCGTCCAAATGGACGACCATGACTTCGCGCAGCCGTATCCGCACCGCGACACCAGCAGCCTTGCTGGCTTCCCAAACCAATATGTCTCCATCGCGCATGACCGTCCCACGATCAAGTGCGACGGCAAGTTCGGTTCCTTTGGCAGTCTTTTTCCGGAAGCGATTCTTCTGCGCCTCCCACTGATCCAGTTCAAGAATATCGATGCTGGCACCGGACAATCGCTTCGCCCATTCGCGATCGTTGGTGTTGCCGAGAACGGTTTCAATGATGACCATGACTGCCTGCTAACTAAAGAAATATTTCTGATTGAGCGAGACCATTTTTAACGGCGGAACCGTCGCATGCACTCCATCAACGGTGACGGCAAATGTTTCAGGATCGACCTTGATATCCGGAGTGCCGGAATTGCGAACCATATCGCGTTTGCGAACCTTCCGGATGTTCTTGACCGGGATCACCTTCCGCCTGAGGCCCAGGCGCTTCTGGATGCCGGCGGCGTGCGCGGCGCCTGAGACAAACGAAATGCAGTTCCTTGACAGTGCATCGCCAAATGCGCCGAACATCGGCCGGTAATAAACAGGCTGCGGCGTCGGCAGCGACGCGTTCGGGTCACCCATCAGGCCCCAGCTGATTTGCCCATTCTTGAGAATGAGTTTGGGCTTGGCACCGAAAAAGGCCGGCTCCCATAAGACCAGGTCCGCCATCTTTCCGACCTCGACCGAGCCTAAGACTTTCGAAATACCGTGCGATATCGCGGGATTTATCGTGATCTTCGCCACGTAGCGAAGCACGCGGAAATTGTCATTGCCGGGTGCATCCTCCGGCAGCTTGCCGCGGCCGGTCTTCATGGCATCCGCAGTCTGAATAGCGCGCAGCCAGCATTCCCCGATCCGCCCCATGGCCTGCGAGTCGCTCGAGAACATCGAAATCACGCCCATATCCTGGAGAACGTTCTCGGCAGCAATGGTCTCGGCCCGGATGCGGCTCTCAGTGAACGCGACGTCAGACGGAATATCAGGACTGAGATGATGGCAGACCATGATCATGTCGTAGAGCTCGGCCTGTGAATTAATGCCGTAGGGAAGCGTCGGATTTGTTGACGACGGAAGAACATTCGGCAGCGCGGAGATCCTGATGATGTCGGGTGCGTGCCCGCCTCCAGAACCTTCGGTGTGGAAGGAATGGACAGTACGTCCTTCGAAAGCATCAATCGTGTCTTCTACGAATCCGGATTCGTTTAATGTGTCGGTATGGATGCAGACCTGCACGTCCATATCGTCCGCCACCGTGAGCGCGGAGCGAAGCACGGCCGGAGTAGTCCCCCAGTCTTCGTGACATTTGAAGCCCACCGCACCGGCCTCGATTTGCTCCACGAGCGCGGCCTTGCCGTGTCCATGCCCCTTGCCAAGAATTCCGACATTGACAGGCCAGCCTTCGAAAGATTTCAGCATCATTTCGATGTTGCCTGGGCCCGGCGTAACCGTCGTAGCGTTGGAGCCATCTGACGGGCCCGTTCCTCCGCCAATCAAGGTCGTCGTTCCGTTCGATAATGCTGCCTCTGCCTGCTGCGGCGAGATAAAATGGATATGCGTGTCGATACCGGCCGCGGTCAGAATCAAATGCGAGCCCGAGATCGCATCGGTCGCGAGACCAAGCTCCAGGCCAGGCGTGACGCCATCCATAGTCTGCGGATTGCCGGACTTACCGATGCCGCAAATAAGTCCGTCTTTGACCCCGACGTCAGCTTTTACCACGCCTTGTACCGCGTCGATGATTGTGACGTTAGTGATGACAAGGTCAGGCGCCCCGGCTTTGCGCGTTAACCGGTTGTCCATACCCATGCCTTCGCGCAAGCTCTTGCCGCCCCCGAACACAATCTCGTCGCCAAACCGGCCGCGCAGGTCGCGCTCGATCTCGATAAACAACCCAGTATCGCCCAATCGAATGCGATCACCGACAGTGGGACCAAACAAATTGACGTATTCGCTACGAGAAATCGTCGCCATGGGCGTCCCTCAATTCAAATACACTGCTTCAAGCAGTTCAGGACTTCGAGCTAGCCGAGCGGAATCCACGCTTGCTTGCCAATTTTACGGCCTTGGACTTCCGAGCAGCAGCATCCTTACCCGACGTCGGGCCATCAACGAGGTTATTGAATCCGAAAACGGCGCGCTTTCCCCCAAACGGCACCAAAGCTACCTCACGCTCGTCGCCGGGCTCGAAACGCATCGCGGTCGACGACGGAATGTTGAGGTGGAGGCCAAACGCTGCCGCCCTGTCGAACTCCAGAGCACGGTTGACTTCAAAAAAATGAAAATGCGAACCGATCTGCACCGGGCGGTCACCGGTATTGCGCACGGAAAGTTTCGTCACTTGTTTTTTTTCATCGAAACTGACTGGGTCCGGACCGCAAACATAACCACCGAGAGGCACGTCCTCCGAAGCCGGGTCGACGTTTGAGGCAAGGGTTGGAAAGGTTTTGGCCTTGGCCATCGTAACCTCCAGTCGCGCACTACTGTATCGGAGTGTGAACGGTTACCAGGCGGCTGCCGTCGGTGAACACAGCCTCGATTTGTACCATCGGAACCAGGTCCGCGACGCCATCCATGACGTCGTTCTTGGTCAGCGCGGTGCGTGCATCCTTCGTGACTTCTTCAATGGTTTTACCCGCACGGGCGCCGTCAAGGGCAACCGCCGAGATGATGGCAACAGCTTCAGGGTAATTGAGTTTCAGGCCTTTTGTTTTTCGCTTCAACGCAACCTCGGCCATCATATAAATGAGCAGCTTGTCGAACTCTCTCGGAGTTAGCTGCATTTTTTTCTCTCCTTCCGCGCGACCCGAAACACGGCGTGTTTATAGACCCTTGGTCAAAAGGCGCCCGCCAACACTGCAATGCCAACCAGCGCTATTGCGCAACCGCCCGCTTGAATCAAACGTCGGTGCAAAGTCCGCCGTTGCAAGACCAGTCCAAATCCTACGCCCGCGCCCAGCAGCAAAGCCGTCGCAACGAGAAAACCCGCGGCAAATGACAGCCCTGCTTGACCGTTAGGTATCTCGGAGCCGTGTGCATAGCCGTGGAATAGTGCGAAAAACCCCACGGCCACCATTGCCACCAACGTCGGAGGTTTAACTTGAAAGGCGATCATGAGTCCGAGGACGATGACGGAAAGGCCAATTCCGACCTCCACGATTTGCAGTGGAATTCCAGCCATACCAATGGCGCCCGCGGCTCCCATAGCGACTAGAAAGCTCATTGGCACGAGCCACAAAGCGCGGCCACCATACTGAGCAGCGAGGACGCCGACGGCGATCATCGCTAACACGTGATCGATGCCGGTGACTGGATGCATAAAGCCGTGGACTAGCCCGCCTGCGCCATCATGCCCGGGATGGGCCAGCGCTGCGGCCGGAGCAAAAACCAGAAGCGCAAAAAATGTCGTTACAGCCGCACGTTTCATAAGCATGCTCCATCGACCCTGATCAACTGACGACGTGAGGGGAGTTTATATCCATCATATAGACGCGGCCTATTGGCCGGAAGTCCCATATCTGAGCTGTTGAAGCTGCTCTATCTCCGGCAGGGGATACCGAGCTGAACACCTCGAACGTCCGTTCATTGAGGTGAAACACTGATTTGCCTGGCGATTTCTCAAATCCAACGGTAAGAGTTGGACATGCATATGAACATTGATCGCGCGTGGAAAATGTTCGCAGCCGCGTTGGTAGTGTCGGTGGTCCTTTGTAGTTGTTCGCCGCAAACAGAAACCGCTGCACCGCAGCCTCGCCCGGTTCGAACCGTAACCATCGAGCAACGCGCGGCCGGCACGACTATCACCTTGACCGGCCGAATTGAAGCGGAGGACGAGGTCGCACTTGCGTTCCGCATCTCGGGCCGCGTGCTTGAGAACGACCGTAAGCTCGGAGATCGGATCGAAGCCGGACAAGTCGTGGCGCGGCTGGAATCTCAAAACGAGCGCAATGCACTGCGCGCAGCGCAAGCCAACCTCGTGGCTTCGCAGGGACAACTGACGCAGGCCCGCAACCACTTCGAGCGGCAGGACACGCTACTCAAGCAAGGCTGGACCACACGCGCAAATCACGACCAGGCAAAGCAGGCGCTGCAAACCGCGGAGTCGCAGGTCGACGCCGCCGAAGCGCAAGTGAAAACCGCATATGACCTCGTCAGCTTTACGGAGCTCAAGGCGGATGCACCTGGAGTGATCACTGCGCTTGGCCCTGGCGCGGGCGAAGTCGTACAGGCCGGCCAAATGATTTTCCGCGTTGCGCGAAGAGACGGGCGAGATGCAGTATTTGACGTACCGGCACAGGTCATACGGACCGCGCCGAGCGATCCCCGGATTACCGTGACCCTCACCGATGATCCGAAAGTGACAACCACAGGGCGCGTGCGCGAGATCGCCCCACAGGCGGATCCTGTGACGCGCACGTTCGCGGTCAAAGTTGGTTTGAACGATCCTCCGTCGGCGATGCGGCTCGGTGCAACTGTGACGGGGCGCATGGAGGGCGATTCAGTGCCCGTCATCAATATTCCCGCAACAGCACTAACGAAGATCAATAGCCAACCGGCCGTCTGGGTCGTCGACCCTTCGAACCGGACCGTTTCGGTTCGGAATGTCGACGTGCTGCGTTACGATCCCGCGAGAGTCGCAGTGTCGGGCGGGCTTACAACCGGCGAAGTCATTGTCACTGCAGGCGTGCAAGCCCTGCATCCCGGCCAGAAGGTTCGACTGCTCGGGTCGGAGCAATGATATGGGCTTCAATCTTTCGGAGTGGGCCCTCAAGAACCGGTCGCTAACCGCCTACATGATGATTATTGCGGTGCTGGCGGGGCTGTTTGCCTTTGTCCGACTCGGGCGCAACGAAGATCCGTCGTTCGTCATCAAGACCATGGTCGTACAGGCTGCCTGGCCCGGCGCCAGCGTCGACGACATGCTCAAGCAGGTCACCGAACGACTGGAGCGCACGTTACAGGAAACGCCAAACCTCGATTTCCTGCGCAGTTTCACACGCGCAGGCGTGACCACGATCTTTGTCAACCTCAAGGACAGCACACGCGCCAGGGAAATACCGGACATCTGGTACCATGTTCGCAAAAGCATCGGCGACATGCGTCATACGCTGCCGGTCGGCGTCGTCGGACCGGGCTTCAATGATGAGTTCGGTGACACGTACGGGATCATCTACGGCTTCACTGCCGACGGTTTCACTCACCGGGAACTTCGAGACTACGTGGAGGATGTCCGCTCGAAACTGCTGCACGTGCCCGATGTTTCGAAAATTGACATTCTGGGAGCCCAGGACGAGAAAATCTTCGTCGAATTCTCAATGGAACAGCTGGCCAGCCTTGGCATTGATCGGTCGTCATTGATCGCTGCACTGCAGGCGCAGAACGTCGTGCAACCCGCCGGCACGATACAGACCGGCAATGAAACCCTGTCACTCCGCGTCTCGGGGGCATTTCGGTCTGAAGACGACGTTGCCAACGTGAATTTTGCTGTTGGTGGACGCATGCTCCGTTTGAGCGACATTGCGCAGATACAACGCGGCTTTGCTGACCCACCGCAGCCACTATTTCGCGTCAATGGACAGCCGGCCATCGGCTTGGCAATTGCCATGCGCGAGGGTGGCGACATTTTGGCTCTCGGAAGGAACATCAAGACAGCTCTTGCCGAAGCCACGGCGGATTTGCCGCTCGGCGTAGAGCCGAAACTGGTGGCCGATCAGGCGGCGACGGTCGACACCGCGATATCCGAATTCATGACGTCGCTGTGGCAGGCAGTCGCAATCATCCTGGCCGCGAGTTTCGTAAGTCTGGGTATCCGTCCAGGTTTTGTGATTGCGTCGGCGATCCCGCTCACGCTTGTCGTGGTCTTTTCGATTATGCAGATGACGCATATCGACATGCAGCGCATCTCGTTGGGTGCGCTCATCATTGCGCTCGCATTGATGGTTGACGACGCAATGACGACCACCGATGCCATGCTTACTCGCCTAGCCGCGGGCGACGACAAAGTAGACGCCGCGACATTCGCATTCCGCACTTATGCTTTTGCAATGCTTGCCGGCACGTTGGTGACGATCGCGGGCTTCGTGCCCGTGGGATTCGCCGCAAGCGGCGCCGGTGAATACACATTCTCGCTTTTTGCCGTTATCACCATCGCGCTGATCGCGTCCTGGTTTGTCGCCGTTCTGTTCGCGCCACTGCTCGGCGTCGCCATTTTAAAACCACCCAAGGCGGCGAAGTCGTCGGAGCCAGGCTGGGTCTTCCGTACCTATCGCTCGTTTCTCACCTGGGCGCTGCGGGCCAAATGGCTGACACTCGCGGTCACCCTCGCACTATTCGTCGCGTCGATATTCGCAATCCGGCTCATTCCAAACCAGTTCTTCCCATCCTCGGATCGGCCCGAACTGCTTGTAGACATGACGCTGCCCCAGAATGCCTCGATCTTTGCCAGTGAAACTGTGGCGCGTCGCATTGACGATATTCTGAAAGACGATCCAGACGTGGCGCGCTGGAGTACCAACGTGGGCCGTGGCGCGATTCGGTTTTATCTGCCGCTCAACGTGCAACTTCCCAACAACTTCTTCAGTCAGGCTGTTGTCGTCGCCAAAGACCTCCCTGCACGCGAACGCCTTCGACAGAAGCTTGAAAATGTTCTGGCGAACGATTTTCCCAACCTCGTAAGCCGCGTCTCTACGCTCGAGCTCGGTCCTCCCGTCGGGTGGCCGGTGCAATACCGGATCAGCGGGCCGGAGATTTCGCGGGTACGCGATATTGCTCTGAAACTGGCGCAGGTCATTGCAGCAAACCCGCAAGTCGTGCACGTCAATTTCGACTGGTTCGAGCCGGCCCGGCAGGTCCGTATCCAGATTGACCAGAACGAGGCGCGTCTGCTGGGACTAAGCACACAGGCGCTCGCAGGTGTGCTCAACACGGTGATCTCCGGGAGTGCCATTACTCAAGTTCGAGATGACATTTATCTGGTCGATGTCGTCATGCGCGCGACTGACGAGGAACGCGTTTCGCTCGATACATTACGGTCGATTCAGGTGCCCTTGCCGAACGGCCGCACGGTGCCGCTCAGTCAATTTGCATCGTTCACCTATGACCAAGAGCAGCCGCTCATCTGGCGGCGTGATCGGGTCCCGACACTTACGGTGCAGGCGGACGTCAAAACGGGAGTACTTCCGGCTGCGGTTGTCGACGAACTGGCGTCCCCCGTCGCCGAGTTGGGAAAAACGCTGCAACGGCCCTACCGGATCGTGACGGGCGGGGTCGTGGAGGATAGTGCAAAGGCACAGGCCTCGGTCATTGCCGTCGTGCCGGCTATGTTGCTGATTATGTTCACCGTCCTGATGATACAGCTGCGGAGTTTCTCAAGGTTATTTATCGTTCTTAGCGTGGGGCCGCTTGGATTGATTGGTGTCGTTGGAGCGCTATTGCTGTCCGGCAGGCCACTCGGGTTCGTCGCTATACTCGGCATTTTGGCGCTGCTGGGGATGATCACCAAAAACGCCGTGATCCTGATCGGCCAAATCGAAGCGGAACGAAATGAAGGCAAGAGTGTTTGGCAGGCGACTGTTGACGCTAGCAGTACGCGTTTCCGCCCGATCATGTTGACGGCGATCTCCACGGTTCTCGGCATGATTCCGATCGCTCCGACGGTCTTCTGGGGACCGATGGCCTTCGCAATCATGGGAGGGTTGCTTGTCGGGACAATCCTAACGCTGGTCTTCCTGCCAGCGCTCTATGTGACTTGGTTCGGGGGAAAGGAATCTCCCCCCGATCAAAGGCCGGCGACCACCAGTTGATTCAACCTCGCCTACTCGATCGGCCATGCCTAGGTTGGAAAGCGAGGTGTTATGGCGACCAAAGAAAAGGTGAAGACTGCTCGCGACGAAGTGCTCGTGGATCTCGCGCTGCAAGGGGGCGGCTCGCACGGGGCGTTCACCTGGGGCGTGCTCGATCGTCTCCTGGAAGAGCCGTGGCTACGAATTGATGGAATTTCGGGAACTTCCGCCGGAGCGATGAACGGTGCCGTGCTGGTCGCTGGTTTTGCAGCGGGCGGTTCCGAAGGCGCCAAGGCAGCGCTTGACGCCTTTTGGAAACGTGTTTCGCACTCCGCTCGGTTCAGTCCTCTCCGGCGAAGCCCGCTGGATATTCTGCTTGGCCGGTGGACATTGGATACGTCACCATTCTACCTAGCATTCGATCTGGCAAGTCGTGTCTTTTCGCCTTACGATTTCGGGCAGCAAGGCGCCAATCCCCTGCGCGACATCCTCGCCGAATGTGTCGACTTTAGTCAGGTGGCGCGGGCTCCGATTCGATTATTTGTAACCGCCACCAATGTTCGAACGGGTCGCGGCCGCGTATTCCGCAACGCGGAGATCACGACCGAGGTGCTCCTCGCTTCTGCCTGCTTGCCAACGGTGTTCCAGGCGATCGAAATCGAAGGCGAGCCCTACTGGGATGGCGGCTACACCGGTAATCCGACAATTACCCCACTCGTGCGCGAGTGCAAATCGCAAGACACACTCCTTGTCGCGGTCAATCCCGTTGAACGCCCAGGAACACCGCGTTCTGCGCGCGACATCCTCGATCGATTGAACGAAGTCTCATTCAACTCCGCACTGTTGAAAGAGCTGCGAATGATCGCGTTGTTGCGGAAAGTCGTGGATCCTGGAACCAGTGAGGGGGCACAGTGGGCTCACATGCGCATTCATCTTATCGCAAGCCCACTCCTTGCCACACTTGGAGCGTCTTCCAAATTAAATGCCGAGTGGGATTTTCTATGCATGTTGCGCGATGAAGGTCGGCGTTCCGCGGATGCGTTCCTAAGCGCCAACGCGGCGAATATAGGCAAGCAATCGTCTGTCGACCTGGACGTCCTACTGCAGCAGGTCTGATGCAATGGGCCTGTTAGGAAGGGCAAGAGCCCGCTAGTTGATCAGTGCAAACCGGAGGCGGCCACCGGCGAGGTACAAAGCAATAAAATAGTACAAGATGTACAAATTGTACGTTTCGGCACTACCGGTGTAGAGCTTGCGCGCGCCTTGCGCGAACGACGTAGTGGCACTGCTCAATCCACTCCAGAATGCGACGGCGACAGGCGGCGTCAGTGTCGAAAAAACGGCCGTGAAGAAGCGATATATGTCGGCACGTGCTCGCAGCCAACCAGCATTCCGCACCAACCAGAACAATCCAAACAACACGGCGGAAACGATCACCGCAAACGTCATGACTGGAAACGGATTCCAATATCCATAAATCATCTCCAACGACATTCCTTGCCAAACCAGCGTCGACGAAAATTGCGGATCTATCGCCTGGGAAACAGGTTCGATAAAAAGTTTCGGAAAAAACGACATCACCAGAATACCCGCGACGAGAAGATATTGCGATATGAGCAAGGCAAGTGGCGCTTCGGTCAAGTTGCGATGCTTCGCCCTGCAACGCCCGAAAAAGATCGCGTGGACAAAATGCTCCATGTAGAGAAAGCCTACAAAGGTTGCCAGCAGCGTCATCGCGGCTGGTCCGTACCAGCCTTTTTCCATCATCGCGCTCAATAGCAGCCATTTGCCGCCGAACCCTGCCAGTGGTGGCAGGCCCGACATCGCAACAATGGCAATGGCCGCCGACACGAATGTGAAAGGCATAACGCGAGCGAGCCCACCCAGATCATCGAAATGGCGCGTGCCTGTCCGAATTATGAGTCCCGCAACAACAAGGAACAGTATCCCCTTCACCATGAGATGATTGGCGACAAGATACAGCGCGGTGACCCATCCAAGATGGCTCATCAGGGCAATCGCCGCGACGATGTAGCCGAGCTGGCTCATGCTGGAATAAGCCAGCATCCGCTTCATATCGTTTTGACTGACCGCCAGCATGGCGCCGACCAATGTTGTCAGCATGCCGATCCATCCGAGAAGATGGGCAAGGTTCAGGCTCACCTCGGAACGTATCGCCACATAAGCGCTCACCAGCAATCCGAAGATCGCGACTTTGCTGATCACCGCGGACAGCAAGGCCGACACATCATCATCGGCTTGAGCATAGGCACCCGGCAGCCAGACGTGAACGCCGGCAGTACCCGCCTTGATGAGAAAACCGATCGTCAGCAGCACAAAGACGGCAGCGCTGTCCGGACCCGCCATACGCAGGGCCGAGAGAGACACACTGTCGGTCTGCGCTTGCAGCACCGCAAATCCACACAACAGAAAAAAGGCCGCGACTAGCGAGAACAGCAAGTATTGAAGCGCATGCGGCGCTGCTTCGGCTCTCCGCAGGATCAGGAAATACGACGAGAGCGTGATAAGCTCCCAGACGAAAATGAATTCAAGGCTCGTGGTGACGCCCGGCAGCGCGGCCAGCGAAAGTAGCATGATTGCCAGAAACGGATAGAAACCCGGGCGTCGGTCTGCGCGGCTGAGGCAGGCGATCGAAACTACGAGACCGCCGGCGACCAGAACAACAGCAAATAGATGGTTGAGGCCCGACAAATCTGAAACGAGCCAAATGCTTCCGGCCAGCGCGAAAACGAGAGCGATGAGGCCCTGTGCACGGCCAGGCAACGGGCTAAGGAGCCACACGGCGACGCCCGCGAAGAGCGGCAAATACATCCAGTGCGCGGTGAACCCGGCCAGGTTGGCAGCGATAAGGCCGCTGACCGCGAGCAGGAAAGCCATCGCGGCGACAGGAACCAGGTCGCGCGGCCTCCCAGCGGTCTTAGCCGCGCCGGCAGACGAATGCAGAGCCAGGCCGAGCCAGCGAAACATATAAGCAGCTTCCAAGAGCGAGCCGACAAGCAAGATGGCAATCCACGCATATTGTTCTCCGGAAGCAAGCGTCATTATGAGTTGCCACTTCGCCCAGAAGCCGGGGAATGGCGGCAGGCCGGAAATTGCAACAATTAGCGTTCCGAACAAAAAAAATGCGCCGGGTTTTGCAACAAGAACCGACCAGTCTTGCAAGCGCTCCTTTCCGACATAACCGGCAAGCCAGAAGAGTCCGACTTTGGCGAACAGGTGATTAACGAAAAGACCGCCGACGACCAGGAAAATCGAATCGCCGGCACCCTTCTCGTAGAGCAAGGAAATTGCGATAGTCAGCAACGCGACCTGGCCAACTGAAGAATAGCCAAGGAGGCGTTGTGCGTTCGTCTGCCGAAGTCCAATGAGGTTCGACATGACAAAGGTCACCGCACCGAGCACAGCGATTAGTTCAAGTTGATCTTCAAATAGCGGAAGCAACTTGAGAAGAGCATAGCAAATACCGGCTGAAACACCGCCCGAGATGATCGCGGCGACGTCGCTGCGCGTCGTTTCATAAACATCGAGGCCCCACCCGTTCGCCGGGAACGGTTTCAATTCCAAGAGCAGGCAGGCCAGCAGGAATATGAGTGCGGCATAACCAATCGGGCCAGAAATTGCGTCTCGATTTGCGATCAGGTCGTCGATGTTCAGGAGACCAGTAGCCGCATAAAGCAGCACGGTGCCGATCAGGAAGAACGTCGATGCCAACACCGTGGCCATCAGAAATTTGAATGTCGCGGACAACGCGGCCGGCGTATCGCGCAATCCCAACAGGCCGTAGGTCGCGATGGAGACAATCTCGAGGAACACGAAGAGATTGAAGAGATCGCGGGTCATCACCATACCCTGGATGCCCATGACGAGCAGCAGGTAAAGCAGCAACACGCCGTATTTCTCGCGCACGACATAGACGGCGCCAACCAGTGCGGTCAGGTTGAGGCAAAAAGCGACGATACTTTCGCCAATGCCCATGCGCAGATTGATCGCATAGGGAGGTTTGGCGCCGCCCGTCATAATTTCGATCGGCTCGGCGCCCTGCAAAAGCGTCAACACGGCATGCCCCGAGATCAAGGTCATGGCCGCGAGTGAAAGAACAAAGACGGCCGCTGCCCAGGTGCTGCCGAGTCGGTAGAACAATGGGATCAGAAATCCGGCGCCCAGACCCAAAATAAAGATGTTCAGAGGATGGAGAAGGCCGGTCACCATTTTGAGTCCATGAAGGCGTCAATTGAGAGCGTCTTCTTGGAACTCATAAAGCCGGATGGCAAAGGCAAGCATGATTGCTGTCACAGCCATGCCGATCACGATTGCAGTGACCACAAGCGCCGAAGGTATTGGGTCTACAACGCGCGACACAGCCTCCGACGCATCCAGAGTGCGATCGATGATCGGAGCTGTACCATTTCTGACATATCCAGTTGCGACGGTTACTATATGAGTGCCAGTCCCCATCAGAGAAAAGCTGATGATAATCCTCAGGATGTTGCGATGAGTGAGCAAACCCCAATGCCCGATAAGGATCAGCAAAAGGCCCGTCATCAGAACGAGGTGTGAGATCATCAGCTCGTCCTTACAGCTTTTGCTGACGAAATCGTTCGAGGATGACGCTCAGTTCGCAGCCGACCTTGATCCCGAGCAATACGGACAAAAGAGGAATGGCGCCGGCGCTAAAGAACGCGCCAAACTGTCCAAGCGGGAGTATGCGGTTATCCAGAAAGCCGCCGGCCATGGTGAGCCCCGCGATTCCAGCAAGAACGAAGAGCGCGCCGGCCACTGATTCCGTAATGCTGAGGAATTCTAGATTCGGCTGATATTGCGGGAACGCCAGAAGTGTCAGCAAAACGGCTGAGGCGATCACGGCGCCGCCCTGAAAGCCGCCGCCTGCGGACAGATGCCCGTTCATGATAATATAGGCTGCGAATATACAAATGAGCGGAACGATAATTTCTGCCCCCGTTCGCACGATCTCCGATGACGGCCGGGTCTCGTGGCGACGGTCCGTAGTCGACGTCCTGCGCCCCGCGCGCCGCGAACCCAGCACGAGGCCGACGCTGGCCGCCACCATGAACAAAACAGCGACCTCTCCCAGCGTGTCGAATCCGCGATACGTCAAAAGAATTCCGGTGATGACGTTCGGTGCGCCAAGCTCCTGTGGAACAAGCCTCACATAGCTTTCCGCCAAGGGCCGGAGCGCGTGCTGCTCGGTGTAGGAGACTGCGAGGCTTGCAAAGATAAGTCCGAACGAGGCCATGACGATGGCAACGAAGAGGCGTTGAATCACCTGCAGTCTCCAGATTTTCGTTGCGCGTCGCGTAGCGCATCTATGCCGGTATTGCCTGCTATTGGTATCTTGATCGCATACGCTGCACGAGCCAGTGCGTGCGATGAAATCGGATTTGTCATCAACACAAAATAGGCGATGATCACAAGCTTTAGGCTCCATCCCGGTTGATAGACCGCAAGACCCACGAGAACGAGTGTATTGCCAAGTGTGGAGGCCTTGGTGCCCGCCTGCATGCGCGTATACACATCGGGCATGCGCAGCATGCCGAGCCCTGCCGAAAAGTGGAAGAGTCCGCCCAGCAACACCAGGATGCTCCCGAGGATTTCAGTCATGTCGATTTTCCCGTGGTCCCGTGGTCCTGCGGATCGCGTAGAGGAAAATAAGAATCGATAGGCCGGAGCCGATAGATGCCTCCGTCATTGCTACATCCGGGGCGCCCAGAAGCACATAGCAGACCGAAGCAAACAAACTGGCCAACCCGCCGCTCACAGCCGCCGCCACGGTATTGCCGAGGCGCACTGCAAGAATGCCGCTCGCCAATATGCCGCCACACAGCAGATAAGCGAAAAGCTCAAGCACGCTCTCAAAGCCCCTGATCGAGATGACGGGCAATCGCAAGAACTGCCAGAAAGCTCAGAACGCCGTAAACCAACGCAACATCCAGATAGATGGCACGGCCGCCGACTTGTGCGTAAAGCGCAATCAGTGAAATCGAAATGACAGTCAGCATGTCGACAGCCGCAACACGATCAACCACGGTCCGGCCGAGAATTAGCCGAAGGACGCCGAGCGCAACGCCGAGAAAAATCAGAACTGCCGCAACGATAAGGATTTTTTCAGCCAAACGTTTTCCCCAAGTGTTCCTCGAACGTGCCGGCAATAGCACGGGCTGCTTCGTCCGCATCCGTCGTTTTGACGTCGAGCCAGTGAATAAAAAGCTCTTCGCCCCTGATGTCGATCACGAGCGATCCAGGTGTAAGGCCGATGGAGTTCGCGAGAGCCAATCGTCCCACAGGAGTTTTGAGTTTTGTTCTAATCCTGACAATACCGGGCCTGATGACAATGCGCGGCGCGAAAACAACGCGCATCAAACTGATATTCGCGCGCACGAGCTCAAGGACAAAAACACCGGTATAGAGAACAAAATGGTAGGCACGTTTGGGCGAGAAACGGATATCACGCCATGCGCCGCGTTTGCGTGTGAATAAGTAGGCGAGAAGCGCGGATATCAGTGCTCCAGTCGCCAGCGTTTCAAATGCAAAAGAAGAGTTCGACGCGAACCAAAGAAACGTGAGAAGCACCGTCAGCCAAATAGAGCCACCTGGTATTTTCAGCCGGCGTTGTTTGGTTGCCATGGGCGGTAACCCAGACTGTGAGCATCCAACAGTAGAAATGCTAGGACTGGCCGGCACGAAAATCAACATGCAGACTGTCGTCGAGAACTCGGTCGCTGATGGACGTTGAGTCACGCGGCCGATCGGTATTGCGCGGCTTTTTGCGGACGCTCAGGCCATAGTTAGCTCCCTCACCTCGCCAAGCGTGAAGTCGCGCGGCGCAGCCCCATCGAAATAAACGAACCGCAGACGTCGGCGCTGCGACACCATTCGCGCCGGCAACGGATCATAGCGCATCGAGCTTCCTCCGACATGTGGCGTCACCGAACCAACATCGGTCATTAAATCTGTCTCCACACGCAGCAAGAAAAGCCGCCGTCCGTGACCGTCGGCCGCTTCAAATGGCACCCGCGCCAACCGCAAGAAACTGGTCGGATCACTGCAGATGGTAAAACTCTCAACGAAAGCTTTTTCGACCATGTCGAGATCTGGCTCGTGATGAACATGATGGTCGTGTCCGTGATCCGGCGGCAAATGTGGCGTCTGCCACTGCGCTGCGGGCGGGCGGGCACGATGATTGTGACCCGCTGACGCGCCGTTGCCGTCGTGTTGGTGATCGTGTCCCTGATGCATGGCGGGCCTCAATAGGTTACGGGCTTATCAATTAGCGACTTCTGACTGCCGAGCTTTCCGTGCGCGACGAGCGAGCCGAGCACTTCGACCACTACTCGCACGCCGAGCAGCGCAGTAATGTCAGAAGTGTCGTAGGGCGGTGAGACTTCCACCACCTCCAGCCCGCATATGCCTTCCGCGGCCACCAAACCCAACAACTTGAGCGCCTCACGAGGCAAGAACCCGCCGGGCTCTGGCCAACCAGTGCCAGGCACGAAACCGCAATCGATCGAATCCACATCGAACGAAATATAAACGGCGTCCACGTCCTTCCATGCCAACTCCAACGCAATCTCGGCGGTCTTCTCTAGGCCTATTTTCTCGATGTCCGCGATGGTCAACACGTTGGTACCGCGCTTTCGCGCTTCCTGCACGCCGTATCGCGGTACTTGCCACCCGCCGATGCCGATCTGGACAAGATTGGTTGCCGGCACGTTTGGCAGGTTAGTCGCCCAGTACCAGGGCGTGGTGTGCATGCGTTCATCGAGATCCTTTTCCTGGATGTCGATGTGGCGGTCGAAATGGATGATGCCGATGCGCTTCGACGTGCATTGCGCAATGCCGCGCACACACGGAAACCCAATCGAATGATCGCCACCTAGCATCAGCGGGAGTGCCCCCGAAGAAAAGACGTGGGCGACGCCGCGGCTGATCTGATCAAAGCTCTTTTCCAGGTTCCCAGGAATCGTGAATACGTCACCGGCATCGGCAAGGGTCATTTGTTCGCGCAGATCGACGCCAAGTTCATAGTTGTACGGCGTATAAAGCGCGGAAATGCGGCGTATGCCTTGTGGCCCAAAGCGCGTGCCGGGCCGGTAGGTGGTGCCGGAATTGAAAGGGATGCCGATCACCGCGGCATCGTACCTAGCGACGTCGCGCACGTTCTCGACGTAAGGCGCTTTTAGAAACGTGTTGATCCCGGCGAAATGTGGTAGCTCGCCGCGCGAGAACGTCGGAATGGTCTTGTCGGTTAGGCTGTCGGCACCGGGAAGCCCCATGTCGAGTGCCCATTTCTGCTCCTTGCGCCAGCCGGCCTCTGACAGCTTTCCTTCAGCGTCGAGAGCTTTCCAGCCTTGCGTACCCATGCGATCGAAATCCGGGTGATGTGGTCGCATCCGTTCGCGGTGTCGGAATAGCCCCGCTTTGCGCGAAAGGCGCGTGAAGGGTTGGCGCATTAGAACACTCCTTGGGTGGTTCGGTTGAAACTTGCCTAGTCCACGTCGTCGGTAATGTCGGTGAGCCGCGTAACCATCGTGTAAGTGCCCTCATCCTCGTCATCTTCAAGCGCGGCGCCTTTATGAATTAGTTCTTCCAGCCGTGCCTTTGTGGCAAGAAATTCTGGCGTAATGAACTGCGCTAGGCTGCGAGGATGCGGCACCGGTACTTCAATTAGCTCCTGTACCTCGCCGGGATGCGCCGACAGCACCACGATGCGATCCGAGAGGAAAATCGCCTCGTCGAGATCGTGAGTGATGAAGAAAATCGTGATATCAATCTTGCGCCAAATCTCGAGCAGATGCGCTTGCATGCGACAGCGCGTCTGCGCGTCAAGCGCGCCGAACGGCTCGTCCATCAGCAGAATACGCGGCTGGTTCGCAAGCGCGCGTACGATTGCCACGCGTTGCTTCATTCCACCGGACAACTGGTGTGGATAGGACTCAGCGAATTTTTCCAAGCCTATGAGCTGTAGCCACTGCATTGCCTGTTGCTCGGCCTCGTAACGATCTTTTCCGTTTATCTCAAGGCCGAACATCACGTTTTTCTTGACCGTGAGCCAGGGGAATAGCGTGTACCCCTGGAACACCATGCCGCGATCGCTGCCCGGCTCGCTCACCGGCTTGCCATCGAGGAGAACTTCGCCGGAGCTGTGCTGCTCAAGCCCCGCGAGAATACGCACCAATGTGGATTTGCCACACCCGGACGGGCCAACCACGGTGAGAAACTCGCGCCGATGCGTCTCGAAATTGATCTTGTTGAGCGCGAGTGTTGAGCCCTTCGGTGTGTTGAAAACCTTCGACAGGTTGTTGACCTTGAGGATCACCTCGCGCTGCTTCAACCGCTGGAAGCGCTCGCGCACCGCCAGAGACTGGTCGAGATAGGACGGCAGCGCGTTGGATGGAACAAATTTGTTCAAACGGTTGGCCTCACGTACTCTTATCCAGCGTGCGATCCCAGGGAAACAGCCGCTTGCCGAGAAGGGCCAACACCATATCCGTGCCCAGCCCGATGATGCCGATCATCATGATAGCTGCGTAAACTGTGGAGAAATGCTGATAGCGCGCCTGCTGGGTGATGAACCAGGTGATTCCTGTAGAGGTGCCAATCAGTTCTGCAACAATGAGGTAGGTCCACGCCCAACCGAGCAGAATGCGCTGGTCACGGTACAGATCGGGCAAGATGCCCGGGATGACTACCCGCGACAGCAATTTCAGCTTCTTGGTGCCAAGCGTTAGTGCGGCTTCGACCATCGCCACGTCGAGCTTACGCGTGGTATTGGCGATAATTAGGACCTGTTGAAAGAAAGTGCCGATAACAATGATGGTAATCTTCGGACCGTCGTAGATGCCGAGAATTGCGACCGCAAGTGCACCAAATGCCGGCGCCGGCAAATAGCGGAAGAATTCAATGAACGGCTCATTGAGGCGCGCGAATCCGGCGTAAGTCCCGCAAAGAATGCCAATAGGCACGCCGAGGATCGAGGAGATCACGAAGCCCCAAAAGATCACCTGAATGCTATGCCACAGGCTCTGGTGCAGCCAGGGACC
The DNA here is from genome assembly GCA_963820805.1 of uncultured Alphaproteobacteria bacterium. Lineage (GTDB taxonomy): Bacteria > Pseudomonadota > Alphaproteobacteria > Rhizobiales > Xanthobacteraceae > Pseudolabrys. Next base: position 155,359 of record CAWGBH010000015.1, read on the forward strand.
ATCCTGCGTCGCCGGTGGGGTGATGAAGGCCGTGTAGAGTGACGTGGCCACTTCGTGCGGTGCTGGCAAATAGATCGGGTTCGACGCAATGCCCTTTGGCGGATCTTTGTGGTCGTCCTCGGCCTCCTTCACCGCGTCGGCGAAGGCGTGCTTGTCCATACGCATCCCCGATTGCAGATAGTCGGCGGAACCAGGGTCAGTGATCAGTACCTGCGGATGCCAAACGAACGGCACGTAGCTGACGACACACCAAATGACGATCGGCAGCACGAAGGACATGCTGCCGAGCATCAGTTTGGCACGCGGCGAAATCGGCTTCAGGACTTGAAACCAGTTTCGCATCGCCTGATCCCTGTCGGGTTGCCGTTATTTGACTGTCGCCGCCAGTGACGGATCGATGTAGCTATCGACCTTCTGCGCTTCCTTGTAGACCGCATTGGCAACGTTGAAGTCGTCGGCGTTCTTGGTCGAGCCATAGAGCGAGTCGAGCCCCTCGCCCGGTTTAAACGTCTTGTTTCCGGCTGCGACATCGAGGAGGTGGGTGCCCTTAAGCAGCGGCGAAAACTCCTCTGGTGTCAGACCAACGCGCTTGCTCATGATTTTGACCGCATCGGGCTGCGTCTTTGGGTCGTTGATGTAGTGCACCACGCGATCCCACACTTTGATGATCTTGACGTAATCATCTTTGTGCGCCGCAAGGCTAGCAGGGCTCGCCGCTAAAACGTCATAAATGAGACCAGGCGCTTTGGCCGAGGTGTAGAGCGGCTTCGAGCCGGGAAGCCCCTTCATTGCTTGACCGGCAATTGGCTGCCAGGCGCCGACCGCATCGACTTGCTTTGACGACAGCACCTGCGGAGTCTCGTTGGTCTTGGCGTTTACCAGCGTAACGTCTTTTTCGCTTATGCCCGCCTCTTTCAATGCGTGGACCAATAGCAGGTGTTCAACTACGCCCACCTCGATGCCGACCTTCTTGCCCTTGAGTTCCTTGAGGCTTTTGAGACCCGGCTTGCCAATGATAATATCGTTGCCGCTCGAATAATCGGTGAGCATGATCATGATGCCTTTGCCGCCGCCCGCACCGGTCGCAAGCGTGTCGCCATTGGTCATCAGATTGGCGTCGATTTTGCCGGCCCCGAACGCATCCATAGAAGCCGAATAGTCGAACCATTGGAAATTCACGTCGACACCGGCTTCCTTAAACCAGCCTTTGTCGATGGCGACTTGCCAAGCCACCCAACCTGGCCAGTCGCTGTACCCTATCGTCAACGGCGCCGCCAAAGTCGGCCACGCGCCCGACAGAAAGAAAAAAACGCCAAGAATTGCCCCAATGGAACGTTTGTGACTCATCGCACAATCTCCTGAGTTACGTATTACAAGCCCTCGAGGCCGTAATACTTGTGATTAAGCCACCTGGCCGGCACGGCCGTGAGGACGTTCGCAGCCGGACAGAGGCGTTGTTAGCGATCCAGTCCTCATCAGCTCGTCGACCGCGGACTGGCGTCACGACCTAAGTGTTGCCAAACGCGGCCACTTGAGGTCTCCCGGGCTTTTGTCCCGCCGTGCACCCGGACTTGAGATGGCGACCGGGCGGCAGCTCTCGGACCAGACACGCGTTTCTTGAAAAAGAGCGCCGGAACCCTAGCCACCAACTCGCTAAGGAAGCAGCAAACTCCATGCCAACGAAAATTCGCGCGATTCCACAGTCGCGCGCGCCTGCGCGCCTATTCGAGAGGCAAGGTGGTAACTTTCAAGGCACTAGCTGCGTCGCGATTCCCGCATACGCAACTCTGCAAAAATAATTACGGATTATGTGAGTACTACTTTGTATTTCGATGAATCGTTATTGCATTGCGAAATAGAAACTGTTGCAATGCAGATGCCGGGAGTTCGAGAGGCTTGAGATGGCTTCTGCGAAATTCTTGAGAAGACAGTCTGAAAGGTGCGGCGAACTAGCGAGGCGGACACACGACGAAGATAGTCGTGAAAGGTGTCAGCATTTGCAGCGCACCTATCGGTATCTTGCCGATATGGAAGAACAGCGATCCCGCGAGTCTGACGTATCTTCCGTTGATACCGAACCAAGGGCCGCGACTTAACCGCACGCTCGTCAGCTCGTCGGCGAATAACGGCGGCATGTCGGGGTTTGCTATTGACTCAAAAAGTGAGTGCCCCCGGAGTTGCGTCCTGCGAATTAGGCATCATGCCTAAAAAATAGTGCGGGCGGCGACTAATAAAGTTGCAGTCAGCGGAATATTTTGGCGGCTTTTTCGCCTTGCACACGCGCGGTTGCGAAGCCCGCCAAATACCTCAATTGGACCAAGCAATTCTATCAATTCCGCTTTGGCACGCAGCTTGCGAATCTCAATTCGCGAAGGCGGGGGTCGGGCCCGATTGCGCTTGTGTCAAACAGGGGAAACACGATGTTGAAAACAACCAAAGCGGCCTCAGGGTGGCCTCACGCTTGCAGTTGGCGTTCCGCCGCGGCGGGCCTGGCACTTGGTCTTGCCGCCACTAGCTCGGCAAGTGCCGAAGATACGATAAAGGTCGGCGTCCTTCACTCGCTCTCTGGCACCATGGCGATCAGCGAGACCACGTTGAAGGATACGATGCTGTTTCTGATCGATGAGCAGAACAAGAAAGGCGGTCTGCTCGGCAAGAAACTTGAGGCCGTCGTTGTCGATCCAGCCTCCAACTGGCCGTTGTTTGCTGAAAAGGCGCGCGAACTCATTTCCAAGGACAAGGTCGCGGTCGTATTCGGCTGCTGGACTTCTGTATCCCGCAAATCGGTACTGCCGGTGTTCAAGGAACTCAATTCGATCCTGTTCTATCCGGTGCAGTACGAAGGTGAGGAAAGCGAGCGCAACGTATTCTACACCGGCGCGGCGCCAAACCAGCAGGCCATTCCTGCTGTCGACTACCTGATGAGTAAGGATGGCGGCTCGGTGAAACGCTGGGTGCTGGCTGGAACCGACTACGTCTACCCGCGCACCACCAATAAAATCCTTGAGGCCTATTTAAAATCCAAAGGCGTCGCCCAAGAAGACATCATGATTAACTACACTCCATTCGGGCATTCCGATTGGCAGACGATCGTTTCGGATATCAAGAAATTCGGCTCCGCTGGAAAAAAGACTGCGGTGGTTTCGACAATCAACGGCGACGCCAATGTTCCTTTCTACAAGGAGCTTGGCAATCAAGGGATCAAAGCAACAGACATCCCCGTCGTCGCGTTCTCTGTCGGGGAAGAAGAACTCGCCGGGCTAGACACAAAACCGCTGGTCGGCCATCTCGCCGCGTGGAACTACTTCGAGTTCGATTAAGACGCCTGCGAATGCGGCTTTCATCAAAGAGTGGCAGGCATTTACCAAAAATCCAAAGCGCACGACCAACGATCCGATGGAAGCCCACGTGATCGGCTTCAACATGTGGGTCAAGGCGGTTGAGAAGGTAAAATCCGTCGACGCCAACAAGGTGATCGACGCCCTTCCAGGAATCGAAGCACCGAACTTGACCGGCGGTACGTCAAAAATGCTGCCGAACCACCACATCACCAAACCGGTTTTCGTCGGCGAAATCCGCGGCGACGGCCAGTTCGATGTGGTGTGGAAGACCAAAGGCCTGGTACCCGGCGACGCCTGGACCGATTTCCTCCCAGGATCAAAGGATCTCGAGGCGGACTGGGTAACCCTGAAGTGCGGCAACTACAACAAGGTCACCAAGAAATGCGGCGGGCAGGCTTCTTGACCGCAGCGCTCTAGCGCGACCCAAGGGAGGCGACGACTCAATCCCGCCGCCTCCCCCTTCTCTACTTGGTGCCGGAAAAAAAGAGATGCGTGTCTTCAGCGGACGCTTAATCGCGCTCGTCCTCGTCATCGGATTGTTGGTCGCAGGCACCGGCCTCGGCCACGCCGATCCCTACGCAGACGCGCTGGCGGGCTTCACGACCGACGATTTCAGCGACACCGCTGACGCGATCGGCAAGGTCGCGACCAGCGGCAGCCCGCTGGCGGCGCCCCTTATCGAAGCGCTGCAAGACGCCCGACTGATGTTCAGTGCAAAGGACAAAAAGGTTTACATCAAGACCAAAGACGACAAATTGCTCGATGCGGCGACCGGCAATGCCGCTGACGGAACACCGCCCGACGATCTCGATACTGTTCGCGTCAATAACCGACTACGCAGTGCCATCGAGGCCGCCAACGGCGCTTTGACCCTGATGGCGCCCGATCCGGGCCGACGCTACGATTCAGCGCAAGCCGTATTCAAATCGCGCGACGCGAGCGTTCTGCCGGCCATCGACAAGGCTCTGGCCGCCGAGACAAACACACGAGTGAAGCGAGCACTGGCCGAAGCGCGTGCGGCTATCATTCTCACAACTGATGACGCAAGCACGGCTGATAAAGTGGCAGCCATTGTGGTTATCCGTGATCGCGGTGACCAGGATGCCCTCGGTCTTATCCAGGGACTGCCCGGCAACCTGCCATCCGAAGTGCAGACCGCGGCGGCAACTGCAAGCGCCAAGATTCAGCACACTCTCGCCATCTGGAATGCAGTTCAAAATCTTTGGTATGGGCTGTCGCTCGGCTCGGTATTGCTTCTCGCTGCGATCGGCCTTGCTATCACTTTTGGTGTTATGGGCGTCATCAACATGGCGCACGGCGAGATGGTAATGCTTGGCGCCTATACGACGTTCGTTGTTCAAGAAATCATCCGACAGAAATTCCCCGGTCTTTTTGATTATTCGCTCGCGGTCGCCTTGCCGCTCGCTTTTTTGGTCGCCGGCGCGATCGGTATCGTGATCGAACGCACCGTCATTCGCTTTCTCTACGGTCGACCATTGGAAACATTGCTCGCGACCTGGGGCATTTCGCTGGTGCTACAGCAAGCTGTTCGCGGCAGTTTCGGCCCAACTAATAAGGAGGTCGGAAATCCATCTTGGATGTCGGGCGCCTTCGACCTTGGCGGCATCCTCATCACATACAATCGTATGTGGATCATCGTCTTCACAGGGCTCGTATTCGTCGCCTTGCTCTGCATGCTGCGATTCACTCGGCTCGGACTTGAAATGCGCGCTGTGACCCAGAACCGCGGCATGGCGGCGGCTATGGGCATCCGGACCGCACGCATTGACGCACTCACTTTTGGACTTGGTTCGGGTATTGCCGGTATCGCCGGCGTGGCGCTGTCGCAAATCGATAACGTCAGCCCGAATCTCGGCCAAGGCTACATCATCGACAGTTTCATGGTTGTCGTGTTCGGAGGTGTTGGCAATCTATGGGGTACTTTGGTCGGAGCCTTGACGCTTGGCATCGCCAACAAGTTTCTCGAACCCTTTGCCGGCGCGGTGCTCGCGAAGATCGCTATTTTGGTCTTCATTATCTTGTTCATTCAAAAGCGCCCACGCGGAATGTTTGCACTCAAGGGCCGGGCAATTGAGGCATGAGTTCGCATCCACTCATCCACCTGCTCGATCGTGGCGCCGTGTTGTTCCTGGCGCTGCTGGGCGTGTTCACTATTTCGATTCCGGTGCTCAACTTGTTAGTTCCGTCGGACTCCGCACTGCACGTCTCAACTTACCTTGTCGCTTTATTCGGAAAATATGTCTGTTATGGCCTACTTGCCCTCTCGATCGACCTGATCTGGGGCTACGTCGGCATCCTGTCACTGGGTCATGGCGCCTTCTTCGCGCTCGGTGGCTATGCCATGGGCATGTACCTGATGCGCCAGATCGGCACTCGCGGCGTCTACGCCAATCCAATACTGCCGGACTTCATGGTTTTTCTGAATTGGCCCGAATTGCCGCCTTATTGGTACGGCTTCAACCATTTTGCCTACGCGGCGCTGATGGTGCTTCTAGTGCCCGGTCTGCTCGCATTCGTGTTCGGCTGGTTCGCCTTCCGCAGTCGCGTTACCGGGGTCTATCTCTCAATCATTACTCAGGCGATGACCTATGCCTTGATGCTCGGCTTCTTCCGAAACAATTTCGGCTTCGGCGGCAATAACGGCCTGACCGATTTTAAGGACATCCTCGGATTTAACGTCCAATCAGAGCTGACACGCAATTCTTTGCTTGTGATCTCTTGTCTGATGTTGGCTATCTGCTTTTTGATCTCCCGCGTCATCGTCACTTCAAAATTCGGCAAGGTGCTGATTGCGATCCGCGATGCTGAGTCACGGGTGCGCTTCCTCGGCTATCGCGCGGAAGCCTACAAGCTGTTCGTATTCACGGTATCGGCATGTATGGCCGGCGTCGCGGGCGCGCTTTACGTGCCGCAAGTTGGTATCATTAACCCGGGTGAATTCGCGCCAGCCAACTCAATTGAGGCGGTGATCTGGGTCGCGGTCGGCGGCCGCGGCACGCTGACTGGCGCGGTGCTAGGCGCCATTGTGGTCAACTACGCCAAGACATTTTTCACTTCCGGGTTCCTTGCGCCTTACTGGTTATTCATGCTCGGCGGCTTGTTCATTGGCACCACGCTGCTGATGCCGCGCGGGATCATCGGCACCTATAACCACTGGTATCGTTCCCGCACCGAGGCAAACGACGCGGCAAAGAATGATGCGATACCTGCACCCTCGCCGCACGCAGCCGAATAGCACACATGATCGAGAAACAAACCACCTCCGCGCTCCTGTATCTCGACGGCATTTCCGTTTCCTTCGATGGTTTCAAAGCGCTCAATGAATTGTCTTTCATCGTCGAACCCGGGGAGATGCGCGCCATCATAGGCCCAAACGGGGCCGGTAAAACCACCATGATGGACGTCGTCACAGGCAAGACCCGGCCCGATGAGGGAGACGTTTTTTTTGAAGAGGGTGCCTACGACCTCTCCAAACTCGACGAGACCGAAATCGCCGAACTCGGTATTGGCCGCAAATTCCAGAAGCCGACCGTTTTCGAAATGCACACGGTTGAAGATAATCTGCTGTTAGCGCTCAAAAACGACCGTCGCGTGCGCGCGACTCTGCTTTGGCAATCCTCTTCAGCGCAAGAAAAGCGCATCGACGAAGTGCTCGACATAGTGCGTCTGAAAAGCCTGCGTTCGCGGGTTGCCGGCAGCCTCTCGCACGGTCAAAAGCAGTGGCTAGAGATCGGCATGCTCCTGGCGCAAGAGCCAAAATTGTTGCTGGTCGACGAGCCGGTGGCCGGCATGACCGACGCCGAGACTCAACAGACCGCGGAGCTACTAAAGGAGATCAACCGCGACAAAACGGTGATCGTGGTTGAGCACGACATGCATTTTGTGCGGGAGCTTGGGGTCAAAGTAACCTGCTTGCACGAAGGTTCGGTGCTAGCGGAAGGCAGCATCGACCAAGTCTCGACGAACCAGCGCGTCGTTGAAGTGTACCTGGGACGATGACCATGCTCGAAGTTAGCAACATCGACCTTCACTACGGTGCTGCTCAGGCCCTTCGCGACATTTCGCTCAAAGCGGAAGTCGGCAAGGTAACATGTGTGCTAGGCCGAAATGGCGTCGGCAAGACCAGCCTGTTACGCGCCATCGTCGGCCAGCGTCCAGTCACTGCAGGCCGTATCACATTAGCTGGCAATGACATCACCAAGCTTTCCACAGTCGAACGCGCGCGCAGCGGTGTCGCTTTCGTGCCCCAGGGTCGCGAGATTTTTCCGCTGCTAACGGTTGAGGAAAACCTGGAGACTGGCTTTGCCCCGCTTCCGCGCGACCAGCGGACGGTACCCGATGATGTATTTTCGCTATTTCCGGTATTGAACAATATGCTCGGACGGCGCGGGGGCGATCTGTCGGGGGGTCAGCAACAACAATTGGCTATTGGCCGGGCACTAGTGATGCGGCCGCGACTGTTGCTACTCGATGAACCAACCGAGGGCATCCAGCCCTCAATCATCAAAGATATCGGCCGTGCCATCGGCTATCTCAGGTCACTCAAGGAAATGGCGATTATTCTGGTTGAGCAGTATCTCGATTTTGCGCAGGAGCTTGGGGATGAGCTGGTGGTCATGGATCGGGGATCGATCGTCTATTCTTGCGCCAAATTCGACATGGACGAAGGCGCTTTGAAACGCGCACTAGCAATCTGACGGGGCACGGTCAATTACTCGGCTTCACACTTAGGAAGAGGCTGTCTCCGCCACGCGACAGCAAATGCCTATGCACCCATGATGCCCACGTTTCGTAAGAGCCTGAGTAAAGCCGGCTATGTTGATGGTCAGAACGTTGCGATCGAGTATCGCGCTTTGCACTCAAAAGTGAACATACAGGGCCGGCTTTATTTTTTGAACACCCACGGATTAGGCCGGTGATCCCAAGTGTAGGCCTTGGTGGCGCCGCTCTCGACTACGAGCTCGCGACAGACGAGATTGCCGCCGGCAAAGCGCGTATAGCGGACGCAAAAGTGTCCATTGGGCTCGATCCACCAGCTCCCGCGGTCCACTGAAAATCCGGACGTGGCGAGCTCAATCCTCACCTCGGCGGCGCCGCCCGCCTTCAGTGTCATTACGAAAGGCTTGCCGGTAACATTCGAGATGCCCTGTACGGCATTGTCAACGTAAGGGCGCATGCGCTCGAGTGTGGCGGCGTCTAGCTGGGACGCGCCAGACGCGGGCGGCGGAGAAACCGTTGGCGGATTGCCGGGACGAGGTACGCATGAGCGGAGCCGCGGCTGACCGGTTGTGACATTGCCGCCGACAACTTGTTTGAGTTGCCCGGCTGGACAAGTGCCATCATCGACCAGAACCATGGTGCCGGTCGGCAATTGGCCAATGGCCGGCTCACCGGGCAGAATTTGATTTGTAAAGGCAGGTGCAACGGGCTCCGTTGCAGAAGTTCCCCCAGCCGAGACTGATGGGTTCGGTCGGGAAGACGCGACTTGAGGTCCATCGACAGGACGCGCGATGCGTTCTCTATCGCGCTCGATCCAATAAAAAATGCCGGCACCGACGATAGCAACAGCTGCCGCTGCCGTGATCGGTAAGACCCAATTACGGGCGGACTTGGCCACGGTGGACGATTGCGGTGAACTCGATCCTGGGGTCAGACGAAACGCGGGTACCGGCTCTGGGATATTTTTCATCGTTTGCAGGCCGATGTCCTCGAAACCGTAGGAGAGCTTGTTCTTAACCAGCGAGAACACGCTGCCAGAGATGCAGATATTGCCAGGTGCTGCGATACTTTCGAGGCGCGCCGCGATGTTGACCCCATCGCCGTAAAGATTGTCGCCATCAACCAGAACGTCGCCAACATTGATGCCGATACGGAAGTCCATGCGGCGGTTCTCGGCAATCTGAGCATTCCGGATCCGCAGCTCCTCCTGGATCGTAATCGCGCAACGTACCGCCTCCACGGCCGAGCCGAATTCGGCAAGCACACTGTCGCCCGCGGTATTAAAGATGCGGCCCTCGTGACGCTTTATAAGACGATCGATGACGCTTCGATGCGCCTTAAGAGTGCGCAGCGTATCTTCCTCATTTTCGGCCGTGAGGCGGCTATAGCCAAACACGTCGGCAGCGAGAATCGTGGCAAGGCGGCGTTGCTGGCGATCTTCGATCATGTCCTTCACCTGCCGGGCGGTGAGGATAGTAACTGTTTCTGGTAGTAATCGGGAAGCGGGACCGGTGCCAACCGTGCATGCGGCCGATGTCTGCTTTGCTCCCAATAGGGACATTAATTAGTAGTTCGAGAATGTCCGCTTTGCGCCACCATCGGCCACTGCGGACGATCGTTCACCGATGCCGCGTTATTCGAAATTTTGCAGCATCGCCTCGCGTAGAAACTTCGGCATCTCGCCGAGATCGCCGCCGCCGTATCCATTGGCGACGGCTGCCGACAGCGACGCGAGTGTGCCGGCTGATAGTGGCATGGGAACGCCACTCAGCGCGCCGGTAGCGACAGCCGACATGATGTCCTTCCGCAATGTACGGATGTCGAGGGTCATTTCGGGCTTCTCGCCTTTCATCACGCCGATCTTGCTTTTCATCCAGCCGCTCGCGTACGGGCGCTTCCTGCAGGACCTCCAACATCTGATCGAGCGTGAGGCCCTGCTTGGCGCCCAGCGCCAATGATTCCGACAGCGCCTGGATATAGGCCCCAAGTCCGAGGTTGACCGCGAGCTTCATCGCGTAGCCGGTGCCATTCGGACCCATATGGGCGATGCGGCGCGTCATCTTCTCCAGGACCGGCCTCGCACTGTCGAGATCCTCGGCCCGTCCGCCAACCAGAGCGAACAGTTTGCCGTCTTTGACCTGCGGAATCGTGCCGAGCACTGGAGAGTCGATCAGTCGCGCGCCTTTGGCGTTAACCAGCGGCGCGAGCTCGCGCGCGGTCATCGGCTGCAGCGTGCTCATTTCGATAAACAGCTTGCCTTTGACATCACCGGCCAGGAAGCCATCCGCATCTCCGAAAATGTGGCGGACACCGTGATCCTCAGTAATGATCGAGATGACGATTTCCGCTTCGGCGGCCACGGCGCGGGGATTTGCCGCGATCTGCAGCCCACTCGCAGCTAGCGCCTTGTTTCGGTTGGCATCGCCATCCCAGCCCACGATGTCGAAACCATGCTCACGCAAGCGATGGGACATCGCAGTGCCCATTCGACCGAGTCCGACCAAGCCGATTTTCATAATGTGATCTCCCTTACTGCAACGCACGGTCGTACCGTGTGCGGTACATCGCGTCATGCAGCAGTACGATATTTGACAGCGTTCTTTGCTGGGATAGTCTGTATCGCACCGATGCTACTAGCAAATTGTGCGGCAACGACAGAATAAATAACAGCCGCTGTCCTTGGGGAGGACGTCATGAAGGTCCGTGTTCAACTCGCGGCGGTCGCCATTGCGGCCGCATATACTTCGCTTGTCACGCCCACGCTTGCTGCCGAATACACGCTGAAATGGGCGGTCGTCACGCGTGGCGACATGCAGGAAAAATTTGGGCACAAGCTCGCCGAGGTTCTTCCACAAGCCACCAACGGCCGCGTCGAGGTCAAGGTATTTCCCGGCGGCCAGCTGGGCAGCCCGGCAGCGATGATCGAAGGTCTCCAGCTCGGCACGATCGAGGGTTATGAAAATCCGGCGGACTTCTTCGTCGGCGTGGATCCCCGCTTCGGCGAGTTCAGCATTCCGTTCCTGTTCAAGAGCACCGAACAGGCCAATAAGGTATTGGGCGATCCGGAATTCAACGCGTACGTGCTCAAGATGGCGGAGGCCAAGGGCATCGTCGGCGTCAACCTCGCGGTCGCCGCCGAGTCGCTCTACTTCGGCGCGAAGAAGCCGTTGAAAAGCATCGAAGACTTCAAGGGCATGAAGCTGCGCGTCAATGCGACACCGGCCGAACGTGCGCGCATGGGCGCATTGGGAGCAACCGCAGTGCCGATGGGCCTTCCCGAAATGATCACGTCACTCCAAAACGGCGTCATCGACGGCACGATGAGCGGCATGTCGATCTACACCAACTTCAATCTTCAGAATGTTGGCAAGACACTGTTAGAAACGCACGACACGCTGCTGGTCTCGTTCGGCGGCCTGAGCAAGGCGTGGCTCGACAAGCTGCCGCCCGATCTCAGCAAGATCATCGTGGAGGAAGCGCGCAAGCTTCAGCCATGGGCTCGCCAGACCGCCGTTGACGAGGTCGCGGCGCTGCGCAAGGTGTGGACCGAACAGCGCGGCGGCGAAATTGTAACCTTGCCTCCCGCTGAGCAGGCCGAGCTCGAGAAACGCCTGCGGCCGATCGGCGCCGAAGTGACCAAAGACAATCCGGCTCTGAAAGAGTTCTACGAAAAGATCCAGGCGACCGCGGCGAAATACAATTGATCCAAGACCCGGCGCGCCCGCCCAAACGGGAGCGCCGGGCGACCAACACGGGCCGCCGAGCCGAGCGATACGGTTTTAGGCCCCGCGCGCACGACGATGCGCCGTTCCGGCGGCTGGGGCTGGCATGACAGACGATCCGAAACCGTCCAAGTCCAAACAAATTGAAGAGCTCGTTTTCATCAAGATGCCCCACGTCGCGGGTGGCGTCCTATTCCTGATCGCTGCTGCGCTCAACATCGTCAACGTGATCGCGCGTTACGTGTTTTCGAATCCGATCTTCTGGGCTGAGGAAATTCTCATTTTCATCATCATCTGGGGCGTCTTTCTCGTCGCTGGGTCAATCACCTATCGTGGTGGCCATCTCAATATGGATTTGATCTATTCAAAAATGAGCCCGCTGTGGAAGCGCGCCGTCAACATCGCAATCGCGCTCACCATGATCATCTGCACGGCGTACACCGCCATGCAATCGTGGAAAGTGGTGATGCTGCACTACCGCAATCACGGTGTTACCGCGGGCACCGATATTCCGCTGGTGTTCCCGCACCTAGCATTGCTGTTCGGCTTCACCTTCATGGCGCTCGCGGCGATGGTTCGCATCCGCTCATACATCTCCGGCAAGTTCGAGTAAGAGGCACCGATGTATTGGGTGATGGCGATTTTGCCCTTCGTGCTGCTGCTGTTGGGCTTTCCGATATTCCTGTTGTTGCTGGCCACCTCGCTGGTGATCCTGCTCTTTTTCTTCGATCTACCGATGGCGGTGGTGCATCAGGATATCTTCAACAGCCTCAACAAATATGCGCTGTTGGCGGTGCCTTTCTTCGTGTTCGCCGGAGACCTGATGTCGCGCGGCGGCATCTCGAACCGGCTTCTGCGCTGGGTCGCGTCCATGATCGGTGGCTTCCGCGCACATATCCCCATGACGTCGCTCGGGTTTGCGGCGCTTTTCGGCGCGATTTCGGGCGTAACGACGGCCGCAACCGCTGCTATCGGCACCTTGACCTATCCTCGCATGCGCGAAGCGGGATACAGCGAGCGGTTTGCTTCGGCGCTGATTACCGCGGAAGGCGCGCTCGACAATCTCATTCCGCCGTCGATTGCCATGATCATCTACGGCATCGCGTCGGACACTTCGGTTATTCAGCTGTTTGCCGCCGGCATCGGCCCCGGCCTTCTGCTGGCCGGCATGTTTGGCGTCTACATCTATTATCATTCGTGGCGCGCCGGAATCATGGAGAGCGGGAAATTCTCGTTCAAGGAATTCCTGCTCGCCACGCGGGACGGCGTCTGGGCCATTGGCGCCATCGCCATCATATTCGGTGGCATCTATTCGGGTGTGTTTTCGCCGACGGAAGCCGCCGGCGTCGCCTGCATCTACGCGATCATCATCAGTTATTTCGTCTATCGCGAAACAACGTTACACGAGATTTTCGAGACCGCCGCGCGTTCGATGTACCTGACCGGACTCATCTTCATTATTGTCGCGGTCGCGGGCCTCTATGCGTGGCTGCTGACGATTAGCGGGATTGCTGAATCCACGGTATCGCTGATCACCAGCCTCCATTCCGAGCGCTGGGTGGTGTTGTTGGTGATTAACGTGTTCCTGCTGTTCGTCGGCTGCTTCCTTGACCCAGCCTCAGCCCTAATCATGCTGACACCACTCCTTGCCCCGGTTGCCGCTTCCCTCGGCATCGACCCTATCCACTTCGGCGTGATTGTGGTCATGAATTTGACCATAGGCACGTTCCATCCGCCCTTCGGGCTGAACATCTTCGTATGCCAGGCGCTATTTAAAACGCCGTCGCAGACGCTCTACATTGGGCTGATTCCGTTCGTGGCGATCGCAATTCTCGCCTTGATGCTGGTGACCTATATCCCGGCCATTTCGCTGTGGATCATGCACCTGCTTGCCTGAGTGGCGGGCATTACCCCGCCATCGAAATCACGATCTTGCCGAAATGCTTGCCGCTTTGTTGATGAAGGTAAGCGGCCTTGGCATCAGAAAAACTGAAGATCTTGTCGATGGCGGGCTTAAGCCTGTGCAGCGCCACCGCCCTGTTCATCGCTTCAAACATGTCGCGCGAGCCGACGTGAATGCCCTGGAGGCGGATCGTCTTGCGGTTGATCATGCGCGGGTTGATGGTGCCAGCGCCGCCGAGCGCACCAATGACGCAGATGGTCCCGCCGAGACGCACTGCATTCATTGATCGCTCGAGCGTGCCGGCGCCACCAACCTCGATGACCAGATCGACGCCGGCGCCGCCGGTCTGTTTCAGAATCTCCTGATCCCATTCCGGCTGGCTGCGATAATTGATCAGTGAATCGGCTCCTAGTGCCTTGGCACGGGTAAGCTTCTCTTCGCTGATCGAGGTGAGAAAAGTGTAGGCGCCATGCATTTTTGCAAAGGCGAGTGCGAAGCAAGACACCCCGCCGGTGCCGAGCACCGCAATGGTTTCGCCAGCCTTGATCCGTCCAGTTTCAACGACGGCATTCCACGCGGTGAGCGCCGCGCAAGGCAGCGTTGCCGCTTCCTCGAAACTCAAATTGCCGGGAATCCTGATTGCGCCGGTCTCGTTGAGCAGCGCATACTCCGCCAGCACGCCATCGATCATGCCGCCCAGCGAATTGCGCGAGGCGTCAGCCGGTATGCGGCCGCCGATCCAATTCACGAAAAAGGTGCTGGTCACCCGATCGCCAACCTTGAATTGCGTCACGCCGTCTCCGGTCGCCACGACCTCACCCGCTCCGTCAGACAACGGGATCAACGGAAACTTGGTGTAGCCATAGGTGCCCTTGATGACACCCTGATCACGGTAGTTAAGCGCAGCGGCGCGCATGCGCACCAAGACCTGCCCGCGCACCGGCTGTGGATCAACACGGGTGGTGTTCAGCACCAACCCGTCGAGGCCGGTGGTTTCCCGCACCTCATAGGCTTTCATGCCGTCTCCGTGTGGCTCTCGAGCATGCCGGCAACATTATTGAGCGCGCTGCGAAGATTTCCGAACATGGCGATGCCCTCGGCGGCAACCTTGCGCTTGACTGCATGGCCCCGCGCGCCGGGCAATCGAGGCCGGGCTTCACCCTCCATAGCTTTCGCGTTGCCGATGACCTCAGCGATATGCGTCACCCGCGCGCCGTAGCGTTCGCTGCCGGCAAAACCATTCGGATTGAGTGCCAGAAAAAATTGGCAAATGTTGCTGGGTCGTTTGACCATATTTTCGTAGGTAACCTGAAATCCTGGCTCGCCATCCGAAAGCGCGCTGCAGAGGATCTCGACCATCAGTGCGAGGGCGTAGCCCTTTGGGCCACCAATCGGCAGCAGCGAACCCTTTACCGCGACAGCGGGATCTGTCGTTGGCCGGCCGGTCGGATCGAGCGCCCAGCCTTCTGGGATGGTCTTGTGCCCGGCCGCCAGCGCATGGCGAATGCGCGAACGAGCAACCACGGCGGTTGCCATATCAGCAATGACAGGATCGGCGTTGGGGACCGGAAACGCCACGCCAATTGGATTCGTGCCGAGCAGCCCTTCGGTCCCACCCGTTGGCGCGATCGCTGGCATTGCATTGGTCAAGGCGATGCCAATGAGCCCATGTTCGGCGGCACGGTCGGCATAGTAGCCGGCGGCACCGAAATGGCTGCTGTTGCGTATTGCAACGGCGCCGAGCCCGAATTGCCTGGCGATACTAATAGCCATATCGATAGCGCGGCGGCTCGCCACTAGACCCAGACCGTTATCGGCGTCGAAGACGGCACAGCAGGGCATCGCCTGCGTGGTGGCGAAAGCGGGTCGCGCCTTGATCGTACGGTCGAGCAAACCACGGACATATAGCGGCAGATGCACAACACCGTGCGAATCCGAACCGTGCAACTGCGCCCATAACGCAACTTCCGCACCAATCGCAGCATCCTCGGTAGGCACCCCGCAATGCTCGAACGCGTCTGACACGAGGCGCGACAGCTCTGCTGGCTTCACGTGCTCGCTCGCCGCAATCTTGCGAAGCCTTTCGGCCAGCAATGCAATGTCTGCCATCGAAGCCTTCACTTTGGAGCAGCGCCGGGGAAGAAAGCCTCAGCGTTGCGGTGAAAAATCTTTTCGTAAACTTCTTCAGTGTAGCCAAGTGATCGCCAGTCATCGACCAGCCGCTCCAGCGTCAGTGTCGGCCAGTCCCAACCGAACATAATGCGGTCTTGCAGCCGCGAGCCAATCTCTTTCTTCAGGGCCGGCGTGAAATATTTTGGCGACCAGCCATGCACTTCGTAGGAAACATTGGCTTTGTGCAGAAGGATGGCGATCATGTCATCTTGCCATGGCCAGGCGGGACGGCCGGCCAGAATGTTCAGCTCAGGAAATCGTGCCGCAACCCTGTCGACGTGGCGTGGGTGGCCGTCCTCGAGGATGATCCCTTTCCCGCCCGGCATTCCCTGACCGATGCCGGTTAAGCCAGTCATGATCAGCACCGGCGCGCCGACCTCGATCGACAATTTGTAAAACGGGTCCCAGACCGGATCGCTTGCAGGATAGCCAAGGCTATTTTGGCTCTGGCAAAAGCCAACAAATCCGCTTCTTTTTGCCGCCAGGCGAGCATATTCCTTCAACCAGAATTCCTTCATGACAGGATTTGCAGCAAGCCAATTGCCGTACACAATGTCCGGATTCTTCAATGCAAAATCGGCGGCGTAGTCATTCGAGGCGCGGATTTCATCCTCGTCAGTCATCCGCCATGTGCGGTAGATGTCGAGGATAGTGTGGACCTTCCGCTGGCGGAATCCATCGGCCATCTGCTCTTCGGTCTCGAACGTCCGCTTGCGTTTGAAGACCCGCTGTGCCTGCTCGTAGTCCTCCTGCGTGGCGTGATGCAGGCCAGCTTTTGTCGAGAAATGTGAATGGCAATCAAAATAGCGCATGGGATGGGGTCATTTCTTCTCGTAGCGCTGATCGAGGATGCGCTTGGGCTTGCCTTCGCGGCCGCGATTTGACCATTCCATGAGCGCGTCTTCCGGAACCAGTTCAATATTGAGGCGCAGGCCGAGGTCGGAGTGTAGTCGCTTTTCGATATGTTCCTTCAGGCCATCCCAGCCCGAAGCGTCGTCGCGCACCTCGACCTTCACTGTCATCTCATCGCGGACAACGCCGTCGCTAACTGTACGTTCGGCTATACACAGCCATTCGCCCGTGGTGCGATTGTCGCTCTTGATCGCCGGCAGGCAGGCTTGCGGCCAGATGCTGACGCCGCGGATACGGACCATCGTGTCGCTGCGGCCCAACATTTTCTGCATGCGGCGAAAGCAGCTGCCGCATTCGCAGCGGTCGGTCGCGACGATGCGGGTCAGATCACGCAGATTGAAGCGTATCATCGGCTGCTGGTGGCGGTGCAAAATCGTGCACACCATATTGCCGATCTCGCCGTCGGCAACGGGTTTGTTGTTTTCCACGCCAACGACCTCGAAGAACGTGCTGTCCTCGTGGAAATGCATCCCTGATTTATGTTGGCACTCGAAGGCGCCCATGCCCATCTCGTGTGTGCCATACATGTCATAAACATCGCAGCCCCAGAGGCTTTCAAGCTGGTTACGGAAGGCGTTGTCGGTATCGGGCCCAAGTCCGCAGCCGAGAAATTTCGTTTTGAGGTCGCGGACGTCGAAATTCAGTTCGTCACGCGCGACCTTGGCGAGCTGCGTGGCGTATTCCGGGCGTACATACCAGACGTTGGTTCCCCACTCCTGCGCGATCTCGATCTGCCGCCGCGATGATGTCACTGCACCGGTGCCGGTGGTGATCGGCAGCGCACCAAGATAATCATGGCACGCTTTGTAACAGCACCACCCGGCGTTTCCGAGCGAGCAGGTGTGCGGAATTTGCACGCGGTCGCCGGGGCGAACGCCGCAGATGTAAAGCACTCGGGCATGGGTGAGCCCGTTCAGCTCCCATTCCTGTGGCGCATAAAGCGTGGGCCGGGGCTTGCCGGTCGTGCCGCCGCTGGTCTGGAGCTTCATCGGCGTCGTCTGCATGCGCCTGGTGACGTCGCCATTGATCAGGCCGAAGGGTGGGTTCTCTTCCTGATCCTTCTTGATGTCGGCAGAGTCGAACATCGGCAGCTTTACGATGTCGTCGATGCTCTTGATGTCGCCCGGCTCGAGACCCTCTGCTGTCCAACGCCGCTTGTAGAATTTGTTCTGCCAGCCCGTTTTCATCAGATCGAGGAACTGCTCGTTCTGGAACCCGCGGATTTCGTTGGCCGACCATTTCCACCGCGTATTCGCAAACACGTCGGGAACCGGATAGCGCTTGTAAAGCGCGTCCCAGTCGATCGACCGGTGATAAATCGGCAGCGATGTTTCCGTCAGCGTACGCTCCATAACCGACATTTCTGTCTCCGTAGCAATGCCTGCGCGGCGACGCTGCCGACCGCGTCTCTGCCGGTCAACGCTGGGCGATTACGTTCTATAATCCGGTGCGTCCCGGTCGAGCTTGCGTAGCAGCGCCCGCCAGGTCATTTGATTGAACGGCGCATTGCCGTCGGTGATAATGCGAGCCTGCCCGATAGTCGCGTCGAGGACCGGCTGTGGCGGCACATAAGGCTTGATGCCACCGGCCATGGACCGCACCTGTGTTTCACACGCGCGGATCACCAAAAAGGCCAGCATATAGGCCTCGTGGATGGTGTGACCCCACAGTACAAAGCCGTGGCCCCGCTGGAGCACGATCTGCTTGTTGCCGAAATTCTTTGCCAACCTGTGACCTTCCTCGTCGGTCGACAGCAGGCCTTCGTAGTCGTGGTAGCCGACGGGCCCGAGCCACATGGCATACTGATTGCCGGGAATGATCCCCTGCTCCTGCATCGCCGCCGCGGTCACATATTTTGTGTGCAGATGCATGACACATTGTGCCTGCGGGAAGGCATCGTAGATGCCCTTATGGAACGGAAAGGCAAACTTGTGCGGCAACTCGTCGCTCGGCTCGACGTGATTGCAGTTCTCGTCGAGCTTGTGCAGGTTCGACGCGGTCACCTCCTCAAACAGGATGGCGGCGGGGTGCATGAGAAATTGTTTCGGATGACCTGGCACGCGCGCGGACAGGTGCGCGAACAACAGCTCATCCCAATTCTGTAGCGCGGCGAGCCGGAAAGCGGCGGCAAGATCAACGCGGGCCTTCCATTCTTCCGGATCCATGCCCAGCTTGCGCGCACCAGCGGCACTTGTAGAGGCCTGCATGGCGTTTCTCCCTCATTTCTTTTTGCTTTAGCAAATTATGTCGGGCGGAAACCCGGTTGTCCATCGGCGCAAGGCAAATCAGCGTCGCGCGGAATGGTGCGCAACGAACGGCATGCAACGCAGCGTGGTAATGATGGGCAGACGCTCGGTTACCGGGGGCGGTGGCGTTTCACCGCATCGGGATTCGTGGAATCGACGCCCATATAGATGCCGCGTTCCCACTTTCTTTTCAGAGGGTCAGAAACGTTCAGTGTCATCTTTCCAATGTTCTGTATTTCAATGTCGACAGTTTCACCATCCTGAAGAGCGCCCAATCCCTCGTGGTTGGTGCCGCAGGCGATAAGATTCCCCGAATTCATGGTCATGACCGTTGTTGCGAACTCTACCAGTTCGGGGACGCGGTGCTCCATATCATCGGTGTTGTAGTTGTGGCGGAGCTGCCCGTCATTCCATAACCGTACGATCAGGTCATTGGGATCCTTCACTTCGTCAACGGTCGCTATGCAAGGTCCGATCGGTGCGAAGGTGTCGAACGACTTCCCCAGCCAGCTCGTATGCGGCGTTGCCGGCCACGTGCGGCGACCCTCCTCACGCGCGGAAACGTCGATCATCGCGGTATAGCCGAATACAGCATTCTTCCAGTCCTTGGCCTTTACCATTTTTGCCGGCCCCTTGATGACGAGAGCCAACTCCGCCTCATGCATGAACATCCAGGGCACGGTATATTCCGGCAGCATAATGGTGTCGCCGGGCCCAATTACGGCATCGGGATTTTTCATAAACATGTTGAGCGGCCGGGCCTCGCGTTGCGCGTGTTCCCAATAGTTAGCAATGCAGGCGAGTATCTTTCCTGGCCGAGGCAGCGGCGGTCGCAAACGCACCTGGTCGATCGGCAGAACCGCCCCCACCTTGGCGATCTTTTCCAGCGCTGAATGTAACTTATCGAAATCATCGATAATGCCCTCCATCACCAGTTGCGGTGTGTAGGCTTTTCGTACTGCGGTCGAAATATCGACGACGCCACGCTCGGTGAGCAGACCTGGCAGAATCTCCCCGGTGGGCGAAGCCTGGAAAAGGACGAGCTTCACGAATTCCCCCCACATGTTTTTGGCAATACAGCGCATCCGCGGCAGCGAGGCGCGATGCTGCGAACAGATTTGCAAGACGATTGCGTCTGATCCGGCTTCGGGCAATGCTTGACCGACACAATCCTAGATCATGCAATGGCTGACGTCACCGTTTTCAAAAAGCGCCCATACCGAGCGCCGCCACGAATTGACGAAACGAAAGTTTCGCAGGCGCTGCAAGATTTGTTTGCAGGTTGGCGACTGTCGCTCAAAGAGCCCTTTAGGGGATTGACCACGAATGGTGAAATCGAGCGCGGGTTGTTTCCGCTGCGCAAGACCGGCGTATCGGTACAACCGGTGATCGATGCCGCGCGTGCGTTCCTGGATTCACTCGACCGCGAACAGCGCGCCGCGGTGCACTTTGACGTCGATGGCGAAACGTGGCGGACCTGGAGCAATATTCATCGCAATCTGATGCGTCACGGGCTCTGCGTTGCCGAGCTCGGCGACAAGCAGCGGGAACTCGCTTTTGGCGTTTTGAGTGCCGGCCTGGGGGCGCGCGCCTTTGAAACGGCCCGCAATGCGATGAAACTCAACGAGCATCTCGCGGAGTTGACTGGCCTGCCCGACGAGTTCGGCGAGTTCTACTACTGGATAAGCATTTTTGGTGAGCCCTCCGTAGATGCGCCGTGGGGCTGGCAGTTCGATGGACATCACTGCAACATCAATTGCCTTGTACTTGGCGACCAAATGATTTTGTCGCCGATGCTTCTTGGCTCTGAGCCCGTGCTCGCCGAATCTGGCCTCTATAAAGGCACCACCGTCCTGCGTGAGGAAGAGGCAGAAGGTTGGGCATTTATGAATACGCTAACACCCGAGCAGCGTGCCAAGGCCGTGATCGGGATGAATCTGCCGTTCGACGGCTACGCCTCGGGCTTCAAGGACAATATTATTGTTCCCTATGACGGCCTGCCGCTCACCGCTATGACCCCGGCACAACGGCATCAGTTCGTGGCGTTGATCACGCTGTATACGGATCGGCTCCCGGTCGCTCACGCGAAGATCCGCTTAGACGAAATTCGGCAACACCTCGACAGGACCATTTTTGCCTGGATAGGCGAGTTCGATCCGGTGAGCCCGTTCTACTATCGCATTTACAGTCCGGTGATCTTCATCGAGTTTTATCATCAACCGGGCGTCGCATTGCCAGATACCGGGTACAACAGGCGCCACGCGCATGCATTGGTACGCACCCCTAATGGTAATGATTACGGTAGAGTATTGCTCAATCAGTATCGATCACTGTAACTGCGCAAAGCGCGGAAGGATTTCTTGCGCATTTGTCGCCATGATCTTTTGGCGAAGCTCGTCGTCGAAACCATCGAAGGTGCGAACAGCGGCAACAGTGTCGCGCATGACCTTTTCTACGTTGCGAGCGGACGGATAGTCAGTTCCGAACAAAATGTGCGATGGGTCGGCGACATCAAGCAGCGCCCGTAAGGCGAGCGGCGAAGGCGACTGAGCGACGTCGTAGTAAAGGCGCCTGAGGTGGGCGGCGACTCCTTCCGGTATCCGCTCGCGAACTTTGGGGTCGTCATCGAGGCCACATAAGCGGAACATCAGAAACGGCGTCGCGCCGCCCATATGCGGCATGATCCAGCGGATGTTGGGATATTTTGCCAACATCCCGGTATAGAGCATGTTGGTGATGGCTCGGGTGGTGTCGAAAGTGAGCTCCGTGTAACCGGCAGGAAACGCGTAGTGCGGCATATTTTGCGCCGGCGGTCGCTGTGGATGTACGAAGACGACAGCACGACGGCGATCGAGCTCGGCATATAGTTCGTTCTCTTCAGGATGGCCGAGATATCGATGTCCCGTGTGGGTTTGCAGGTTGATGCCGTCAACCTTAAGCACGTCCAGGGCATATCCCACATCACGGCAGGCGGCCTCAACGTCGGGCAGCGACACGAAACCCATGGCGCCGAATTTACCAGGATGGTCGGTGACCATCTGCGCCATTGCCTCATTACAGGTTTTGACCAGCCGTTTCGTAAATTCGACATCGCCGAAATAAGCCCCCGGCGAGGCGATCGACATGAGTACGGCGTCGATTCCGAGTTCGTCCATCAATTCGAGTTGTCGCGCTACGCTCCATGCCGGCCAAGGATTTTCACCACTGCCCAACACGCCGACGCGTGCGAGCTCGCTTTTGTAGATATCGGGAATGACGTGCTGGTGGACGTCAATAAGGGGCATGTTCGCTCCGGCACGCTGACTGGCACCCACATGTTATTGATTTGCCAAGTTGTGCGCCACTCTCACCATCCGCTGCCACCTTCGAATGCAGATTTGTCAGCGCAGTGGCATGTCCGCTTTGGGTATTGGCGGACATTGGGTTATCGTGATCCTGCGGCATCAATGAGCGGCTTCTCACCGCCGAGATTTACGTGCGCGCCAATGCGGCCTGATCTCACTCGGACCCGCTTGCTCCGAAAGCACCTTTTTCGCTAACGAAACGCACGATCGTATCGAGCACTTCGTCATGCGCAGATTGATCACCTCAAACGACCGTGCGCCGCGCATCCGCTTTGTGTCGCGTTCACAAACATCCCTTGGCTAGCGCTTGTTTCGTTCAGATGCCTAAAACTTAGGCTGTTGCAGCCTATTGTATGCAATTCGGGATTTTTGGCTTTTCAACTGCAGTCCGCACGTGGTGGTGTATTTCCCAGCTAGGCCAATCGCTTATCGCAATTTGTGCACTGCCGCGAGATTTGGCACGACCCTTGCGGAAGGCCTCTCAGACATATTCGGGAGGCTTTCATGAAGCGTCGTGATTTTCTCAAATCGGTGTCCGCTTTGGCGGCCAGCACAGCGGTCACTGCGCCGGCGGTGTTCTCGTCGGCGAAGGCCCAGTCGCGCCAGGAAACGCTACTGATCGTCTCCGAAAGCGGACCCAACAATCTCGACATTCACGGCGTCGGCACCAACGTGCCGGGCTACGAAGTGTCGTGGAATTGTTACGACCGCCTGATCAGTCACGAAATGAAGACCGGTCCGAACGGCCAGCCTTATTACGATAAGAACAAGTTCAAACCTGAGCTCGCCGAAGACATGAATATCGGCGACATGTCTGTCACTTTCAAACTGAAGAAAAAAGCGACCTTCCAGGACGGAACGCCGGTCACAGCCAAAGATGTGAAGTGGTCGCTTGATCGCGCCGTTAGTGTCGGCGGCTTCCCCACATTTCAGATGGGTGCAGGCTCGCTCACCAAGCCTGACCAGTTCGTCGTGGTCGACGACAACACCTTCCGGGTAGATTTTGCTCGCAAGGATCGGCTCACCGTTCCCGATCTCGCGGTGATTGTACCCTGCATTGTGAATTCCGAACAGGTAAAGAAGCACGCTACCGATAAAGACCCTTGGGGCATGGAGTTCACCAAACAGAACACAGCCGGCAGCGGCGCTTACAAGGTCGCAAGTTGGGTCGCTGGCACCGAAGTTGTCCTCGAGCGCAACGACGCTTGGATGGGCGGCCCGCTGCCGAAGACAAAGAAAATCATCTGGCGCATGGTGCCGTCCGCCGGCAACCGGCGAGCGTTGCTCGAGCGAGGCGACGCCGACATTTCCTACGATCTGCCCAATAAGGACTTCGTCGAGCTCAAACAGGACGGGAAGCTCGCAATCGTTTCGACTCCATACTCAAACGGTATCCAGTACATTGGAATGAACGTGAAGAGCCCGCCGTTCGATAATCTTAAGGTTCGGCAGGCGGTTGCTTACGCGATCCCCTACCAGAAAATCATGGACGCGGTGCTGTTCGGCCTCGCCAAGCCAATGTATGGCGCGGCACCCGACGCACCGACGCAGGTTGCGTGGCCGCAACCGCACAAATACAACACCGACATCGCCAAAGCGAAGGCTTTGATGGCGGAAGCCGGCTTTCCCAACGGCTTCGATACGACACTGTCGTTCGATCTTGGTTTTGCGGGCGTCAATGAGCCGCTTTGCGTCTTGACCCAAGAGAGCCTGGCGCAAATTGGCATCCGCACCACGATCAATAAGGTTCCCGGCGCCAACTGGCGAACCGAGCTAAACAAGAAGACGTTGCCGCTCTACACCAACGTCTTCTCCGGCTGGCTCGATTATCCGGAATACTTCTACATCTGGTGCTATCACGGAAAAAATTCGATCTTCAATACGATGAGCTACCAGTCGAAGACGATGGACGGCTTCATCGACGGCGCCGTAACCGCAGCGGCAAACGGTGACAAGGCGACCTACGACAGCGACGTTAAAGGTTTTGTCGACACCGCTTACGCCGACATGCCGCGGGTGCCGCTATACCAGCCGTATGTGAATGTCGCGATGCAGAAGAACGTCTCCGGCTACGCTTACTGGTTCCATCGTCGGCTCGACTACCGCACCCTCGTGAAAGGTTAACGCGAATGCCCATACGGGCGACCGCGCGTGAGAGCAGAGAGGTCACATGCTTACTCTGATCTCAAAGCGCATGATGTTGGTTATCCCGAACCTGATCGGGGTAGTCATCATCACCTTTCTGCTAACGCGCGCGCTTCCCGGCGATCCGGCGGCCTATTTCGCCGGCCCCGCCGCAGACAAGCAGGCGATCGAGCAGATCCGTGTCAAACTCGGTCTGGACAAGCCACTAATCATTCAGTTTGGCAGCTATGTTGCCGATCTCAGCCATCTCAACCTCGGCACTTCCCTCACCACCGGGCAACCTGTGCTCACAGAACTCAAGAACCGGTTGCCGGCGTCGGCAGAGCTCACATTGTTCGGTCTCATCTTTTCGATGGCGATCGCCGTGCCGCTGGGCATTCTAGCCGCTGTAAAGCAGGGTTCATGGATCGATCATACCTGCCGCGTCGTCGCGACCGCCGGCGTGTCGCTGCCAGTGTTCTTCACCGGCTTATTGCTGGTTTACGTGTTCTATTTCCTGCTCGGCTGGTCGCCGGCTCCGCTCGGGCGACTCGACGTATTCTTTTCGCCACCGCCACAAATCACCGGCTTTTATCTCATTGATAGTCTGCTCAATCGCGATCTCGCGACTTTCCGCGCTGCACTAAGTCAGCTGCTGCTGCCCGGCCTCACGCTATGCGTCTTCTCACTGGCGCCGATCGCACGTATGACCCGCGCCTCGATGCTAGCGGTGCTCGCCTCAGATTTCGTGCGCACCGCGCGCGCCAGTGGCCTCGACAGCCGCACCGTTATCCTCACTTACGCGTTCCGCAATGCCATGCTGCCGGTCGTCACCACCCTCGGCATGGTGTTCTCCTTCTTACTCGGCGCCAACGTCCTCGTGGAAAAGGTCTTTGCGTGGCCGGGTATCGGCTCTTACGCGGTCGAGGCGCTGATTTCTTCCGACTTCGCGCCCGTGCAGGGCTTCGTCCTCACTATGGCGATCCTTTATGTGGTGCTCAATCTGATCATTGACATTCTGTACGGCGTTATTGATCCCCGCGTGAGACTTGAAGCATGACCGACATCTCGCTCAGTCCACAGGGAGCGATGGCGAAGACACCGAGCAATTCCATTTTCCGCCACGCCCGTTATGTGATCGCGGAGAATCCGATCACTGGATTGGCCTTCGGCCTGTTCATCCTGATCGCGCTCTGCGCTGCGATCGGCCCGTATATTGTGCCGCATGATCCGTTGGCGAGCGACACTTCGGCAGCACTTGCTGCACCGTCGCTCAAGCACTGGTTTGGCACCGACCAGCTGGGCCGCGACATATTCAGCCGCGTGATCGTGGCTACTCGCCTCGATTTCACAATCGCGATTACCTCAGTGGTTCTCGTCTTCGCCATGGGTGGCTTCGCAGGGATCGCCGCTGGTTTCTTCGGCGGCTGGACCGACCGAATTGTTGGCCGCATCTCCGATACCATTATGGCATTTCCATTATTTGTGCTCGCCATGGGCATCGTGGCCGCGCTCGGAAATACGGTGACGAACATCGTCCTCGCCACCGCAATCATTAATTTCCCGCTTTATGTGCGCGTCGCCCGCGCCGAAGCGAACGTGCGGCGCGACGCCGGATTCGTGCAGGCTGCGCGGCTGTCGGGCAATGGCGACTTCCGTATTCTGTTAATGCACATCTTACCGAACATCATGCCGATCATGATGGTGCAGATTTCGCTCACCATGGGTTATGCCATTCTCAATGCCGCGGGCCTCTCGTTCATCGGCCTTGGCGTGCGCCCACCGACGCCCGAATGGGGAATTATGGTGGCCGAGGGCGCCGGCAACATCATTTCTGGCGAATGGTGGATCGCGCTGTTTCCCGGCGCGGCGCTAATGATAGCGGTGTTTTGCTTCAATCTTTTGGGCGACGGTTTGCGCGACCTCGTTGACCCGCAACGGCGGACCTGAGCTATGGTCAAAAAGTCGACCAAGATCGAAACGTTGCTGCGCAACTCCGACAAGAGCCTGCCGTTGCTCGAGGTGCGGGATCTAACAGTCGAGTTTGCGACACGGCGCGGTATCGTGCGCGCGGTGCAGCACATCAATATTTCTGTCGCCAAAGGCGAGTCGCTGGCGATCGTTGGGGAATCCGGCTCCGGAAAGTCCGTAACTTCGTACGCCGTAATGCGCATTCTCGACCGCGCCGGCCGCATTGCCGACGGCACAGTAATATTCAGTGGAGTCGATTTGCGTGCCACGCCGGAAGGCGAAATGCGCGAATTGCGCGGTCGCGAAATGTCGATGATTTTCCAGTCGCCGCGTCTGGCGCTCAATCCCATCCGCAAGATCGGCCGCCAGATAGAGGACGTACTGCTCCAGCACGCCCAAGTGGACAGCGCTCAGGCCAGCGAAAAGGCAATCGAAATGCTTGAGCATGTGCGCATCGCGCGGCCGCGCGAGCAATATCATGCCTATCCGTTCGAGCTTTCCGGCGGCATGTGTCAGCGGGTTGTCATCGCTCTGGCGCTCGCATGCAAGCCGCAGCTCCTTATCGCCGACGAGCCGACAACGGGCCTCGATGTAACTACGCAGAAAGCGGTGATGGATCTCACTGTGGATCTCACTCGCGAGCGTGGCATGTCGATGATCCTTATTACTCACGACCTTGGTCTAGCCGCCGCCTATTGCGATCGCGTCGTGGTGATGGAGAAAGGTCACGTCGTCGAAACGGCGCAAGCGGAAACGATCTTTAAGGCGCCATCGCACCGCTACACGCGCAAGCTTATGCGGGCAACGCCACGCCCCGGCGTATCGCTGCGCGATCTATTGCCTGAGGAAGAGGCAAAAAGCGCCAAACCCATCGGCCAATGCGGCACAGGCAAACCGCTGCTGGTCGTTGAAAAACTGGTCAAGGAATATCCCCGCAACGACCCCAGCGGTTCGCTCAAGAAACTGTTCGGGCCGAAGCCCTCGGTAAAGCCGGACAATTTTCGCGCTGTAGACGGCATCAGCTTCACGGTCGGCCGCGGCGAGAGCGTTGGTCTCGTCGGCGAGTTCGGGCTGTGGCAAATCCACCACGTCGACGATGGTGATGCGACTGATCGACAAGACCTCCGGCACCATCATGTTCGACGGCCAGGACATCGGCGAAATTCCGGCACGCAAATTCGCTACGCTGCCGTTGCGCAAGCGGATCCAGATGGTGTTCCAGGACCCAACCGACAGCCTTAATCCGCGCTTTACCGCCGCGCGCGCCATTGCCGATCCGATCCTGCGCCTCGGCAACGGCGAGAGAGCCTTGGTGCGCGAGCGCTGCGAGGAACTCGCGCGGCAGGTCGGTTTGCCGGTTGAACTACTCAATCGATTTCCGCATCAGCTTTCCGGAGGGCAAAAAGCGCGTGTTGGCATCGCCCGTGCAATCGCGCTTAAGCCAGACCTTATCATCCTCGATGAACCGACCGCCGCGCTCGATGTCTCAGTGCAAGCGGTAGTCCTCAATCTCCTACAAGACCTCAAGGATTCTCTGGGAATGAGCTACCTCTTCGTTTCCCATGACCTCAACGTTGTGCGCCTGTTGTGCGATCGTGTCATCGTCATGCAGACAGGGCAAATAGTCGAGCAAGGAACAACAGAGCAAGTTCTCGTTGCGCCGCAAGCGGCCTATACCCGCGACCTGCTGATGGCGATCCCGCATCCGCCCATGTAACGACTGAAGATCATGACCGACCCAGATCCCCTCGACGATTTCATCACCGCTTCGGCCCAGACGCTTGGTCTCCCGATGAAAGCGGATTGGTTGCCCGCGGTGAGAGCCAACCTTCAAGTCACACTTAAACACGCGGCGGTGGTCGCCGAGTTTGAAATGCCGGATGATGCCGAGCCTGCACCCATCTTCACGGCCTGAGCCCGCACCGCTCGACACGTCGTGGTCAACGGCGACCGAGATCGCCACGGCGGTCGCTTCGGGTAAGACGAGCGCAGCGGCTGTCGTTGACGATGCGCTGACGCGCATCGGTCAACGTAATCCGACGCTGAACGCATTCACCGCCATTACCGCGGAACGGGCGCGCGCCCGCGCCAAGGCGATTGATACAGCCACCGCGAAGAAACAAAAACTTGGGCCACTCGCAGGTGTGCCCTTTGCTGTCAAAAATCTATTCGACATCGCCGGAATCACAACCGTCGCCGGCTCGAAGATCAACCGCACTTATCCGTTAGCCAAACGTGATTCTCCGCTAATCGAGAAACTGGAAGCGGCGGGCGCGGTCCTCGTGGGCGCTCTCAATATGGGAGAATACGCTTACGACTTCACGGGCGAAAACGTGCATGACGGCGCCTCGCGCAATCCGCACGACCCGACGCGCATGACCGGTGGCTCCTCCGGCGGCTCAGGCGGCGCTGTTGCAGGCGGCTTGGTACCGCTCGCGCTCGGGTCCGATACAAACGGCTCAATCAGAGTGCCGTCGTCGCTATGTGGAATTTTCGGTCTTAAGCCAACCTACGGGCGGCTGTCGCGTGCGCGCAGTTTTCCCTTCGTCACAAGCCTCGATCATCTCGGGCCGTTCGCGCGCTCAACGCGCGATCTGGCGGTTTCATATGATTTGATGCAAGGCGCCGATCCGGATGATGCGGCCTGCGCCGCTCGTCCCGTTGAACCCGCATTGCCCGAGTTAGCACGCGGGCTCGAGGGTCTGCGTATCGCGGTTGCAGGGGGCTATTTCCAGCAAGGCGCGTTCCCTGAGCCGCTCGAAGCGCTCGGCCGTGTCGCCAAAGCGGTCGGTGCAAGCAACGAGATCGAAATTCCCGAGGCGCAGCGCGCGCGTGCCGCAGCCTATGTGATCACCGCCACCGAAGGCTCAGCGCTGCATTTCGACCGTCTGCGTAACCGAGCTGACGAATTCGATCCCGCCGTGCGCGACCGCCTGCTCGCCGGTGCCATGATTCCATCGGCTTTGGTCGTGAAGGCGCAGAATTTCCGGCGATGGTACCGCGCCCGTGTGCTCGAACTATTCAATTCCTGGGACGTGATTTTGGCGCCGGCGACGCCTTGCACCGCGCCGAAAATTGGCCAGCAAACCTTTACGCTGGGCGGCGTGGAAATGCCGGTGCGCCCCAATTTGGGCATTTACACCCAACCAATCTCATTCATCGGCTTGCCTGTCGTGGCGGTCCCGGTGCCGTCGCTGCCCCTGCCGACCGGCGTGCAAATCATCGCAGCGCCTTGGCGTGAAGATATCGCCCTACGTGTCGCGTACGCGCTTGAACAGATGGGTACGGTCGCTGCACTCAGGCCATCGTTCAAGGTGCCCACATGACTCTGACCGCGCCTGAGGCCGAAGCGCGGTCCATTGGCTGGCAGCGCAAAACTCGTGCAGAAGAACTGCGATCGCAACTTGCCGATGAGATCGTCCGCGGCGCGCTACTACCCGGCACTGCGCTCGACGAAATCACGCTCGCGGACCGATTTCACGTTTCGCGGACACCTGTACGCGAAGCTATCCGTATGTTGGCCGCGAGTGGACTTGTAGAAGTGCGCGCGCACCGTGCCGCAGTGGTGGCCCAGCCGAGTGCGGGCCAGCTTGCTGGCATGTTCGAAGCCATGGCTGAACTCGAGGCTCTTTGCGCTGGCTTTGCCGCTGAACGCATGACCAGCGTCGAGCGACGCGAGCTCGAGGATATCCATGATGAACTACGCGTAATGATTCAGAGTGGGGACCCGCAACGCTATCATGAGGTCAACGAGTTCTTCCACGGTCGTATCTATACTGGCGCGCACAACGCTTATCTTGCAGAGCTGACGCTATCAACGCGTGCAAGAGTGCAGCCGTTTCGACGTGCACAATTTCGCAACCTCGGCCGGCTCGCCAAATCGCATGCCGAGCACAATAGAGTGGTGCAGGCGATCTTGCGTGGCGAGCAATCAGTCGCGGCGTCGGCGATGTATGCGCATATCGTCACCGTGCGTGACGAATACGAGGCCTATACGGACTCTCTTTGAAGGACGCTAGGCCGGCGTGTGCTCATTCGAAAGGTAAGCGCGCCAGCCGCCAAAGCTCGAAATATCGCGTGCGTCGACGGTAGCAGCAGGCTCTACCAGGAAGCCTTTTACGTCCCGGCCGTCGGAGAGCTTAATCGTACCAATGGAGAGCGGCATTGGGACGCTAGCGACCAGTCGGCCGAAGGCTTCGGTTGGAAGACCCCAGATTTCGACCTCAACCGCTGTACCTTTGCCGTCATCTACACGCAATAAGCCCGGCTTCGGCGGGTTGGTGCCTGCTAGCGCATAAAGTCGATAATCAGGCGTGCTCTTTGCTGCCTCGAGCAGGCGACCGCCGAGCGCGCGCAATTCTCCATTCAGTGGGAGGCCGGACATATGTGCCCCGACGACTGCCACAGGGACCTCGTTATCCCTGACCGATGTTGATATTGACGATAAAGGCGGCTGGGGCTGTTTCAGCGCTCCGAGCGCCAACGCTGTATCGGCATGGAACACGCGACCGATTTCGAAAAGCCGCGCGTCGGCACCGCCAGGCGCCAGCAGCGTGATGCCGAACGGCACGCCCGCCTCCGTTATAGAGGCCGGGACCGCCAACCCACAAAGGTCGAGCAGATTGGCGAAATTTGTGTAGGTACCCAGCCGGCTATTGAGCTGGATCGGATCGGTCAGCACTTGCTTGACGGAATAGGCAGTGGGGGCGGTCGGCAAAACGAGTGCATCCATCTGGCGGAAAGTGTGATCGGCGACGCGGCGCAACCCTTCGAGCTTGTAGAATGCCGTGAAGGCATCAATTGCAGTCGGGCGCAACCCGCTCAGTATAATTCCACGCGTCACCGGATGAATCGCGTTGGGGTCGGACGATAATATTGAGCGCGCGGCGATGGTACGCTCGGCCACCCACGGACCATCATAAAGCAGACGCGCGGTCTCATAGAACGGCTCGATATCGATCTCGACAAACTCGCAGCCAAGTCGCGCTAGCCGTCCGAGGGCGGCGCGGTATTCGGTCTCGTATTGACGGTCGCCGAAAAACAAAAGCTGGCCGGCACGGGGCACGCCGAGTTTCATATGCGGCGTAGCGCCAGTATTTCCAAGCGGTCGATTGCGTGAATAGGGATCGGCGCGATCCGGGCCGGCCATCGCTCGAAGTGCCGTCCATGCGTCGTCGACCGTGAGTGCAAACACCGACACACAGTCGAGCGTCCGGCACGCCGGCACAACACCAAAAGTCGAGATCAGGCCGAGACTCGGTTTCAGACCGACAATATTATTAAGACCCGCCGGTACCCGGCCAGACCCAGCAGTGTCGGTGCCGAGTGCGAGTGGTACCAATCCGGCAGCAACCGCGACCGCGGAGCCGGAGCTCGATCCGCCCGGGATCAATTCTGAATTAAATGTGTTGCGCGGTACGCCATAGGGCGAGCGCACGCCAACTAGGCCGGTAGCGAACTGATCGAGATTGGTTTTACCTATGACAATGGCACCGGCCGCCCGCAACCGAGCCACCGCAGTTGAGTCTTGTGACGGCTTATAGCTGAAAGCCGGACAGGCCGCGGTTGTTGGCAGACCGGCAACGTCGATGTTGTCCTTCACTGCAACCGGAACACCATACAGCGGCAGCGCAGTATTCCCGGCCATCCCAAGCGTGCGGGCATCGGCAACCACGTCAGCTTCCGGTCGCAGGCTAATGAAGACCGCGGGATCGTTGTGAGCACGGATGCGAGCGAAGTTCCGCGCCACCGTCTGCTCCGGCGTCGCCGACCCGCTCCGGTGCGCTGCCACGATCGCGGCGACGGTCTCAGCCAAAACAACCCCCGAATGCAACCGACCTAAGATCCCTGCAAAGGGACGTTTTTCTTTGTGCGGAAATTCCACACTCCACGCAACATGCAAAATCGTAGTGCGATTTTGATCCGGTCAAAAGTGCGAAACGGCAATGTTTTGGAACGCAATGTCCGCTTTAAGTCCGAAAGCGGATATCAGCGGGAGGCATTACCATTGCGCTAAATGCCCAATTGCAGACATCCTTTGGCCTGTCTTTTGCATTTAGTCGTCTTAATCATGGCGAGGCAAAAAGAAACATGCGAGAGACCATAACGCCCATATTGTACGTGATTATTGTTGCCACGATTACGCTTTTGTATGCCGACGTAGAAAACATCGAACTTCTAAAGCATCCGCTCAACGCTTTGTATTCTCTTTCGACGGCGTCAGACGAGGCAGACCAGGACTGATTTTTAGGCACATCTAGGATTGCCGCTTGGGGTCCTTGGCGGGGCTGCAGCGTGATCCGCTTCAAGACATCGACTGCTTCCCGGTGATGGCCGAATTGCTCGGGGATGCGTGAATCGACGTCGGGCATTTGTGCGCGTTGAAAGTCGCCAATTGTTCTCATGACAAAACGTCGCAGGTTCGATTGCCCGTGGCGCGACGAATGGTACGAGCCCCTCAGCGTGCCTCTGCCCTAATGACTAGAACCGCGAGGCTTTTTGTCGCCAGATTTTAACTGTCCATCATCGGAGCGAGCCTGAAACGATGAGACAGCGTTTTTGCCACTTTTTGTTCTTTTTAAGCCACTTCTATGCTCCTGCTCACAGGTCATTTTGTAGCATTTCGGCCCGGTCTTGACCTATCGTATCGCTCGTTCGCCCAACGACATTCGATCCTTACAGTCCAACCTTGCACGAAGCCGGTTTCGCGCAGCGCCATGTCGTTGTGATATATAAAGTGGCGACTAAAAGCGTCTTTTTCAGGCTGCTTTATTATGGAGACGGCTCGTGTCGCGGTTGCCGAGTTCAAGAGCAGTCATTTTCCGGGTCGCTTGGTGTCAAAGCTGAGCGGAGAAATCTGACTGTTGTCTTCTGCGACATGGTCGGCTCAACCGAGTTATCTAACCGGCTCGATCCCGAAGATATGCGCGACATCATTCGCGCATTTCAGAGATGCGCTGAAATCGCAATCCTTGGCCTTGATGGCCGGATCGGTCGCTACATGGGTGACGGCATTCTAGCCTACTTCGGATTTCCTGCTGCGCATGAGGACAGCGCCGAACGCGCGGTCCAGGCAGCCATGGAGGTCATCAGGCTCGTTTCGGAATTGTCGTTTGAGGGGGTCCCTCGGATTGAAGTGCGGATTGGTATCGCCACCGGCTTGGTTGTCGTCGGCGATCTGATCGGAGAAGGCGCCAACCGGGAGTTCGCGCTGATCGGTGACGCGCCGAATCTGGCGGCCCGTC
This sequence comes from uncultured Alphaproteobacteria bacterium, assembly GCA_963820805.1. Classification (GTDB taxonomy): domain Bacteria; phylum Pseudomonadota; class Alphaproteobacteria; order Rhizobiales; family Xanthobacteraceae; genus Pseudolabrys. The sequence continues at coordinate 189,078 of CAWGBH010000015.1, forward strand.
TGCAACAACTGGCAAAACCTAATCAGATTGTGGTGGCGCCAGGTACGCGGCTTCTGCTGGGCGATCTTTTCGAATTCGAAGATCTCGGCGATCAAAACATAAAAGGATTTTCTGCCCCAATCACCGTGTCGGCGGTCCGGCGCCGCGGCACAGCGAACCGCTTCGAAGCGCGCCGATCGTCGCACATGGCGCCGCTGATCGGGCGTGAGGCCGAACTGGCGGCGCTGTACCGCGCATTCGAAAAAACCAAGGCGGGACACGGGCAACTCGTCGCCGTTTCCGGCGAGCCTGGAATCGGAAAATCGCGGCTCGTCAATAGCTTTCGGAACCAGCTAGACCGCGGCAGCTGTCGCGTGTTTTCGTTTCAGTGTTCGTCCTACCACCGCAGCAGCCCATGGTACCCCGTCATTCGCCACATCGATGACGTTTTGGGCAGCGGGTACGAGGCTCGAGGAGCGACCAAGCTGCAAAGACTCGAAGCTTTGATCGACGACATATCGCGCGAAAAACGCGCATCGATTGTGCCACTGTTGGCACCCCTTCTCGGAATATCGACCGAGGGTCACTACCCGCCGTTAGATCTAACGCCGCAACAACAAAAGCAGCGGACGTTTTTGACGATGGTCGAGCTCTTGCGCTCGTATTGCGAGCAACAACCGGTCATCGTGATCTGCGAGGACATTCATTGGATCGATCACACTTCGTACCAACTGCTGGCGTTGCTGCGGGAGAACATTCCCAACTGGCGTATGTTGCTCATAGCAACCTTCCGGCCAGAGTTCCGCTCGCTGAGCGCAGCAGATGAGTGGATCAACCTCGTCCGGCTCTCGCCAACAGAGGTTGCTTCCATGGTCGAGGCGATCGACTCCAAACAAAAGTTGCCAACCACGGTCATCGGCCAGATCATTGCCAAGACCGACGGTGTGCCGCTATTCATTGAGGAGGTCACCAGCACGGTGCTGGCAGGTGGCCAATCCGGGAAAGGCGCCCCCGCACGCGGGACGCCATGGAGCCCAGAAGTCCCGGACACGCTGCACGACTCGCTGATGGCGAGAACTCGATCAAATGGGGTCCGCGAAAACCGTCGCGCAGATAGCCGCCGCAATTGGACGGGAGTTCGCTTTCGACGTGCTCGAGGCCGCCGCACCGTTATCGCGCGAGGACGTCCACACGGCGGTGGATGGTCTGCAGAAAGCCGGGCTACTGTTGCGGCGCGAGTTCAGTGCAATCGAGACATACTCATTCAAGCACGCGCTGGTCCAGGAGACGGCCTATGCGAGCATGCTGCGCAGCGAGCGCCTGCCATTACACCATCGCATCGCGGAGACGCTCGCCAGCAAATTTGTCGACGTCGCGGAAGGCGCACCTGAAGTCGTCGCCTATCACTATACTCAAGCACGCGAAATCACGCCGGCGATCAACTATTGGCTAAAGGCCGCACGGCAGGCGAGCCGGCGGTCGGCCTTCATCGAAGCGACAACGCACATTCAAACTGCCCTCAAGCTCCTTGAGGAATTGCCGCAAGACAGGACGCGCCTCGAGCTCGAACTGCAGCTGCAACAGTCCCTCGCAAATGCATTTATCGCGGCCAAGGGATTCGCCGCTGCTGAAACCATCGTGGCATTCAACCGTGCGTTAGTATTGTGCAAAGAACTCGGCAGCCAGTCGCAGATTTTCGCGATTTTGAACGGCCTCGTCGGTGCTCATTTGATGGGGGGAGAAATTCAAAAGGCGCGAGCGGTGGCGCAAGATCTTTTGGCGCTCGCCCTCGAGAGCAACGATACGACGGGGTTACTAATGGGACATCGCGTCCTCGGCATGGCCCTATTCATGCTCGGGGAATTGACTCAGGCGAAACGCGAGTTGCGGGACGCGATGGCTCTCTATGATCCCGAGCAGCACGCCCCACTTGCGCTGGTCTTCGCGCATGACTTCAAGGCAACGGCACAAGTCTATCTCGGCGTAGTGACCGCTCTTTCCGGCGACGCTGAGGCGGGAATTGCGCACGCCCGGGCTGCACTCGCTTACGCAGAGGAGCTGCACCACGCTCATAGCATCTGCTACGTTCTTCCGTTCTTGGCCGGCACTTACGTTATCGCCGGTGATCCGCGGGCTGCAATACCGGTAACTGACCGGGCAATAGCGCAATCCAATGAGCACGGTTTCCCGCAGTGGGTTGCGGGCGCGCTTATGTTGCGCGGATGGGCGCACCTCGAACTCGGCGAACTCGAATTAGGACTGGAAGACGTTCGGAACAGCATCAGCGAGCTGCAGAAAGCCGGAACGTTGATCTGGATGCAGTTTTCCCACTATCTGCTCGCCCGTGCGCTCGTAGCGTATGGCCAGCTGCAGGAAGCTTCTGACATCGTCGACCGGCTCCTGGGCGAGTTCGAGGCGTCCGGCGGGCGGTGGTACGAAGCCGAAGTGCGCCGGCTCCGCGGAGATATCCTGCGCCTTGCGCAGAAATCGCTTCCGGAAGCGGCGGCCTGTTACGAGGCTGCCGCCGCTATTGCGCGCCGGCAAGGTGCGAAGATGTGGGAACTGAGGGCAATGCAGTCGCTCGCCGCGCTGCGGGAAGACAGCGCAGTCAGCACAGCCGGCAGCGGGCATAAGCCCACCGTGAAGACTTGAGCCATGCCGTCTCCGCCGCAAGACATCGCCCCTGATCTCGATACGGCACTCGGCGAACGCTATTACGAGGGCAACCAGGCGTCCGAGGAAAAATACATCAACGAGATTGTCGAGAGCATCGCCAGCGCAATCAAGTTGCACTTCAAAGAAGGCGGTCCTCCGGCGCGCCGCGACGCGCACGCTTACGACAATGGGTGTGTCCAGGCAATTTTCAGGGTGAATGCAGATCTTCCGGATCACTTGCGCCAGGGTGTTTTCGTGCCGGGATCGCAATACAAGGCCTGGATCCGTTTCTCCAACGGTAACTCTGAGGCAAGGCCAGCGTGGTTTTTCGACGCGCGCGGTATGGCGATAAAGCTGATGGGTGTTCCTGGCGAAAAACTCCTCGACGATGAAAAGCATACGCAGGATTTTATTTTGATCAGTCACCCGAACTTTTTTGTCGACGACCTAAGGCGATACAAGGCGACGCTGGTCGATTTCCTGAAGGGAGGCTACATCGATCAATATTTGTGGTCGTTGTTGAAGCTCCGGTTCCCGGACGAATTTTGGTTGGCCCTCAAGGCGAAATCTAACTTCACGGCGAATCCCCTATTCCAGCAATACTGGTCGATGACCCCTTATCGGCTGGGCGTCGATCCCGACAAAAAGTTCGCGGTAAAATACACGGCTAAGCCGCAGTTAAATAACATGCCCAGCTTCCTCAAGCGTCATCTCACCCGTCTCGGCCGGAATTTTTCCCTGAAAGGAGAAATGAACAAGACGCTTGCAGGAACGGAGGTCACGTTCGATTTCTATGTCCAGCGCTATGTCGATGATGTGCGCACGCCGATTGAAGATTCAAAGGTTGAGTGGACCGAGGACGTTTCGAAACCAGAACGTGTCGGCAGCATCGTCATTCCGATTCAGGACTGCATGTCGGCGGAGCAAGCAGTATTTTGCGAAAATCTGTCATTCAGCCCGTGGCATACCCTGCCCGAACACAGACCTCTGGGGCTAGTGAATAGAGTCCGCAAAATTGCCTATCGCGAAATCAGCGCACTGAGGCACAAGCTCAACCAAGCACCGCGACAGGAGCCGAATGGTGGCGAGGTGTTTGGTGGCGGTGCGTCACGTACAAAAATGCCTTAATTTGTCGGTCGACAGCAGGACCTGCGGATGCCTCCACGCCCGTAGCGATTGCCGCTGGCCGAAATAAAACGGGTGGTGTGTCAGCCGATTTTCGGCGTCAGTGCGGTGTAGTAACGATCCGGCAGGTGATCACCTATCGACGGGGACAGAAGCTGCGAGAGAACCCCCAACGGGTCGGATCGGGAGGACGGTGAAAACGGCCCGGAAAACAGACCGCGCAGCTGTTGCGCAATGCCGTTGAAAAATTCGTTGCCGAACTGCGGTTCGTCCGAGTCGACGTCGTCACGCAAACGTTTTTGATCGAATTTCTGACCGCTCTCGCATTCCAAAATGCGGCCCACATGATGAAATCCGAGCTCCGAGGTCGGCACGGTCGGCACAATGTCTCTCCCGTGAACGAATCGATACGTCGTAGGCCCGAAAACAGCGTTGTAGCGGCTGACAAAATCGTTCCGCCCCACACGCGGCGATCCAAAGATGTAAACCTCTCCGTGCTGAAGCCCCTTCTCGTGGCGAGCGCGGTCCGCGATGACCAACGCGATCGCAGCGCCGAGACTATGGCCGGCAAGAAATAGTGCACGGCCATCTTTCATACATCGCTCGATTGCCGCTCCGACGTCGGTCCAAACGGCGTCCGCCGCATCCTCAAAACCCTGGTGCGTATCCGCGTCGACGCGGCCCAGATAAAAGTCGCTGATCCAATTCAGCAGATTGAGAGGATCCGTTCCCGCGAATGCAATGATCGTGGCGTCATTCGTTGTGGCCAATACGCCGTGCGTGCTCGACAACGGGAGCGCACTTTTAGTGGGCTGTGACAGGACACGGACGTCCCCAAGTCCCCACCCCGTAGCGACGCGCTGGATCTTGTCTGGAAAGCGAGTCTCGTAGGCAAGCTGCGATATCCACGCCATCGCACGCGCGGTGTCGAGATTAAACCCGGCACGAGGGTCGAAATTTGCGAAGACTTTCGGGGCGTATTGATTTTCGGGAAGTTCGACCAAAATACTCACGGCAACCCCTCCGGCTTCTAAATGGCACCTTTGTCCAGTTTCACAATTTGGCGAAATACGGCGGTAAAATCAAAGTGGGTATGATCGACAACTCTTCTACGCTTGCGTGAGCGCAGGCGGCCATGGGCCCAACCGGGCTTCCCCGGCGAAGTGGCCGTCGAGGTTTGGCTCGAATAGGTTGCCACAATCAAGGCTATCGGAACCATTGAGCGACCCGCTGTTGATACAAGCAGGCGTACGGACTACGCCCTTCAATGCACGTGTCCCGAGTTCATAGTGGATCTATCGATGGACAAAAGCGACCTCGATGCACTTCGCAATGCTGTTCAGTTGCTCGAGCATGCGAGCCTCGCCGCGCGTCTTGCCAACATGATTGGCAGGCCTGTGGAACTATTTGGTCAGGCTCTACCCGCAGGCGCCTCGAAAGCGATCACATTAGCTACGACAAAAAGCCTGGAAGCGGCCGTCAAGGTCGCACTCCTCACGATTCGAAGCGGGTCTCAAGCAAGTTCGCAAATGCTGCACCGCGCTTTAGCGGTTGCTTCCGGCGCCACCGGTGGGGCCCTTGGAATTTTGTCGCTGCCGTTGGAACTTCCTGTTTCGACGATCATCATCATGCGGTCAATTCTGGACATAGCGCGAAGCGAAGGTGAAAATCTCGCGGACCCGGAAGCAACTTTGTCATGCATCGAGGTCTTTGGGCTTGGCGGCCGGACCGAGGTCGATGATGCGGCAGAGAGTGGCTATTTGTTTGTGCGCGGGGTTTTTGCGACATCCGTCACGGAAGCTGCCCGCTTCATTGCGGAGCGTGGAATTGTTGAGGAAGGCAGTCCGGTCCTCGTGCGCCTAATTGCGCAGATCGCATCCCGCTTTGGTTTCGTCGTTTCACAGAAGGCTGCTGCGCAAACTATTCCTGTCATTGGCGCACTCGGAGGTGCTGCGATCAACTATGCTTTTATCGACCACTTCCAATCGGTCGCACGTGGCCACTTTACGGTCCGACGGCTCGAACGAAAGTACGGCAAAGATATTGTTTCCAATGCCTACGAACGCTTCCGTCAGGATCTCAGAACGGCAAAATAAACATCGACAGCAGGCGGCGATCCTCGAATGTCCGCTAAGTAGGAAAGCGGGCGCCGCCTGGCTTGGCCTTGTACGGCAAAACAGAAAGACCGCCTCGCGGCGGTCTCTCCAAATCTAATCGGATGATTTAGTCAGGCTACAACAGGAGCAGCGTTCTTCCGCCTTCTGCGCCAGCCCAAGAACCCGAGCAGACCGCCGCCGCTCGCAAACAGCGGGAGCGCAGCCGGCAGTGGGGTGACAGTGGCATCGGAGTTGTCGGGCGCGAAATCAGCGAGCCCGGCATTGCCTGCCACCGCGACGCCTCCCACACTGCCACGCGTCCAAAAGTTCCAGAGGAATTGATCAGCTGATGCGAAGCTGCCGACGACGGGAAGTATTGAGAGGGGTATGATAGCGGTGATGCTACTGCCGCTGATTTGGAATGGCGCAGAGATCCCCGTCGCTGTAACAAAATCTGTGCCGCCTAAAACTCCGGCGCCAGTCACGGTCAGGACTGAATCGAGGGTGACTCCTGGCAATCCGACAGCCGAGAAATTTCTAGTCGACAGGCCGCGGTCAATTCCCAAAACATAGGTATTGGCAGCAGTTCCGATCGTCCCATTCAAGGTCGCTGAGAAAAGCAAGTTGGTCCCGCTCAGATTCAACGAGGCCGACAAGATGTCGATGTCCGCGCTCTGCGTACCTGTGAAGGAAGGAATGAAGCCGCCCGCTCCGTCGTTTACGGTTGCCGCTCCAGCGAGCTCGCTACCACACGTGAGGCATCCGAATACCAATGCAGTTCGAGCCAAGCTGCGCCATTCATCACGAACGTTCATACGAGTTCCTCCTTAAACACTGCACCCCAACGTGAGGACGAACACGACGGGACGTGCGCTAGTCCCTCCGGAGCGGAAATGAAATGAATTATATTTTGGGAATAAATCTCTTTTCACAGTGTTCATGGGCCGGCCGGCAAGTATGGCCTGGACCGTGGCGCCGCACCGCATGTCCGATTTCGGTCGTTAGAGAACATTCGCGACGGCGAGCTTAATGTCGGCCAAGTACCAATACCGGTGCGATGGCGGCGGTATTTTTTACATAACACTGACGCCGCGCGGAACGGTGATGGCGCTGCGTTTTCCTCGTCCAATCCATGACATAACGCCATGTTACGCGGTTTTTATTTGTAACCGCTTTTAAGTCAGGCATCATCGTCGATGGCCGCAAACAGTGAGGTCGTCATGAACCCGAAGTTGATTGGTGCCATTTTGGTAATTGCTATTGTGCCCGTGTGCGCACAGGCTCAAAAGCCGAGTGCTGGCAAGGTCACGAATGTTGACGCACAAAACATTGTGAAAACCATTAGCAGCGACAAGACCAAGACCCAGACGTTTTGCGATATCAGCAAAATCGGCGACCAAGCCGATGAGGCTGCGCAAAAGAAAGATATGAAGAAAGTCGAGGAGCTAAATCAGAAAATGGAAGAACTGGCGACGAAACTGGGCCCCGATTATGCCGCGTTCATGAACGCCCTTCAGGACATGGATCCCAACTCACCAGAAGGTCAGAAGATCGATTCAACGCTCCAAGGATTGGACAAGCTGTGCGCCAATTAGTGAACGGTTTGTAAGAATTGGTCATCCTCCAGATATCCCGGCGGTCCCGCGCCGGCCCATTCCAAATGGTCATTCACTCTCCCTGATTGGCGCAGGTGCGGCCAAGAGAGCCCATTGCGGTTTAAGCTTGAGCCCCGCATTGTTGTGGCAGCATCCATGCGAGGGATAAGAACGCACAATGATCCGTATCGGAATTATCGGACTCGGCTGGTGGGGCAAGCAGATCGTGACCTGCCTCGCAGAAAGCCCACGCTTTAAGGTTATTGCGGGTTGCGACATTGACACTAAGATGGCCGCGCCGTTTGCAGCCGACCACAAGTTCGACCTCGTTGACGACTTCAAAGCTCTCATCAATCGTCGCGATATCGATGCCGTTGCCGTCGTGACCCCTCACCTGCTCCACGAAGACATGGCTGTGGCAGCGTTCGGCGCCGGCAAACAAGTATTCTGCGAAAAGCCGCTCGCCCTCACCACCGCAAGCGCCGAACGCATACTTGCCGCCTGCGCGAAGGCCGGCGGTGTGCTCGGCATTGGCCATGAACGGCGTTACGAACCCGCGATGGAAGAAATGCGGCGCTTGTTCGACAGCGGTAAACTCGGACGTTTGCTGCATATGGACGCCAATGTGAGCCACAACAATTTCCGAAAAATGGATCCGTCAAACTGGCGGCGTGATCGCAGGCACGCGCCCGCCGGGGCCTGGACGGCGCTTGGTATCCATCTCGGCGATATGTTCGTATCGTTTGCGGGGAGCCCCGTGCGCGTCACCGCACGAACAGCCTCGCAAATATTTCCCGCGCCCTCGGAAGATTTCGTAAGCGCCGAAATCGATTTCAAGAATGGCGCGCGCGGACGCATTACCTGTCTGTCAACGCCACCGTTTTACGGCCGTTTCACCTTGATATGCGACCAAGGCTGGGTGGAGGTGCAGGAAGGCGGCAATGTCGACAAGGGAATTCCATCGAGTTTTGTCTATTGCGGCCCGGATGGCAGCCGCGAGACGCGAAGCTACGACCACGCGAATTCCGTGCGGATGAACTTTGAGGCCTGGGCCGATGCAGTAGAAGGCCGCGCGCCCTATCGCTTCACCGCCGAGGAACTGCTGGCGAATATCCACATTCTCGATGCCGTTACGCGCTCGGCAGCCGCGGGTGGTACGCCCGTGACATTCTGACATTAAGGCCTGGAGCGCTTCTCGAAATTTATCGTCATTTGGGTTACACCCACGCCATATGCAAAGTGAAAAAGAACATGTCGCCCTGTCCTCAATCGCGGCGTCGGCCGGGTTGACCATCGCCAAAGCGCTGGTGGGCTTTAGCACCGGGTCATTGGCGATCCTTTCCGAAGCCGGCCATTCGCTGATCGACCTCGGCGCCACGATTATGACCTATGTCGCGGTGCGCATTTCCGGCAAACCGGCCGATAAGGAACATCACTACGGTCACGACAAAGTAGAAGCCGTTTCGGCGCTGGCCGAGACAGCCTTGTTATTCCTTTTATCGGGGATCGTTATTTGGGAGGCGGTCAAGCGCCTCATGGACCATGAGGGCCATATCGTCGAAGCTACCATCTGGGCGTTCGGCGTAGTCATATTGTCGATTGTCGTCGACTTCTTCCGGGCACGCGCTCTATCTCACACGGCTGAAAAGACGTCGAGCCATGCGCTCGAGGCCGACGCGCTCCATTTTTCGTCCGATCTGTGGTCGTCCCTGGCTGTGCTGATTGGGCTCGTCGGTGTGCACTATGGATTGGCCTGGGCGGATTCGGTCGCCGCACTGGTGGTGGCAATCTTGGTTTGCGTCGCCGGCTGGCGGCTCGGCAAGCGCACGATCGATACCCTCATCGACGTCGCGCCGAAAGGGGCCGCGGAAAAAATCACTGCTATTGCCGCGCGGGTACCCGGTGTCGTTGCTGTCGAAAAAGTGCGCGCGCGCGCCGCGGGCGAGAAGACTTTCATAGACCTCGGCGTTGCAGTCAGCCGCACCCTGCCGCTCGACCGTGTAAGCGCCCTGAAAGATGACATTGCGGCCGCGATCCGCAAGCAGATCCCGGGCGCCGAACCGCTCGTGACGACCGACCCGGTTGCACTCAATAATGAAACCGTCCTCGACCGTGTTATGGTGATTGCGCGTAACCGCGCCCTGGCGGTGCATCATGTCACGGTGCACGACCTTAAAGAACGGCTTGCGGTATCGCTCGATCTCGAAGTCGACGGAAAACTTTCTCTGCGCGCTGCCCACGGCATGGCGGATGATCTGGAGGCGGCGATTGCTGCAGAGCTTGGGCCCGGCGTCGAGGTGGAAACGCACATCGAACCGCTCGAGCCGCAGGACGCCTCCGGCCGCGAAGCGCCGCCCGAACGGGTTAAAGCGGTCACCATTGCGCTAACCGAACTCGCGGCCGAGAGTCGCAATATTCGCGACGTGCACGACGTGCGCGTACGCGAGACCGATGATGGCGAAATCGTCAATTTCCACTGCCGCGTCGACCCGGCGCTGAGCGTGCAGAGCGTGCATGGAAGCGTCGATGCGCTGGAGCGGGCGGTCAAACTACGATCGCCGGCAATCAAACGAGTTATCGGCCACGCCGAGCCCATTCGTTGAGATTTCGCTAGGGAATGAGAACGGCTGCGCCTTGCACGTGGCCTTCCCGCAGGTCGGACAACGCATCATTCGCGCGCGCGAGCGGATAACGCGTAATCTCACACCGGACGCCCGCCTTCGGCGCTATTGCGAGAAACGCGCGGGCGTCTTCACGCGTGAGATTGGCGACCGACATCACCTGCCGTTCTTCCCACAGCAAAGCGTAGGGGAAACTCGGGATGTCCGACATATGAATGCCGCCGCAAACGACACGGCCGCCTTTTTTGACCGCCTTGAGCGCGGCCGGCACCAGCGCACCGACCGGAGCGAAAATGATGGCGGAATCGAGCGGCTCGGGCGGCAATTCATCTGACGCTCCGGCCCAGACCGCCCCCAGCGAGCGTGCGAAATTCTGCGCGGCGGTGTCCCCAACGCGCGTGAACGCAAAGATGCGCCGTCCCTGCCATCCCCCCACCTGTGCGAGGATATGAGCGGCAGCGCCAAATCCATAAATGCCGAGCGTCTTGCCCTCACCCGCCATGCGAAAGCTTCGCCATCCAATCAAGCCTGCACATAGCCAGGGCGCGATCTCTGCGTCGTCGCCTTTTTCTCCGAGGGGAAAGCAGTAGCGCGCATCGGCAACAGTATGTGTCGCGAAACCGCCGTCTCGTGTATAGCCGGTAAATATCGGCGTATCGCACAGGTTTTCTCGGTCGCTACGGCAGTAAGGACAGACGCCGCAGGTCGCACCCAGCCACGGCACTCCGACCCGCTCGCCAACCGAAAATCCAGATACGTTCCGTCCCAGCGCCGACACACGCCCGACAATCTCGTGACCGGGAATGATCGGTCGCGTGGGATGTTGAAGCTCACCATCGACGACATGTAGATCGGTGCGGCATACCCCGCACGCTGTTATTGCAATTAAAATTTCGCCGTCGGCCGGCGTGGGAATCGGACGGTCTCGGAGAGCGAGGGGTATGCGCGGCCGATCGAGCACCATGGCTTGCATGGTCGCCATCATTCTTCCTTCCATTTGCCAACAGGACATCCTAGATCAAAAGCCATGCGAACCGATATTGCTCCGACCATTCGTCTAAAAGATTACCGTCCGCCCGACTGGCTGGTGGACACTGTCTCGCTCGACGTATCCCTCCATCCGACATCGTCAAGAGTGCGGGCAACGCTCTCGCTCAGGCCCAATCCAAATAGCGCTGCGGCACCTCTGGTGCTCGACGGCGATGGTCTGTCGCTGATTTCGATCAAGCTTGGCGGAGCCGCCCTGCCGGCTGACAGCTACGTCGCAACGCCAGAAAACCTTACCATTCCGCAGCCGCCGAATGGCCCTTTCACGCTCGAGATCGAGACGCTGGTCGACCCTTCCGCCAATTCCCAGTTGTCCGGACTTTATCGCTCGAATGGCACTTTTTGCACTCAATGCGAAGCCGAAGGGTTCCGCCGCATAACTTACTTTCCGGACAGACCCGACGTGATGGCGGTTTACACGACGCGGATCGAGGCCAACAAGGCGGAAGCGCCCGTATTACTTTCCAACGGCAATCTCGTTGAAAGCGGAGAGATAGCTGGTGGCCGCCATTTCGCAATTTGGCACGATCCGCATCCAAAGCCCTCTTACCTTTTCGCGTTAGTCGGAGGCGACCTCGCCTGCGTCGAGGATCGTTTCGTGACGATGTCCGGGCGCAATGTCACGCTGCGCATTTATGTTGAGCACGGGAAGGAAGAGCGGTGTGGCTACGCTATGGATTCCCTCAAGCGTTCAATGCGCTGGGACGAAAAAATCTTTGGCCGTGAATATGACCTCGATATTTTCATGATCGTCGCGGTCTCCGATTTCAACATGGGCGCAATGGAGAACAAGGGTCTAAATGTCTTCAACGACAAATATGTCCTGGCGAGTGCCGACACGGCAACAGACAGTGACTATGCGCAAATCGAGGCGGTTATCGCACACGAGTATTTCCATAATTGGACGGGCAATCGCATCACCTGCCGCGATTGGTTCCAGCTTTGCCTGAAAGAAGGCCTCACCGTCTTTCGCGATCAAGAGTTTTCTTCTGATATGCGTTCGCGGCCGGTCAAACGCATCGCAGACGTGCGCGGTCTGCGCGCAGCGCAGTTCATCGAGGATGCAGGTCCACTCGCGCACCCCGTTCGCCCCGAAACATATAAGGAGATCAATAATTTCTACACGGCGACGGTCTACGAAAAAGGCGCTGAACTTGTGCGCATGGTGCAAACATTGATTGGTCGTGAAAACTTTCGTGCCGGAATGGATCTATATTTCGCACGTCACGATGGCGAGGCGGCAACTGTCGAACAGTTTATCCAATGTTTTGCCGATGCCAGCGCCCGCGACATGACGCAGTTCATGCGCTGGTACAACCAGGCTGGTACACCGGAAGTCTCGGTTGTGGGCCGTTTCGACGAGACGCACAGAACCTACACACTGGAATGCAAGCAGCATGTACCTCCAACGCCCGGCCAACCAACTAAAGAGCCAATGGTGATCCCGCTGTCGCTGGGTTTGGTGGGCAAGGATGGCAGAGATATCCCCCTCGTGCTGTCAAACGGAACGCCTGTTCCGGACCACGTCGCGCTGAGCGAAACGAGCGCGCACTTCGAGTTTTCAAGCGTCGCCGAACGTCCCGTATTGTCGATCAATCGCGGCTTCTCGGCGCCGATCAGACTGGTCACAGACCTCGACGATAGCGATCTCGGATTTCTCGCCGCGCACGACCGCGACCCTTTCAACCGCTGGCAGGCGCTGCAGACGATTTCAACACGCTTGCTGATCGACAAAGTGGCGGCCTTGCGTGCGGATCGGGTGGTCCGCAGCGACGAGAAACTGACGCGTGCACTGGCGGTCATCCTCGATGACGCAACTCTCGAGCCGGCGTTTGTCGCGCTTGCGCTCACGCTGCCTGGCGAAGGCGATATTGCTCGCGAGATCGGGCGTGACATCGATCCGGATGCGATTTATCGCGCCCGCGCTGCACTCAAAGCAGAGATCGGCGAACGGCTCGGCCCGCTACTCACAGCGGCCTATGACCGCATGACCGTGCCCGGCCCTTATTCGCCCGATGCCCAAAGTGCCGGACGCCGCGCGTTGCGCAATATCGCGCTTGACCTGCTTGCGGCAAAGGCCGAGCCCGCGGCTATTGCCCGGGCCGCGCGACAATATAAGGCCGCCGACAATATGACAGACCGTATGGCGGCGCTCGCGACCCTGTCATTGCACGACGTCCCGGAACGCAAAGACGCGCTTGCCGATCTCTACACGCGCTATGCGTCGGACGCGCTGGTCGTCGATAAATGGTTTTCGTTGCAGGCAGTGATCCCGCAGCCGGATACCCTCGAAAAGGTCCGGGCTCTCACAAGCCACCCGGCTTTCTCGATGGCAAATCCCAACCGCGTGCGCGCACTGATCGGCGCCTTCGCCCAGGCCAATGCCACCCAATTCAACCGGCCGGACGGTTCCGGTTATAATTTCGTTGCCGATACGATCCTCACGCTCGATCCGAAAAATCCGCCGATTTCTGCGCGGATTGCCACGGCCTTTCGGACCTGGCGCACGCTTGAAAGCAGCCGTCGCGCCAAGGCAGAAGCTGCCCTACAGCGTCTCAAGGCGGCACCCAATATTTCGCGTGATTTGGCCGACATCGTCGAACGCGCCCTTGCCGCCCCCTAAATCGTACCGCCGTCGCTATTTTGTGTTGCTGAAAGTAGCCGTGGGTAACATTTTTTAACTATTTGACTCTTCGGACTTCTCGACAAATCAGCGCCCATCGATTCCAATCGAGAAGTGATTCGGACAGCGATGCGGCACATCCTTCCGGCTCTAGGGTGACAGGGGAAATTCCGAACGGAGGCATTCTATGGCGCGCGCCGCTGCGGCGAGTGCGTCTGCACATCCCGATTCCATCAAAGGCCTCGCGCAGTCGATCGCCAAACCGGCATATCGAAGGCTGCTGAACGCCGAACCTCTCCTGCGACGCGCCGTCCCGGTGCTGATCATCGCGTTTCTGGCTACCATCTGCGTTGGCGCACTTGTCCAAGTCGTCGACCACCGCCGTCAGACCCTCACAAGCGAGCTGGTTTCACTTGAGGCGCTCGCAGATCTCGCCTCCGAACGTCTGCAAAAGCCGCTAAAGCAGCCTGCCGATGCGCTCGAAAAGCCGCAGCAAGTGCTCGCGCGATCCCTGCCATCCTGGGCGCTCGCCGCCGGTCGGCGCTTTATTCTGACCAACGCCGACGGCGTCATCACTGCCGCAAATCCTGCCAGCAACGCTACGATCGGCCGCCGTCTCATCGATCTGTTGGGCCCAACACAACCCCTGACAACATTCGGCGCCGGAGCCGGCGTCATGGAAATTACGCTGCCGGATGAAAGCCGCGCGCTGGCAACTGTGCGCATGCTCAATGTGCCGTTCGGTCAACTCGCGGTCATTCAATCACGCGATGCCGCGCTCGCAGACTGGCGGTCGCTGACGGCGCTCACCGTCACCCTGTCGACGACGACCGGATTTGTTGTCCTCATTCTCGGCTTTGCCTTCCATTGGCAGGCAACGCGCGCGCGGGAAGCTGACCTGATTTACGAAACGGTCCGTAGCCGCATCGATACCGCGCTGAACCGTGGCCGGTGCGGGTTGTGGGATTGGGATCTCGCGCGCGGCCGCATCTTCTGGTCGCAGTCGATGTTTGAAATTCTCGGCCTCGATGCCAAAGACGATCTGTTGTCCTTCGGCGATGTGAACGCGCTCGTTCACCCAGAGGACGTCCGGTTGTATGAACTCGCCGCCGAACTTGCCGACGCGACCACGACCACCATCGATCACGCTTTCCGCATGCGCCATGCGGCCGGTCACTGGGTCTGGCTCCGCGCTCGCTGCGAACTGGTGCGCCAGCCGGGAGAGCCCAGCCTGCATCTGATCGGCATCGCCGTCGATATTACCGAGCAGAAAGGCCTGGTGGAAAAAACTGTCGCCGCCGACATGCGGCTGCGTGACGCGATCGAGACGATCCCTGAGGCATTCGTGTTATGGGACGCCGACAATCGTTTGGTGCTGTGCAATTCGAATTTTCAGGAACTGCATCATCTGCCCGACGAAGCCATCATGGTTGGCGCGTCCTACGAATCCATCGTCGCGGCGGGAAGCAAACCGGTGGTGCGCAACAAGGTCACGACCGCGGGTCCAAGCATCCCCGGCGCGCGCACATTCGAAGCCCAGCTTGAGGATGGCCGCTGGCTGCATATCAGCGAGCGGCGTACCAAAGATGGCGGCTATGTTTCCGTCGGCACCGACATCACTGCGCTGAAAACGCACGAAGAAAAGCTGATCGACAGCGAGAAACGCCTGATGGCGACGGTTTCTGATCTGCGCGCTTCACAACAGCGATCAGCCGAGCTTGCCGAAAAATATGCGGAAGAAAAAACGCGGGCCGAAGAGGCCAACCAGGCAAAATCGAAATTCCTCGCCAATATGAGCCACGAACTCCGCACGCCTCTGAATGCCATCATCGGCTTCTCGGAAATCATGAAGTCGGGGATGTTTGGGCCGCTCGGCGCAGACAAATACAATGAATATTGCACCGACATCCGCGGCAGCGGCCAATATCTTCTGGAGGTCATCAACGACATTCTCGACATGTCGAAAATCGAAGCCGGCCGGATCCGGCTCGATTTCGAGGATCTCGACCTCGATACGCTGCTCAACGAAGCGATGCGTGTGGTTTCGGCGCGCGCCGAGGCCAAACAGCTTCAGGTCACGTCTCGTACGTCGCCAGAGCTCAAGTTGAGGGCCGATCGCCGCGCGCTCAAACAAGTCGCGCTCAATTTGCTGTCCAATGCCGTGAAATTCACCCCCACGGGAGGCCGTGTCACGGTGCGCGGGCGGGCATACGATCACTGTATCACCCTCGCGATTGCCGATACCGGAATTGGCATTGCCAAGGACGCACTGACGCGACTCGGCCGGCCATTCGAACAAGTCGAAAGCCAGCTTACGAAAAGCCATCAGGGCTCAGGATTGGGTCTCGCAATATCCAAATCGTTGGTCGAGCTGCACGGGGGACGCATGCGCATCCGCTCGACGCTTGGCAAAGGTACCCTTGTGGTCGTGCTATTGCCGCTTGAGCCCCAGTGCCATTTCCCGAAGGAAGAAGCGGCCTGATTGCGGCTACGGCGCCTTGCCCAGGATACGCACGAAGCTTTCCCGCACTTTCGCCTGCGTCTCGACCAAGGTCGCATCGAGCGTGGCAAAATCCGGCACGTCGCCCGCGCGCGCTAAAAGCCGCAGTAGCCCCGCCCCGGCGGTTTTGGGATTGAATGCGCCCGGCAGGCACAACCGCAAGATTTGCGTGAGGTCCTGATAGAGCTGCACAGCGGGACGCAGGATTTCCGCATCCTCCACCGCCAAAACGCGCAGCGCCCACGCTTTGTCGAGAACACGCGCGGTCGACGTGTCGAGAATATCGGGAACCTGGTGAGCGTGAATGAGCTGCAAATATTGCGCGATGAACTCGATATCGATCAGGCCGCCAGCGACGTATTTGAGATCCCAGCGATCTTTGTCGCTTTTTTCCTTCGCAATGGCGGCTCGCATTTCCACAACGTCGCCGGCGGTCATCTGGGCATCCCGCGGGCGGCGCAAGATATCCCGGACGACGCCTTCGACCCGTTGTTTGAATGCGGGCGAGGATGAAACCACGCGCGCGCGCGTCAATGCCATATGCTCCCAGGTCCAGGCCTCGCTCTCCTGGTAAGCGGCGAAACTATCGAGGCGCGTGGCGAGCGGCCCGGCACGACCTGAAGGCCGTAGCCGCATGTCGACCTGGTAGAGCGTCCCGTGATTTGTCTGCGCCGTCAGCGCGTTGATCAGCCGCTGTGTCAGCCGGGCAAAATATTGCGCGCCGTAAAGCGGACGCGCACCATTTGATTCCGGGGCTTTTTCGTCGAAATCGTAAATCAGAATAAGGTCGAGATCGGACGTCGCCGTCATCTCGTACCCACCGAGTTTGCCCATGGCCACCACGGCAGTTTCCTCTCCGCGGATGTGTCCGTATGTCGCAGCAAAATTGTCGGAAATTGCGCGGTGCACGGCCCGAAGCACCGCATCAGCCAGGCGTGCAAATGCCTCTCCCGCCTGGCGCGCGGTTACCGTTCCGGACAAAATCCGCACGCCGATCAGGAACATATATTCCAGCCCGAACATGCGGATGCGTTCGAGTAAATCCTCATCGTACCGCGACTGGGCGAGCGCCGCGTCGAACCGCCGACCAAGTTCTGCTTCACCCGGAAGCGTGCCGAAAAAACTCGGGTCGACCAATGCATCCATGACCTCGGGATGGCGCGCCAACGTGTGGCCCAATCGTGGCGCAATCCCGAGCACCAGGACAATCAACGCGATGAGTTCCGGCTTTTGCCGCAACAGCGACAGCAGGCGCGCCGGCCCGTGGAGGTTCGCGAGGAAATGATCAAACAAGACGAGCGTGGCGCCGGGATTATCCGTAGCGGCCATATTGTCCAGAAGCGGGGGCAAAAGCGCGTCAAGGTGGCTGCGCGCAGTCTCGCTTTTCAACACACGATGACCGCCGCTGAACCAGTGGCGAACAATGCTGGAGGCTTCCAACGGCGCCTTAAATCCGAGCACGGCCAGACGATCGAGCGTCTTGGTATCGTCGGCATCGGGGGGAAACGCCATCGCGGGCCGCTCGGCATCTGACGTCTTCTCGAACAAGTGGGCATAGTACCGCTGCACTTTATCGAGGTGACCGACCAGAACTTCGGCGAAAGCGTCGCGACCAACAAAGCCGAGAAAGCGTGCGAAACGGTCTAGCGCCTCACGATCGCCGGGCAGCGTTTGCGTCTGCTCGTCATTCACCATTTGCAGTCGATGCTCGACCAGCCGCAGAAACTCATAAGCGGCTTTCATGGCATCGCGCGCATCAACGTCGATCCATTTGTCGTCGCAAAGCTTATCGAGCGTGGTGAGCGTATCCCGGTCGCGCAGGCCGAGATTGCGCCCACCCGCGATCAACTGCTGCGTTTGCACAAAAAACTCTATCTCGCGGATGCCACCGCGGCCGAGCTTGATATTGTGGCCTTCGACCGCGATCTCGCCGTACCCTCGAAAGGCATTGATTTGGCGTTTCATCGCATGGACGTCGGCAACGGCCGCAAAGTCCAGATATTTCCGCCATACGAACGGCGCGAGTTCGGTGAGGATCGCCTCCCCCGCTGAAATTTCTCCGGCGCAGGGCCGCGCCTTGATCATCGCCGCGCGTTCCCAATTCTGGCCCGTGCGCTCGTAATAGGACAAAGCGGCCGCTGTAGAAATCGCAATTGCGGTCGATGCCGGATCTGGCCGCAAGCGCAAATCGGTACGGAATACGTAGCCGTCGCCGGTACGCTCCTGCAGCAGCTTCACCATGCGCTGCGTCAGCCGCACGAAAAGCGTCGAAGGCTCGGCGTCGTTCGGAAGCGCCGGCGCCGCCGGATCGTAAAGCACGATGAGATCGATATCGCTTGAATAATTGAGTTCAAACGCCCCCATCTTGCCCATGGCGAGGACGATGAAGCCGCTGCCCGATTGTGGCTGCGACTTGTTTTTTGGGACGAGCCGTCCGGCACGCGCGGCTTCAGCCAACACGAAACGGGCTGCGGCATCGACGGCCGTATCGGCGAGATCGGTCAGCGCCCGCGTCGTGCGCATGACGTCCCAGACGCCGCCGATATCG
Source organism: uncultured Alphaproteobacteria bacterium (assembly GCA_963820805.1). Lineage (GTDB taxonomy): Bacteria > Pseudomonadota > Alphaproteobacteria > Rhizobiales > Xanthobacteraceae > Pseudolabrys. Next base: position 207,867 of record CAWGBH010000015.1, read on the forward strand.
GCGAGCGCTATCAGGAGGGCGGCCTCGGCCTTCATCCGCCGCAACAACCGCATCGCTTCCGCTACGTCAGTGCTCGCCGCAGCTGCGACACCATGCTCGGCCAAAAGCTTCGAAAGATGCCGATCGGGATTGCTCTGAAGCAGCCGCAGGAACCGCTCCGGCTCGCGGGCGATCAGCTCCCAAAGGTATGGCGAACTTTCGGAGAGACCGTCCAAGAGGGCTTGAACAGTTGGCTTGGCGGCCAAAAGGGCCGCGAGCGGTTTAGCCTCCGCTCGCGGAAGACCGGCGAGCCAATCGGCCACGCGCGCCCGCGCGGCATTTGCGTCGCTCAGCCGCGGCGCGGCGACAATCAGGTCGGCCAGTGGCGCAACTTTAGCGTTATTGCCGGCGGGGGTTTTGCGGACACCCGGTTTGCGGGAAGCCTTGCGTTTGGCGGGCGGCCTCATCCCGCCATCTGTACCGGCCCTCCCCGCGGCAAGGCAATGACACTTTTGAGGCCCGGCTCATTGTCCGAAAGCGTCAATTCCCCGCCGTGGAGGCGCGCCACCGCCGAAGCGAGGCTCAAGCCAAGCCCGGAGCCGGGTTGCGATCGGCTTTGCTCCAGGCGGACAAAGCGCTCGACCACCCGTGCGCGATCGGCTTCTGGAATGCCGGGGCCGCTGTCGGCGACGGTCAACAGAATACGATCGCCTTCCGTGAGCGCACGTACAACTATCTGAGCTGGCGCACCGTCGGCACCGTCGCCATGTGGCTCGACATATTTAATGGAATTGTCGACGAGATTGGCGAGCGCCTGGCTGATGAGTTCGCGGTTACCCTTAAGCGGCGCGGGCGCGTCAGCTTCCACTTTCAAGGCAATGCCCTTTTCTTCCGCCAACGGCTCATAGAGCTCGCCGATATCGTGGGCGATCTCGGCGGCATCGAACTCACTCATGTCATCGCGCGCCTGACCGGATTCCGCTCGCGCGATCATGAGTAGCGCATTGAATGTCCGAATTAGCCCGTCCAATTCTTCGATCGTATGTTCAAGCGCAGCACGATATTCAGATTCATTTTTGGCGGAACGTAGCGCTTGCTCTGCGCGATTGCGCAAACGCGTGAGCGGCGTCTTGAGATCGTGCGCAATGTTATCGGTGACTTCTTTCAGGCCGCGCATCAGTGCCTCGATGCGTTCCAGCATGACGTTGAGGTTTTCGCCCAGACGATCCAGCTCATCGCCCGTGCCGGCAATCGGCAACCGGCCACCGAGGTCGCCGTGCATAATCGTGCGAGTGGTCTCGGTCATGGCGTCTACGCGCCGCAACACGCGACGCGTGACAAACAATCCGCCGGCAAGGCCAAGAATAATCACGATAGCGATCGACCAGCGCCCGGCCGAAAGCACGATGTTGTAAAGTCGCTCCCGCTCATCGAGATCGCGTCCAACGAGAAGCCGGAAGCCGCCGGGCAATTGGAAAACACGGGCCAGCGCATGGTGTTCGGGATGCTCGCCTGCCTCGACTTCGTCGAGCCGGCGATAGCGCGTTTCGGTCCAGCCCGGGCTGTCGAGTGTGCCGGGGGGAAGCGCAGTCACATTGCCGGCCAGGGGCTCGCCGGCAAATGTCGTGACAAGATAGAGACTGGAGCCGGGGCGCCGCGCACGCGCGTCCACAACAACCACCAATCGCCTGATACCGCCAACGCGGTATTGCTCAGATAAGCCGGAAATTTCGGCGTTGACGGTATCGGTGATCTGCTCGGTAATCAGGCGGCGCGTGTTCAGAGCAAAATAGCCAAGCAGAAACGCTGCGAACAGCGCGAACACGGTCAAATAGACCAGCGTCAGCTTGAACGTGGTGGTGCGAAATAGCTTACCAAGCGCCGTCACGTATCACCTGCATTAACACATTGATTTATAAGAGACCCGTCGGTCATCCACTAGTTAAATTGCTGCAATGAACGGCCAAAAAGGGCAATCTGTCAGTCCTTTGCAAAGAACCCAAACCGAAGATGTCCGCTTTACACCCAATAGCGGGCATTCTGACAAGTCGGTGGGTCGCACGAACACGAAGGTGCTCACGCGCGCGCTTCGTCATTGCCTATGCATAAGGAGCGCGTTGCTCCAGTTCCGGGCGTAGGCTAGTGTGGATCAGGGGCTTCGATAATCACGCGCGCGAGGCATCATGAGCGTCTCACGGCCCCATAAACTGTCGATTTTGTTTGCAGCCCTAGCAACGGCGACCTTCGTCGCTGCCCACTCAGCGCAAGCATTTTCAATCGACCCGCAGAGCGGAACTAACGCGGACGGAAGCGCGAAGTTTGTCGATCCGGGCGATGAGATGGAGAATTGGGCGTCCGATAACGGCACGCTCGGCCACGGCAGTGGCTTCTTGAATTTCGATTTCAGACCATCCTTTGGCGCAGATCAGCGCGGTCCGCAGATCCCACAAGGTTATCCTCAGTACCGTAATATGCGGGATCACTGAGTCTTTGGCTGATCGCGTGAGAGCATTTGTACGCCGGGGCCGCTTGTCCGCTTTGGATCACTAGCGGGCATGTTAGTTGGTTCGGCACACCACCATTCACGCTAATGTTGCTCTTATCGTTAAAAACGACATTTTATCTTACACGCGCCATTGCAAACGAATTGCCGAGATGAATTTGCATTGCAGTACTTTTCTTCGCATTTTTGCTCGCAATTAAAGTGACTCACCTTCGGCGCAGCCGAGAACAAAACCAAAGCATAGAACGCGAGCACTACGATTTTCATAAAACCTCCTTTGATCATCTTTTCATTGTCACCATGCACTTCGCTACTTACCATCGAGAGAACCGGTGGCTTATTTTGCTGGTATCAAACGCCGGCGCTCGGCCGGCCGCGATGCATCACGATCTAAGTCGCGACTTACCAAGCGCATGACTTCGGCCGCGGCGTCCGCCTGCAGTGCGCGATAGCTTGCGATCCATCGGGAAAACAGATTGTACATAATCACCGCTGGGATGGCGGCGACGAGCCCGAGCGCCGTAGCCAAAAGCGCCTCCGCAATACCCGGTGCAACTACAGCAAGGTTTGTGGTGTGCTGTCGGGAAATGCCGATGAAGCTATTCATAATGCCCCACACGGTGCCGAATAAACCAACAAAGGGCGCGGTCGCACCAATGGTTGCGAGAATCCCAGTGCCACGAAGAATTTGGCGCCCCGCCGCGGCTTCAACCCGTTCCAACCGAGAGGCAATGCGTTCTTTCACGCCTAAGGGGTCTAGTGCATCGCCTGACAGGCGCAACTCCGTGATCGCTGCCTGCATGAGCAGGCCACTGGCTTCATCATGGCTCGTGGGAACCGCTACGCAATCTGCGAGGGAACGAGCTTCGCTCAGTATCTTGATGGTTCCGCGCAGTCGACGCCTTGCAGCAATCAGTTCAGCCACTTTCGCAAACCAAATTGTCCAAGTAATTACGGAAGCAAAGACAAGACCGAGCATCACCGCTTTGACCACAACGTCAGCCGCGAGAAACATGCCCCAGGGGGTCAGATCGCGCGGCAGTGTTAACGCGATCACGGCGGGCGCCCCCGACCCAGCCGTTGACGAACTGGTCGACGTGTTCGGAGCTGGAACATTGGGGACAGTCGCAGCAGGCGCGGCGGATGTAGAGGATGGTGCGTCCGTCGCCGGAACCTGGGCGACGGCAAAGGCGGGCATGAACAACAGCGCAGCGACGAATACCGCTGATAGGAACTGAGGCAGATTGGATGACTTCATAATGGCGACCGACCCTTACAGTTTTTTCGACAGCCCAACGTAAAATCCGCGTCGCGCCCCAAACTGCGGCGCAAACACACCGATGCCCGAGCCATCCCTGAGCTCGTAGACAGCGTCAAAGATGTTCACGACGTCAAAGCGCGCGGTAAATTTGCCGAATTCGGGAACCGTGAAGTCGCGAGAAACCCCGACGTTGGCCGTAGCGTAGGGAGCAACATGATCGGTGTTCGCGAATCCACTGCGCAAGCCACTGCCGTAGACCATGCTCGCGCTAAACTTTGTATTGTCCCAGAGATAGGAAGCACCGGCCGAGGCGGTCCATGTCTGCGCGTGGTCGGTGTAGACGTAGTTATTTGCGATGTACGCTAACTCGTCGTTGCCGAATAGATATTGGTTCGACACCACGTTTTTTGCGACTTGGCGAGCCCAGGCGATATTTCCGTAGGCGCTGAAATTGCCGTTCTTGTAACTCGCGCTCAACTCCACGCCGGAGTTGTAGCCCGTTTCATAGTTGAAGCCGCTTAGAATGAGGGCCTGACCGAACTGTCCGTCGTCCAGGAGGTCCCGCGCAATCTTGTAATAGGCGTCAATGCCAACCTGGAGCTCAGGAGTAATCTTTTGCGTTACACCAACGTCGAAGTAGTGCGCCCGTTCTGGCAGCACCGGGCTCTGCTGGAAATTTTCCGGCTGGGCGGTTGTATTTGCGGAAGCAGCGATATTGGTCGGTGCTGCAATCGCCTGCGACGGGGGCGTGAAATACCGCGCATACCCAGCATGAAACATCGTTCCATCGAGTGGCTTGTAGACCAAATTGATGCGCGGGCTGAGCTGGTTCGCATCGACGAATTGCCACATCTGGTCGAAGCGCAGACCGAAATTGAGCGTCAACTTGTCGCTGATCCGCCATTCATCCTGAAGATAAACCCCTGCGTTCCAGCCAAGTTTCGAATTGGAATCTGCAATTTGAAATGGCGCGTCGACAGGATTGCCGCCGGAATCGAGCGGGAGCACTGTTGAGGTGTTGCTGATCCGCGTGCTTTCACCAATGACTGTGAATCCCGCCCGCAACGTGTGGGCATCACTGAGGCGATACGCCCCGTCGCCCTGCAATCCGCTTGCGATACTCTGGCGATAGACGTTCGAGGCGACGCCGTTAAACAGAATGTCTCCGACGAGGTCGGGCAGAAAGTGAAGCGAGCTATAGCGACTGAACGCCGCGATTTGCAGATCGAAACCGTTGACCGATCTCTGGAGTGCCACCACACCGAAGGTATTTTGTTCGCGCTGGTTTTCGTTGAGGTTCGACGAGCTGAAATCGCTCACCCCGTACGCACTAATGATGCCGCAGCAGAAGGACTGACCCGGATTGTTGGGGATCTGGAAAGTGCTTGTTCTATTGCCAAAGATCGTCGCTATGCGTGTCTGGGCATCGAGTATGGTGGATGTGTAGCTGAAAAAGTTACCTTGGAAGGTTCGGTCATGAATCGCATTCACGCTTGATGTCGGGTTCTCAATTCCGAGATTGCTAGTGAAACCGCGCCCAGTGAAGAAATATTCGGTATTTCCGGTCCGCCCGCCGTATTCAATACTTGGGGTGAGAGTGCTGAAGCTACCGCCGTAAATACCGACGTTCCCACCCTGTGCGAGCGATTTGCCGCTCTTAGCCTGAATATCGATGATACCAGCTGTACGCAGGCCAAACTGAGCTGGGAGCGCACCGGTGATTAGCGCGAGGCTGCTGACAAAGCTGGTATCCAGAACGCTGCCAAATCCTGAAACGCCGTCAGGCAAAATGATCCCGTTAATTCGATACTGCACATTGGCGTGCTCGTTTCGCACATGAATTTCGCCACTGGCCGCGGAATCTTGAGAGATACCGGGCGCTTGTAGCAACACTTTGCCGATTGGTGCATCGGTACCCTGAGGCAGCGCGTCGATTGCCGCGCGATTGATGTTGAACGAGCTGGTACCGAATTGCGGCGATAGATTATCTCGTGCATCGTCGAATTTGGTATTTTTGGAAGCAAGGTCGGCATTCAGGTCCGCAGGTTTGGGCGGCGTGACCGTTCGTGCCGGCGCGGCACGCGGTGCTTCCACCACAACCTCTGGAAGCTCCAGTGCATCTTGGGCCTGGGCTGCTTCTCCGAATGCGCCAATCACCGCGAGCAATGGTGCGGCACGCGCAATGCCGCGATAGAATAGCAAAAACATTTCAAGCCTCGACGCCTGATACTCACGACGGCAAGGAGGTGCCGCCCTCAAAATCCGCGCGTCGCCTCAGCACAGAAGCTGAGGACGCACAGGTTCAAGTTTGCCGGGAGATCAGGCGAGCGGCGGCGCTCGGGCTTGGAAGGGTCGACTTGTTGCGGTTATTTGTCGCCGCGTTTCGACGACGACGTGCGATACGACGCTATATGTGGCCGATACGATAAGCGCCGGCGGCGAAGAAATTACCAGCGTCGCAAGAAGCGCGATGGTTGCGCAGATGTCGCAATCATGGTGGTCGGAGTTGGTGGAGCCCCCGCCGGCGTGGTCCGCGTCTATCGTTGTCGAACTGTGGGCGGTTGTCGCGAAGTCCTCAGCGTGAATATGCCCGAAGGAAAGCGCGAGCTGGATCGCCAGCGCTACTAGCGTCAACCAGCTTCCGAACCGCAATCTCCTCCGAATCGCTAACATTGAAATCGCCATCGAAACGGCCAAAGCGGCCACATAACAAACTATAACACCAAATCGCAGCCGATGTCCGCTTTGGGTCAAAAGCGGACATGAGGCCGTGCAATTGCGATGTCCGCTACCGCCCTGCTAGCGGACGTCAGCCAGTCATCGGTGGCTCGACAAAATCAAAGAAACTCAATAATTGCGGCAAATTTTTTTCTATCTTGAGCCGTCACGGATCATGTATCCCGCGCCGCGAATGGTATGCAAAAGCGGCTGGGAGAAACCTTTATCGATTTTCGAGCGCAAACGCGAGATGTGGACGTCGATCACGTTGGTCTGGGGGTCAAAATGGTAATCCCACACATTCTCCAGCAACATCGTGCGGGTAACCACCTGTCCGGCGTGCTGCATCAGGTATTCCAGAAGTCGAAATTCGCGCGGCTGCAGAGTAATTTCGTCTTCGCCGCGATGCACCTGGTGCGATAAACGGTCCAGCTCGAGATTTCCGACGCGCAACACGGTTTCCTCGCTGCGGCCAACACGGCGGCGCGCCAGAACTTCGACGCGCGCGAGCAGTTCGGAAAAGGAATACGGCTTGGGCAAGTAGTCGTCACCGCCGGCCCGCAAACCTTTGACGCGATCATCGACCTGGCCAAGCGCGGACAGGATCAAGGCCGGCGTTTCCATGCCTTTCGCCCGCAAGGCACCAATAATCGTCAGGCCGTCGCGCTTGGGCAGCATTCGATCAACGATCAGGACGTCGTATTGGCCATCGAGGGCCATAGCGAGGCCGTCGTCGCCGTCATTGGCCGCATCGGCAATATGGCCGACCTCACGGAACGCCTTCACGAGATAGTCGGCTGCATCGCGATCATCTTCAATGACCAGAAGGCGCATGGTGACCCGATCCGGTTGCGCATCGGTCGTCCGACCGAAGGGGCGTTGCCCGTTAATATCCGCATAAGGGCGCATCGGTCACACCAATTCCAGTCAATTCGGTGGCAGGGTCAATCCCTCCAGCGACAAGCCCCCATTTCTTTCGTACGCGAGGGGGTGGCGGAGACCGCCACCCCCTCAACGACCCCACCCCAGCGGGGGCGACGGATGCCAGGGTTGGAGCGCGGACCTAAAACTTGTCGGGCTCCTTGGAGTCCGGCCCGCTTTAGGAAATTGCCGGGGCGGGCAAGATGCCCGCCCCGTGAGGGCGGACCACCGGCGGGGGCGACGGATGCCAGTGGGACGTCCCCAATCGTGTTTCAGACGCGGCCGAGCGGCAGGGCGACGAACCGTGTGTTGTCACCCTTCTTCACGCGAACCAGTACGCTGCGTTTTCCTTCCGTCCGCGCACTCGCAACACCATCGCGAACGTCGGTCGGCGTCGAAACGGACTTACCAGCAACCTCAAGGATCACGTCGCCAGTAGACAAGCCGTGGTCGGCAGCAACGCCGCCCGACTCGACTCCGGTGACCACGACGCCCTCGCCGCCAGCACCACCAACGCGAGCCGCCGGTGCGAGCGTGAGGCCAAGCTTGCCGAGGTCGGCACTGTTGTCGCCCTCGCCAGTGTTGGCACGCGCTTCCTTCGCGTTCGGCAATTCACCGAGCGTCAGAGTGACGGCTTTCTCCGCACCTTTGTGAAGAACGGTAAGCTTCACGGATGCCTTAGGTGCCATCCCGCCGATTCTCTTGGCGAGATCGCGAGCATCCTTGATCTCTTTGCCGTCAACCGAAGTGATCACGTCGCCAGCCTCGATCCCTGCCTTTTGAGCCGGGCTGTTTGCCTGCGGCTCAGCGACCAGGGCGCCTTCCGCCTTTTTGAGGCCGAGACTGTCGGCGATATCTTGCGTCACAGGTTGAATTGAACGCCGATCCATCCGCGCGTTACCGAGCCGTGCTCCTTGAGTTGAGCAATGACGCTGTTGACTGTGTCGGACGGGATCGCAAACGCGATACCGACCGAACCGCCAGACGGAGAGAAGATGGCGGTGTTGACGCCGATCACGTTGCCATCGGTGTCGAATGTCGGCCCACCGGAATTGCCTTTATTGACCGGCGCGTCGATCTGAATGAAATCGTCGTAAGCGCTCGCGCCAATATCGCGGCCACGCGCCGAAACGATACCCGCCGTTACAGTCCCACCGAGGCCGAATGGGTTGCCGACTGCGATAACCCAATCGCCGATGCGCGGGGATTTGTCCGACGTTTTCACATACGGGAACGGCCCGTCCTCGACCTTGATTAGTGCCAGGTCAGTTCTCGGATCGGTTCCGATGACTTTGGCATTATGAACCTTGCCATCGTCAGTGGTCACCTGAACGCTTTCGGCCTTTTCGACAACGTGGTTGTTGGTCACCGCAAAGCCATCAGCGGAGATGAAAAAGCCAGAGCCCTGACCGGTAATGACATTGTGGCCGCCGCGGCCGCGCGGCATTCCTTCGGAGCCGTTAGGAGCATCCGGCATTCCGAAACGGCGGAAGAATTCGCGCAGTCCTGGAGGAACGTCGTTGCTGCCAAGACCGTCGGCCTGCGATCCGCCGTCGACCTTGACGCGGACCGAGATCACTGCGGGCTTAACCTTTTCGACGATGTCGGCAAATCCCACAGGAGCCTGCATCTTGCGGGCTTGCTCGGAAAGATTCTGCGCGAGTGCGGTCGGATAACCGTTCGACAAATTGAGACCAGGAGCGACCACGAGGGCGGCCAAGCCGAGACTCGCAATCGTTGTGGTGAGCAGAACAAACCGGCGGGCGGAAAGCGCACGCGGCTTTTTGAATGTCTCGGGAGCGGGAATGACGCTCGACTTCATCAGGTAATCTCCATCGGGATTTGTTGGCGCGGATGCGCCGTTTCGAACCTCAAGATGGAGGGATGAGCCTTACAGCGTCCTGTCGGCGGGATTAAACTTTTGTAAGGTGGGATAACGTTTTGATGTTCAAATTCGACAATTGAATCAACGATCAGGCGTAGCGCCATCGACCAAAGTTGACAGCTTGCGGCGTTCTTCTGCTGTCAGGGGCGGCAGTTCCGATATCGCGCCATTCCGGCGGCGAATTTGCACGAATAGCGCGACGACACCAACAATCAACACGGCCGGAGGCAACCCCCACAGAAGCAGTGTTTGCCATTCGAGACGCGGCTTGAGCAGCACAAACTCGCCGTAGCGCGCCACAAGAAAATCGAGAACCTGCCGGTCACTGTCGCCTTTGCTGAGGCGCTCGCGGACCAAAAGCCGCAAATCACGGGCCAGCGGCGCTTCGGAGTCGTCAATCGACTGGTTCTGGCAAACCATGCAACGCAACTCGCGCGATAAATCGCGTGCGCGCGATTCCAGCACGGGATCCTTCAGGACTTCATCGGGCTGGACCCCGAGTGCGGCGCCAGACATCGCGAGTGTAAAAAGGACCGTGATGACGAGCCGGTGCATGCACCTACTCCGCCGGCGCAAGGGTTGACTTTGCCGCCGGCTTCGGCGCGCCGATGCGCAATCTCCTGTCGGACAGCGACAGCGCTCCGCCGAACATCAACACCACCGCGCCGAGCCAGATTAGCAACACCATCGGCTTGTGGTACAGCCGCACAGCAACTGATCCGTCCTCATTGACGTCTCCCAGCGACAAATAAAGCTGGCTCACGCCGCGTGTCATAAGCGCGGCTTCGGTTGTCGTCATGCCACGTGAGGAGAAAGTGCGTTTAGACGGCTCCATCACGCCGATTGCGACGCCGCCCTCGCGTACCGTGAATTTTGCCGCCGCCTCACGGTAGTTGGGGCCCGTGCGCTGCACCAACCCGTCGAACGAAAGTTCATAACCCGCAAGCGAAATCGTTTGCGATGGCTTCACCGCAACGATGCGCTCGCTCGCCCAGGTACTCACACTCACAATTCCAAGTAGCGTTATTCCCATGCCAAGATGCGCCGTCGCCGTGCCCCAGACTGAACGAGGCATCCCTGTCGCCCGTTGACGCACCGTCGCGAATGGCACGCGAAAAAGCCCGGTGCGCTCGGCGAGATCAGTCAACGCGCCGCAGATCACGAAAAAAGCCAGTCCCACGCCAAACGGGGCAAGGACTGACCCACCGCCCTTCGCGGCAAAAACGACTGCAACGGTAACAATGCCAATTCCGAAGGCGGCCATCAGCCGCTGCGCGGCGCCGAGAAGGTCGCCCCGCTTCCATGGCAACAAAGGACCGAACGGCATTGCCAGCAAGAGAGGGATGAAGAGTGGTGCGAATGTGAGATTAAAAAACGGCGCACCTACAGAAATTTTCTCACCGGTGATCGCCTCGAGCGCCAATGGGTACAGCGTACCCACAAAGACCGTTAGGCAAGCGGTGGTGAGAAACAAATTATTGAACACCAGCGCACCTTCGCGCGATATCGGCGCAAACAATCCACCCTGCTTGAGCAACGGCGCGCGCCAGGCAAACAGCGTAAGGCCGCCGCCGATGAACAGCACGAGAATCGCGAGAATAAAGATTCCCCGCGCAGGATCGTTTGCGAAGGTGTGCACCGACGTCAGCACGCCGGACCGGACGAGGAATGTACCGACTAACGACAGGGAGAAGGCGAGAATGGCGAGAAGCAAAGTCCAGATCTTCAATGCGTCGCGCTTCTCCATGACCACAGCGGAATGCAAAAGCGCGGTGCCCGCGAGCCACGGCATCAGCGATGCATTCTCGACCGGGTCCCAGAACCAGAAGCCGCCCCAGCCGAGTTCGTAGTAGGCCCAATACGAGCCCATCGCGATGCCGACGGTGAGGCACATCCAGGCGGCAAGCGTCCATGGCCGCACCCAGCGCGCCCAGGCGGCGTCGATGCGGCCTTCGATCAGCGCGGCGATCGCAGAAGGAGAAGGCGATCGAGAAGCCAACATAGCCGAGGTAAAGCAGCGGCGGATGAATGGCCAAGCCGATGTCTTGCAAAATCGGGTTGAGATCGCGGCCTTCAAACGGCGCTTGCGCGAGGCGCAAAAACGGATTCGAGGTGAGCAAGATAAACAAATAGAATGCGCACGCGATCCACGATTGCACCGCCAAAACGCGGGCCTTTAATGTCGCCGGCAGGTTGTTTCCGAAACCGGCAACCAGCGCACCGAACAAAGACAGAATCAGCACCCACAAAAGCATCGATCCTTCGTGGTTTCCCCATACGCTGGTGATTTTGTAAACCAGCGGCATCATCGAGTGTGAGTTCTCGTAGACCGTTGCCACTGAAAAATCCGACGTGACGTAACAGGCGATCAACGCGGCGAACGAGAGAGCCACGAACACAAATTGCATCACCGCGGTGGAACTGGCGACGCGCATCAGCGGCATGTCAAGCGTGCGCGCACCCACGATTGGCGCGACCGCCTGAACGAGACCGAGCGCCAGCGCAAGCACCAGGGCATAGTGACCAAGTTCCGGGATCATTGGGTCTTGCCCCCTGCGCCTTTCGCTTCGCCTTCCTGCCAGCGCCCGCTCTTCTTGAGCGCATCAACAACTTCTCTCGGCATGTATCGTTCGTCGTGCTTGGCGAGCACGGTATCAGCCGCGAATGTGCCGCCGGGTTCGAGCTTTCCTTCTGCGACGACGCCCTGCCCTTCCCGAAACAAATCCGGGACGATGCCCTGATATTGCACGGCAATGTCGGTCTTGCCGTCCGTCACCGCAAACCGCACCAGAAGATTATCTCCACGCTGAAGGCTACCTGGTTTCACAAGGCCGCCGATGCGCATGCGCGTCCCGGGTGCGGGATGTTTCTCGGCGATATCGGTCGGAGAATTGAAGAACACGATCGAGTCGCGCAACGCGCTGAGCACCAACGCCGCCGCAACGGCCAAAACAGCGAGGCTTCCGCCAATCAGCACCAGACGTCTTTGCTTGCGCGTCATGTTGCCTTGCTCAGCCTTCGATTCCGAGGGACTTGATCATATTTTCGATGCGATGAAGCTTGTCCGGATCGCTGGCAAGTGCGCGTTTCGCATCGGCAGCCGCGGCGTGCGCTTTGTCGCGCTCGCCAAGCACCATATAAGCGCGCAATAGCCGCTGCCAGCCTTCAATATCGTTCCCGTTCTCCTTCAGGCGGTCGGCGAGCCGCGCCACCATGCCGCGGATCATTTCGCCGCGATCCTTCTCATTCATATTTCCAGCCGCGGCCATATCCTCGGCCGTCGGGCCCGGCGCGCCGGAAGCAGGTGGTGGCGTGCCGCCGACACGTGTCAGCGCCTCACGCACCATCGGCGCCCAGGGCGCGTCCGCAGGTGCATTCTCGAGCATCCCGCGCCAGGTGGCGGCAGCCTTGGCGCGATCGCCATCCTGTTCGGCAGCCAAGCCGATATAAAACTTCGCCTTAAGATCATTCGGGTCGAGCACCAGCGCACGCTCAAAAGCCGCTTTCGCTTCCGTCGTGATCACACCATTGCCAGCGGCAGCCAGCGCCTCGCCGAGGTCGGATTGCCGGTCGGCACTCTCGCCACTCAATGCCAGAAGTTTGCGCCGCGCGTTGACGGCGTCGGAAAAACGGCCAAGCCGCATATAAACTGGCGCAAGAACTTCGTATCCGCGCGCATCATCTGGATTGCGTTCGAGATGGGCTTCGACTTGCGACAGGAGACTGGCAATCGATCGGTCTTGTGGCGCTGCGCTTTGGCGCGCTTCCAGGGGCAGGCCGGGAAGCTGCGGAGACCCGAGCGTCAGATAGAGCAAGCATGCGACAACCGGCAGCACGCCCACTGCCGCGACCGCAGTCGCACGCCGATACCACCGCCGCGAGTCCGCAGGCGAAGAGTGTGACACTTTCGCTGCATCAGCGGCGCCGATCAGCCGACGGGACACTTCAACGCGCGCGGCTTGCGCCTCACTCTCGCCAATTCGGCCGGCAGCGCGGTCGCGCTCGACCTCATCCAACTGGTCGCGATAGACGGCGAGGTCACTGCCTTCTTTTAGAGTCGTGGATCGGCCAAGCGGCCAGAGCACGGCGAAAATCGCCGCCGCCGTCATCAGCGCGAATACGAACCATAGCGTCATGAAGCCGCACAATTGCCTGGGCCGCCAGAATGGAGCGGCGCTGCAGGGCATACATCACGCCCGATGATGGCGGCAATGAGCTAGATCATATCCGCGTCGAATAGCGCAAAAGCGCCGTTTTCAGGCGCGCGCGGCCCTGCTCTCACCGCCTCCGGCCACTTCGGCGGCCTTGCCGAGCAATGCGGCATAGTCCCGCCCAAAGACTTTGGCGCAGAAGCGTACGGCCGCGTCGACCTGAGATTGCCGGAAGCTGCGGTCGCTTTCGCCGGCGTGCCGCAACCCTTCCAGAAGTGCACGCGTCCCATCATCGAGATATTGCCGAAGTTCCGACAGAGCGCGCTGGGTCATTTCATTGATGGCTAGCTCGCCGGCGAAATAACGGCAAATGCCGACGAACTCGACCAGAGCCTCGACCTCCGCGACCTCGTTGGGATCGAGCACCGACCCGGGTTGAATTTCGCGCGTCGGGCGCGGCCGCAGCAAGCGGCGAACGCGGCTCGGCATCGACTCGATTTCCGTGCGCAGCAATTCGGAAATCTGGGTTCTCTGCGCGGCGAGCGCGCGGCCCCAGGTGCTGTCGACCGGCAATGCCAGTTCGGTGCGCAATCCACGCGCAGAGTCGTGGATCGTCTTGAGCAAGGCGCCCACCGCGACGCCCTGACCGGTGCGCAGATCGGCGCGCAACTCGTCCACCATCCGCTCGAGCTCGGCCAGCACGATGTTGACCGCCACGCCGTAGTTTGTTTCCGCAACGCGCGCTGCGGTGTCGCTGCCGGCGGCTCTCACGCCCAGACGGATCAACTGCCACGGTGCCGTCATCCGGTTCATGACCGTGAGCAACGCGTACAAGAACAGTTCGCCATCGCGTGAAGCTGCGCCCTCGATCAGCGCCTTGCATTCATCGAGTTGCGCATTGGCGAGATTGCCGATCTGGAGCGGCAGACGCGCGGACAGCGATGCCAGCACGTCGCGGCCTTTGAGGGCGCATTTGAGCGCGGCGAGCTCCTCGCCCGCGCGCGGCGTACCGATCTGATTCAAGATTCGGCGGCGGACTTTTCCATCTTCCTCGGCGGCGGTGAAATTTGCATCGATTGCCGCGGCAACGCGGTCCTGGAAAAGGCGGGCCAGACGTTCGGTTTTGGCCTGGTCGCCGCTGAGCATTGCTTCGCCCACCTCGTCGGCCAAAGCGTGAGCATCATTGGGCAGCAGGTCGCGTTGGATCCAGTTCCACAGCGCATCAAGCGACGAGCGGGCGACGCGGCCGGGATGTTTGTGATCGCCGCGGTCATCGACGAGGAAAGGTTCGAGTGGCTTGAACAATAAGCGGGCGGAATCCTCGATGCGAGGCACCCGCTCCCTCTGCTCACGAACGATCCGGCGTAATTCTTGAAGGACCAGATCAGCTCCGGTCACTTCTTCGCCGCGGAGAACGGCGCGTTCGAGTTCGCCAATCAGCAGCGAACGCGCTCCTGGCGATAGCTCGCGCAGAAATTGCCGCAGCCTTTCGACGGTCGTTTCGGCGCCCGCCATCGTCGGTCTATCCGAATTCAAGCCTTTCGGCTTGATACGGCGGCGGGCCTTAAGGAGTTATTAACTGTAACCGGCCGTCAGCCGACCGCCGCCCAGGTGCCATCGGGATTACGGCAGGCTGTGCCGCGGGCGGTCTGCGGCTGCCCGTCGATATACACCGTGTGGGTAAAGGAGCGGCAGTTACGGCCGGCCTGCTGATAAGGGGGGCCGGGGACGACGGTGCCATAGCGCCCGAATCAGGATTTCGCCAGGATACCGGCGCGCCCGATTGGCCACGATCGAGTGCATCCATCTGTGCGGCGTAGGCGCGCTGCTTGTCTTCATCGTCGAGACCAGCGCCGATGCGGTTACCGATCAACCCGCCGATGGCGCCGCCGATCGCCGCGCCAGCAAGACGATTGCCAGTCCCGCCGCCTGCGACCGCGGCACCGAGCAATGCACCCGTGCCCGCGCCAACCAAAGTGCCTGTGTTTTCTCTGGGCCCCGGCCCCATTCCGTCCGGGCTCCCGGCGCAAGCAGCAAGTGTAAGTCCGATGAAGGAGACCGCGGCAAGCTTGAATGCGGACATATCGACCCCCGGGAGCCTGAATAATAAGCCTATCGAGACGGGAGGATTAGGGCAAAACTCCGGCGGTCCGTCCAAAAGCAGATGCGACGTCACGCTGCCGGAAGAACAAGCTCGGCCCGCAAGCCGCCCAATGGCGCGGTGCCGAGCGTGAGGCCGCCACCATAAAGGGCTGCCAGCTCCACCACGATCGAAAGACCGAGACCGGAGCCAGGCTTCGTTTCGTCCAGCCGGCGTCCGCGCTTTGCGACCTGTTCGCGTTCAGACGGCGACAAACCGCGGCCATCGTCATCGACGATAATGCGGACGACCTGACGATTACTGGCTTGATCAGGCCGCTCTCGCACCACTTCGATTGCCACGCGCGACGACGCCCACTTGCAAGCATTGTCGACGAGATTACCCATCATCTCCTCGAGGTCGGGGCGCTCTCCGTGGAATTGTGCCTTATCGTCGGCATGCACCTCGATCGTAAGATTTTTGTCGCGGTGGATTTTTTCCATCGTACGCGCAAGTGCAGTAACAACCGGAACGACTTCACTGACGGAGCCGACCACAGTGAGGCGGGCGGCCAGGCGCGCGCGCTCAAGATGGCGCGCGACCTGGTCGCGCATAATATCGGCCTGCTCGAGCACCTTTTGTGCGAACGGATCGCCGCCGCGGGCCGCGGCTTCATTCACCATGACTGAGAGCGGCGTCTTCAGTGCGTGGGCAAGATTGCCAACATGCGTGCGTGCACGCTCGACAATTTCTTTATTCGCTTCGATCAAAGCGTTGGTTTCGCGCGCGAGAGGTGCAATCTCTTCCGGGAAACGTCCGGCAAGACGTTCGGCGCTCCCTGACCGGATAGCGGCAAGTCCGTCGGTGATGCGTTTTAACGGGGCAAGGCCGAAGCGAACCTGAAAGGTCGTCGTGAGCAGCAAGACGGCCGCGAGTATGGAAAACGTAATGATCAGCGCTTGATCGAACGATCGCGTTTCCTCGGAGATCTCGGCCGCATCGCCGGCTACAGCGACGAGATAGTGACCTTCATCGCCGAGATCGATGTTGCGCTCGACGAGCCGGAGTCGCTGGTCCTCGGGACCGGGCACGTAGCCCTCGCGAGATCCATCGGCGCCCGCCGAAATACCGTAATCCTGCAAATGCGGCAGCCCGCCGTCCCATAAAGAACGCGACGCCCGCAATTCTGACTTTCCAGGGTCAAGACGGGTAACCTGCCAATACCAGCCGGAAAGCGGCAGCTCGAATAACGGCTCACCGAGTGATTGAGGAAACTTCTCGCCCGCCTCTTCTGGAGAGGCAACATCGGCCACCAGCGTGCGCAGATAAACGCCTAGCCGTCGGTCGAACGCGCGCTCCACGGCTTGTCGGTAGAGCGACGACAGCACGACACCGGTGATGAGAAGTATAACCACCGCCCACGCAGTGGCTGACAGGAAGAGGCGAAGCGCGAGGGAGTTGGCGCGCATCCCGTCAACGGACGTCAGGTGGTGTTAGCAAGTAGCCGAGCCCGCGCACGGTCTGGATGATCTCAACGCCGAGCTTTTTGCGGATGCGTCCGACAAATACTTCGATCGTGTTCGAGTCGCGATCAAAATCCTGGTCATAAAGATGCTCGACCAGCTCGGTGCGGGACACCACGCGGCCAGTGTGGTGCATTAAATAGGCGAGTAGCCGGTATTCATGGCTCGTGAGTTTGACGGGATTGCCGTTGACCGCAACGCGGCCTGTTCGGGTGTCGAGTCGTACCGGCCCGCAGTTGAACTCGCTTTTGGCATGTCCGGCTGAACGCCGCAAAAGCGCGCGCACGCGCGCAAGCACTTCTTCGAGGTGAAATGGCTTGGCGACATAATCGTCCGCGCCGGCATCGAAGCCCTGCACCTTGTCGCTCCAGCGGTCGCGAGCCGTCAGCATAAGAACCGGCATGGCGCGACCTGTACGCCGCCAGGCTTCCAACACCGAGATGCCGTCCATTTTCGGCAATCCGATATCAAGAATAACCGCGTCGTAGGGTTCGGACTCACCGAGATAGTGCCCCTCCTCGCCGTCGAACGCGCGATCGACGACGTAGCCGGCATCGGTCAGTGCAGTGGTGAGCTGCCGATTAAGATCGGGGTCGTCCTCGATGACGAGGAGGCGCAAGGCGTTATTCTCCGCTCAAGGGTTGGTATGAAACTCGCCGTTCACGGCGTCGACGGTCGCGTCGACGACTTTGCCACTGCGACCAAGCAGCGTCAGCACGTACACTAGTTTTTCGTCGTAACTACACAGCCTCGCGCGAACAACTTCAGAGTGTTTGCGATACTGACGCAGCGATTTTATGGCCTGCCCCAACGAAATGGCCCGATTGGCGTCAACAGCTGCGCGCTGCTCCGCTTTCGTCAGACACGACTCTTGACGGGACGCTTCAGCGGCGATGGCCGGCTGACCGATGGCGCCAAGCACCAGGACGGCGAGGAGAATTGGAGAAACCGGCATGGGTGGGGTGGTAACGGCGCGCCGGTGAACGCTGCCTGAACGCAAGGGGTCAAAACGCTGGTAATCGCTACTCATCGAAGCCGTCGAACGACGCATAATGGTCGAGCGGTTCGCGTGGAGAACGCCAGGAATTGATCGGGGCAGCCGCATCTTCGTAACCGAGCGCTAAACCCGAATAAATCATCAAATTGTCGGGGAGTCTCAGAAAAATACGCACAGTACGGTGGAAAGAGACCCACGCCTGTTGTGGGCATGTGTGCAATCCGAACCCGCGTGCGAGCAGCGCAACGGTTTGCAGATAACCGCCAATATCGGCCCATTGTGCCGGTCCATGAGTTTTTTCCCGGGCAAAAAACAGGGCAACGGGCGCGCCGAAAAACTGATAGTTGCGAGAATACTGCTTATAGCGCGATGACTTGTCTTCACGCGACACGCGGATCGACTGATAAAGCAATTCGCCGACTGTGAAGCGGCGCGATCGATAGGGTTCCGTCAGCGGCTCAGGGTAGATCGTGTAGTCGGTGCCCTCACCTTTCGGCAGCTCCGTCGCCATCCGCGGAGCCATCAACGCTTTGAGTTCATCGATGCGTCGCCCCGAAATCGCATAGATACGCCAGGGCTGCATGTTGCCAGCGGATGGGGCTCGCGCCGCGCGTTCAACGATCTCGCGAACGATTTTTTCCGGCACGGGAGTCGGGAGGAACGCCCGACATGAGTAGCGCGACTCGACGGCCTCGAGGACTTCCATAGATTCTATCTCCAAGGTCTATTTCCAAATTCCCTGCTAACAGGGAAATAAACAGGGAATTCTCTCGAAACTGCCAGATTGAAAGCCTTGTTAAGGCTGGAACGCGCGCAAATTCAAAAGCTTTCAATTAAATTCCCTGCGACAACGAACAGGGAATTCTTTCGAAGGAACAGGGAAATTATAGGCCAGCAACAGGGAAATCTTACATCATTGCAGGGTTTCTAAACCGGGATTCCAGGAGACTGGAAAATGCCAACCTGCGGCTCGTGCGTACGTTTATTGGCTTCGTTTCGCAAAACTGCATCACCGCTTTTTAGATTTTTTATCGAGCGACACGCCATAGATCCCGCCCTCGTCCTCGATGAAGTGTATCCCGGCGCGCTCGAGTGCGTTCTGGATACGGATGATGGTGGCGACGTGGCCTTGCGCCAGGCCCTCCATTTGCTCAATGCGGGCAATGGTCGCGAGGCCCGTTTTTGATGCCTTCGCCAGGTCCTCTTGTCGCCAAGTCAAAAGGGCACGTGCGGCCCGAATTTGCGCTGATCGAATCATAAATTCGAGTGTTCCCGATTCGGTCACGGTTGACAAGAACTCCATTTCGAGTGATTTTTACTCATTAACGAGTAATAATGAGGTAAACCCATGGACCAGCTCGCATTTTCCGCTATCACCTACCGCACCCTCCGCGACCGTATCCGCGCTGACGACCCCACCATCGACGAACAGACCCTGGCCGATACGGTTGAGGGTCTGACTGACCTGCATGAGATCGTCACTGCCATCATCCGCTCGGCGCTCGCCGATGAAGCTTTGGCAACGGGCCTGAAAGGCCGCATCGCCGATATGCAGGGGCGTCTGGAGCGCCTGCAGGACCGCGCTTCCAAACGCCGTCAGATCGCCAAAGACGTCATGGTCGAACTGGATCTTAAAAAGATCACGGCACCTGATTTCTCGGTCTCGATCCGGCCGGGCATGCCGGCTTTGCAGGTGCTCGATGAGGCGGCTGTGCCCAGCATCTACTGGCAGCCCAGTGCCCCGCGATTGAAGCGGCAGGAACTCTTGAGTGAGCTCAAAGACGGCGCCGACATCACCGGGGTTACCCTCTCCAATCCGGAGCCAGTGTTAAGTGTGAGGACACGGTGATGGGCTTTTCAGCAAAACAGCTGCAGGCACTACGTCGTCCGCTCGATGGCCGGCAGATCCGCACCCGGGAGGCCCACGGTCGCGAGCTGTCATATATCGAGGGCTGGTTTGCCATCTCGGAAGCCAATCGCATTTTCGGATTCGATGCCTGGAGCCGGGAGACAATCGAGACCCGCTGCGTACTTGCCCGCGAAACCCGCGGCACGTTCCTCGCGGTCTACATCGCCAAAGTGCGCATCACGGTGCAGGTGGCAGGCGCAACCATCATCCGTGAGGGTCATGGTTCGGGTGAAGGCCGTGGCACGTCACCCGGTGAGGTGCACGACATTGCCCTTAAGGCTGCAGAGACCGATGCCAGCAAACGCGCACTTGCCACCTTTGGCCGACCGTTTGGCCTTGAGCTTTATCGGCAGAGCCGCACGGCGAATTCTCTTTCGCCGCCCTTGCAACCAGCACCACCCGCAATAGAGCCAACGCGCTTTGGCTTTCACCCCGACGACACTACGCCCATTCCACGACCGTCGCGCTATTACGGACGCCGGCAATCGCCCCCGCTCAATGAACACTATCGACCAAAAGCGCCTGCGATCCCTCAAACAAAACCACCTGCCCCTCCTTCCTCTGCTCCTCCACTGGCGCCGGCGCTCACAGAACCTTCCCCCGCCAGAATCGAACCAACCAGGATCGAGCCAACCAAACTCGAACCAGCCAAGACCGAGCCAGCCAAGATCGACAAAAGTATTCTCGCGCTGGCCGAGCCCAGACGACGCCGGGACAAGTCGCACTTACGCTTTGTGGCGGCCCAGCCCTGTCTCGTGTGTGGGCGCCACCCTTCCGATCCGCATCACTTGCGCTTTGCGCAACCGCGCGCCTTAGGCGTCAAAGTCAGCGATGAGTTCACCGTGCCGCTCTGCCGGGGACATCATCGGCAGCTGCATCAGGCCGGCAATGAGATCGCGTGGTGGAAAACTATCAACATCGATGCCCTGCCGGTGGCCCGCCAGCTGTGGGAACAGACCCACCCCAATGAAGACCAGACCCAGTCGCAGCCTCAACCCGAACCGGCGGCCAGACCCTGATGGCGACCGAGAAGCAGATTGCCGCAAACCGTCAGAACGCCAGCAGCAGCACCGGTCCGCGCACCGAACAGGGTAAGCGCCGCTCCAGGCGCAATGCGATCCGTCACGGACTAACGGCCGAAACCGTCATTGATGTTCTTGAAGATCCAGCTGCCTACAAATCACTGCAACGAGCGATCTACGCCGACTACCGGCCGCGCACCAATTTTGAGCTTGAGCTGGTCGCCAGGCTTGTCTCGTTGCTGTGGAGGCTGCGGCGCGCGGTGGCGATAGAGAGCGGGTTGATGGTCATTCACGCCAGGCTCTCACATAAAGGCTGCACAGCGAAAGCAAATGTCACCAGGGACGCGCTTGGTCAATTTTATGATCTCATCCCGGCGCTCGCGCCACGGTCGCACACACTCTCCAATCAAGCCGCTTGTGCCTTAAGTACTTCACAAGAAGAACCCGCATCTGGCCCTGACAAGCCGACAGTCCTATCGGAGATTGTGCGTTCATTTATGAATGTCTGCTCCCGCGAAGGCGAAGTTTTTGAACGTCTTGGCCGCTATGAGATGCAAATCTGGAGGCAGGTGGTACAGACAATTTTGTTGCTCAACTCTATAAGCCGCAGTTCACATAGACACGCTGGTTGCGATGAAAGGACGTTCCACCTCAGGTTCGCAAAGCAACGGCATCTTTCGTGGCCGCCTTTTGCAGCTTCCGATTCAAATAACTAATGGTCGTTCGGCTTCAATAATTCTATTTTACGCTATGGAAAAATAACTGCATATTTTCACTCCGGCGGCATACCTCGAGGAGACGCGCATGCTGCGATGCCTTTCGTTTTTAGTTTTGATGCTGCCATTCACGTGCGTAACCGCACACGCACAGCAATATCCCGACCATCCGGTGAGAGTGGTCGTTGGCTATGCGGCCGGTGGTGGCCCCGACGTCCAGGCACGTACGGTCGCACAACAACTTAGCCTTGATCTCGGGCAACAGTTCTTCGTTGAAAACAAAGTTGGCGCCAACGGAACGATAGCCACGCGGTCGGTCGTGCAATCAAAGCCGGATGGCTACACGCTGCTGTTTTCCTCGAATGGAATTGCGCCGACACCTTATATTTACAAAACCCTTGGCTACGACCTGTTCACTGATCTCACACCGATAGCGACCATCGGCATTCTCGACGGCCTATTCATGCTGGTCGACTCCAAATCACCGTACAAGACGCTGGAAGAATTTATCGACCACGCCAAAAAAGATCGAGCCGTGTACGGTTCGCCAGGCGTGGGTAACGGACTACACCTCGCCGCTGAGATTTTCAGCAAATACGCCGGGATTAAAATGCAGCACATTCCGTACAAAGGCGCGTCCGAAGTAATGACCGGGATGCTTAGCGGTAGCGTCGAAGTTATGTTTGTAACTCCACCGTCCGTGATGGGACTTCTCAAGGACGGTCGCGTAAGGGCGCTTGCATTCACCGGCAGCAAGCCTTTCCCGGCGTTTCCGAACGTTCGCCTCATGAAGGATATGCTGCCAGGGTTCGAGCCCATAGGATCCTGGGGAATGTTCTTTGCTCCCGCTAAGACGCCGCCTGAGATCGTCGAAAGGCTGAATGCAGCGATTCGTGCGGCTTTGCAGGCACCGGCGGTGGCGTCCATCATGCAACGCGACGGCTACGTTCCCGATAACCGCAACGCCGCCGAAACGGCGACATATTTTCGGCAGGAGGTGACCTTGATGGGCGACGCGGTGAAGGCCGCCGGCATCGAGCCCAACTGACGCGCGCTATCCTATAGCGTTAAGCGAATTGCCCGCGGCAGTTACTGGCTTGGCACTGATCAGCACGAAGGCAATGACGCAATCTTCGGTACCGTGATTGACCCAGTTGTGGATGGTGCCGCGCTGGACAAGAACATCGCCGGCCTTGAGTTTCACGACCACCCCGTCGTCAAGTTCCATATCAATTGTACCCGAGATGACGACGGCATAGTCGATCGAATCGGTACGATGGTTGCGCGGGGTTACACCCGGTTGATAACAGACGATACGAAACACGGTGCCATCTTCGACCGTAGTTTTGAACGAACCGGAAGTCGGATCACGGAATCCGTCATTGATGACCGGAAAACCCTGTGTAGACCAGACCACGCAGGACGAAGCGCCCGGCCGATTTGAGATCACGTTTTTGGCGATTTCGTCGACCTCAATTTTGGCGCGGCCGTCCGCGGCATGCCCCGTGACGACGCGACGAATTTCCAGACCCATTGTTTCCTTCCCAATCCAATGAATGTTGTGAGTTATTTCAATTCCGCCCGTTTCAGAAACGCGGCAAAGATGGCGGCCATGCGCGGCTCCGCCTCACGCCATTCCTCACGATTCCATTCTTTCAGCAAATTGTTGTCCGACCGCTTTTCTACCACGTCATCGTGCAACTCGCTGTTGGGTATAAGTGAGGCGGCTTTGCACGCGGTTGCTGGCGTATGGATTACGTCGTTGCCGGCAATCAAGCAGGCTCGCGCTTTGATTGCACGCAATTCTGCCTCGGTAGCGCCGACGATAGGTAAATTCGCGGACCTAAGAAAGCACTCGCGCCAATAGGTCATAGTTTTGATGAACTCTTCGACATCGGTCTTCAAAAGCCTGTCGCGGTTCGACGCTCGCGCTCTGATGCACTCACTAAAATGCTCGCTTTCGCATATGGCGCGCATTCCGCCAGCGCGGGCGGCTTTGATAAATTGCCCGTAGTAATTCTCGGCAAGTCGATCGACCGCTTCCTGGCCGCCGGTAACACGCCAAAGCAGTAGACCGCGTAAGCCGTCCGGGTATCGGATGGCAAAGAGAATAGCCAAACGTGCACCTGCGGAGGAGCCGCCGACATACATAGGAAGCGCCCCAAGATGTCTGCCCAGCGCGTAAAGATCGTTGGCCCAGACTTCGTGCTCTGATTTGGAACCGTCAAACGCGACATCCGACGCTCCGCAATTGCGCCGATCGTGCAGCAGCACGCGATAACCGAATGCAGCGATTGCCTTCGATAGTTCAACCAGCTCGCCAAAAGAGCGGCGACTACCCGGTGTGAGCGCTATCCATGGCCCTTTGTCGCCAATCACTTCGTAGTTTATGCAAACGCCGCGAAGGGACGCCTCAGGCATTGTCACCCCATTTTGTTGATGCCGAGTTTTGCAACAGCGTAAAAGCTCTGACAAGCGACAAGATTCAGCGATACTTGTCACGCTCTCGAGGAATGTCCGCTCAGTGCCAATATCGGAATTAAGACCATTCGCAGTAGTGTCTGCTTTACACTCGAAAGCAGGCCTTGCATTAGGAGAGCTATAAATGACCGCCTTTTACATCGGCCAGCACGAGATCGACGACGAGGCGGCTTTCGCCGACTACCTCAAGCAGACAATGCCGTTTATCGAAAAGCACGGCGGACGTTATCTCACCAAAGCCGGCACACATGAAATGCTCGAAGGCCAACGACCGAGCCGCGTCGTCGTTGTCGAATTTCCGAGCAAGCAGGCGATCAAAGATTGGTATAACGATCCCGGCTACCGACCCCTGGTCGCCAAACGGCATGCGGCGGCGCGCAGCATCATGATCGCGGTGGAGGGCCAGTGAAGCTCTATGTCTGTGAACTTGCGACCGAGCAGCGAGAAGTGATGAGGGCGTTCTCTCATAGGCCGGCACGGCGCAAGGGACGCGCCAGCCGGGGGCACCTTCCGCTAGGAAGTGAACGAACAATTCTTGGTCGGACCTTGCGGATGTCCGCTCTTGCTCCGAAAGCGGAAATGTGCGGTGCAAAAGGCGATGTCTGCTTTGTGCCAATAACGGACATCGCTTGCCCCTGTAACGACGCAATTGGGGAGCGTGCTGATGCAACAAGCAGACGCTGCCTCTCAGGGCGACAAGCGAAGCGTGAAAAATGAGGGAGAGATATATGTTGCGGACAGTATTTGCGATTGCGGTTGCGGGTATGATTTTTGCCGCCGTGTCCGGAACCGCACAAGCCGCGCCTGCCGCGCCGCTATCTGCGGGTGTCACGTCCGGCCTCAGCAATTTGACAGACGTGCAGTGGGGGCGAAACTGCTGGCGTGACCGCTGGGGACGGGTGCACTGTCGCGGTGGGGCTTGGGGTCCGGGCTGGGGTGGTCCTGGTTGGGGTGCTCCTGGGTGGGGTGGTCCTGGATGGGGTCGTAACTGCTGGCGCGACCGCTGGGGTCGTTTGATTTGCAGGTAGTGAATCCACGCTCCTGACCTAGAGGACGCCGAAGGCCGCGCTCGGACAACGTCCGCTTTGGGTCATTAGCGGACATATGCAGCGCACAAGTTCATGTCCGCTTTACCCCACAAAGCGGACATGGCTCGAACCAGTCGGTCCAATCATCAAGCGATGTCCGCTTTAGCACCGAACAGCGGATATGTGCAGTGCAACTGGCCCATGTCCGCTAAGTGCCAATAGCGGACACCTGCGACGCAGCGCCGAGGGCGGCCATTTTGCCCGGAGCACTGAGGTCCCCCAACTATTTTGCTAAAGGCGCGCCATGCCCGAGTGTGTGGGGCATAATCAGATTTCTTGAGTGGTCGTGCGGCAAAATTGGCATTACGCCACGTAATACCGAGTCTTCAGGTCAGCTGACCTCTCCGTGGCCTCGGCTGCGTTGGGGTTCAGCGCACCAAGTCGATGCCGAGCTTGCAGGTGCAAGCGGAGACTTATGTGCAAGCTATCGAACACGATCTGTGCGGAAGTGATATCGAGACCTTCATAACCTAACCGTTCAATAACCAGACGTTGGCGTTCGATAGCCGCATTACATTCGGCAACGCGCCACTCTGCCTCCAGCACCGAAATCACGCGATCCAACAACTTCGGGTCCTTGACTTTCTTAGAGACCGATCAATGTCTCTGCGAATTGTTACCAGGGGGTTACTTTGAACTTGGCCGCAGGAGTTTGTTGGCGGTTCCGGAATGTCCGCGTACCATCTCGATCATGTGCGGACGTTTCACCAGCCGGCTGACCTGGCGCGAAATCGTCGCGCTTTATCGCTTAACCGTACCGGCAAGCCCTGAGCGCAATCTACCAGCGCGCTACAACATCTGCCCCACCACCACGATTGATGCGGTGATTGAGCGCGACGGCAAGCGCGAACTAACGCCCATGCGCTGGGGACTTGTGCTTTTTTGGTGGAAGAAAAAAGCCCAGGAAACGCCTGCAACTTTCAATGCCCGTGCGGAAACAGTGGCCGAGAAGCCCATGTTCCGCGTCGCGTTCAAACGCAACCGCTGTCTTATACCCGCTTCGGGATATTACGAGTGGAAGGGCACCGAAACCGACAAGCAGCCGTACTACTTCTCAAATGAGAACGGTTAACCGCTGACGATTGCCGGGCTGTGGGACGAGTGGAAAGACATTGAAACCGGCGAGCCGTTGAAGTCGTGCACGATGATCATCACTGAAGCCAATGAGTTCGTGAGCAAGATACACGACCGGATGCCCGTGCTGTTGACGGCTTATCAGTTTGACGATTGGCTCACAGGGAGCACGGGCACCGAAATATTAAAGCCCTTCGCGACCAATTCTTTGCAAGTCTGGCCAGTGTCACGCCGAGTCAACAGTTCACGCGCTCCCAGCGATGACCCGACGTTGATTGAGGCGATTTAAGTCAGTTTGTGACAAGCGAGTGAATAACGCGAACATAAATATGGACAAGAATTAATTATCGCCGTTGTTCGCTGGGAGTATATTTTTGCCCATGCCCGAGCCGCAAACTCCCCGCGTGCTGCCGTGCACGCGCGTGATCGACATGCCGGTACCCGCCTCTCGCTCATTCATGAGCCAGTGTGCTAAATGCCGTACACCGGTGTGGGTTAGCTACAACAGCCCGATCGAGCCGACGCGCCTGTGCGTACTGTGTAGCGAGCAAAGCGCCGAACCGGCCTGATGCTGCTCGGCTATTCTTTCTGTCCACGCGTAGTCTGACACGAAACAGGCCGACAAGCCGTTCGGGAGCTTTTGGGATGTCGAGTGAAATAGGCAGACAGGGAGCTATAGCGTTTTACGGGTTGGCGATGGCAGCCCTCATAATCGGTGTAGATATTGTGTTCTTCAGAAGCCAATTCTGGGGACGGCTTACAGTGAATGTTGGGATCGTCTTGGCGTTCGCAGCTTTCTACTTCCGATTCCTACGGCATCTCTGAGATCGAGCGTACATCGACGTTTTGAGCGAAATGTCCGGACTACCCCCAATAGCGCACATGTGCAGTGCACCGGCCCATGTCTGCTTCGTGCCAAAAGCTGACTAAAGTGCCGAATGATATTCTACCGCTCCCTCCAATTCGGCCCCGCTATGATCGCTGACTACGAAATCGCTCTCGCCACCCCGGACGACATTCCCGGCATCCTTACACTTCAGGAGCCAAACCTAGTCGAACGAGGCGGCGGATTATCAGTCCGCCAGACCGCGGATTGGTACAGGAATGCGATAGTTGAAAAGTCAGTTGTTGTTGGTCGGCGCGAGGGCAAAGTTGTCGGCTATGTTTTGGGAACCTCACTCGCCGCAAAGGCGCATGTCGCGATTATCCAGACCATGTTGCGTACTTTCCCAGCACCGCCCGACTGCTACCTTTATGGTCCGGTTTGCGTAGCCGAAACTGAGCGGGGAAATGGACTCGCTGCTGCGCTGTTTGATGTATTGCAAACGCATATGGGTGGCCGTCCTGCCATGACATTCGTGAGAGCGGATAATGCACCGTCGCTGCGAGCACATCGGAAAATGGGTATGCGCGAGCTCGGCACCTTCATGAGTGACGGCGTTCCTCATATTGCGCTTACCTACGCTTCTTAACGCCTGCGAATAAATAGTATGTCCGCTCTGGGTCAAAAGCAGACATTTGCAGCGCGACAGCCCATGTCCGCTAAGTGCCAATAGCGGACATCGGGAGCCTCATTCGATTACCTCGTCGGCACGCTGTTGTAAAATCAACGGCACGTCGAGCCCGAGTGCCATGGCGGTTTTGAGATTGATCACCAATTCGTACTTGGTCGGCGACTGCACAGGAAGGTCGGCGGGCTTCTCACCTTTGAGGATGCGATCAACATAAGCTGCCGAGCGCCTGAACTGGTCAACCAGATCGGCTCCATAGGAAATCAAACCACCACCGGCGACGAAGTAACGTTCGAAATAGACCGCAGGCAGTTTGTGCTGGGCCGCCAGCTTGACGAGTAGATCGCGATAAACAAATGCCAAGCCGCTTCCCGTTACGATCAGGCCACCATTTGGGGAGCGAGCAAATGCTGCGACGGCGCGTTCGATTTCGGTCGCGTCGCGAACGTTGATCGGATTCACTTCAACTCCAAGCGACGATGCGACCGTCTGGATTGCGCCCAACTGGCCGATTCCGGCCGCTATACCGGGATCCCGAACGACGGCCGTGCGCGTCACGCGAGGCGCAAGCTCTTTGAGCAATTCCAGCCATTTCCCACTTGTGGAATATTCGAAGTTGGTAAAGCCGGTGGCGTTGCCACCTGGCCGCGCCAAGCTATCGACGAAGCCCGCACCGACCGGGTCGATTACCGCGGCAAATACAATGGGCACTGTCCGCGTCGTTTGGAGCAGCGGCCCAACCGCCGGACTGCCAGAACCCAAGATAACGTCTGGCGCAAGAGCGACCAACTCGGCTGCATATTTACGGATTTCGTCCGGAATACCTCTGGTCCAACGGACATCGATCCGCACATTACGGCCGTCGGTCCAGCCCAATTGCTGCAGTCCCTGAAGGAACGCCCCGACGCGGGCCTTGCCTTGCGGGTCATCCGCGGCCTGGCCCATCAGTACGCCAATGCGTCGCACCCGCTCGGCTTGCTGCCCATGTGCCATGGGCGGCCACGCAGCCGCCGCACCGCCGAGAAGCGTGATGAACTCGCGTCGTTGCATCCAACCCCCGAGGCTCATGGAGGGTCATCGTAACGGATTAAGGAACAGCGCTGAAAGAGGGGTATGTCCGCTATGGGTCAAAAGCAGACATGTCCGCTAAGTGCCGATAGCGGACTTTTGTTGAAAACGCCGCTCGCAAAAAAACGAGGCCGCCGATCAGGGCGGCCCCAATATCATATTCAAACGGGCGTCGTCTGATGACGGCTACTGTACCCCTTCCGTCGCATAGATTCTGAACTTCGCGTATTTGTCACCAATCTTTCGAGCGTCTTTGTAAGCCTGTGAATTATATGCTTTTAGCGCCTCATCCATATTGTCGAAATGATTTATGACGATACGGGATTTAGGCGCGGCACCCTCGATCGATACGGTCTTGTTGCCGCGAGCCATAGCTTTGTAGCCCGCTCCTGTCGCCAACGCTTTTTGTGCGAGTGGTGCAAATTCTTTCACGAACGCCTCTGGATTAGATAGCTCGATTTCCGCCACCACATACGCAGGCGGCTTGGCTTGCGCATGAAGACCCTGAATTGCCGCAGCACCGACGGCAACACCTACAAGTAGCGACAACGCGACTGTGTATTGCGTTTTCATTGCGTACCTCCCTGTTTTGAAAATCGCGGTCGGGAACTTAATTCGAACTGACGAGGAAACGCCGTAAATTCCGCATCAAATTCACTATGCAAGCTTCACTGGCGTCTTTCGCTGACAAATGTCCGCTTTGGGTCAAAAGCAGACATGTGCAGCGCACAAGCTGATGTCCGCTAAGTGCCAAAAGCGGACATCGTGTGCAAAATGTTAAGGACCAAGCGGCGCAAGTGCGTGACGCGGCGCGTCACTGGAAATTTGCATCAATCCCACAAAAGGTTGACCCATTTCCATGATTAGGAAAATTGCACTGGCTACAGATAGCCCACTAACGAAAAACGTTACGATTACGATCCGATTAGGCCGGACAAACAATCCGAAGCTTGTAAAAATAATTGCAAGCCAAAATATGAGGATTGCAAGAAACGGCGCTGGAATTGCGTCGTGCGATTGAGTGAACAGCGACAAACGTGCTTGTGCCAAATTAGCGGCAGCACTTAACACCTGCGTTTGAAGAGCGCGCTTTGCATCGTCGTTTGGCTGGAGTTGTTGAATTTTTTTGACAAATTCTTGTGCTTCAACGGTCGCGGCAAATGGCGACAACTTAGCATGGTCGCCTTCGTTCCAAATCCGGTCGATCAGCGGCGGAATTGCGTTACGTAGCATAATGCGTAAGTTCCTCGCGTCCGGACCGTATTGCTCAAGGTCCAGATCGAGAAGGATGATGTTGGCGGTGATCTGGTTGATCTGAGTACTTTTCGTATCGTACGAACTCTTGGCGGACGCGATCAGCAAGCCAAGGACAAGGGCAGCCATCGTTCCGATGAGGCCCGTGCTGAGCCTTATGACATCCCTCACGTCTTCACGGAGATGGCTCGATAGGGCATTACCAAAGTACATGCCGAGCAATGCACCACCGAAAACAAGCGCAAACGTAACTAATGAGACTAGCAACGCAGTCACGACTAACTATCCTTACATTGTGTCGGACCGTAGCATTCCGCTAGTTATCATCCATGTCCGCCTTGACTAATATCAAAGAGCGCTTTGATCTAACGCAGTATCTTTTTATAGAAACTATAGGGAGGCGGATCATGTCCAATATAACAGCGTCAACACACTCTTTCAGCGAAATTGAGACGCTGCGCGCCAAATGGGGCTGGATTGTCGCTCTAGGCGTTATTTATTCTGTTGCCGGTTTCATAGCGTTAGGCAGCGTCCTGATGGCGACGGTTGCGAGCGTCTTTATCGTTGGCATTATGATGCTGATCGCGGGCGTCGCAGAAGTCATCAATGCTTTTCAGGTTAAGACCTGGGGCAAATTCTTGTTTTGGTTGCTGCTCGGCGTTCTCTATATCGTTGCCGGCTTTGTCACGTTTGAGAATCCGCTGCTCGCGGCAGCACTCCTTACGCTTCTGCTTGCATGTACGCTTATCGTCTCCGGCATCATGCGGATTATTCTCGGTTTCTCTATGAAGCGAGGAATGCCCTGGATCTGGGTGGCACTGTCAGGTGTGGTCACGCTTCTGCTTGGCCTAGTCATTCTCAATCACTGGCCAGTATCGAGCCTCTACATTCTAGGCCTGCTGCTGGGCATTGATCTTGTATTTGCAGGAGTGAGCTGGATCGGGATGGGGTTGAGTTTAAGAAAAGCGAGTTAGTTGACACGCTGTGAATAGACGCCGCGCGTCCGCTTTACCCCCGAAAGCGGACATGTGCAGCGCAACTCCGGGTGTCCGCTCTGTGCCAATAGCGGACATCGGCGCACCTATTCGATCACTTCATCGGCGCGATTTTGTATCGATTGTGGGACGGTGATGCCGAGTGTCTTTGCGGTCTTGAGGTTGAGGAGCAACTCGATTTTGCTTGCCTGCTGGACCGGCAGGTCAGCGGGTTTTTCGCCCTTGAGTACACGGCCGACGTACCCGCCTGCGAGGCGATAGGATTCTACGATGCTGCCGCCATAGCTAACCAACCCGCCAGCTTCAACGAACTGGTGATATTCATAAACCACAGGCAATGAGTTGCGGATCCCCAGTGCAGCCAGTAGGTCGAGCCGATTATTAAAGAAGGCGTCCGTTCCGATGACGAGCGCACCAACGTGCATTTCGCGGAAGACCGCGAAGGCCTTTTCTAGTTCAGCGTCAGTGCTTGCGTGAAGTATATTGAGCTGCAGCCCGAGTTTTAGCGCTGCAGCCTGTGAGTTTCGTTTCACAGTATCGGCCAAAGGATTTGTGGAATTAATAATCATACCAAAAGTAATCGCCCCGGGGACCAATTCGTGGGCTAGCTCCACCCGTTTCGGTGCAACTTCCCCCGTCATTTGGGTCACCCCAGTCGCATTACCGCCGGGTCGGCCCAAACTTGTGACGAGTTCGAGTTTGACCGGATCGCCGCCCGTGGTGAAAACAATCGGTATCGCGGTGGTCGTGGCCTTTGCCATTAGGTTGGCAGGAGTACTGGTCGCGGCGATGACCGAGACTCTGCGCCGCACAAGGTCGTTAGCCAATTCTGTAAGCCGTTCGTATTGGCCGTTCGCCCAGCGATATTCGATAGTGACATTCTGGCCATCGACATATCCGGCTTCCTTCAGGCCTTGAAGGAAGGCATTGAGCGTGAACGCAAAAGTATCAGGCGACCCACTGTTGAGAAATCCTATGACTGGCATCGCCGCCTGTTGGGCACGCGATACAAGCGGCCATGCCGCTACTGAGCCAACCACCAGTTTTAGGAAATCGCGCCGCCTCATATCGCCCCCGCCTACCCACAGTGGCATCGTAGCTGAATAAACAAGTAAGCTGGAAGAGCCACCGATGTCGGCTTTGGGTCAAAAGCAGACATGTGCGGTGCACAAGCCGATGTCCGCTAAGTGCTGGTGTCGTCACTAACACTTGATCGCAACACCAGAACTCGGCCTTGCCTAAAGTTGCCAAGCAATCCGATCATGAAAGAAATCGGCCAGCTTGGGGTTAGTTCTCAGGCGAAATCGATCAGCACAGGGGGAGAATCGATGAAGCTTGCAGTTGTTGCTTTTGCAGTCGCGGCACTTGCGCCTTTCGTCCTAACCGGGGAATTGCAGGCGCAGCCGCTGCCGTCCGAATATCCGAACGTTACATTCTTCGTCAGCAGCGTCGGCGGACCCACCGGCGCTGACTTCGGCGGGCTGGCTGGTGCGGACAAGCATTGCCAAGATCTGGCAGCGAAGGTCGGTGCCGGCTCCAAGACCTGGCACGCTTATCTCAGCACGCAGGCCACCGGTGGAGCACCGGCGGTGAACGCTCGCGACCGGATCGGCAAGGGACCGTGGGTGAATGTTAATGGTGTCCAAATCGCCGCCAATGTCGAGGATTTGCATTCCACCAGCAAAATCAGCCTCGACAATTCACTCGCTGAAACCGGCCGAAAAATCCCCGGGAGGTTCTTTATGGGCACTCAGCACGACGTCCTCACTGGCTCGACGGAAGATGGCCGTGCACCGCCGCCAGACAAGGATGCGACTTGTGGCAACTGGACCAAGAGCGGCGAAGGCTCGGCCATCGTAGGCCACAGCGATCGCCTGGGCTTACGCGACGATGCACCTGCGCACTCGTGGAATTCGGCGCATCCCTCGCGCGGTTGCAGCTTTGATGCATTAAAGAGCACTGGCGGCGCGGGATTGCTTTATTGCTTCGCGGTGAACTAACGCAGTGACAATATCGCCGCCGGGCGGACGGAATGCCGGGCGGTTTCCTCTTGCATGCACCATGGATGTCCGCTTTGGGTCATTAGCGGACATTCGCAGTGCAAAACGTCACGTCCGCTTTACCCCCAACGGCGGACATCCTTCGCGCCGGGCAATCTCCGTGCTTAAGCCGACTAATTCGGAAACCACTTCCGATAAATCCGATTATCGGAGCCAATCATTATCGTCGGTTTAAAATTGGAAGCGTCGCCTATTTCGCGGTCCGTATATCATCGCCCACGAGCAATGCGCGAGCGTTGTCCGCGTGCAGGTTGCCCGTCGGCAGGATGACCTGAAACAACGTCCCATTTGTGCCGTCCGACGAGGCCAAAAGCCGTCCCCCGTGACGTTCAATAATCATGCGGCAAATGGCCAATCCCAAACCCATTCCGTACGATTTTGTTGTAAAAAATGCATCAAATATGCTGTTCAGGTTTGCCGGATCAATTCCCGGTCCTGAGTCTTCAATTTCTATAACAACTGCATTATCGCTGTGGCGCTTCGTTCTCAGCAGCAGCATTCTGTGGCGATTTTTGATGGCTCCCATAGCTTCAATAGCATTTTGAAAAAGGTTTATCACGACCTCCTGTAGTTGCCCTTTATGGCCCACAACAAACGGTAGTTCGGACGCCAATTCAACCTGGGTCATAACGCCGGAGGCTTTCAATTGTTCTCGAAGAAGGCGCAATACTTGAGAAACGATTTTGTTTACGTCGATTTGGTCATGTCCTTTATCGGATCTCCCGAACAAGGCTCGGGTACTATTCAGTAGCTG
Organism: uncultured Alphaproteobacteria bacterium; assembly: GCA_963820805.1. Classification (GTDB taxonomy): domain Bacteria; phylum Pseudomonadota; class Alphaproteobacteria; order Rhizobiales; family Xanthobacteraceae; genus Pseudolabrys. Next base: position 241,817 of record CAWGBH010000015.1, read on the forward strand.
GCTGGCACGATGGCTGTTGGCAACGATGGTGACCAAATCTGCCCGCAACTTTTCAAGATCGGGCTGCGCATGCTTGAGAAGCTGTTGTGCCGCTTGGCCCTTCAATGAGATGACTGCGAGAGGTTGCTTAACCTCATGAGCCATCGTGGCAGTAGCCGCCTGCACGTTCATCAATTTATTGTCGCGTTCGCGCTCCAACATGATGTTTGAATGAGCGAGGTGAGCCTCATTCGACTTTCGCTCCGCGAACAGCGCGGCAAGAACCAACGCGCAGAGCGATGCCGTAAGAAGACCAGCTTGAGCACACAGGACCCGCTGCATAATCGGAAGGTTTGGATCACCGAGTATACCAATGCCGAACGTGGTCGTGGAAACGACCGTCAGCGCAATGATGAATGCTGCCGCTGCAGCGAAGACCGGTTTACAGCGCGCGGTGACCCACAGCAGCAGTGGGAAGAGCAATGCAGTAGGCACCACGGTCACCCATAACTCGCGCGGCAATAGGACAACGAGTCCGCTCGCGAAGGTTAGTGTTCCCAATATTGCAGCGCCTTCGAAAACCTCGCTGCGTGCCGGGGGATCACGAACCGCTTGAGCTAATCCGATCAGGAGCGGCGCAACCGTGACAATACCAAGTGCGTCGGACGCAAACCAATGGTGCCAAATTGTCAGAACAGGCACCGACGAACTATGGAATAATTTGAAGCCTATTGTTCCACCGATCCCCGAAATGGTAGTTCCGACAATCGTCGCCGCAAGCAGTCCGAAAACGCTGAGCGGCTTGTCCAGACTAAACGGCGCGCCAAAGTGGTGCTCGATGAGAATGGCCACGAGCACCGCTTCGCCAGCGTTGCATAAAGCGAATACAATGGCGCTCCCGATGTTGCGGTCGCCCAAAAGATTCGCCGCAACAGTCGCTGCCACCGTGCCGACGATTACGGGCAACCGGACCCGGGACCCGAGAGCAATCAATACGCCAGCAGAAACGCCCGCGGCCGGCCAAAAAACGGCGACACCATCAGGCTCGGTGAGAAGGAAAAGACCTAGACGCGCCGCCAGGAAATACGTGAAGGCTAGCGCAATAGTCGCGACTAGCAAATAAATCCATCCGCGTAACAATTTAAGAGAAACAGATGGATGGTCGTCGACCTGCCCGAGCAAATACTGTGTCATTAGACCAACTCACGCGCATAACAGCTGACGGCCGTCACGTCTTTATCTACGGAAACATTATGGTGCTTTTTGCCGTGAGCCAATAGCGCGCCGCGAAGGCTACGAATGTGCTAATGTTTGTCTCTGGGGCGAAAGGATCGGATGATGATACATTACCGTCGCTTATTGCTCACGCCATTCGCACTGGTGGCGACGCTTGCGATGCCAGCCGCGGCCCAGGCTCCGCAGTCGTGGACGCAAGTGGGTGGGCTCTCTTGTCAGGTCGATCCGAGTGTCGGCTTCATTGTAGTCGGTTCCCAGTCGATGCGGTGCCTCTTCACTCCCAACACAACGAGGGAACGCGAAGCCTACGCGGGTGCTCTCAACACCGTTGGTCTGAACGTGGGCATCAGCGCCGGTGGCGTGTTGGGCTGGGCCGTTTTCGCACCGACTGCTGGACTGCCGCTCGGAGCGCTCGCTGGCGAGTATGTCGGTGTTTCTGGAGATGTTGGCATTGGCCTGGGTGCAGGCGCTAACGTTCTCCTTGGCGGCTCCAACCGCACCGTCGCGCTTCAGCCGATTTCACTTCAAGGCTCGATCGCATTGAACGTTGTGGCCGGTGTTTCGTCGCTCAAGCTGCGCCCTTTGCCGATGTGACATGCGACGCGCCGACGTCACCGACGAATGTCCGCTTTAGGTCATAAGTGGACGTTCGCACCGCAAAACGCGATGGCTGCTTTACCCCCAATAGGGGACATGTGCGGTGCAAAGAGGAATGTCCGATAAGAGCCATAAGCGGACATCGACAGGTCCTACTCGATCACCTCGTCAGCGCGGAGCAGGATGGACTGGGGCACTTCGAAACCGAGTGCCTTAGCGGCCTTCCGATTGAGGATGAACTGAAACTTCGATACCCGCTCGATCGGAAGATCGGCGGGATTGGCGCCTTTGAATATCCTGTCCACGAAGATGGCCGCGCTGCGAAAGAGTGCAACAATGTCCGCCCCGTAACCTATTACGCCACCGGCTCGCGGGACATCTTCCGGACCAATCGAGAGAAGCCGTCCCCGCGCCGCCAATGCTACAATCGCTCCGACGTTGCCAACAGATAAAGGATCGTCTCCGGTCTCGACCGCCTCGGCTTGCGCTTGTTCCATTTTTTCAAAGGCGCTCACCAATTCGCTCGGCTCCCGCAATCGGAATGGTTGCAGTTTGATATTGAGTGCCTGCGCGGCTTTCTCCATCGCCTGAAATTCCGGCCCGACTGCCGCAGGGTTGTCCGCGTTTAGAATGACGGCCACACGGGTCAGATGTGGCATCAGCTCCTTGAGCAACTCGATTCTTTTTGCCCTGAGTTCCGGATTGAAAAAGGTCTGTCCCGTAATATTGCCGCCGGGTCGCGCGATACTGGCGACGATTCCGGTAGCGACAGGGTCGCCGATCGATGTCATGACAATCGGGATTGTCGTCGTTGCCCGCTTTGCGGCAAGACTTCCTGGCGTTCCATGCGTGACAATCAGGTCCACTTTGGAACGAACCAGTTCAGCCGCCAATTCAGGAAGTCGCTCGTAGTGCCCTTCTGCAAAGCGGTACTCGACGGTGATGTTCGTGCCCTCGATATAGCCGAAATCACGCAGACCTAGTCGGAATCCCTCAATGCGGGAGGCGAACGTCGATCGGGATGCCATGCTCAGGAATCCGATCACCGACTTTGCAGGCCGCTGCGCCCGCGCCACAAGCGGCCAAGCCGCCGCGCCACCTACAAGCGTGATGAACGCGCGCCGCCTCATTGTGGGCCCCCGATGCTCAGGAAAGGCATCGTACCAATCGACACCTGAGCTCTGGAAGGGGTTAGTCAATGTCCGCTTTGGGTCAAAAGCGGACATGTGCAGTGCACCAGCGATGTCCGCCAAGTGCCAATAGCGGACGTAAGGCAACGACGTAGCATGAGTTAATTCTGCATCCCCCAACGTTGCACAGTCATTCGTTCAATCAGCCGAAAAATCACGTTGTCGACGAACAAGCCGATCAGAATGATGGTGAGCAATCCGGCAAACACGTCGGGGATCTCGAGCTGATTTTTCGCTTCGAAAATGAACCAGCCTAGGCCTCCTTGTCCGGAAGTGGTCCCGAAGACCAGTTCGGCCGCGATCAACGTACGCCAGGCAAACGCCCAACCGATCTTCAGGCCTGCCAGAATGCTCGGAAACGCCGCTGGGATTAAAATTTTCGCAGCAAAACGCAATCCCCCCAGGCCATAATTTTGGCCAACCATTCGATGCGTAGTCGAGACGCTGCGAAATCCGGCGTGGGTGTTAAGTGCTACCGCCCACAGCACCGAATGAATGAGCACGAATACAAGGCTGCCCGTACCTAACCCGAACCAAATCATCGCCAACGGCAGCAATGCGATTGCAGGCAGCGGATTAAACATTGCCGTCATTGTTTCCAAAAAATCAGTGCCGATCCGGGTATTGATCGCGATAAAAGTCAGAATTGCAGCCAGCAGCACGCCTGCGCTGTATCCGATCAGAAGAACCCTGATCGACAACAGCGCGCGCATGATGAGCAATCCACTGGCGACGCCGCGCTCGAGCGCGTGTACGGTCGCCGTGAAAGTCGGCACCAGAAGTTCGTTGTCGAGCCAGCGTGCGTAAGCCTCCCACAGAACGGCCAGCACGACCAGCACGAACAACTTGCGTAGCCAGCCTTGATTGTAGAGCATCTCACACGTGGTCAATCGTTTCTGCACGATACCGAAGCGTTCGGCCCCCATCGTCTCGCGGTAAATATCGGGCCGCACGGTTGCGTCAGACATGATCCGGCTCCTCCACCTTGTCGGCAAATAGCATGTCGTGCACCTTACGTTCTAATTGCGCGCCCGCGGCCGAGCTATCCTCGCCGCGCGGCACGCTGTTGATTTCCGCCTTTACCTGTCCGGGATGCGGCGAGAGAAGCAAGATGCGATTGCCGATTTTAATTGCCTCGGGAATTGAGTGTGTAACGAAAATAACAGTGAACTTCACTTCGTCCCATAGTCCAAGCAGCTCGTCCTGCATGCGTACCCGCGTGAGCGCGTCGAGAGCCGCAAACGGCTCGTCCATCAGCAAAATATCTGGCTCCATCGCCATACCGCGCGCGATCGCCACACGCTGCTTCATGCCGCCAGAGAGCATGTGCGGATAATTGTCGACAAATTTCGTGAGATTGACCTTCTCGATATATTCCATCGCCTTGGTCTTGGCGTCAGTGAGGCCGAGGCTTCCGGTGACCTGTAAGGGAAACATCACGTTTTGCAGGACCGTCTTCCAAGGCAGCAATTGATCGAATTCCTGAAACACCATCATGCGGTCCGGCCCGGGCTTAATGACAGTGCAGCCCTTGAGCCGAATATCGCCTTCGGTCGGCCGCATATAGCCGCCGATCGCCTTGAGCAGCGTCGATTTTCCGCAGCCGGAGGGGCCGAGAAGCACGAAACGGTCGGACTTTAAGACATTAAAGTCGATGCGGTAGGTGGCAGTGACGAGATGCTCGCGCGTCTTATATTGCAGCGTCACCCCGCTCACTTCGAGCAATGGCGGCTGACTTATGGAGTTTGTCATGCGCACACCGCAGAACTATTCCGTTGCCCTGCCGCTCGCGCGCTCTTCAAGCTCAAGTCCGAGAATGAGGTAGCTCCAGGACTTGCCGTGCGAGTCGAGGTTAAGGGATCGGTTGACCCCTCCCTCCAGCGCATCTTGCATCACAAAATTTAGCCCATGAAGATGTTCGACGACGAAGCGCTCGATCTTGCCGCGGATCAGCTGAGGGAATGCACGTTTAATCCGTTCAACCGTTAGCGCGCGTTTGAGCTGCTCGAAATCGGCCGCATCATAGACCCAGACATTGACATTGGACGTATTACCTTTGTCTCCAGCGCGCGCATGCGCAATGTCGCGAACAATTCTGGGTGAGTTTCGTTGTGCGTTGCTCATGCGGTGAGCACTTCTAGCCGAGGCTTGATCAGGCCGCGATCGATCAGAAGCGATTTAGTCATTACGCAAGGCACGATAGAGCCGCGGAATCCACCGCCGCCGGCCGGTCCGCAGCACAGCAGTGATTCAACTTCCCACAGCATGAGCTCGGCATCCTCGCGGTTGCGCGAGCGCAGCGTAACATGCAGCCGAACATCTTGCGCATCGGTGTTGCGGGCGCCAGCGGTGGCAAACAACGAATTGACACCGATCAGGTCAATGCGCACATCGGCTTTTTTGCCGGGCGCTTTACGCAGCCGGTCGCCGACGATCTGGACCGCCAGTTCCCCTCGTGCTTGTGCAGCTGGTCCGGCATAGCTGATGCCAGCCTCACTTTGAAATCCGCCGTCGAAGCCGACGGTGACTTTGAGCGTTTCCGGACGCTTCGATCCATTAGCGTTCGACACCTCGACGCGATCAGTGCCGGCAGTGGCGATACGAACGCCGCTGAAATCGGCTGTGACGTCGGGTGTTAGGTACCGCTCAGGGTCATGCACCTCGTAAAGCAGTTGTTCTTTTACGGTGGCCGGCGTGACGCAGCCGCCGGTACCAGCAAGCTTGGTGATGACCGCGCTCCCGTCGGCTTGGACTTCGGCAATCGGGTAGCCGCAGCGCGCCAGATCCGGCACCTCCTTGACCCCGGGATCGGCGAAATAACCCCCGGTGACTTGCATTCCGCATTCCATCAGATGCCCGACTAGCGTGCCAGCGCCCATGCGCGGAGCATCGAGGGCGTCCCACCCGAAACGATACGCCAGGGGCGCGAGGAACATAGACGGGTCCGCGAGCCTGCCGCCGATGATGACGTCGGCGTTCGCTGCCAGCGCCGGAATGATTGAGTCGGCGCCGAGATAGGCATTCATGCCGACGATCGGCAGTTTGATATCCGACAACACGCCGGGTTCGTCCATGAATGGCTGGTCGGGTGGCACCAGACTGGAGACGTCATCGCCTTCGATGCAGGCAACCTTCAGGCCCTTAAGGCCGAGTTCGCGTGCGATCTCGACGGTGCGTTGGGCCGCAGCGCGCGGATTTGCCGCGCCCATATTGGTGATGATGGTCGTGCCAGCGGCGTGGCAGACCGGCAGTAAGGCCTGCATCCGCGGGCGCAGGTGCGTATTGTAGCCCCGCGTTGGGTCGGCCATGCGGTCGCGATGACCGAAGGCCACCGTGCGCTCGCCCAGGCATTCCAGCACCATGACGTCAAGTTCGGCTCGGTTGGCCAGATCGACTGCCGGATCGAGCCGATCGGCGGAAAACCCGGCGCCGGTGCCGATGCGGAAATTTTGGGAATTGCTCATGCAGGCTGTCTCGAGCGGCTCAGTCGCCACCCATTTTGGCGTTCTCGGGGAAGAACAGATCGCCGATCGCCGCGGGCGATTGCTTAATCGAGCCTATCTTGGCCATGAACTGCGCGGTCTTGAGCACATTTTCCGGCTTGAGCGTGAAAGCGTAATCCTTGTCGCTTATGATCTTGAGAATGTCGTCGACCGAGTTTTTGGTGTCATGGGCGGCCACAAGGTAGAGTGAGGCGGCGGCACGTTTGTCTTTGTTAATAATAGCGATGGCCTCGCTTAAGCCATCGTAGAAGGCCTTGTAGGCTTTTGGATTGGCATCGCGAAATTTGGCGTTCGCAGTCAGCACCACCGCAGTCGCTGGCCCGCCAAGTATTTCATAGTTGGTCGTGACCAGATGAGCGCCGGGCACTCTCATTTCCTGTTCGTAAAATGGCGATGATGAAAAGTGCGCGTTGACACCGGCGGTGTTGTTGGTGAAGGCGAGCGTCGCATCCGGATGCGACAGCGAAACAGTGAATGGATCAAGCTTGCCAAATTCATTCTCGCCCAAGGCCTTCGATGCGGCCATCTGCAACATAATCGCTTGCGTCGAGATCTTGATCGAGGGCACCGCGATCTTATCCTTGGCGCTGAAATCCTTGATGCTCTTTACGTCGGGATCGCGCGAGATCAGGTAAAGTGGATAGGTGGTCATCGACGAGACGCCCTTGATCTGGCCGCGAGTTTTGTCCCACAACGTGATCATTGATGGCGCGCCTTGTGCGGCGAAATGAATCGCATTTGAGATCAGCCCGTCGTTCATGGCGCTGGGACCTGCGACCTTGGCCCAAACTACCCTAAGGTCGGCGAGTCCGGCGGCGGCCGCATGTTTTTCGACGAGCGCCTCTTTCTCCATCACCATAAGCGGCAGAAAGCTCACCCCGTATTGCTGGGCGACGGTAATTTCGTTCACCTCGGCGCGGCTATTTGTAATGGACAAAAATGAGAGCGTTATGCAAAGCGCAAGCGACGGTGCGCGGAACGTCATGGATGCCTCCCCAGGTTAGATTTTTGCGGAGCGATTGTTGATTGCCGTCAGGGTGAGGCGTAATAAATTATTTTACAATTGAATATTTTGTATCTCACTTATAACGTCACATTATGAACCCTAATCTCACGCAAATCCGAAGTTTCGTTGCGATCGCTAAGCTCGGTAGTTTTACGAGAGCCGCGCGCGCGGTGAACCTGTCGCAGCCCGCGCTCACCGTACAGATACGCCAGCTTGAGGGTGTATTGAACGTCAAGGTTCTGGACCGCACAACACGCTCAGTGCGACTTACGCGGGTGGGTGAGGAGCTGGTGTCTGTATTTGATCGTCTGCTGGGCGAACTCAACTCGGTTGTGACCGGCGCCAAAGACCTAGCCGCCAAACGTCTTGGGGTAGTGCGGCTCGCCTGTCTTCCGTCCTTTGCCGCGGCGGTTCTACCGAAGGCCATTGTCGCCTTTCGTGCCCGCCATCCGGGCGTACAGTTCGTGCTTAAGGACGGCGTCGGCCGCAAGATCGTCGACTTAGTAAAGTCGGAGGTGGTCGATTTTGGCATCGCCGGCGGCGAGGTAAACGATCCGGATTTGCAAACGAAAGTCCTCACGCGCGATCGCATGCATGCGATTTATCTCGCCCCCCATGCGCTCGACAAAGAGAAAAAGATCACCGCGGAAATTCTTGCTCGTCATCCACTCATCTTGATGGATGAGGACAGCACGGTGCGCCAAGTGGTCGACCGCGCCTTCGACGAAAGCGGTCAGTCGGTTAAACCCGTGCTTGAGGCAACCTATATGTCGACCGCGGTCGGCATGGTGCGGGCCAGGCTCGGCGTCGCGCTGCTGCCCTCGACAGCGATCGAGGCGCAGACCGCGGGCCGGCTGAAATCAAGACCGATCGAAGGCCGCGAATTTGGTCGTTCGATATTTATTATCCGTAAGGCCGGCCGCTCACTGCCCCCAGCAAGTGAAAGCTTTCTCGCTACGTTAGTGGCAGCAATGCAATAGAAATGAACAGCAGAACAGCATCGATGTCTGCTTTGGGTCAAAAGCAGACATGTGCAGCGCAATAGGCGATGTCCGCTAAGTGCCAAGAGCGGACATCGCATACCTAATCCGAATTGAAAGAGGTCGCCTATTGGCACTTGGCAAACAAGCCGGTGAAAATTCCGTCTTCGCGTCCACCAACCCTTTGAAAATTCTTGATCCCGCAGATTTTCACCGCGCAGTCGCGGCCCGGTGTGGCGGTCCCACATAGGGAAACTCGGTGAGCAGATCGCTATGGGCTCCCACCCCGTCCGTCGTCACCTTTCCATTGGTGATGATGGTGAGAAAGTAATCGAGGACGTCGTCGGTTAGTGCCCGGCCATTGCTCGGATAGGACGCTGCGCGGGTGGGGTCGAAGCGCAGAATGTCCGGCAGCAGTGTCCCTGCTACCCGCCGTGCTTCCTCCAAAGAATACCCACCTATGTGCTCCAATGAGTGCGCAAAGACAGCGATGAAACGGGCGGCGTCCGCCGGTGCCGCAGCGAGATAAGCATTTCTCTCGTCGCCAGGAAGGAAGACAGCTTGCGAAGGCCGTCCGCCACGATCTGCCTGAACCCAACCGCCGCTTGCGCCATCTAGGATTCGAGCCCAAAGGCCAACCTCTTTGGTCCCCAGCGCGGAATTGGGTACTTCCAGCACAATGCTGCACACGTTTTTGTCGGTGAAGAAATCTCGGCCAGTGAACTGAAAGTTGTTCAAGGCACCCTCCACGTCAAGAAAGAAGGGATCACCACGCCAGCCGGCGAAAAAACGGTGATCACCGTCTTCCGTCACGCGTGCCTCCCGATCCAAAGAGACCGGCGCCCCTTCGACGACTATCTGGCCGTCGTCGCCCGTTCCGGCCGCTTGTGCGCCCTCAACGCGGCGCAAGGTTGCGGTCTGCGCCCCGCCTGTGAACGGAGAGAAGCGTACGCGGTATGCAATATCGGCAACATTGTCGCCGTTGGTGTCAATCTTGAACTCGTACAACGCATCTGGCGCGAAGGGATCCTGCCGGGTCGGTCCCGGCGGATTGAAGCCTGAGGACGGATGCACGTCCATGATCAGGATCGACTTGCCCGTGCTGCCCGGCTTTGGAAAGGCATAGAGGTCGGTCAAGTCAAGACGGGCATCGTTGTGGGGGAAACTAACGTCAGGTCCGGAATAGTGATGTGACATGGATTGGTCTCCGCGCGATCGGCCGCTGTCCGCCACGCATGCCGAAAACAAGAAGATAAATGCAACAAGACGAGGTTGTCGATGCCGCCGGATCGGTCGGCGTTACGAATGTCCACTGTGGGTCAAAAATGGACGTGACCGTCGGTCTGAGTGATGTCCGCTTTACCTCCAATAGCGGGCACCAAATGTGAAGAGGGCCATGTCCGCTAAGTGCCAATAGCGGACATGGGCATGCAGACACGCTTTATCGCCTGCACCCGCCGGTAAGCCGCCGGTCTTAGTCGTTCCAGAGCTGACGAATGAATGGAGGGGCCACCAGTTGGTTGTAGGGGACCGGCTGCGAAATCAATCCGTTTGCAATGGCGAATTTATTCAGGCCTTCGACAGCTTCCGGCGAAATGTTCGCATCATAGAAAGGCGCATCTCGCGCCACCAAACCGCCGATTAGCGAAGCCTCTTCCGCTGGGAAAAGCCGGGTCCCCACTTTTGTGGCGAGGGAAGAATCCGCCTTAAGCGCCTTTTGAGTCTTTACAATTGCTCGCACCGCTGCAGCGGCAACCTGCGGCTGCTCGCTGATGAGCCGATCGGTCGTTGTCAGGGCCGCGAAATTGTACAAGCGTGCTCCCGGCGGGCCATCGCCCCGCCGCAAATCGAGATGGATTTTTGCAACTCCGAGCTTCTCGCCGATTGCGGCGCGCATGCCGTTGCCCCAATAGGCGTCCGCACCCCGTTCGATCGCTTCGACGCCATCATGGCCCCGCCATAGTTCGTTTTTGCCGGTGGTTGGACTAGGAACGATCTGAACCTTGTCACGTTCGAGATCGATCCCCGCTTCGGTCAACATGTGCCTAAGAGCCATATTGGGAAATGCCGTGGACGACGAAATCCGCAGTCCCTTGATGGCATTCATATCCCCGCGTTTAACGCCGAGATCGGCGCGAACGGCCATGAACCAGTAGGAGTATTGAGCCAGCGCGCACAGAAGCTTGGCGCCCTTCCAGGCCGGGAACGCTCGGGTTGCGGCGTAGGCCGGACCGCCGAAGAAATGGAGCGTTCCATCGCGCAGACGTTCAGGCCCACTCCTCGCCCCGTAAACCAGCTCAAGCTCGATATCGAGCCCCTCTTCCTTGAAGAAACCGAGCTCGACCGCAGCGGTGGCCACGAAATACGACGGCGAATCCACATCAGCAACCATCAACCGAAGCATTCGACATACGCCTCAAAAAAACGAAGTGGAAACATCGCCATCACAGCAAGCGAAGGCTTCAGTTGGCCATGGCGACGATCTTCTGGTAAGGCACGTCGCCCGACAGAATTCCGACATCCCGCGCGAATTGATTCATTCCGGCAACGAAGTCCCGTGAAATCGTAGTGTCGTAATAGGGAAGATCGCGCCTGATCAGCTCAGCAATAAACTCCGCCTCCGTCGGCGGAAAGAGCTTGCGTCCGATCTTGGTCGCAAGCGTAACGTCCTTTTTCAATGCGGCATGGGCCCCGGCAATCGCCCGAACAGCAGCAGGCGCAACTTTCGGCAAGCGCTCGATCAGGTCGTCGCTCGTCGCTATCGATGCCATGGTGTAGTTGAAACAGGGTTTCGGGCCATCACCGCGGCGCACATCGAGCACGACCGTTCCGACGCCACGTCGCACGGCTACCTCCGCACCCATGCCATTGGCCCAGAACCCATCGATCTTGCGATCCTCAAGTGCTCTGGCCGCCGTGAGACCGAAGTTGACGCTTTGGCCGGTTGCGCCCGGAACTGGCGCGATCTTCACGCGGTCCCGATCAATATCAAAGCCGGCCTCAATGAGAAGCCGGCGAAGCCCCATGTCGACCCAAGGCGCTGCTCCAATATTGCGACCCTTGACCACCTCGAGGTCCCCTCGCCGGGCTTCCAGGTCCTTATGCATGACAAGAAACCAGTACATGCCCTGCGCCTGCGCGCAGAGCAGCTTGACGCCCTCCCACTGTGGAAAGGCGGAGAGCGCCGAATGAGCGGATCCGCCAACGAAGTCGACTGCGCCCGAACGCAACGCGCCATAGGCCTTGTCGACTGGAAAAATCAGCTCAAGCTCGACGTCGAGCCCCTCTTTCCTGAAAAATCCAAGCTCGATAGCGGCAATGGCCGGGAAGTACGAGTTCGAAATCATGTCCGGCACGGCAAGCTTCATCGCGTCACCTGACTTCGGCGAACCATCAAAAGCGATTGCGGAAGCGCGACCCGGCCCTGCCCCATCGCACCTGCCCTCGCTTGACTGCTACTTGGCGATTTGCAGCGCCTTCGTTCTGACATCGGCATCGACAAATGCGTCGAGGTCGACTGGCTGGGTGAGGTTGCCCGTCGTCACGAGCAGATCGCGCAGCCAGGCGAGCTTGTTCATCGGGATCGGCATCTCCGGATCGACGGCCGAATATCGTTTCACTTCGTCGTAGGTGAAAGCGGGCAGCGGATTGTCCGGCTTGGCAAGCGTGATCTCGCGCGTCAGCTCGATTGTCTGGTCGCGGTTCGCAAGAGCATGACGAAATCCAGCCATCTCGGCGGCAAGGAAGCGCGCGGCGTCGTCCTTGCGCGCAGCCAGCGTCTTTCCGCTCGAATAGATGCAGAAACGAACGTAGTTCGGAACAGCTTCGATCGCGTGAACGAGCATCTTGACGCCGGCTTTCTCGGCCGCCGGCGCGAACCCACTGGATGCCGCCGCCGCATCGACGATGCCGGCCGTCACTGCCTTGAAACGATCGGCATCGCTGCCCATGACGGTGAACTTCACATCGGCCGCCGGCACATTGTTCTGCGCCAGAACCGCGCGGGCGACGAGATCAGGCAGCGCGCCAGGCGCCGAGATGGCGAACGTCTTGCCTTTGAGGTCGGCGGGGCTGTTGATGCCTGCCTTGGAATAGATGGCATAGGTCAAGCCCGGCCAATAGCAGCCGAGGAGCTTGATATCGGCGCCCCGCGAGGCCGCAACCATCGGGGAGCCCGGATTGCCTTCGTAGCTGTCCAGCTCCCCCGCAAGCAGCGCCTTCAGCGCCAAAGTGTCGCCCTTGAATTGCATAATCTCGATCTTCAGGCCCTGTTTTTCCGCAAATCCGCCTTTGCTGCCCATGAAGACGATGCCGGCGTCGCTCTTGGCTTCCACGACGCCGTGCCGCCAGAGCTTCATGTCCTCTGCGTTCGCAGGAACTACGACGAGCGCCGTCAATGCCGTCAAGGTCAGGATCCACCGACGTCCCTTCATTGTTGTCCGCATGACTTCCTCCTCGTCATTCGTTGCAGTCATTCGCTCGCAGTCAGGTTGCAAGTGTTTTTTCTATCCAGCTGGCCGTTGCGGCGGCGGTCGCATCCTTCCCGTAGAATCCGGTCACTTGAAATCCCAGCGGCAGACCCTGTTCGTGCAGTAACGGCAGCGAAATTGCCGGCACGCCAAGCAATGAGAATGGCACTGCAAACACCGGATCGCCAGTCGAGCCAAGGCCGACCGGTGCGGCTGCCGGAGCCGCCAGTGTCACGCAGGCATCGCATTGCGCGGCCAGACTGTTGTAGAGAGCGCGAACACGGATCCGTTCGTCGAGATCGGCGCGATAGTCGTCGAGGCCCATGGCCTCCGCTTGCGCGAGACGCGTGAGCATAGCGCGGCTCAACTTGCCGGCATCACGGTTGCGATAGGTGTTGAGGGGCCAGCGCGATTCCCAGGCATTGATCCGGACCGACAGCGCGCGGGCATTGGCTATCGCCTCCTCCACGGTACCGACCAGCCTATCCGATTGTCGGGTGACGATGTCGATGCCGTCACGCGACAAAAGTGCCATTGATTTCCTGGAGAGCCTGTTTCGCCTCCGGGCTGGCCACTTGCCAACCTGCCGTTTCCAGAAAAACGAGCCGCTGCGGCTTGACGGCCAGCGACGCACGGAGCGGCCCGATCAGGCCCGGATATCCCGGATCGCCGCCCGCGCGCGCGGCAATTTCGCAGGCGACTTGCCAGGCATCTTCAAGCGTTGCAGCCAGAACGCCCATGCAGCTCTGGCTAAAGTTATCGTGGCTGCCACCCCGGTTGATGCCACCGACACTCGGCTTGAATCCCACGCAACCGCAGTAGCTGGCGGGACGGACGATCGACCCCATCAGCTGCGTGCCGAGCGCAGCGCTGACAAGACCGGTGGCAACGGCAGCGGCCGAACCGCTGCTGGACCCTCCCGGCGTGCGAGCAAGGTCCCATGGGTTGCGGGTGCCGCGCGGCTCGGTGGCCGCGAACTCGGTCGTCACTGTCTTTCCGAGAATGACCGCTCCCGCTTCGCGCAAAGCCGCGACCGCCGCAGCGTCGCGCCCCGAGCACCAGCCGTCGAACAACGGTGAGCCCATCTCGGTGGGCATATCCGCCGTCTCAATGATGTCCTTGATGCCGATCGGCATGCCGTCGATTGCCGACAACGGTTTGTTGTCACGCCACCGTCTGGCCGACGCATCGGCTGCAGCCCGCGCCCCATCGGGATTGGTGTGAACAAATGCGCCGATCTTCGGTTCCCAGATCGCGAGCGCATCAAGGCAGCGTTCGAGGAACGCGCGCGGTGTATCATGTCCGCCGGCGAATTGCGCAGCGGCGGCGAGAAACGGCTTCGCTTGAGGCACGTGCGCGATATCGGTGGACAACATTGTCAGGCCTCGGCCAGCGTCATGGCAGCAACGCGCCGCTGGCTCGCGATCATCGAGGTTCGCAGCAGGAACTGGCGGGCGCGTGCCGGGTCCGCCGCCATCTCACGCAGCTCGTCGAGATTGCGCTGGCGGGTTTCCGGATCCCGCGCTTCCAGGCGTTTCTTGTTCGCGATGGACTGTTCCTGCACGTATTCGGTCGCCACAGTGCGACGCTGCAAGCTGTAAAGATCAAGGAGAGCATCGGGCGCCTTTTCGAGCAAGACCGCTCCAAGCTTTTCTGCGAGGTTCGCAGCGTCTTGAATGCCTCCATTCAATCCCATGCCGCCGATCGGATTGTTGACGTGGGCGGAATCGCCAGCGAGCAGCACGCGCCCCTTGCGAAAGGTTTCCGCGACACGCTGGTGGGTGACATAGAGGTTACGGTGAACGATCTCGTAGGGTTGCGACTCCGGAAAGAATTTTTGCATCCGCGCCTGGACGGCCGCATCGCTCATTAACTGCTCCTCGGACTGGTCGGGACTGGCCGGATAAACCGTACGCCACAATCCCGGCGGTCCGTCGGCCGACACCTTGAAGCAATTGCACCATTCGTCCGGGTCGGCGAAGTAGCTGCGGAAACACAATCCATGAGCCGCTTCAAAATCGAACGGCGTTGTGAGCACAATAAATCGTTCCGGCCAGGTAAATCCCTCGAACGCGATATCGATCTGCTTGCGCACGATACTGCGCCCGCCGTCGGCGCCAATCAGATAAGCGCCCGAATGCCTCTTCACTCCGTCGGGGCCCCGCACATCGACGCTAACCAGGCCGTCGGTCTGCGCAACCTCCACGACCTCGTGCGAAAACAGGACGTCGACGTTGGACAGCTTTCTCAGGCGATCGAGAATGAGCTTGGCGGTCTTGAACTGCTCGCACTGAACGACGAATGGATGACTGGTGTCGTCCTTGAGAACAATGTGATCGAACTCGGCGACCTTCTCGCGGCTTGGCCGATCCCAGAACTGAAAGATGGGGGCCACCAGCCCGACGCGCGCCATGTCGTCCGCAAGACCGCCATCGGCCAGCAAATCGAGCGTGGCGGGATGCGTCGTCGCCGCCCTTGGATCCGCCTGCAGGGTTTCGTTGACGTCAAATATCCGGACCGGCAGGCCACGACGCGCGAGCAGCCACCCGCACAACAAGCCGACCGGCCCGCCTCCGGCAATCAATACTCGCCGTTCGTCAACCATGCTCGGAAAACTGCTGTTATTATTTCCGCGGCGTCAGCGATGCCGACTGCAATTCGCTACAACAGTTCTGACATTGAAGGTAGCAAAAAAACAGTCGGTGATGCGCCTGGCAATTCGCAGTCCCGACCCCAAAATTGGCCCGGTCATCAGCTGACAACCGGCAAGACATCGACGCCGTATTCGCAACGCATCTCACGGCTGAGGACCGGATCCTCAAGCTGGGCCGCGAACTGCGCCGCAGGGCGAATGCCGCCAATGGCGCCGAGCGTTCCGCAGAACATGACCGTGCCCGCCACAAATTTTGCTCCGGCGCGCGCCATCAGGTCGGCGGGATTGCGCATCGCCGATAGCGGGCCCTCCTGGTATTTCAGGCGCTTGCCGTCGATGGTGACGTAGGCGCGCAGAATTAATTGGTCCCAATGGTGGGCAACATCTTCGAGACGCCGCAGGGTTTTGCCGATCACCTTTGCACAGAGTTGCTTTGACAGCGCGATGCCCAACGTTTCCGCTTTACGGTCGGTGTGATCGGAGCCGACGCCAAGCCACAATCCATCCTGCATCGCCACGACCACCGGCTCCGCCTCGCCCGAGGTGTCGGGCCCGAGAACCTCCAGCTGCGCGATTTGCGCGAGATTTGCCGTGCTGATGCGGTAAAACACTGGCACCGACGACGGGCGGGGCACGCCGATCGCCGCGAGTTCCTCAATATGATGACGCAGTGCCTTCTCATCGCGGCCGGTCCAGCCCGCAACGATCAGCGCTTTAGGCGCAAATTCGGCCCGGTCGGTTTCACCGCTTGAATGACGCTCGAAGGCGAGCATGGCTTGTTCCTTGAGTTGACGACGGGCACTTGGTAGATGATAGCCGAAGAAAATCCACAAGCGGCAATTGTGTTGGATTGTGAAGTTATGGCCGTCAACAAGAAGCACGACGAATTTCATACCCTCGACATGAATGTCGGCTGGGAAACGCCACCCGGCTATCCAAAAGGCATCGAGCAGAAGATTTTGTCTGGCGCGCTCAACGAGGCAAGCCAGCGCGGCACGCGCACACGGCTGCTGCGCTTCGCGCCGGGCGTGTTCACGACGAAGCCCTTCGTGCACGATTACTGGGAGGAGGTCTTCCTCGTATCGGGCGATCTGACCGTCGGCAACGACGCACAAGGAAACGGCGGCAAATCATTTCCGCCCAACACCTATGCCGTTCGACCGCCGGGCGCCCACCATGGGCCATTCAAGTCGCACGGCGGCTGTACGCTCCTGGAAATTCACTACTTCGATCCGGTCTGAGTGACGCCAGCGAGGCTCCGGCCGCGCCTCTTCGCAATATGTCCGCTTTGGGTCAAAAGCAGACATGTGCAGTGCAAAAGGCCATGTCCGCTTAGTGCCAATAGCAGACATTTTCCAAATGACAGCCGCCGGTAAAATATAGCGGCTACCCAGCAATCAGCGCCAAATCGTGTTGGCAAACTTTACGACCAACGCCAATTTCGCGCGTTCATCCTCTTCTGTGAGCGGATTGCCGGCGACGGTACTCGCAAAACCGCATTGGGGGCTGATCGCGAGTTTATCGAGATCTATATAACGTGTCGCCTCCTCGGTGCGCCGCTTGAGCTGGTCGATGCTTTCGAGCACCGGCGTCTTCGATGAGACCAGCCCGAGCACCACGCCTTTGTTCTTGGGCACGAAGCGCAGCGGCGCGAAGTCGCCGGCGCGTGGCGTATCGTATTCGAGCAGGAAGTGATTGACGTTTGTGTCGGCGAAGAATCGCTCGGCAACCGACTCGTAACCGCCGGCGCCGAGATAATGACCCTTGAAATTACCGCGGCACATATGCACGCCGATCACTACGTCAGCCGGACATTGGGCGACGGCTTGGTTGATACTGTCGATGTAGAAACCGACGAGACGATCAGGATTGCTGCCGACTCGGGTGATCTGCGCACTGATCGCCGGATCGCAAAGTAGTGCAACCGCCACCTCGTCAAGCTGGATATAACGGCAGCCGGCCTTCGCTAACGCCGCAATCTCCTCTCGAAAGATTCTCGCCAGATCGGCAAAGAAGGTTTCCGCTTCGGGATAGGCCGCGCGGTCGGCGAAATCGTTGCAGCGGTAGAAATGCATGGTCGAAGGCGCGGGCAACGTGATCTTCCCCGTCAGCTTGGTGACGTCGCGCAGGAACATGAATTCGTCGAGCGCCAGCGGCTGCGCACGGCCGATCTTGCCCTTGGCATAAGGCGCCGTGAAATCGACCTCGTGACCGCTGTCATCGCGGAACTTGAACGAGGCCGGCTTGATCTCGAAGCCCTGCGTACGCTCGACGAAGCGCCCCCAATAGGAGCCGCGGCGGAATTCTCCGTCGGTGACCACCTGCAAGCCGACCTCTTCCTGCAAGGCGACCACGTCGCGGATGCATTGGTCCTGCAACGCGGAGAACTCCACATCGTCCATCTCCTTGGCGGCGTGCCGGCGGAAGGCCTGCCGCAAGGCGCTTGGACGCAGCAGGCTGCCGACATGATCGGCACGAAATGGCGGGCGGCCCTGAGCTGACATGTTCCCCCTTTCAGGATTTTTCTATAGCTTCATAGATGGAATTTAGATCGCTGCCGTGGCACAAGACAATGGTCTTGACGGCAGCAGGTGTCATGTTGCGCCGCCCACCGCATATCGGCCTGGATCCTGAGCGAAGAGCATGAACGTTCACGCCCCGCCCTCGACCCGGCGCGCACCCAGCCAACGCCGCCGCGCCCCGCAGATTATCGAGGCGGCCGCCCGGGTGTTCGCCGAGCGCGGCTTCCACGGCGCCACCACGCAGGACATCGCCGACGTGCTCGGCATCCGGCAGGCTAGCCTTTACTACTATTTCTCCTCCAAAGAGGCCGCGCTCGAACTCGTCTGCATCAAAGGCGTCGAGGGCTTTTTCGAAGCCGCAAAGGGCATCGCCGCCGGGCCCGGTACGGCGCAGAAACGCCTGTCGTTGTTGATCAATTCGCATTTGTCGCCGTTGATCGACCGCGGCAATTTCGTCAAGGTCTTCCTCAACGAGCGTCAGCATCTGCCGGGCGAAAGCCGGCGCCGCGTCGGCCGCTGGTCGCGCGGGCTGGAGCGGGTGTTCGAAGAGGTCATCAAGGAAGGCGTGGCCAAAGGAGAATTCCGCGCCGATCTCAATCCGCGCATGGCGACGCTTGCCATTCTCGGCATGTGCAATGCAGTATCGAGTTGGCAGCGCAAGGAAAACGCCGACATCCCGCAAATCGCCACCGAATTCGCGCGCCTCGTCATTGGCGGCGTGGGCAAGCGCTCGCGCAAACGAAGCCGCAGCTAGGCCACGTGCCGCTTGCTTATCGGCGGGTGCCGGTTAGAATTCGATTGATCTATAGAATTAAAGTCAGGCCCAACGCGAGCAAGAGCGTCGCATGACCGCAAGTATCACGGTCGATCGCGGGAGCCTTCGGCGCACCACCGCCCCGCATCTGTTGTGTGAGCGGGTGCGACGGACCCCGGATTCGGTGGCCTTCCGTTCAAAGCATTTCGGCATCTACCGCGAGCGGCGCTGGCGCGATTACGCCGCGCTTGTGGCGCAGACCGCGCGTGCGCTGCAAAGCCTCGGCTTTGAGCGCAGCGAGCGCGTCGCCATCATGGGCGACGTCTGCGAGGAATGGATGATCTGCGATCTCGCCGCACAATCGCTTGGCGCCATCGTCTACGGCATCTATCCGACCGCGGCAGCAGCGGAGATTGCCTACCAGATGCGCGACGGTGGCGCCGCGATCTTCATCGCGGAAGACCAGGAATACGTCGATAAGATCCTGCCGATTGCCGACCAGCTGCCGGACTTACGCGCCATCGTGGTGATCGACGATTCGGCGATGTTCGGTTATGCGCATCCCAAACTGTATCGCTTGCACGAATTACTCGACGACGCCGGTAAGCCCGATCTCGCTTGGTTCGAAACGCAACTTGCCACCCTTTCGCCGGATGACCCTGCTTTCATCGTCTACACCTCCGGCACCACCGGCCATCCGAAGGGCGCGCTGGTCAGCCATGGGAAGCATCTTGCCGCCGCCGACACCGTCATCGCGCAATATCCCACATTGCGCGACAAGCCGCATCGCACGGTGGCCTTCCTGCCAATGTGCCACGTGCTCGGCCGCGACGTCGCCATAACGCTGCCGCTGATCTCGCAGCTGGTGCCGCATTTCGGCGAGGATCCGGAAGACTTCGCCAGCACTCTGTTTGAGATCGCGCCGACGGTGATGTTCACGGTGCCGCGCTATTTGCAAAAGTTCGCCGCGCATGTGCTGGTCGGCGTGCTCAATTCGAGCAGGATTAAGCGCGCGGCCTACGACTTCGCGATGACCTTTGCGCGCGGGCACATCCGCCGCCGCTGGGACGGCCGCACGAATGCCGCTTCGGAAGCGGTCTGCAGCGCGCTGCAGGCTGCCGTTTTCCGACCGATCCTCAACAAACTCGGCTTCGACAAACTGGAACTGGTGGTCTCCGGCGGCGCCGGTCTGCCGGCCGAAACCGGCGCGCTTTGGCAGATGTACGGCGTCAACGTGGTCGAGATGTATGGGCAGACCGAGGAGGGCGGCGGCATCATCGCAGGCCAACGCGGCCCCTTCCCGCGACCGGGCAATGTCGGCACGCCGGTCGAGGGCCTCGAAGTTTTGCTGGATGAGGATGGAGAGATTCTGGTGCGCGGCTCCGACCTGTTCGAAGGTTATTGGCATAACGAGGAAGCAACAAGCGAGGTGAAAGACGTCGATGGCTGGCTGCACACCGGCGATGTCGGCGAATGGCGCGACGGCACGCTGCGGCTGATTGATCGGGCGCGCGACTTTCTGGTCACCGCCGGCGGCAAAACCATCTCGCCTTCGTTCATCGAGAACGCGTTGCGCGCGAGCCCCTATGTTGCGGAAGTCGTCGTCTTCGGGCACGGGCGCAAATATCTCACCGCCGTGATCGAAATCGATTTCGACACCGTCGCCGATTGGGCGCGGGCCAACGACGTCGCTTATACCGGCTTCACCAGCCTCGCGGCGCATCCGCACATCGAGCGGCTCATCCGCACAGAGGTCGACAAGGTCAATAGCGAACTCGCCCGCGTCGAGCAGATCAAAAGCTTCCGCATTCTACCCAAGGCGCTCGATCCGGAAGAAGAAGGTGAGCCGGTGACGCCGACGCGCAAGGTGAAACGCAAGCTGATGTACCAGCGTTTCGAGACGCTGATCGAAGCGATGTACGACGACAGCGAGGAACGGCTAATCGCCGCCGGCACCGGCAGCGTGCTGGCCTCGTCATGAATGCAAACAAGATGAAACCGGGAGGGAAACCATGCTCAAGAGGATTCTGTTTGGCGCTTTAGCCACCTTCGCTCTGACACTGCCAGTCGCAGCGCAGGACGCGTATGTTGTCGGTATCACCGCCGCGCTCACCGGACCGCCGGCTTCGACCTATGCGCCTGCGGTCGACGCCCTGCGCATCTACATCGATCGCGTCAACGCTGCCGGCGGCGTCAACGGTAAGCAGGTCAAGCTGGTGATCGAGGACGACGGTGCGCAGCCTTCCAAGGCCGCGGCTAATACCAAGAAGCTGATCACTCAGGACAACGTGGTCCTCATGGTCAACGCCAGCCTCTCTTCCACCTATGCGCCGGTGATCGCCGAGACCAAGAGCGCCGGAGTCCCGCTGCTGTTCGCCAGCGGCGTCTGTCCGAAGAGCGTCTACCCGCCGGCGGAAGCGCTTGAGTTCTGCACCACCGGTTACGCCGCCAACTACGACAGCCAGGCCACGCTCGACTTCGTAAAAGGCATGGCGAAAGGCCCGGTGAAGATCGGCTTCTCCGCGATGGCCATCCCGCTCTCGCGCGGCGAAATGGACTACGCCATGGAGCTCTCGAAGAAGATGAACATGACTCCGGTCGACGAGGAGGTTATCCCGCCGCCGACCGCCGACTACACACCATTCGCCACCAAATTGAAGGATGCCGGACCGAACTGGGTGTATTCCTGGGCGCCTTGGGTCACGCAGGTACGAACGCTGGAAGCGTTGCGCAAGCTTGGTTGGCAGGACGATTACATCGCCTGGGGCCATCTGGAGGCTGAGGCGGAGCTCGCGCGGCTGAAGGATGGCAAATTCTACGTGGTCAATTCGAACGCGCTGTTCCAGGAGGCACAGCCGATTCACAAGGAGATCGAAGCGGCAGCGCAGAAGGCGGGATCGAAATATCCGGCGCAGACGATGACTGAAGGCTGGATCGGCGGCATAGCAATCGAAGCCGCGCTGAAAGGCGCCGGCTGGCCGACCGACCGCGCGAAGTTGCGCACTGCGATGGAGAGCCTAAAGATCGACACAAAGGGCCTGCGCGGCGGACCGATCGTTTGGACGAAGGACAATCACTTCCGCACGCAACTCTATTATCGCGTCTACAAGTGGGATGGCGGCAAGATCGCCCGGGTGCAGGACTGGAAGACCTATGAAGTGAGGTGAAGGCTTCGCTGATCCCTCCCCCGCTAGCGGGGGAGGGACGATTTCGTCCAACCGAAAGCCGCGCGTGCAACTCCTCGTCAACATCGTCGTCCTCGCTTCGATATACGCGCTGATTGCCTGCGGATATGTGCTGATCTACCGCGTCAGCCGCGTGCTCAATCTCGCGCATGGCGAACTGATGATGCTCGGCGCTTATCTGGTGTTGGTGACCGCCTCGCTGTTCAACGGCCAGCCGGCAATCGCGCTCCCTGCCGCAATCATCTTGAGCCTGGTCGTTGGCGGGCTCGTCTACTTCTTGCTCATGCGCAAGATGACCGGCGAGATGGTGCTGGCGGCGATCCTCACCACGGTGGCGCTCGGCATCCTGATCCGTGGCATGGTCGTGCTGATCTGGTCGGCGCAACAGCAATATCCGGCGCAGGCGCTTGGCGTCCCCAATCCGTCGCTGGTGCTGATCGGCGGCGCGCGTGTCTCGCTGTGGTCGGCGGTGCTGGTCGCGACCAATGCCGCAGTCTACGCCGCACTATTCTTCTTCCTGCGCTTTGGCCGCTGGGGCATGCGCATGCGTGCAGCCGGACAGAACCCGCTGCTCGCCGCACAGCGCGGCATCAATCTGCACGGCGTTTATGCACTGGCCTGGGGTCTCTCGACACTAACCGGCGCGACTGGCCGGCATCCTGATGACGATCGATTCCGGGCTGACTACGAGCCTGCCGGTGATCGGGCTGAAAGCCTTTCCCGCCGCGCTGGTCGGCGGTCTTGATAGCCTGGCAGGCGCGCTAGTCGGCGCGTTGATTATCGCCGGCGCTGAAGTGCTGCTTATCTATTACGTCGACCCCCTATTGTCCGACGTGGTGCCATTCCTGGTGCTCCTAGCGATGCTGATTGTGAGGCCATGGGGTCTGTTCGGGACACGCGAGGAGCTCGACCGTGTTTAGGCCAGCACCACGCGCCAGCGGCTATTTCCGCACCGATTACGCGCAGGACCTCGCGCTGCTGCAAACTCGGGCTGAGCGCGTGAGTCTTGCCATCTTCGTGGCGGCGCTCGCCATCTTCCCTTTCATCGCATCACCATTCGCGCTCGATCTCGCCTGCCAGGTATTTCTCGCCGGGGTCGGCGCGCTCTCGCTGATGCTACTCACCGGCTATGCCGGGCAGATCTCGCTCGGTCATGCCGGCTTGATCGCCGCCGGCGCCTTCACCACCGGCATCCTAGCACGCGAGATCAATGCGCCGTTTTGGATCACCCTGCCGGCCTCGGCGGTGACTGGCATTGTGCTCGGCTTTGTCTTCGGCCTGCCCTCGCTGCGGTTGCGCGGACTTTATCTCGCCGTCAGCACACTCGCTTTGCACTTCATCGTCATTTATCTCGGCGGCGAATACGAGACCAAACGCGGTTTCTCGACCGGCATCGTGGTCGATCCGCCACGCTTCGCCGGTCTCAAGCTAACCGACGGCCGCGCCTGGTACTTCGTTCTGTTATTGGCCGCCGCGTTGAGCCTGCTGATCTGCATCAACCTGTTGCGCAGCCGATCTGGCCGCGCCTGGCGCGCAGTCCATGCGCGGGAGACGGTGGCCGAGGCGCTTGGCATCAATATCGCGCGCTACAAGCTGCTCGCCTTCGTGATTTCGTCGAGCATGACCTCGGTCGCCGGCTGCCTGTTTGCCTACTACCGCGGCTTCGTCTCCATCGAAGCCTTCGACCTGTTCCTCTCGATCCAATACGTGGCCATGATCATTATCGGTGGGATGGGCTCGCTTCTCGGCGCCTTGCTAGGCGCTGCCTTCGTCACGTTGTTTCCCTACGCGATCGAATCTCTGCTTAAAATGCTCCCCAACGCGCAGAAACTCGCCGGTGACATCTTCGCCGTCAACTACGCAACCTTCGGTGTAGTGATGATCTTGTTTCTGGTGCTGGAGCCGCTCGGTCTGGTCGGCATCTGGCGGCGCGTACAAAACTACTTTCTGCTCTGGCCATTCAAATACCGGCCGCTGGCGGGGGGACGCAAATGACCGCCTTGCTCCAGGTCGAGAAGATCGAGGTGGTCTACAAGCGCGCGATCACCGCCGTGCAAGGCGTCACGCTGTCAGTCGCCGAGCGGCAGATTGTCACGCTGCTCGGCACCAATGGCGCCGGCAAAACGACGACCTTACGCGCGATTTCCGGCTTTCTCGGCATCGACGATGCGCGCGTGACCGAGGGCACAATCACTTTTGCCGGCACCAGGATCGAGAGCCGGACACCGCATGAGATCACCAGCCGCGGTGTCGTTCTGGTGCCAGAACGCGAGAAAGTCTTCCCCAATCTGACCGTCGTGGAGAACCTCGCTGCGCCGGTGCCCCGGGCTGCTAACGCCGCCGAGCGACGCCGGCTGAGTGAACAGACTTATTATTTCTTTCCGCGTCTCGCCGAGCTGCGCGGCCGCGTCGCTGGCCTGCTATCCGGCGGCGAACGGCAGATGCTGGCGATCGCCGGCGCACTAATGTGCCGGCCGCAACTGCTGTTGGTCGATGAACTCTCGCTCGGGCTTGCCCCGGTCGTTGTGCAGGATCTCGCGCGGCGGCTTATCGCCATCCGCAACGAACTCGGCATCGCCATTCTGCTAGTCGAGCAGAGCGCCGCCGCCGCATTGGAGATCGCCGACTACGCCTATGTCATGGAGAACGGTCGGATCGTGCTCGACGGAGACCGCGAACGCTTGAAGGGCCATCAGGACGTACAGGAGTTCTATCTCGGTCAGGCCGGCGGCGAACGCCGCTCCTATCGGGAAGTGAAGCAATATCGCCGGTCGCGGAGATGGTATGGCTGAGCTTACTGTGGCGCACCTGAGCCTGAGCTTCGGCGGGTTGACCGTGCTCGACGATGTGTCCTTTACGGTCGAGCCAGGCGAACTGTTCGCACTGATCGGACCGAACGGCGCCGGCAAGACGTCCGTCTTCAATTGCATCAGCGGCATTTATCGCGGGAGCGGGAGCGTCCTCTTCCGCGGAAGCAACATCACGGGCCTCCCACCCCACGAAATCGCCCGCATCGGGCTTGCCCGCACCTTCCAACACGGGGAATTGTTCTCGCAGATGAGCGTACTAGAGAACTTGCTTGCCGGCCGGCACGTACGCATTCAAACCAATCCGCTGGCCGAAATGCTGTTTTTGCCCAGCGTGCGCAATGCTGAGGTAGCGCACCGTGTAACGATCGAGCGCATCATCGATCTGGTCGAGCTGGAGCGCTATCGGCATACGCCGGTAGGCACGCTGCCTTTCGGCGTTCAGAAAATCGTCGGGTTCGCCCGCGCATTAGCGCTGGAGCCGTCGGTATTGCTGCTCGATGAGCCATCCGCTGGCTTGAATCGCGAAGAGCGCGAGGATCTGGCGCGCTTCATTTTGCGCATCAAGCACGAACTGAGCATGACCATGATTTGGATCGAGCACGATATGCAGATGATCGCCGACCTGGCCGATCGCATCCATGTGCTCGACTATGGGCGTACAATTGCCGAAGGCGTTCCAGACGTCGTTCTATCGGATGCGAATGTGCTATCGGCATACCTAGGTAGCGATCTACCGAATGCTCACTTGGGCCAATGACCATGTCCGCTTTGGGTCAAAAGCAGACGTGTGCAGTGCACTAGTCGATGTCCGCTAAGTGCCAATAGCGGACATTGTCTACTCAATCACGTTATCAGCACGCGCGAGTAAGGCTGGAGGCACGTCGTTTCGGAGTGCCTTGGCGGTCTTCATGTTAATCACGTATTCAAACCGCGTCGGCTGTTCCACTGGCAAATCGGCTGGCTTTGCGTGCGGGCGATACCGTAAATGCGCAGGCTAGACACGCGGTCTCCTCCGTTAATAGCGCTGCTAATGACTCATGTTGGACGGACCTCGTTTATGCGGCCTTTTTGCATTTCGCCAGAAAGCTATTTTTAGCTGCGCCGTAGAGCGGCTTGCCCTCTTTGCTGACCGCTTTGCTTTCGCAGGCGTCCTTTTTGCACTTCTTCACAAAGCTTGTTTTTGCGGCGCCGTGAAGCGGCTTACCGTCCTTGCTCAACGCCATGCTTTCGCAGGATTGCGCCATAGCGGCGCTAACGGCGAATGAGGTAATTAAAGCAGCGAGAATAATCCGTCTCATCGTCTCCTCCTTTTTATGGCATTTCCAAATATGCAGCCACGTGAACACGGGAGCAATTTCCCTTCAAGGGTCGTTCCAATAGCCAAATATGTCTAATCGAATCGCTCCTTCGCTTCCGCACCCCTCGCACTATCAACCCTGAATGTGCGTGCTATCCTCAGCAGCAGCCATGCCCCGCGTTTTCCTCGTTATTTTCTGGCTCTTCCTCAGCGCGCCCGCCGGCGCCGTCACCGGCAATGCACCGCCCGCGGCCACCTGGGCCGCGCGGCCGATCGTGATGATCGTGGATGCACGCGAGGATCTGTGCACCGGGACCGCGCTCGCGCGCGATCTGGTGCTGACGGCCGCGCATTGCGTGACACACACGGTCGCCTATCAGGTGAAGGCTTATCAGACGGGCGTCGCGATCCCCGTGCGCGCGATCCTGCGCCACCCGGCGTTCGATTTCGCGAGTTACACCGCCAGCCGCGCAACAGCAGACGTGGCGCTGGTCAAACTTGCCGCGCCTCTCCCCGATATCGTCACGCCGGCGGGGCTGGCGGCGCCACGCCGCGTCGCCGCGGGTGAGACGCTGACCATCGCCGGCTTCGGCGTGACGCTCGTGGGCACCGCGCGCGGGCTGGGGCAGCCCCGCATGGCGACGCTCACCGTCACCGGCAAGCCGAGCTCATTGCAAATCCGTCTCTATGACGTTGCCACGCGCAACACGCGCATCGGCCTCGGCGGCTGCACCGGCGATTCCGGCGCGCCTGCTTTCGATGGCGACGGCCCGCTGGTGATCGGCGTCGTGAGCTGGTCCACCGCGCCCGGCGATGAAGAAGGCTGCGGCGGCCTCACGGGTGTCACCCCGCTGTTGCTTTATCGCGACTGGATCGTGGACACCGCGCGCAAGTTCAATTCGCCGATCGCGCCGTAAACGAAAAAGACCCCGGACCGGGGTCCGAGGCCTTTACCGTTAAAACGGATCGTTCGCTAGCTTACCAGCAGTGACGAACGCGCCTGATGTGTCCGTTGATATCCTGTCTCACGACGCGGCAGTGAGCACCGGAATGAGCGTAACTGCGATATCCGGGACCATATCCGTGATCGTAATAGCCGCGGTCATAACCATAACCACCACCATAACCGTAGCCCGGGCCAACGCCGACACCGACTCCAACCGGGCCCGCACCGATATACACGCCCTGCGCATTTGCAGGCATTGACAGCGCGACGCCGGCCAAAGCCAGCGCGCCAATAATGAGTTTTTTCATGAGAACCTCCTTGGCTCCGGAGATGTAAACGCCGCGGTGAGCAAAAGGTTCCATGGAAGGTGCTGTAATGCCGAAAGAAATCACATGTCGTCGCGTAGTGAACAACGTGTGAAGCAACAGCCCGCCGGGCTGACGATTTGAGGAAAAAGCGCGCGTGCAACTTCCGTCAAATCGAGCAGTTCCGTTCACCGCGCGTGCGCAATGTTGCGTTTTGCGGCTTGATTGCGACGCCCTCGCCGCAAATTGGATAACGCAAAATGAATCCTGCCATAGGCATTTGATTCAAATCGCGATCACTGTTCTGCGATCACTGACAGCAATTTTTAAGACACACAGATTATTGTCCAACCTTATAAAACTACAGAAACACGGAGAGCGTCACATGTCCAAGATTGTAGCCTTCCTGAAGAACGAGTCGGGTGCGACCGCGATTGAGTACGGCCTCATCGCCGCCGGCATTTCGGTTGTGATTATCGCGACTGTCAACGCGATCGGCACCAACCTCAATGGCAAGTTCCAGAGCATCTCGACTCAGCTGAAATAGGTTTTTCTGCGTGGCTGGAATCACAGAAGCCGCCGTCAACCGGCGGCTTCTTTTTCCGGATCACCAAACGCGACGCACGGGCCGCAAGCCCATAGCGACTTGCAGAACAGAGACTTGCAGAACTGAGACTTGCAGAACTGAGACTTGCAGAGTTTCGTGACCAATTGAATCAATTCCGTCGCACTTTTGCGATGACTGCCAAAGACTTCTGTTAAGGCGACGACGGTATCGTGTTCCTGTATCCGGCCACATGGAGCGTGTCAGATGTCCAACGTTTTCAGGTTCCTGAAGGATGAATCGGGTGCCACCGCGATCGAATACGGCCTTATTGCCGCGGGAATTTCGATCGTGATCATCGCGAGTGTCAACGCGATCGGCACCAACCTCAACGGCAAGTTCAATACGATTTCGACGCAGCTCAAGTAAGCTTTTATCGTCTCCCTCCTCCGCCAAATTTATTTGGTGAAAGCCGCCGGCAATGGCGGCTTCCTTTTTGTGCGGGGCGCGGAACCTTCGCCGCAGCCCCGGGTTAATGGCCCAGCTGCCGGCATCATCCCCCCATCCCCCAAGCCGGCGGCTTGAAATATTCGGCCGCCGTTCGTCGCGAACGGTGGCCGCTTTTTTGGCTCGACCTTCAGAATATGGGCGGACGCCCCGCCATCCACGACGGAACTAGCTTGTCGCGCAAATCTCCTTGACCGTTTCTGATTTCGGTGGACGGGACGATGCGCGACCGAGCGTTGGATTCGCCAGATATCGTGTAGGCTCCGCTCTATGGCAGCGAGGCAACACCATCGGCATCACCCTGCAGCGACGCAGTGGGCGCGTTGTGCGGGGCTCCTTTTCTTTGTGTTGCTGCCACCCGCGGCCGCGCAGGATGTGCGCGGGCTGGAGGTCTGCACGGCCGAAAAGCAGATGGAGCGCCGCACCGGCTGCCTGCAATCGAATGTCGAATTTCTTCAGCAGGCTTTGGCCAAACTCACCCGCGAAATGCAGGAAAAATTCGCAGCTGCCGGACGGGATCTCACTGCCGCCCGCGCCGAAATCGCCGCGCTCAAGGCGGCTATGGCAAAGCTGACTAGCGAGCTGGCCGAGCTGAAAGCGAAGGCCGAACCGCCCGCGAAGAAATAGGCCCGGGCGCCTTTGATTTTTCTCAATGCAGCCTTTGCTTCCCTGCCTGAAAATGGCGAACCAAAGGGAGCTATTTATGGTCAAAATCCGGTTCGAACCGCCGATTCATTGGGAAGATTGGTGCAGCTGGCTCCTCGCTAGCTGGCTCTGCATCTCCCCCGGAGTGCTGAGCTTTGGCGGTGAAGCTATCCCGACATTCGCCGCGGTCCTCACTGGCTTCCTGCTCATCTGCACCGAGATCGTCACCTTGTCGGCATTCCGTTCATGGGAAGAATGGGCCAACATTTCCCTCGGCGCATGGCTCATCGCCGCGCCCTGGATTCTCCACGTGTCGAGCCGAGCCGCTACAAACAATTTCATCATCGTGGGAGCGCTAGTGCTCGGGCTTGCCGTGTATGAGCTCTCGCAGAGTGAAAAGCAGGCGTAGAGAGACGCGCCCACTTCCGCTCGGCGCGCGTCTGCGTTGCTGGCGCCGCACGCGCGCAGGCTGAACGCCTCAGCGCACCGCCGTGATGACGAGCGCACGGATGCGCCCGTCGACCGCGCCTTTGCCAAAACGGCGCGCCAAAGCTTCGGCCGCCACCGCCGTTGCTTCTTCCAGTTTCGTTTTATCGCGCGCCTCGATCTCGTTGCGCAGCGGCGTGCCCTGACAATAGGCAATCGCGGGCTCGCGCGCCGATGGCGCTGCACTCCTCGCATCCAAGGCATCGATGGTGACTTCGCCAAAACCCGCCGCTTTCAGGTCGGCGCGGATGACCTCGGCATCGTGGTAGCCGTGCGGCGTGCGCGCCATGAACAGCGGCGGGTCGTGCGGAAACATGCCGCCCAGCGCCTGCGTCACAACATCGGCAAATTCGTTGTCGGCGATCTTGTCCCACACGTTGAAGACATAGCGGCCGCCATCCTTGAGGACGCGGCGCGCCTCTTTGTAGCCCTTCACCTTATCGGGAAAGAACATCGCGCCGAACTGGCAAGCCACCACATCGAAGCTTTTATCCTGAAACGGCAGCGCGAGCGCGTCGGCCTGCTGCCAGATGATTTGGGTGTTATCGACCGGACGCGTTTTGGCCTGGTCGAGCATTGCCTGGTTAAGATCGGTTGCCACCATGCGCACGCGCGCGGACAGCTTCGATGCCATCGCGCGCGTGAGCACGCCCGTGCCCGCCGCCACTTCCAGCACATCGCGCGGATTGGCCTTGGCCACCCGCCCGGCGAGATCGCGCGCATAAGGCTCGAAAATCAACGGCACCATCAGCCGCTCGTAAATTTCCGGGATCGAGCCCGCAAACAGCTTGTCCGTCGCGACGGCCATGGCGCACTCCATCAGGCGGGATCAACCGCCTGACAGCCTAGCACGCCGCAAAAAAGAAATGACGCCCGGCTGCGGGGACCAGCGGCGGGCGTCATCTCCGGAGCAGCCGCTTTGACGCGGCGTCCGTAGTTACCGTGACGATTGCTTCTGGTTCTTCGCGGTCAGCTGTTCCGCGACTTCCAGGTGATGGCGCAGCACGGGCAGCGTCTCTTTCGCGAGCTTGCCGGCCGCATCGTTTTTGGCGGCTTCCTTCTTGTAGTTCTTGATGTCGCCCTGGTGGTCCGACACCATCGACTTGGCAAACGACTTGTCGAACGAAGCGCCGGACAGCAGCTTCAGCTTAGTGTAGGTCGCCTTCTCGCCCAGGCTCGAACCGGTCGGCGCCGTCACGCCAAGCTGGCTCGCGACTTCTTCCGCCTTGGCCTTATGCTCGCTGTGATCCTTCACCAGCATGGCGCCGTATTGCTTCACGGCATCGCTCTGGCCTTTCTCTTGCGCTAGCTTGCCGACATCGATTTCGGCGATGTCGCCCTGGATGGCGGCTTTGATGAATTTCTGGCTATCTTTATCCGCCTGTTTGGTTTGCGCCACGGCCGCGGTCGCAAGCAGCGCGCCCGCCAGCCCGACGGCAAACCCTGTCGAAAGAATTGTTCCTCGCCGCATCATAACGTTGTCCTCTGGTTCCATGATGTCATCGCCCCGCGCCGCGAGGCTTCAACACAGAGAACGGCGGGGACGCGTGATTTGTTCCTATTGCAGCGAAGGGAACACATCGCCGCCATCGACTGGCCAATAGGCATTATCGGCGAGCAGCGAACGACAGGCTGCCGCACTGTGCGCAACGCTTCGTCTCGGGCGGACCGAAAAGCTCATTGCATGATTCCGGCTATAAAAAGGCCGGGAAAATCCGTCGCGATCGATTCAACGCTGCGGCAGCACGGGCTCACCATTTCGTGGCAAAATAAACCACCGCGAATAGCACGATCACCGCGAGCGTGCCGATCACCAGCACGTAACGCACATTGTGCCCGGTGACACCGGCACGCGCCTCTGTTGTGCTTTCCACGACCCGATTGTTTTCAACTCGCGGCATTCTGAAATCCTTTATTGACGGTACCTTGCCGCCAAAAATGACAACGCCAGCGGCCAACAGCTGTTCCGCTGCCGGCGCTTTGGAGAGCCGGCGGAGAGCCGCGCCCGAGTGGAACCCTGCCGGAAAATCGAATAGCTTTTCGCGGGGATCAAAAAGGGGGCAACGCGTGGCAGACAAGCCGAAGAAAAATCCCGGCATCATGCTGGCCGTGTTCGCGGCGGCGGCGGCCTGGCAGATCTACGATCTCGCCAGCGCCACCGAAGCGCCGAGCCGGGCGGTGCTGACTCTGCAATATGTGTTGCTGGCGGGCTTGCTGATAGGGATTGCCGGCGCGGTGTTCAACCTGCTGCGCGCAGAGAATTAATAGTCTATGTGCGCGGCGTATCGCTGTGGCAGGTGCGCGGACCCTGATCCCACAGCCAACCGCATTTGGTGCAGCCGGAAAGGCTCAAGCCCAGAACGACCAGGCAAATCGCCGTAATAAAACGCACTGGCATGGCGCTATCCTATCCCATCGCGCGCGCCGTCGCGAGCATCCCTCCCCGCATGACAAAAGGTCGCTGGGTTCGCCGGCCGCCTTTCGATTTTTTGATGCAGACCAAAGGCCGCAGTCCTTTTCTTCGTCGTCTGGTAATCCTGGATCACCCGAAGTCTGGTTCAGCCAACTTACAAAATCGCGTCTGAATTTCATGTGAACGAGATTCAACCTGTGCGTACATCTCCGTCCGAGCGTCGGAGTGATGCGCACGGATCCGAACGAGGGACAACACACTGTGCGTGTGCGGAGAGCGCCTCCTCCGAACGTACGTTGTCACCAACATAGCTCACCCGCACGAACGGGCGATCAATGTCGCCATACACAGAGACGATGGCGCTAGAAGCATCCTTTTGTCGTCAAAAGCTCATCTACTTTCGTTTTAGGCCGACAATCGTCGCAAAGAACATAGTCAGTTGCGCAACAGTGCAAACGAATGACTAGACTTGGACGCGAGGGTCTTCCGTTTATGAACGAAAGCCCTATATGAAGTTTCGTATATGAATGGCAGTCTAGGTTGAGTATTCGTTTGCAGTTTATTGCGCGAACAGTCTTGACCCGAGCGTGCGGCCGCCGCGCCGCTGCCGCAAGAAAGGCAATCAAAGTATGTCTATCCGCCCGGTCAAGCGCATCGTCCAGTCGAAGCCCACAATCGAGGGCGCCGGAGTCCGGCTGCGCCGTGCATTCGGCTTTGGTGAAACCGCCGAGACCGACCCGTTTTTGCTGCTCGACGATTTCCGCAATGATCGCCCGGCCGATTACCTCGCCGGATTTCCATGGCATCCTCATCGCGGCATTGAAACCATCACCTACGTGCTCAATGGCACCGTGGAACATGGCGATAGCCTCGGCAATCGTGGGACGCTCGGCTCTGGCGACGTGCAGTGGATGACCGCAGGCCGCGGCATCATGCATCAGGAAATGCCGCAAGGCGACGCGCAAGGGCGCATGCATGGTTTCCAGCTTTGGGCCAACTTGCCCTCCTCGCTCAAGATGACGGCGCCGCGCTATCAGGACATCAAGGGCACCGAGATACCCGAAGTTACCGATGACGATGGTACGAGGGTGCGAATTGTGTGCGGCGACTTTTGGGGCAAGAAGGGACCGGTCGACGGCGTCGCCGCTGATCCGCGTTACCTCGACATCTTTGTGCCAGCGGGCAAGCGCAAGACGCTCAAGGTCGAAGTCGAGCGCCACGCCTTTGCCTATGTGTTCGATGGCGACGGCACGTTCAGTTCGGCGTCACAGCCGATTGGCGTACTTCACGAGAAGCAGATCGACGGCACTGAAATCATGGTGCGAGAGAAAGCGGGCGACCGCTCGCTGGTTCTGTTCGACTCTGGTGATGAAGTTACCGTGCAGGCCGGCGATAAGGGAATCCGGTTCCTTCTGGTGTCAGGCAAGCCGATTCAGGAGCCGGTCGCGTGGTACGGGCCCATTGTTATGAATACGCAGGCCGAATTAAAGCAGGCCGTTTCCGAGCTCCGCAGCGGAACGTTCATCACAACCTAGCGCTGCCTACCTTCTCTTTCTCTCGTCAAATCAGTGCTGTTTTGGTGGGCTTCCGCCCATGGCGCCGGTAGTGATACCGTTTGCGTTCCGGGAACACGCTGCAATCGCCATCCACTTGTTCACATCAAGAATGAACATCGGATCGGCTGGACGGGAGATCGGAATATGAGTCAATCGCGAACGGTTGCGCCGCTGCTGCTGGGCGGCGCGCTCTTGCTAGGAGCAAATTTATCAACGGCGGCACAAGCGGAAGAGCTGCGCATCGGATTTATCGCGCCAATGACCGGCCTCTTTGCGCAGGTCGGCAAGGACATGGTCGATGGTTTTCAGCTCTATCTCGATGAGCACGGCAACAAGCTCGGCGGCGCCGACGTAAAATTCATTGTTGAAGACGATCAGGCAAAACCCGACCTTGGTGTCACCAAAGCGAAGAAGCTGGTGCTAAGCGATCAGGTTCAGATGTTCATTGGCGGCGTGTTGGCGTCAACAGGCTACGCGCTCGCGCCGGTCAGCACCGAAATGAAAACGATTTATATCGCCTCAATTCCTGCAGCCGACGATCTCACGCAGCGCCAGCTCGACAAATATCCCTATTTCTTCCGCACGGGCTGGTCGTCATCGCAACCGACACATCCGATGGGCCAATGGGCTTGCGATCAAGGCTACAAGAAAATCGCCATCGTGGCCGCCGACTATGCTTTCGGGTACGAGCAAGCCGGGGGATTCCAGAAAACCTTTGAAGATTGCGGCGGCAAGATCGTGCAGAAGATCTGGCCTCCGCTCGGCACCAAGGACTTCGGGCCCTTCATCCCAACCATCAAGGCAGACGCCGACGCGGTGTTCACACTGATGGTGGGGCCGATGGCGTTGCAGTTCCCCAAACAGTTGCGGGCGTCCGGCTACAAGAAACCGATCGTCGGCGGCGGCACCAGCTATGACGAGTTCGCATTGCCCTTTATGGGCGATGAAGTCATCGGCGATGTCTCCTCGTTGCAATACAGCGCCGCACTCACCACGCCTAAGAACGAGGAGTTCGTGAAAAAGTACCGCGCGAAATACGGCAAGGTTCCGTCGTATTTCTCGGAGAGCAACTACACCACCGCCGAATTGATCGACGAGACGATGAAGAAGGCGGGCGGCAAATGGCCCGGACCCGAGCAATTCCTCAAGATCATGGGCGGACTGAAAATTGACGCCGTACGCGGGCCCCTGTCGTTCGACGAGATGCGCAATCCGGTGCAAAACATCTACGTCAAGAAAGTCGAGAAAAAGGAAATGTTCGGCTACGACAAACCGGAGCTCTGGAATACGGTGATCAAGACGTACCCGGCCGTCAGCCAGTTCTGGACTTACGGGAAAGACAAATTCCTCGCCCAGCCGGTTTACAGCCGCGATTTTCCGGTCTGCAAATACTGCGAATGATCGGCGAAGGATAACGAAACTAGAAGAGAAAACCCCGGCCGTTAGCCGGGGTTTTTGTTTCGTGTC
Organism: uncultured Alphaproteobacteria bacterium; assembly: GCA_963820805.1. GTDB lineage: Bacteria > Pseudomonadota > Alphaproteobacteria > Rhizobiales > Xanthobacteraceae > Pseudolabrys. Next base: position 276,867 of record CAWGBH010000015.1, read on the forward strand.
GACGCATCACCTACGGACAAGGATGGCGGCGTCCGTCATTGCCCATAAACGTTCCGCTGTTGGGGTCATATGTCCGGTAGCGCTGCATGCAGTATGCCACCGCATCGTCGCCCCCTTCGGAATCAGCATAGTAGCCGGGAGCTGCATAATAGCCGCCGTAGTAAGGACCGCCGCCGTAATAATAAGGCGCAGCGGCGATTGCTCCGCCGATGATTGCGCCGGCTGCAAATCCGCCCGCGCCCCAGCCCCATCCTCTGCCGCCATACCAGCCGCGACCGCCCCAGCCGTATCCGTAACGGACGGTTTCGACATTGCTTGGCGCCGCGTTCGTCAGAGCCGAACCGCTGATCGGAGCCGCAAAAGAAACACTTGCGAAAAGCGGAACCGCAACTGTGGCTACCGCCATAAGTTTCAGGATCGACTTAGACATAGCTTACCTCTCGGATTGCTTCGCGTTCTGTTGCCAATGCTACCAGCTTCCTCGGATCAATTGCACAAAATGCGATATGAATTTTGACGTACGTCAACGCCGGAACCAATGGCCAACCGGCGCCTCAAGCGGGAAAAGCCCGGCGTTACTGCGGGTTATCGCGTCGGCAGATCAAAACTACCGATCATGATCGCGGAGTTGTGACGAACTCGCCTAGCGCCCGACGGGCGCGCGCAATGACATTGTCCCAAGTGCGCGTCGCGTCCTGCCGAAACAGCCGGAGGGTCGGATACCAGGGGCTGTCATCCCGCTCGAGCATCCAGCGCCAATCGGGAACGTAAGCGATCAGAATCCACACGGGTTTTGCGAGCGCACCGGCAAGGTGCGCGACGCTGGTATCCACTGAAACGACCAGGTCCAGCTGCGATATCAGCCCGGCCGTATCGGAATAGTCGCCAAGCAAATCACCGAAATGAAGAATGCCGCGCTCTTTGAGAAGCGCTGCATCGTCTGCGGAAATCTCCTTGTGCAAGCTCACATAAGTCGCGTCGAAGTCCAGAAGCGGGAAGAATGCGGGAAGGCCGATCGAACGTTCTCGATCCCGTTCGTGCTTCGCATTGCCCGCCCAGGCGATCCCGATCCGCGGCCGCGTTTTCGAGCCAAGCTTCGCGTCCCATACTGCCGCAGCGTCGGCAGGTGCGCTTAGATACGGCACATCGGCAGGTACCGTCTCAAGCCGCGTCCCCATTGCCAGCGGCAGACTGATCAAAGGGCAATGCAGGTCAAACGGCGGAAGCGGGTCGCCTTTGAGAACAATCTCGAATGGGCCGGCGACGCCGCGCATCAGGCTGAGCAGCGGCTTATCGACTTCGAGAATGACGCGAGCACCGCGCGCGGCCACCAACGAAGCATAGCGGCAGAATTGAATCGTATCGCCGAACCCTTGCTCCGCGTGCAGCAGGATTGTTTTACCCGCGATATCGCCCTCGCCCAGCCACAGCGGCTGCGCAAACTCGCGCTTGTTGGGCGCCATATCGGTTTTCTTCCAGCGCCACTCATATTCGGAAAAACCGCGCGCAAAGTCGCCTTTGAGAAGCCGCATCGATGCTTCGTTGCAATGCGCGACGATATTGCCCGGGTTCAAGGCGAGCGAGCGCGTCGAACACTCCAGCGCCTCATCATAGCGATTGAGCTCCTTGAGGATCTTGCCGCGATTGTTGAACATGTCTGCATCGTTCTGCCGCACCGGAAGCAAGCGGTCGTAGCACGCCAGCGCCTCGTCAAAGCGCTTGAGATCGTGCAGCGCATTTCCGCGATTATAAATTGCATCCGCATAGTCGGGCCGCAGCGCGAGTGCGCGGTCGTAATCGGCAAGCGCTTCGGCGTGTCGTTTCACTTCATCCAGTATGACGCCGCGCTTGTTGAACAGCTCGGGATCACTCGGCAGCATCACGATGGCACGGTCGAGATTTGGCAGAGCTTCGTCATAACGCTTGAGCTCGGCCAGTGTTATTCCGCGGTTGGAGATGGCCTCGACCAGATTTGGCCGAGACACCAGCGCGCGGTCGTAGCTTGCAAGCGCCTCGTCATATCGCTTGAGCTCACGCAACGTATTGCCGCGATTGCAATGCGCTTCGACGACGCCAGGCCTCAAAGCAATGGCGCGATCATAATTCGCCAGCGCCTCATCGAAGCGTTTGAGCGCGTGCAAGGTGTTGCCGCGATTACACAGCGCGTCGACATAGTCAGCTTGCAGGACCAGCGCGTGATTGAAATCCGCCAGCGCTTCATTGAACCGCCCAAGCACATGCAGCGTGACACCGCGGTTGTTGAGCGCGCCGGCGTGGTTGGGCTTGACGGATAGCGCGCGATTGTAGCTCGCCAACGCTTCGTCGAAGCGGCCCATTTCCTTGAGCACATTCCCGCGGTTGTTCAGCGTGTCGGCATGGTTGGGCTGAACCGCAAGCGCGCGGTTGTAACTCGTCAGCGCTAATTCGTGTTTGCCCTGCGAGGCCTGCACGACTGCGAGCACATGGTGCGCGTCAAAGAAGTTCGATTTCTTGGATATTATTTTCTGGCAGATTTGCTCTGCCTCGCCGAGTTGCCCGGCCTGATACGACGAGATGGCGCGATTCAGCGCTAGCGTGAGTTTCGAGCCCGACATCTCAATCAGCCACCGCTATCCGCGTGCCCCCCAGGTCGGGCCGGGCGATTCTCGGTGATTCGCGAGGTTCTGGCGAGGCTCGCGCCGTTATGTCCGCCGAAACTCGCGCGGTGACACGCCGGTCACTCGGCGAAAAGCTGCGGAAAACGAGCTCGTTTCTGCAAAGCCCACCGCCAGCGCGACTTCGGTGACCGAATGTTCGGACAGCAACGCCTTGGCGCGTTCGATACGGCGCCCCAGGTGATAGCGATGCGGCGGCTGACCGAACGAGGTCTTGAACGCACGCGCGAAGTGATACGGGCTCAATTCGGCCAGGGCCGCCAGCTCCGCCAAACGCACATTGTCCGCCAGATGCGCTTCGATGAAATCGGCGACCCGTTTTTGTTGCCAGCCACTCAATCCGCCACGCGCGACCACAGGTGTTGCGCTGTTGTTGAGCCTGAGCAATTCGTGTTCCAGCAACACGCTAAGCGCTTCGGCATAGTGTGTCAGCTGCACACCGGAATTCATGGTCTCGTGCTTGAGCTTCTCTGTCAGCCGCCATAGCTCCGCATCATAAAAGAACAGGCGCGGCTGAAACTCGACCTCGGAAAATCGTAGCTCCGTATCGAGCAGTGGGCCGCTTGGATCGATGTAGAAGTAATTGACCCGCGTAAGCACCCGCGGATCCTGCCAGCCGTAGAAATCATGGCCGGCCGGCACAAAGGTCAGACGTCCAGTGAGATTCCGCAAAGCGGATTTCGGCAATCCTTCAACCGACGTTTCACCGTCTTCGCGCTCGGAATATTCCGACGCGATGAGCAAATGTTGCTGCGACTTGAATGCGTAATCGAACGGCTTTTGCTCGACGACGCTGACCACGTCAGCACGCAAGCCTTGCCATTCAGACGTTTTCCGGCTGGTAACTTCGGACGGAGCAATGCGAACCCATTGCTCTTCATCCCCGTTGAGATAAGGCATGCGATCCTCGATTGTAAGATCGCCCCGCCTCCTTGGATCCCGTCTCTTTTCTATCGCGGATGGTGATGCGTCGATTTAATCGCCTGGCGGAATGCAGGCAAGTCACGGCTGCGTGTACCCATATTCGATTTACGCATGCAAGCTCTGCGCGGTGCGTAGCAATGGCGAAGACGACACAGCAATTCTCAACAAGCGGTTCACCCCTCTCTTTCCCATCTTCCGGACATTGGCTGACACAACTGTAGCCACTGCGCCGGTGACTGCCGCCGCGGACATGAAAATGGAAGGAGTACCACCAATGAAAAAGGTTCTTATGTGCGCGGCGTTCAGCGTGATGCTGGCATCGCCCGCTTTCGCCCAGTCGTACAGCGCGGGTTACGGAACCGGCAATGTAATCAATCTCCCGGCCCTCGAACACGGCGGCTTTGAGGCTTCGACGACTAATAACGCCTTTGCCTACGCACCGGAGCAAACAAGCGTACGGCCTGCACGTAACGCTCGTGCGGAGGCTATGCCGACGCAGTCCATCTCTAACGATTCCGACACCGTGTACGAATCCGGCCAATACGTCGGACGTGATCCGGACCCGAACGTCCGGCTTGAGCTGCGCCGCGATTGGACCCACGACTAAAGGCGTTGGTCGTTGGTGTAAGTCCGTCTAACACCGGACTTAAAAGCGAAATGAAGAAAGCCCCGGAGTTCGCTCCGGGGTTTTCGCTTGAGGGTCGATGCGTATTTTGCGGAATCAGGGCGCCGGGATCTGATCGGGCCGCAAGTTTCTCAAGCCGGCATATCCGACATGCATATCGTAGATTGACATGGCGTTCTGGGTCGGGCTTTGCACCAGACGCGTATCGGCAGCAGTTTTGCTCGGCAGGCCTAGAACTTTGGCGACCAGGACAAGCGCGGCAAGGGCAACAATGGTGGTTAGAGCTCTGCGCATAAGAGCCTCCTCGTCTGAATCCCCCACCGGGGCTGGATGAATTGCCTATCCTGCGAAAAAATCGTGTGCAGGCTCAGGCAGTGTTAATTAAAAAAAGCCGCACCCTTGAACGACTAATAACTATGAAAGGAAAAGGCCGGGCAATTGCCCGGCCATTTGCCGTTTTTGGAAACCTTCGAGACAAACGGACCTAGTACAGATCGTATTGCTGAGTGGTCAAACCCGTCGTCGTTAGCGTGATGCCGGTCGGGTCGATCGAGACGGTGTTGTGTTGGCGGGCAACGGTGGGAGATGTCGCCCAGACGGTAAACACGACGGCGGCGGCGGCTGTGATTGCTAGCAGGGTGCGCATCGGGGATCTCCTTTGGTGCTCTCTCTCTGATTATGAGAATAGCTGCACCGCGCGACCACGACTGTGTCCTACGTCACATAAACGCGTTTTTAAATGCCGAATGCGTATGGAACTTCACTCTGCTGGTATCGGCGTAGCGGGCGCCGTGGGTGCTTGCGCAGCCTGCGAGGTTGTCGATGGTCCGCGCAGTGGTCGCTCTTCCATCGAAATCAAAAATGCCATGCCGAATGACAGCACCAGCGCGCAGGCAAGGAAAACGAATCGGAACGCGTAAGCGAGCTCGGGCGCAGACGCCGTGCGCGCCAGCATCTCCACCGACATTCCCGCAACGCCACCGAGCCCACCCAGGACGATCGCGCCCAGCACCGCCACCACCAGCGCGGAGAACAATGCGCGGAAGAAATTCGCAGCGCCCGTTGCAACACCCATCTGGCTGCGCGAGACCGCGTTCTGCATGCAGACGGTCGACACCGGAAATACGGTGCCAAGGCCTGCGCCGATGATTAGCAATTGCAGCAACACCAGCGCGGTCGGCATAGAACCCGGCCAGATCGCCAGCGGGATGAGCGAGATAATCGAGATCGAAAGCCCGGCCAGCGACATGCGCTTGTAGTGAATCACGTGGGTCATCAAGCGCCCGGTGACGGTGGACATCGTGACGGTCGCCGCCATCAGCGGGATCAGCGCCATGCCGGATTCGCTCGCCGACAGATGCAGAACGACTTCGAAATAAAGCGGCACGAAGATCGTCATGCCGACCAGCGTACCCATGTTGCAGGCGCCGGCGAGCGTCGCGCAGCGCACCACCGGATTGCCGAGCACCGTGAGCGGCAAAAACGGTTCGCGCGTCGACACCAGCCGCCAGGCAAACAGGCCCCACAGGATCGCGGAGGTGAGCAGCAGCAGGCCGATTTGTGCCGAGATCCATTCAAAGTGCCGCCCGCCCCACGACAACGCGAGCAGCAGCACGACCGCCGCCGACATCATCAGCAGCGCGCCGATCACATCGAGCTTGTGCTTGCGCGGATGAAACGGCACGCGCCGCAACACGCTCGACGTCATGCCGAGCGCAACAAAGCCGAGCGGCAGGTTGATCCAGAAAATCAGCGACCAGTCGATATGCTCGGTAAGAAAACCGCCGAGCACCGGCCCGCCGACCGACGACACTGCAAACACCGCGCCGATATAGCCCTGATAGCGGCCGCGTTCGCGCGGGGAAACGATGTCGGCAATAATCGTTTGCGCCAGCGCCATCAGGCCGCCGCCGCCGAGACCCTGGAACGCACGCGCGAGCACCAGAAACGTCATACTCGGCGCCAACGCGCAGGCCACGGAGCCCGCGACGAAAATGCCGATCGCGATCAGCATCAAAATGCGCCGGCCGTGGATATCGGCGAGCTTGCCGTAAAGCGGGGTCACCGCCGTGCCTGTGAGCAGATAGGCCGTCACCACCCAGGAGAGATCGCTGATATTGCCGAAATGCCGGCCGATGGTCGGCAGCGCGGTGGCGACGATGGTCTGGTCGAGCGCACCGAGGAACATCGCCAGCATGATGCCGAGCACGATGGCGCGGATTTCCGGGTGCGTCAGCGCGCGCGGCTCTGGCGGCGGATCGGCCTTCGTCGCCCGCGGCTTGGTTTTACTTCTGGCGGAGATCTTGGCGGAGGTCATGAGGCAAAGGTCGTGGCGCGTTCATATGGCGCAAGAATGGGGCGCGGTTGCGTGGCGCGGCGGCAATGGCGTCGTGATTGGCGTCGAGAATGAGTGTCAGTAAACTCGACTTCGGCGACCCGCTCAATGCCCTGCCGGTTCCGGCAATGCAAGACGCAGTCGCGCGGGGGTGCTATGTGCCGTTGTCACTATTCCGCTTTCCGGGGCGCATTTCTGCCGTCGTCCCGATGTCTGTCGTCGTCCCCGCGGCAGCGGGGACCCATACGCCGCAGTCTCTCGATAGGCTGCGGAGTATGGGTCCCGGCACTCGCTATCGCTCGGCCGGGACGACGATAGAGTGTGCTGGACGACGACAGAGAACACAGAACAAAATGGCGCATCGATTACACTCCCCCCTCCTTGCCTTGCTCATCCTCGCCACGCCCGCGAGTGCGCGCGACATGCTGCCGCCGGGCTTTGTCTACGTGCGCGATATCGATTCCAGCATCGTGCAAGACATGCGCTATGCGACGGCCGATAATTTCACCGGCCATACTTTGCCCGGTTATGCCGCTCCCGAATGCATCCTGCGCCGCGAAGCCGCGGAAGCGCTCAGGCGCGTGCAGGCTGATCTCGCGCAGGAAAAACTAGGCCTGAAGGTTTACGATTGCTACCGCCCCACCCGCGCCGTGCGCGGAATGGCCGTCTGGGCCCATGACGGCGAGGACATTGAAGCCACCCGGCGGTTTTATCCGGCGCTGAAGAAAAACAAATTGTTTGCGCTCGGCTACATCGCCGCGCAGTCGCAGCACTCGACCGGAACGACGGTCGATCTCACGCTGATCAAATTGCCGGCTACGGCCGTGCCGCCATACGACCCGGCCGCGCGTTACGGCCCCTGCACCGGTCCCGCGGCCAAGCGCGCACCCGACAACAGCATCGACATGGGCACGAGCTTCGATTGCTTTGACCTCAAGAGCTATGGCGCAAACACCTCGATATCGCCCGAGCAGCGGCGCTGGCGCGGCGTGCTCAACACGGCGATGCGCAAGCACGGCTTTGCGAATTACTTCCGCGAGTGGTGGCACTATTCATTCGCTGGCAGCGAAGAACCGCGCGCCTATGACTTCGCGATTACGCCAAAGGGGCGGTGACGCAAAGGACCGAGCAGAATTTATTGCCCGTCGTCCCGGCCGAGCCCCCGACCTCGATGTTTGCCGTCATCCCCGCGAAAGCGGGGATCCATACGCCGCAGTCCCTCGATAGGCTGCGGAGTATGGGTCCCGGCACTCGCTATCGCTCGGCCGGGACGACAGTTGTGAGCGAACCGCGGGCCTAAGACTTTGCGATTACGCCAAAGGGACGATAAGCGCCTCGCGCCTCACCGCCAGCCCAAGCCCGGCGCGACGTGCTTGAGGATCGCCTCGATGACGTGGGCGTTGTAATCGACGCCGAGCTGGTTCGGCACAGTGAGCAGCAGCGTGTCGGCCTCGGCGATACCCTCGTCTTGCTTGAGCTGCGCGATGAGTGCGTCCGGCTCGGCGGCGTAGCTGCGGCCGAAAATGGCGCGCTCGCTGCCGCCAAGAAACCCGATCTGATCCTTATCGTCGCCGCGGCCGAAATACATGCGGTCGCGATCGTCGGTGAGCGCGAAGATGCTGCGCGAGACTGACACGCGCGGCGTGCGCGCATGCCCGGCCGCTTTCCACGCTGCTTTATACAGCCTGATTTGCTCCGCCTGTTGCACGTGAAACGCTTTGCCGCTCTCGTCGATCTTGAGTGTCGAGCTTTGCAGGTTCATGCCGAGCTTCGCCGCCCATTCCGCCGTCGCATTGGTGCCCGCGCCCCACCAGATGCGTTCGCGCAGGCCCTCCGAGAAAGGCTCGAGGCGTTGGAGGCCGGGCGGGTTCGGAAACATCGGGCTCGGGTTGGGCTTGGCGAAGCCTTTGCCAAGCAGCACTTCGAGAAAGACCTCAGTGTGGCGCCGCGCCATGTCGGCGTCGGTCATCCCCTCCGGCGGCACGTAACCGAAGTGGCGAAAGCCATCGATCACCTGTTCGGGCGACCCACGACTAATGCCGAGCTGCAGGCGCCCGCCGGCGATGAGATCGGCAGCGCCTGCGTCCTCCGCCATGTAAAGCGGGTTCTCGTAACGCATGTCGATGACCGCGGTGCCGATCTCGATTTTCTTGGTGCGCGCGCCGCAGGCTGCGAGCAGCGGAAATGGCGAGCCGAGCTGGCGGGCGAAATGGTGGACGCGGAAATAGGCCCCGTCCGCGCCGAGCTCTTCGGCAGCAACCGCGAGGTCGATCGATTGCAGCAGCGCGTCGGACGCCGATCGCGTCTGCGATTGCGACGACGGAGTCCAGTGACCGAAGGAGAGGAAGCCGATGTGTTTCATGGGCGCTATTTAGCGAGGCGGCAGGCTGAGCGATAGGCCCAATCATCCGACTGCGCCGCCGCCATCCCCACCTCACGGCACAATCCGCTCCGCACGAAATTGCCGCATGAGCGCTACGAACATTTCTTCGCTGTCAACCACGTCGTGGAAGCCGAAGCGGCGCGATTTGGTGACGTCTGACATCACATCCCAATCACAGCCGAGGACGTAATCGGCAAAGCGCCACGCTACCAGCTCATCGTAGGTGTAGGGCTTCAGCCCGTGTTTCTCCGTCATGGCGCGACAGAGCGGCGCCTTGTCCGCCATGTCGGCCGTCAGGCTTGTCGTGCGGACATCGCCCGCCGGCATATCGAAAGCGGCGGCGAGCTTCGGCCAGAGATTTTTCCAGCGGAAATAATCGCCATTGGTGATGTTGAACGCTTCGCGCCCGCAGCGCGGCTCGTTCGCCGCCCACAGCGCGGCGTTGGCGAAGTGCTCCGACGCGGTGACCTGATAGATCGAGGCATAAGCGCCGGGCTTTCCCGGAAAATGCAGCGGCCGCCCAAGCTCCTTGCTGATCGCGGCGTAAACCGCGATGGCCGGCGCCAGGCTCATCGGGGTGCCCGGCGCAAAGCCGCATAAGGTCTGCGGCCGCAGCTCCACCCAGTCCCAGCGCTTGTCGCGCTGGAAAGCTGAGAGCCAATCGATCTGATCGAAATAATAGTTGGGGCCCGCGTGACGCGGATCGCTCTCGCGCGCCGGCGTCTTGTAGGGGCCGAGATGCGAACCATAATATTTCGTGCCGGTGACCAGCACCACGCGCCGCAGCGCGGGCGACGCGCGATCGATCGCCGTGACGGCGTTGACGAGCATGTCGCGGTTCGGCGCGATGTTCGATGCATAGCCAGCCGCGGCGCCGGCCGCGGGCTGAAACGCGGCGTAGAAGACGTGCGTGGCATCTTTCAATCCGGCAAGCTTTTGCGCCGCATCCTCAGCATCGAGGAGATCGACAGCGATGTGGCGGTAGCGCGGCGCGGCATCGGCGGGCCGGCGCGACAGGCCGACGACGGACCAATCGCCTTGCGCGAGCAGCCGCGCGACGATGTAGCGCCCGATGACACCGAGCGCGCCGACGACGACGGCTTGTTTGTGTTCAGCCATGCGCGCCCGATCCGTCCATTCCGCTGAGGCTGAACGCCCTTGCCCTTCGTTCTTATTTTTCCCGTTTAGCGGTACGGCCCTTGGCCCCCATCGGCCACTTGCCTGGCCAGCTGACGATGTATTCCTCGAGCTTTTCGTCCGGCACGTTGGCTTCGCTCGCCGCAACGCGTCCGCGCACCGAGATGCCGGCGGTGTGCACCGTCTCGGGGCTTCCTGACACCAGCGGGTGCCACCAGGCGAGATCCCTGCCCTCCGCCACCAGCCGGTAAGCGCAGGTCGGCGGCAGCCATTTGAGCCGCCGCACATTGCGCGGGGTGAGCCGCACGCAATCCTTCACCTTGGCCTGCCGGTGCGCATAGTCGCTGCAGCGGCAGCTCTGGCAATCGAGCAGCTTGCAGCTCACATCGGTGTACACCGTCGCGTTGGTCTCCTCGTCGATCAGCTTGTTGAGGCAGCAGCGGCCGCAGCCGTCGCACAGGCTCTCCCATTCGGCGCGTGTCATCTGCGCCATCGTCTTGCGGCGCCAGAACGGGGCTTCGGCTGCGGGTTTTGCGGGGCTCATCAGGGCCCTTTTAACCCTTGTGCCCGACCCCGTCATGGCCGGCTCTTTTTTTACCTCTCCCATCTTCGTCTCTCTTTATGGGGAGAGGTCGGACCGCGAAACGTGCGGGTGAGGGGTTTATGGCCAATCGATAGGCCCCAGCCCCCTCACCCCAGCCCTCTCCCCAACGGGGAGAGGGAGTTCGGCCGCGTTTGGGCGTCGTTTGGCCATTTTTCACCGCAATTTCCGTTCATTGTAGTTCCAGCCGGGCGGACCGTGGCATTGGCCGCGGGTTGTCCGATCGGCTAAATTCGGCTCGCCCGGCCTCCCGCCTGGGGCGACAGCACGATCGGCAGAGCTTTGCGCAACCCTTTTCCCGACCACTGGAAGCCGGCCATCAAGCGGTTCCTGCTCGGGCTCGATGCGTGGATCGACTTCAGCCTGTTTCGCGGCGCCTCCGGCACGCGCGAGGCCTATGAGCGCTTTTCGACATTCATGGACCGCTTCCACGTCTCCGGCTGGCGGCGCGGGCTCACCGAGCTGATGTCCGAAGGGGCAACGCTCGGCACCTTCGGCCTGGTGGTGATGCTGGCGCTGGCGGTGCCGGCTTTCCGCGAGACTTCAGACGACGACTGGCTGAAGAAGTCCGAGCTGGCGGTGACGTTCCTCGATCGCTATGGCAACGAGGTCGGCTCGCGCGGCATCCGGCATAATGACTCGATCCCGCTCGATCAGTTTCCCGATCATCTGATCAAGGCCGTGCTGGCGACCGAAGACCGGCGCTTCTACGAACATTTCGGCATCGACTTTGCCGGCACGGCGCGCGCTTTGGTCGCGAATACGAAGGCGGGCGGCGTTGTGCAGGGCGGCTCCTCCATCACGCAGCAGCTTGCGAAAAATCTGTTTCTCAACAACGAGCGCACGCTCGAGCGCAAGGTGAAGGAAGCCTTCCTTGCGATGTGGCTCGAGGCGCGGCTGACGAAAAACGAAATCCTCAAGCTTTATCTCGACCGCGCCTATATGGGCGGCGGCGCCTTCGGTGTCGACGCGGCGGCGCAGTACTATTTCAATAAATCGGCACGCGACGTGAACCTCGCAGAAGCCGCGATGCTCGCCGGCCTGTTCAAGGCGCCGACGAAATTCGCACCGCACGTCAACCTGCCGGCGGCCCGCGCCCGCGCGAACGTCGTGCTCGATAACCTGGTCGAAGCCAACATGATGACCGAAGGCCAGGTGTTCGGCGCCCGCCGCCGTCCGGCCACGCCGGTCGACCGCCGCGATGACCGCGCCGCCAATTATTATCTCGATTGGGCCTTCGACGAGATGAAGAAGCTCGTCGACACCTTCCCGAAATCGATGAGCGAGCGCGTGTTCGTGGTGCGCACTGCGCTCGACACCAACCTGCAAAACGCGGCCGATTCCGCCATCGAAAGCTCGTTGCGGCAATACGGCCAGGAATATCACGCCAAACAGGCGGCTGCGGTGCTGATGGATGTCGATGGCGCCGTGCGCGCCATGGTCGGCGGCCGCGACTACGGCGCCAGCCAGTTCAACCGCGCGACCGACGCGATGCGCCAGCCGGGCTCGTCATTCAAGCCTTACGTCTACGCCACCGCGCTGGAACACGGCATGAAGCCCACATCGATCGTGGTGGACGGGCCCGTGTGTATCGGCAACTGGTGCCCGCATAACTATGGCCATGGCTATTCCGGCTCGATGCAGCTGATCCAGGCGCTCACGCATTCGATCAACACCGTCGCGGTGAAGCTGTCGATTACCATCGGCGACGGCAATGCGAAGGTCGGGCGGGCGCGTATCGTCAAAACCGCGCACGACATGGGCATCCGTACGCCGCTGCCGGATACGCCGTCGCTGCCGATCGGCGCCGACGAGGTCACCGTGCTCGACCATACGGGCGCCTATGCCACCTTCCCCAACCTCGGCAAGGCCGTGACGCCGCACGCGCTGCTCGAGGTCCGCACCGGCGCCGGCGAGCTGGTCTGGCGCTTCGATCGCGACGGCGCCAAGCCGCGGCAGGTGCTGCCGCCCGGCGTCGCCGCCGACATGATCAAGATGATGAACAGCGTGGTGGAAAACGGCACCGGCAAGCGGGCGCGCCTCGACGGGATCGCCTCGGCTGGCAAAACCGGCACCACCAATGCTTATCGCGACGCCTGGTTCATGGGTTACACGGGCAATTTCGTCTGCGGCGTCTGGTTCGGCAATGACGACTATCAGGTCACCAATCGGATGACGGGAGGTTCGTTGCCGGCGATGACATGGCACACGATCATGGCTTATGCGCACCAGGGCGTTGAATTGAAGCAGCTTCCGGGCGTTGCCGTGCCGCAGGTGCGCCAGCAGCCCGCCGTTGCCGAGGTCAAATCGAAAAACAGCGAGCCGCCGCCGGCGCCGCGGCCCGCTTTGCTCACCAAGCGGGGGGCGGACATTCTGGTCCGGGTCGAACGTTTGATGGATGACGCCAACCGGTCGCTCGGCCCGACGAGCACCATAAGCCCGCCAAGTCCCGCGGGCACCCCCCGCCCCAAACCCAATCAGGCCACTTCATCGCCTAATGGCGGCGCATTTGCTGCATCGCTAGAAGGGCATGCATTCGGTAGTCGCAACTAATTGGCCGCCCGCCAGCGGCAAGCGTAGTCTCCCTCACAAGAATCAACCTCCTCCACCTTCAGCGGATCGTACGTGCGGCTGCTTTTTGGAACGCTGTTTGGCCTGGCCGTCGCAGCTATCGTCGGCCTCGGACTGACTTACTTTGCGCTCACACGCGGCGCCGCTTTTGGCGGCCTGTCGATTGAGAGTTGGACTGCCTGGCCGAAAACCGGAACGGTCGACGCCGACCCCTATGCGCGCGCTTCGATCGCACGCAACGGCCGATTGCCGACTGCTCTCGGCGATGGCGTTTCCTTCACGGTGCAATCCGACGACAAAGGAAAGGCTCTCGATGGGCGATGCGACGTTGTCCTGTCGGGCATCACGCCCACCGCGCGCTTTTGGACGCTGACGCTCTACAATCCGGACGGCGGGTTAGTGGCCAACTCGGTCAACCGATATGGCTTCACAAGTCAGGAGATCGTTCGACGCGCAGATGGAAATTTCGACATCGTCGTGAGCCCACGCGCAAATCCAGGCAATTGGCTGCCGACCGGCGGTGTTGAACGGTATCACCTGCTGCTGCGGCTCTATGACACTGCGGTTGGCGTTTCGACAAAAGCCGGACGCGAGGTCCCCATGCCGGCCGTGACGACCAGAGGCTGCCCATGATCCGATGGCTACTCTTGATTTTGGGTGGGGCCTTACTCGGCGGGATTGTGCACCTCGCTACCGTCATCATTTTGCCTCGGACCGCCACCCAAGATGCCTATGCCCGGCTCACGCCCATCGCACCGGTGAATACCGTTGTCGCGTTGCCAGTGCCCTCGCCGGACAAGGCCGTCATGCCGTTTATGGATCCCGCTTTCGCCAGCGCCGTGTGCCGCTACGATCTTTCCAAGGGCCCACTCAAACTGACCGTCCCAGTGAGTCCGGCCTATACATCGGTTTCTTTCTACACACGCTACGATGTGGCGTACTACGCCATCAACGATCGGGCGGCGGGCCGGCGCGTGATCGAGCTCGATCTCATGACAAGCGCGCAGCACGACCAAGTTCCGGAAGACGAGGAAGTCACGGCCGCCGACCGGCTGATCGTGGAGTCGCCCACGGTTACTGGCCTCATCGCGATCCGTGCGTTGGCGCCGGAGCCAGGCTTGATGCGAGCGGCGCAAAGCGCCATTGCGGCTTCTCAATGCGTGCAACAAACGGGGCCGTCGCGACCGCGTTGAGCCTAATTCGATGACGCGAGACTCGGTTCGCGTTTCCACGTCGGCGGCAGCACCTGATATCGAGCAATCTGAATTTTCAGTTGATTGAACAGGCGCTCGGCCTCGACCGCTTGCGTCATGGGAGTAACAATAACCAACCGCTCAAGCGCAAATTGATACGATGCCACGCGATTGAACAGGCTTTGACGGACAATATCCACGACGTGTGCATTTTCTCGCATACGGCGCTTAGCGTTCAACCACTCTGCTTTATTCAGCGTCGCTACATAGGCTAAACTTTTATCTCGCTTCTGGTCGATATCCATCACGCGGCCCGCCGTCTCGAAGAATTCCGACAGGCGCGTCGTATCGTTTCGCACGTCGTCAATGAGTTGCGCGTAGCGCGCGGCCGAAGATCGATAACTATCCGACATCAGACGGTCAAAATATATTCTGTAGTCCGCCGTTCTAAATTTGATCAACCCATATTCCCCTGCCACCGAATACCACTGCTGCCGGTCATAGGGCGGTTCAATCAGGGGATAGGCAAGATCGCGCAATTCACGTTCGTCGTCTGTATAGTCGAATCTCGATGGAGGAACCGGATTCGACGCAGGCGAACTCCGTCCTATCCAATCATGAATTCCGTCGGTAACCAGCGTCGGATTGATCTCGCCAAAGTCGCTATTGGCGCAGCCAGCGAGTAGCGTCAAAACGCCGAGCGCAAACATTCGCCAAGTTTTGGTTGGCGTCGGCAGCTGCGGCGGAATGTTCATTGCAATGATTCAGCGCCCGTTGTGTCAACGCGCGACACGGCGGCGACGGCGGCGGCCTGCGCTGTTCCCGGTGTCGGGTTCAAACCCATTCGATCCATCCGGATCGCGATCGATACGAATGACCGGAAGAATGATGACCGTCGCAGGCTCAGTATTAGCGTCGACGTACTTGCCGCCGCGCGAGCTCACCTCGTCAGGAAATCGGATGACCTCACCCATTCCAGTCCCCCTTCCGTCCCGGCTCGCGACCTCCTCGGCCGCCGGATCGGCGCCTTTCGTCAATTAAAGGACTTGCAAGGTTAACGGTCTGCTAACGCGCCCCGATTAATGTGGGGGCTATTCCGCATTGGCCCCCGCGTATCAGTATGGTGAAGCCTCCCGCGCGCGTCCCCCTCGACAGTCTGGTTGATTTGGCGTGCCGGGATGGCGTGGATATCCGGCCGACCTTGCTGCGCGTGTTGACAGACCTTTACGTGCAGAAGCCCCTCCACAGTGCGGAGGAGGAAACCCAGTATGTCGAGCTGGCGTTGGGATTAATCGACGCGGTCGACGACGAAACGCGCGGCGCAGTCACGGCCATCCTTTCGACGTATCCAGCGGCACCGCGTGCCGTCCTTCTCAAGCTCACCGGTGCGACGCCATCCACCGCAGACGATCAGACCCGAGCCGAAATCGAAAATAACGAACTGATAGACCTGTTCTTTTTCGCTTCTCCGCAAGAGCGCCGACTTATACTTGCCAATCTCGATGTCACCGCCACCGGGGCAAGCCGTCGCCCGATCCCGATCGCAAGCGAATTGATTCGCCGTCTGGAAAATGCAGCACTTCAGCGCAATGCGGGCGAATACAGCCGCATTCTGGAGCGTGCTCTGGGGATCAGCCGAAAACTTGCCGACCGCATCGTTCACGACAACTCAGGCGAGCCAATTGTTGTTGCCGCGAAAGCTCTCGGCATCAAAGCTGCGGTGTTCCAACGCATTTTACTCTTTCTGAATCCGGTCATTGGACAATCTGTCCAGCGGGTCTACGAACTGACTTCTCTTTTTGATGAGATAAATCCGGCGACCGCGGAACGGATGCTTGCAATCTGGCGAATGACCGTTGTGCGAAAGGTCGCCGGTCATGAGCCCGTCTACTGGAATGATGAACGCACCAGCCCACGCACCCTGTCGACACCGGCACCTTCGCGCACCGCCGCGACCCGGGACCGGTCACGTTCTAAAACCAGCAAAAACTAGATAGTTTCACGACACGACGTTGTCTAGGAAACTACGGCCGGCTCGGTCTTCGATTTCAACGATCCAAAGGTCTGGGTCAAATCGAATTTCCCGCAAAAGCCGCGCTTCGATATCGGCATCCGCCGCCGGGGTCGAGCCACCCGCTATCGCAGCGAACATTCGATCCGCCGGTTGCGCCTCATCAAACGCTGTTTGCGGCGCGGGCCCATATAGCAAGCCAGTACCATCGAGCCGATTGATCTTGATAAAAATCGCGCCCGCTTCGTCAGCCCCACGGCGACGCACGGCGGCAAAGACGCCCTCGACGTTGCAGCGGCGCAGATAGGCCGACACCCATATCCCGGATTTCAGTCGCATTGACTTCAGTAGCACGAGCGATCGTCAGGCTGCTAATCACTCTAGCGGACGGCCTGTCATGGCGGCCAGCTCGCGCACAACCCGATCGGACAGTTGCCCTGTGACAGGAAGCTTGTGATCGCGTTCAAATTTTTCGATTGCCGCGCGCGTGTCCGGATCAAAAACGCCGGTCGGCTTGATCTGCCCATAGCCAAAATCGGAAAGTGCGCGTTGCACTGCGGTGACGCGCTTGGACGGAGCAATGAGTTTCGCGATTGGATCGGAAGAAGGAGCATTGGCCGCGCCCGCATTCGCGGCCTTTGCGTTGGACGCAGCTATCGCGCGGAGCAGGCCATCACTCGCCTCCGCGCCGATTTTGACCCCCGTCGTCTGCACGAAATCGCGCACTGCGCTATCGGTCTTTGCACCCCAAATGCCATCAGCGGGCCCATCATAAAATCCCTTGCGCGCAAGCTCTCGTTGAATATTCACGATAAGTTGGACGCGAACTTGCGTGCCGGAGTTCGCCGCCACGTTCGGCGGAACCGCGCGAACAGGCGGTGCTGCCGTCGATTCGTGTTGCAACAGAGGCTTCGTTGCAAAGATCGGTGCCGGGTGCGGCCCTTTTTGCAAAAACAGCGCATTGAGCGCAATCGCAAATACTGCAAACGTCGCCATGACGACGCCAACAAATTCACGCGGATGACTGCTAATTGCTGTAGCGAGTCTGCCAGCGCCATCGAGCGCGATTTCCCGTCGAGTGGTTCGCCTACGCACTTTTCTTCACCTGATCTTTTACGACCCCGGCAAGGGCCCGGTTGCGGTCTATGACAAGTTTGATGGGCTCGTTTACGGGGTGCGCATTTTCGCCGTCGACCGGCAAGCGCACCGTAACCCGCGTGCCCTCGCCCAGCCGACTTCGTATCTCAACATCCCCACCGTGTAGCCCTACCAGGCCTTTCACGATCGAAAGGCCCAACCCTGAACCGTCGTGGCGGCGGTCGTATGATGCGTGCGCCTGGAAAAATGGCTCGCCGAGATGCGGGAGATCGGCCTCCCCAATGCCGACTCCAGTATCTTCGACCGTTAAAGTAAGTTTTCCACCCTCGCCTAATGCGCCGACAGTGACTCGACCGCCACGCGGCGTGAATTTAATAGCATTCGAGATGAGGTTGATGAGGATCTGATTGAAAGCACGCCGGTCGGCGGCCAGTTCCGGAAGATTCTGGGCGAGGCGCATCTTGAGCTCAACGCCGGATTCCTGCGCCTTCAGCGCCAATAGATCCGTGCAGCTCACGATCGCGGGCGCCGGGGCGAACGGTTCAGGCGTTACTTCAAAATTGCCTGTCTCCATTTTTGAAGCATCGAGAATACCATTGACCACCGAAAGCAGATGCCGCCCCGACTCGTTTATTAAGCGCGCATATTCACGCTGGCGCTCCGTGTCCACGTTCAGCGAATCGCTCGTCATGATCTCGGAAAATCCGATGATCGCATTGAGCGGGGTACGCAGCTCGTGACTCATTGTTGCAAGGAAGTGAAACTTGGCAGTGTTGGCGCGTTCGGATTCCAATCGGGCAATCTCAACCGCACGTTCTTGCAATTTGCGCTCGCTTACGTCGCGCAGCACCGCGACCACGTCGCGGCTGCTCCCAAGTCGACCGTCGTCGGCACACTCGAAAGGCCGGCACACCATTTCAACCCAGATGAACTGGCCTGCATATTGTGGCCCGCCGCCGCGCCGGATTCGAAATGCCAGCGAGCGCTCTTCGTTCAAAGCCGCAGTGTCAGCAAGCGTCGCCAAATAAGCTGGCCGATCGGTGACATGGACGCGCTCAAAAAGGCAATCGCCCAACAACTCATTTATTTGCGCACCGATCAGAAATTCTGCTCTCGGAGACACGAATAGTACTCGACCCGGCACGGCCGAAACGAACCACGACGTCGGTCATATTGTTCGCAAGCAAGCGATAGCGTTCGTCCTCGGAACGCAGCAGCGCTAAATTCGTGCGTCTGAACGAGTCTACGCCCAGCGCAAGACCGGTCGCATAGAGCATCGCCGAGACGACACCGATTGCCATCAGGCCGCTCTGTTCAGCAGCGGTCGTCTCGACATGCGGAAGCGCACCAGTAGCGCCAAACACGAACAGCATAGCAGCAGCAAACACGGCAAACGCCGCTGCCGTCGCGATTACGCGGCGCGACGCGGAAAGTGCGGCCTCCAACGGGACGACTACCAGCCAGATCGACGCGAATGATGCGATCCCACCTGTGAATAGCGCCACCGCCGACGCAAGGACGGTGAGCGACAGGGACGAAAGAATGTATGCGCTTTCGTAACGGCCGGTGCGCGAAAGGTAATAGACGATCAGGATCGGGGCCACGAGCCAGGAGAACACGCCGATTTCGACCACGCTCGGCACGCCGCGAATGGCGATATAGACAGGAAAGCTCGCCAGCGCGACAAAACAGCCGAGCAAGCGCGGAGCGATGAAGGCGCGGTGGCGCGACGCGGTCATCGCATCCTGCTGGGCAGCGGGATGCACCAAAGCGTCGACATAATCCCAAACTGGCGTGAGAAAACTCACCGTCCCTATCGCACGTCTTGTCGCACCAGACGCGCCCCTATTTCATTGCGGACCTTAGGGAGAGCCGCTTAAGCGAACACTAAGGCGGAGCGCCAATGAAGCTCATTCGCTGGCTACAACGGTCATCCGAATATGATCGGACCGCTATTTGGAGCTCATGGTGAAAATTAGGTTTCCTCGAAGACCGCGATCGACCAATTGCAGCAAGTTGTTACCGCTCTGGTAACCATGTCGATGTAGCGAAAATGCCGTGAAAACAAAGCTCCAGATACTTACTTAAAATTTTCGTCAAATGCGGAATTATAGAACTTGAAGAAATATCTAGTCGATTTTATCCAAAAAGCTCTCTGCATTTCGAACAACAGTTTCAGGCCTGTCTGATACGGTTTAGTTTAAAGGCGGCGAATAAGTCGCCGGGGACAGTTACGGGTAGGGTCATGTTTTTCCTTCTTCGAATGGCGTTTTGGCTGTGCGTTGTGTGCGTGCTGCTCCCAAGCGGCGCCAAATCACCATCGTCGGAAGCGCAAATCGACGCTACCCAAGCCGTAACCCTCGCGAGTGCCGCAGTCTCGGATATGCGCGGATTCTGCGAGCGACAGCCGGACGCCTGCACGACCGGCGGAAAAGTCGCTGTCGCACTTGGTCATAAGGCCGAGGCCGGCGCCCGTACTCTCTACGATTTCATTTCCAAGTTACGCGAGAAATCGGCGTCGACCGAAAAGGCCAATGTTAAACCTTCAGGCGCAGACGCGCCCCAGGGCACATTGACTCCGGCCGACATGGCTCCGGGCTGGCGTGCGCCAGTTCCGCTACCACCCCGACGCGAAGCGCACGGCGACCGGCCGGCTGTTTAGAACCCAATTTACAAGCGTTTCAGCGGCTTGGGCCCCGCAGCCCTCGATCTTTTTTTGGCCATTGCCGTCGTCGGGCCTATATATGATGGCAATCATGACCGTGATCGACGATATCGTTGAAAATTTCACACTCCTCGATGAGTGGGACGACCGCTATCGCTATGTGATCGAACTCGGACGCACGTTGCAGCCGCTGCCGGAGAGCGCGCACACCGAAACCAACAAAGTGCGCGGCTGCGCCAGTCAGGTTTGGTTACTCACACATGTGAAGCCAGACGGAACCGGAGGCCCTGTTCTTACTTTCGAAGGCGACAGCGATGCACATATCGTGCGCGGATTGATTGCAATCCTGCTTGCACTTTACTCGGGCAAAAGTGCTCGCGATATCCTGGCAACCGATGCCCTCGCACTCTTTGACCGTATCGGGCTGCGTGAAAATCTTACGCCGCAGCGCTCGAATGGTTTGCGTTCGATGGTCGAGCGTATCCGTGCCGAAGCCAAGGCTGCCTTGGCCGCTGTGACATAATCAAGAACCATCGGCGCTGAAATTCGCTCCGTCCGTGAGCCAAGTGCGTATGCGCGAGCGCGCAGGTCCGCGGGCTTTGGACGCATAGCCGTAGTGGCGGGCAAGCCGATCGAGAGCAAGTTGCAACACCACTTTGCCGGAGCGGGCCGGCCAGGCTCGCTCACGTTCGGCATCTTCGAGGCCTTTCAGAAAGCAGCAAATATCGAGCAGCAAACCCGAAAATTCCGGGCCAACGGCATCGAGCGCATGATGCACGCGCTGGCGGGCGGCGATCATCGTTTCGGTAAATTCGACGGGGCTTCCGCCGCCATTGCCACGGCCAGATGAAATCGGCTTTGTCCAATTCGATGTCGTACGAGGCATAAGATGGGCGCACGTGAAATCCGTGCGCAATCGTTCACCGGCCTGAAGCTGATGAGCGTCGATCAACGCGCGTCCATCTCGGCCCCGTCTTTTTGCAAGCCAAGCCAGAGGGCTTTCGGCTTCATTATGAACAACGCTGGTGCGGCCCAATTCGGTGACCAATTCGCGTTGTCCCAACGCAAGATGCTGGGCGCGAAAGCTATCAATCGCGGGCTGCTGTGGAGTTTGTGGTTGTCGTTTGGAACGACGCGGTCTGCGCGGGGATTCAATATGGGTCATTCGCGACCTCCTATGCAGGATTATATACCTACATAGCCGTCAAAAAGAAATCCCCCGAATAATGTTTGTTATTGCGCTAGAGGATTGATGTCGTGGAAATATCTCCGCTTGCCGGAGGAGAAGGCCAAGAATTATCCACAACTTTAGGAATCTTATCCAGGCCCAAAGTGTTACGTCGACCTACGGCAAAAATCGCGGCCGCTCCTGCACGCTATTTAACACGCCGCCGACGCTGCTGGCCCAAACCCATCTGCTTGGCTAATTGCGACCGCGCAGCAGCGTAATTTGGCGCAACCATAGGGTAATCGGCGCTCAACCCCCACTTTTCCCGGTATTGCTCTGGCGTCATGTTGTATTGCGTGCGTAGGTGACGCTTGAGCGATTTGAATTTCTTTCCGTCTTCCAGGCAAAGGATGTGTTCGGGCGTGATCGATTTTTTAACCGAAACAGCCGGCTTAAGCGGCTCGGACGGTCCCTCGGAAGATTTTCCAGATACCCTGCTCAGCGCGGCATGCACCTGATTGATCAGACCGGGAATCTCTCCGGCTGGCACGATATTGTTGCTCACATATGCGGAAACAATTTTCGCCGTCAGCTCAATGAAATTTCCATTGACGGTGCTGTCACTCATTGACGCTGCTCTGCTCTGGCGAGCGGCTGCTGAACCAGCAAGCCGCAAACAAAACCTCAATAAAGAGGTCCATCTCTGTTCGTCGACAAAGGGCGAATATTCGCTTCGATTCCTATATTTGAAAATACTATCAGTTTGCAGTCGTCGCAAGAAAAAGATCGCTGTCTCGGGCGACAGTGTTGGTTAAATGCGACTTCCGACAAAGAAAAGCTAGAGAATTACCACAAAGAAGAAACGTTACAGTTCTAAGGCCCTTTTCCTAGATGATTACGCAACTCATTGATCGACGCAAAATGCAGCGTGCCCTGCGGCAACTCCGCCTCGATAGAACCGTCGACGTAGAGCGTATAGCCCATGCCATCGACGACCCCGGACTTGAGAATGGCAACGGTGCGCGGTTTTGGACCTTCAAGGTCGGCACGCCTGGAAGGGATTACGCCGGCATCACGCGATGGCTCGTCGATCTTCGGTTCCGGCTTAAGCTCTCCACTAGCAGGGGCCTTCGGCAATTTCGTTTCGGCCGGCCACATGGCATCAAAATTTGCGGTGTGGAGAGGGCGGGTTTGCGGCGGTGTAGCGGCAGAGGGCGGTGGGGCGCGCCAGCCTCCCGTTGACTCTCGGCTCTTATCGTCCTCGTCTAATCCGTTGCTGCCAAACGGCGAGCCGGCCGCCGATGAGGATGGTGTGCTCGCCTCAAGCGGAGACAATGAAATCTCGTCCTCAACCGTTACGGATGGTTCATCGGGGTTACGGAGTGTCGGGGCATAGGTTGGAGTGGGATGATCCTCATCTGGCATGGCGGCGGACGTGGGAGCTGGCAGCCCGGTGTCGGATCTAGATCTGGAAGGAAACGGCACACGGCCCTGCGGGATGGCATTGCGCGCGCTAACCGGAATTTCGTGGGGATCCATTGGCTGCGCAAAGCGGGCCGGCGGCTGGACAGCGAGGGCTGCTATCATCCGCCGTATTTGCCCGGCCACCACACCAAGGCCAATGATAATCAAGCCTCCGACGACGGCCGTTGTGCCCGCACTAATGAGCGTATTTCCAAAGCTGAATTCGTTGATCGGAATACCAAACCCGACCATGGCGAGCCCCGCAAAAAGGGCAAATGCACCTATGCCATACAACAAAACCGGCATATTTTTTCGATCCTCTCTGAACCAGCAACTTTCGCCGTAACGTATCGGCTAAATTCTTCTGGCAATGATGAATTCTCGCTTTTTCGCTCGTCGGCGGCAACAGCAAAAATAAACTACCCCGCAGACCCAACCAAACTGGCCATCCGCAATAAAGCAGACTTTTAGCCGTCTTCAGCTCTATCTTGACCGTTCAGCCGTTGCCCCAGACGTTGCCACCGCCTAATTAATTTGATTGAGGAACTCGCCCGGGACGGGCAGGTTCACGTATAGATCGGATTACCCCGTAATCATCGTTTGTGGATCGAGGAGGACATAATGTCGTTCAAGTTGCCCGACCTGCCATATGCGCACGACGCGCTCGCGCCGTATATGTCGCGCGAGACGCTCGAATATCATCACGACAAACACCACAAGGCCTATGTCGACAACGGCAACAAGCTTTTGGAAGGTAGCGGGCTGGAAGGCAAATCTCTCGAGGAGGTCGTGAAGGGGTCTTTTGGCAAAAACGCAGGCCTCTTCAACAATGCCGGCCAACACTACAACCACACTCATTTTTGGAAATGGATGAAGCCGAATGGCGGCGGCGACAAGATTCCAGGGAAGCTAAAGGCAAAGATTGACAGCGATCTTGGCGGCGTTGCCAAGATGAAAGAGGATTTCGCGCAGGCAGGTGTGACCCAATTCGGCTCCGGTTGGGCCTGGCTCGCGGTAAAAGACGGCAAATTAATCGTCAGCAAAACTCCGAATGGCGAAAATCCGCTGGTCCACGGAGCAACTCCAATTCTGGGGTGCGACGTTTGGGAGCACTCTTACTATATCGACTATCGCAACCGCAGGCCTGATTATCTGAAAGCCTTTCTAGATCACCTGGTAAACTGGGATTACGTCGAGGAATTATTCGGCGCTGCGAGCAAGTAGACATCTCGAACGTCTCGACCCATTTCGTGCGCCCATTCGGCAAGTGGTCGGCAGCAACATCTGCCGACCGCTTTTCCGTTGTCGTGCTTGCTATCGTCGCTGTAGTCGCAGGATTCACGTTCCGCGATTACGGCCTCGGATGGGACGATTACACGCACTCGCAATATGGCGACTTGCTGCTCGCGCTTTACAGCTCGGGTTTTAAAGACGACCGAGCGCTCTCCTTCGTCAATCTTTACAAATACGGCGGCGGATTCGACATGCTGGCTGCGCTCGCCAGCAAGGTCCTGCCATTCGGCTTGTTCGAAACGCGACGGTTGGTTGGAGCGGCCATCGGCATTATTGGTCTAATCGCGACCTGGCGCATCGCTCGCCGTCTTGGCGGCCCGATTGCCGGATTGATCGCTCTCGTTTTGCTTGCGACCTGCCCACTTTATTACGGCCATATGTTCATCAATGCGAAGGACGCACCCTTCGCAACGGCCATGGCCGTTTTGTTGCTCGGTATGGTGCGTGCGCTCGACGAATACCCGCAGCCAAATCCCCGAACCGTCGCTCTTGCAGGCGTTGGCGCCGGTCTCGCCTTCGGTTCCCGTGTGCTCGCCGGCATCGCTGCGCCCTATGCATTGGCCGCGCTGCTGCTTGTCGTTTTTGTCGAAGCAAGCGCTCTTGGCATTCGTTTGACGGCGGCGCGGATGGTCCAATTTATCTGGTGTCTGCTGCCGGCGTTGGTACTCGGCTATTTGATCATGGGGCTTCTGTGGCCGTGGTCGATTCTCGCGCCACTCAATCCGATGCGGGCCGCCGAATATTTCGACACCTTTTTTGAAAAACCATGGCGGGAGCTATATGCCGGTCAGTTGATTGCCGTAACTAACATGCCCGCCAGTTATCTGCCTCGTCTTTTCGTACTCAAGTTGCCGGAAGTCATGTTGGTGTTCGGAATTGTCGGAGCAGCGGGCGCGCTGATCGCGGCCGCGCAGCGGCGGGTGCCACTTAAACGCCGCGCAACTTATGTCCTGCTGGTGCTCGCGGCGATTTTTCCAGTCCTTTTGGCAATGGTGACGCATCCGGCGTTATACAACGGGCTTCGTCATTTCGTGTTTGTGGTCCCGCCGTTCGCTGTGCTCGGAGGCCTTGGAGGCGCGTGGATTTTCGAACGCGTGCGCGCTTTTGGCACCCTGGCTACCGCTGCGTTCGCGGCCGCACTCATCGGTGGTCTTGCGCTGCCGATAAGCGACATGGTTCGGCTACATCCGTATCAATACACAACATTCAATTGGGCCTCCGGCGGCGTTCGCATGGCTCACGATAACTACATGCTCGACTACTGGGGCCTGGCGTTCAAACAGGCCGGCGAGGCCCTGCGCACAAAGCTCGCGGATATGCATCTTAAGCCGCCGGCCGGCCGGCGCTGGACCATCGAAATTTGCGGACCACAGCGTCCGGCAGAAATCGCGCTCGGCCCGGAATTTGAGACAACCTGGGACCGCAAACGAGCAGATTTTGCCATGATGCTCGGTACGTACTATTGCCGCGATCTGACGGCCCGGGCACTCGTCGAGATCAACCGCGAGGGTGTCGACTACGCGCGCGTCTATGATATTCGCGGACGCCCCGTGCCAAAATTGGTTACTGAACCACCGCCTTAAATGGCTGGGATTAACGAAGTCTCCTGCTCGCGCAGGACTTCGGTCGCAATGCGGTGGGCTTCATTGGCGGCCGGAATCCCACAATACATCGTCAACAACAGCAGAACTTCCTGAATCTGCTCAGCGGTGCAACCATTCTTCAGCGCGCCTTTAAGGTGTACCCGAAGCTCGTTCTGGTGCCCGGCGGCAGCCATCATCGCAACCATAACAAGTGATTTTACGCCAGGCGGCAATGCGGACCGCTGCCACACATCACCATATGCATAGGCGTTGATGATATGCTGGAGCGGCTTTCCGAAATCGCCGAACGCGTTCATGCGCTTCTCAACCGCCTCGCGTCCGAACATGTCGACGC
Organism: uncultured Alphaproteobacteria bacterium; assembly: GCA_963820805.1. GTDB lineage: Bacteria > Pseudomonadota > Alphaproteobacteria > Rhizobiales > Xanthobacteraceae > Pseudolabrys. Next base: position 302,927 of record CAWGBH010000015.1, read on the forward strand.
GCAGCTTCAGACCGCGGTCGTGAAGTTGTTTTTCGTCCATTGGCCGTTTCCTTTCCCGATTGCCGTTTGCAAGATCGCCCGTCTAGAATGACTTATGACATATTATTTGCACCAACCTGAGTATTCCTTCCAATGATTGATGCTGCCGTGATCGGCCTTGGCCGATGGGGAAAAAATATCGTCGAATCCGTGCAGGGAAAAAGCAAGCGACTGCGCTTTATTCGCGGGGTGAGCAAAGAACCGGACCTCGTTCGCGATTTCGCCGCGACGAAGGGCTTCGAATTATCTACGGAATTCGAAGACGCGATCCAGGACTCGCGGGTGCAGGCTGTGTTTCTGGCAACGCCGCATTCTCTGCATGTCGGGCAGATTTCTGCCGTTGCGGCCGCTCGTAAAGCGGTGTGGTGTGAAAAACCGTTGGCTCTTACTCGCGCAGAAGCGGCGCGTGCCGTCGCTGCCACGAAAAAGGCGAACGTGCCTTTCGCCCTCGGAAACAACAAGCGATGCTTCTCCTCCATGCGCGAGCTCAAGCGCGTGGTGGCTGATGGGATCATCGGCGAGGTCCTGCATGTCGAGGGAAATTTCACCAATGAGCATTCGACGCGCGTGAAGGGCGGCTGGCGTGACGACCCACGCGAATCTCCCGGCGGTGGCATGACCGGCGCCGGTCTCCATCTCATTGACGCGTTCGTTAATCTTGTCGGGCCGATCAAGACCGTCGACGCCCGCGCCCATTCGCAGAAAGCGCCACCTGATCCACGCGACGCGGCCGCAGCGCTGGTCCAATTCGCGACCGGTGCCACCGGCGTACTCGCGACCGTGCGTGCTGCGCCGATGTACTGGCGCATCATGGTTTTCGGCACAAAAGGCTGGGCCGAAGCGCGGGAAGAAACGACGCTCACGGTCGCCAAAATCGGGGAGCAGCCCGTGACGGAAGTTTATCCTGCGGTCAACTCGCTCGGCGTCCTGTTGGAAGCATTCGGCGAAACGATCGAGACGGGTAAGCCGTTTCCAGTGTCGACCAACGAGATGCTGGATGTAGCAGGTGCTTTTGAAGCGATCATCCAGTCTATGGCGGACTATCGTCCAGTCGACGTGTCTCGAGGTTAGTTCCTTTATTGTTGCGGAATTCCTGCGGCTTCGCGCACTGCATCCCACCGCTTGTATTCGCTTGCCATAAAATCTCCGAACGCCTGCGGCGTGGACGTCTTGACCACCACACCAGCTGCGGCCATTCGCTGACGAACGCTTTCATCTGCCAGACTTTCGTTCATCGTCTTGTTCAGCAGCGCAACGACTGGCGCTGGCGTCCCGCGCGGTGCGAACAAGCCATACCAGGTCGTCACGTCGTAGCCCGGAAGCACGCCCAATTCCACCGCAGCGGGAACGTCCGGCACCGCGGGAAAGCGGTCTTTGCCGGTGACAGCGAGCGCTTTGAGCTGACCGGATTGCACCTGCCCTATCAGCGCCGACACCGTGTCGAACAACACATCAGCATGTTTGCCGAGCGTCGCGTTGATCGCTTCGGGCGACGTCTTAAACGGAACGTGCAGCAAATTCACTTTTGCAGTTTGTTTGAACATTTCTCCGGCAAAATGCTGAGTAGCTGCAAAGCCGGGGCTCGCAAAAACGATTTTGCCCGGGTCGGCTTTCGCGGCGTCGACCAATTCCTTCACATTGTTGGCTGGAAAATCCGGACGCGTGACGATCAATAAGCTTGCGGTGGCAATTTGGCCAATGGGCGCAAACGCAGTCAGCGTATCGTAACGCATATTTTTCCTGGTCACCGCCGCAATGATCTGGCCCGCTGTCATGACCCCGAGCGTGTAACCGTCGGGCTCCGCGTTGGCGACGACCTCATTGCCGATGATACCGCCGGCGCCGGGCTTGTTCTCGATAATGATCGGCTTGCCAAGCTTGGCCTGCATCGAGTCCGCCAGAATTCGGCCAATAATGTCGGCACCGCCGCCGGGCCCGAACGATACGATGATACGAATTGTTTTCTGCGGCCATTCTAGCGCGAAAGCCGGGGTGCCCAAACTTGCAGCGAGCGTCAAAGCGGCCGAAAGCAGTAGCTTCTTCATCTCTTGCTCCTCCCACCCTACAATTCAATTTTCGCTTTATGTATTCGACCCTCGACGACGGACTTCCTTGATGATCGCGCTATTATCGAGATCCGCCTCGCCCGCACGCACACACGCTTCCAGCACGTCGGCGTGCACCTCGAGCATAGAAAGCTTCTGTCCGACGGCGACTGCTTGGTCGAGCATCAAGTGAACGTCCTTTAGTGTCTGTTTGACCCGGCCTTCCGGCGAAAAATCGCCGCGGACCATTTTCGGCCCTTTCGTTTCCATGACTTGAGAATATGACGCGGAGCCGCGCGCGACCTCGAGAAACGCGACGGGATCGAGCCCGAGCCGCTCAGCAAAAACCAGCCCCTCAGCCAGGGCCAGACGATTGAGACCAAGTATCAGATTGACTGCGAGTTTGGCGCGCCCGCCATCGCCGACCTTGCCGACATGAAATCGGCGCACGAACAGCGCATCCAAAACGTCCTTCACCTCTTCGGCAATCGCGATATCGCCACCAATCAACGCCACGCCATCGCCTTGGCGCACCTGTTCGCTGGTCCCTGACACCGGCACGTCCAGATAACGAATACCGCGCGGCGCAACACGCTCCGCCAGCGCTGCCACGCGATCGGGATCGCACGTGCTCATACATAAAACGATCTTGCCGGAATCATCGCCCAATGTCGGCAACAGATGGTTTTCAATCACGTCTTCGACCTGCCCTGTATCGAATACCGCGATGATGATGCAGCGCGCGGGCTTGGCCAACTCTGCAATCGATGCCACCGGTCGACCGCCAATGTCCGCAAAGTGTGTGCGCCGGGCAGCATCGATGTCAAAGCCGATGACGGGAATTTTCGCAGCAATCAGACGTCCGGCATAGACCTCGCCCATGAGCCCGAGGCCAATGATGGCGACGGAAGACGCACGATCAACCATGCGCATAGTCCCAATAAAGTTCGCGAGCCTTGCGATAAAGTGGGCCGGGCTGCAGTGACCGCTCGCCGATGCGATTGACGGGCATGACTTTCGAATAGTTCCCGGATGAAAAAATCTCGTCCGCGTTTTGAATGTCGCGATACCTGAGCGTCGTCTCAATCACACTTACGCCGGCATCCCGCAGGAGCTTGATAACGCGCTGGCGCGTAATGCCATTTAGAAAAGTGCCATTCACGGCCGGGGTGAACACCGCTCCATCTTTACCGATGAACAGATTGGCGGTGGCAAGTTCCGCAACATTGCCAAGCAGGTCGAGCACCACGCAATTGCCAAACCCGCGCGAATTGGCCTCGATCAGCGCCCGCGCGTTGTTGGGATAGAGGCACCCCGCCTTGGCATCGACTGGCATGCATTCCAGACTCGGCTTGCGGTAGGGCGACAATGTAATAGAAAAGCCCTCCGGGCTACGCATCGGCGCCTCGTAAATGCTCAGGCACCATTTGGTCGAGTCAGGATCAGGTGCCACCAGCAGGGTGCCGCTTCGCTCAGCCCAATACATTGGACGAATGTAAAGCGCTGCATCTTTGTCAAATCGCTTGACCCCATCGCGCGTGAGGCCGAGCCATGTCTCGGCCGAGGCCGCTGGTTTTAGATGCATGATTTCAGCCGATGCGTTCACCCGCGCGCAATGGAGGTCGAGGTCGGGCGAGACGCCCTCGAAGGTGCGAGCACCATCGAATACCGAGGAACAAAGCCACGCGGCGTGGTCGCGTACGCCCATAATCGGGATATTTCCCTCGTGCCAATCGCCCTCATAATAGGTCCAGGTCTTTGACCAGCCTTGCCCCGACACCATTCACCACTCCCGATTGCGGCGGCAGAAATTTGTCTTTGCCCCATCCGCCGCGCTTTGCAACCATAGCGCATGATCCGGAAAAGTGGGCACCGGTTTTCGGAAAAGATCAAACGCAAAGTCGAGGGTCGGTCCGGAGGTTACCATGTCGGCAATTTACATTTTTGATGCGTATGGCACGCTTTTCGATGTGCATTCGGCAATCGCCCGCTATCGCGATCAAGCCGGAGCCGATGCAGACCGTATGTCGGCAGTCTGGCGTACGAAACAGCTGGAATATAGTTGGACATTGACGCTTGCGGGGCACTACACGGATTTCTGGGCGCTGACCGAACGTGCGCTCGACTACGCGCTAGCGGCTACCCCGAGCGTTGACAAAACTCTCAAATCAAAGCTGCTCGATGCTTACTTCCAACTCGACGCATTCCCCGACGCGCGAGTCGTGCTGAAGACACTCAAGGCGAAGGGACGCAAAACCGGCATCCTCTCTAACGGATCGCCCGCAATGCTCAAGGCCGCGGTCGACGCGGCCAAAATCGGTAGTGACCTCGACGCGATCCTGTCGGTCGACGTGTTGAAGATGTTTAAACCGCGACCTGAGGTCTATGGCCTTGTGACGGATCACTTTAAATGCGCCGCTGGTGACGTGACGTTCGTTTCGTCGAACCGCTGGGATGTTATGGCCGGTGTCTCCGTTGGCTTTCGGTCATTCTGGATCAATCGGAGCAAGCTTCCTGACGAATATTTGGACTTTCAACCTATCCAGACGCTGAGCGATCTTCGCGCGATCGCGGAAATTGCCTAACACTTTCGTCGCAATTTGCCGGGGCTAGCGTCGCCGAGTTCCACGGCCTATATGGCAGCTGCGCCCCTCCTCGATTGCAGCCACATGCAACCAATTATTTCCGTCAAAGACCTGTCGAAAAGCTACGCCTCCGGCTTTAAGGCGCTGAAAAATATCAACCTCGACATTCGCAGCGGCGAAATCTTCGCTTTGCTCGGACCAAATGGCGCCGGCAAGACCACGCTGATTGGAATTATCTGCGGCATCCTCGTGGCGACCGAAGGCAAGGTCACCGTAGACGGACACGACATCATCTCCGACTACCGCGCCGCGCGCTCCCGGATCGGCCTTGTGCCGCAAGAATTGCACACGGATGCCTTCGAAAGCGTGTGGGCGACCGTCAGTTTCAGTCGCGGTCTTTTCAACAAGCCAAAAAGTCCCGCCTATATTGAAAAGGTGCTGCGCGCATTGTCCTTATGGGACAAAAAGGACAACAAGATCATGACGCTTTCGGGCGGCATGAAAAGGCGCGTGCTGATTGCCAAGGCGCTCTCTCATGAACCGCAAATCCTCTTTTTGGATGAGCCCACCGCCGGCGTCGACGTCGAGCTCCGCAAAGATATGTGGCAGGTGGTTCGCGATCTCCGCGCCTCGGGCGTGACGATCATCCTCACCACGCATTACATCGAGGAAGCCGAGGATATGGCGGATCGCATCGGTGTGATCAATAAAGGGGAAATCATCCTCGTCGAGAACAAGGCCGAGTTGATGCGCAAGCTGGGTAAGAAGCAGCTGACCCTTCAGCTTCATCAGAAGCTCTCAGAAATTCCCGCTGAACTTTCGGCCTTTAAACTCTCGATCGGTGATGACGGCAGCAGCCTCATTTATGACTACGACACCAAGGCGGAGCGCACCGGTGTGGCAACGCTCCTTGGTGAGTTATCGCGGGCCGGCTTACGAATTCGCGATCTGCACACCACGCAAAGCTCGCTCGAAGATATTTTTGTCGGACTGGTGAGCGACAGAAAATGAACCTGAGAGCCGTCAGCGCAATCTATCGCTTCGAGATGGCGCGCACTGCGCGCACCGTCTGGCAGAGCATCGTTTCGCCTGTCCTCTCGACATCGCTTTATTTCGTGGTGTTTGGCGCCGCCATCGGGTCGCGGATTACGGAAATCGAAGGTGTTCCCTACGGCGCGTTCATCGTGCCGGGCCTGATTATGCTGACCCTCCTCACCCAGAGCACGATGAATGCTTCGTTTGGTATCTACTTTCCGCGCTTTACGGGGACAATTTACGAAATTCTGTCGGCGCCGGTGTCGCCGTTTGAGATCGTGCTCGGTTATGTCGGCGCCGCAGCAACGAAATCGATTATTTTAGGTCTTATTATCCTCGCGACATCGTGGATATTCGTACCGCTGCATATTGCGCACCCGTTCTGGATGGTCACGTTTCTGATCCTGACTGCAGCAACCTTCAGCCTGCTGGGCTTTATTATCGGCATCTGGGCTGAGGGCTTTGAAAAGCTTCAAATCGTACCGTTGCTGATCATCACCCCCCTAACGTTTCTCGGCGGAACCTTCTATTCGACCAGCGTGCTGCCGCCGGTATGGCAGACCATCGCGCTGTTTAATCCGGTCGTATACTTGATCAGCGGTTTCCGTTGGAGCTTTTTTGAGATTTCGGACGTGAGCCATAGCGTCAGTGTGGGTATGACATTGGTATTCCTCGGCGTGTGCCTGGTCACCGTATGGTGGATGTTCAGGACCGGGTACAAACTCAAGAAATAGGCTGGCGCGGTCGGGGTTTTTAGAGAGAGCGCCCAAGCTGGGACACATCAGGGAGAATTGCTCATGTCAAACGTCGTAAAAGCCGTCGCTGGACTTGCCATCGCCCTCGGTATTTCGTCGGCGGGTGCCGCTCAGGGTGTCGTAACGCAGAAGAGCATTTCGTTGCCCATGGCACAAACGATTGCCAATGGCGCGATTGCGAAATGCCAAAGCATGGGTTTCAAGATCTCGGTGTCAGTTCTCGACCGAGGCGGACTTGCCCTCGTCATGTTGCGCGATGAGGGCGCCGGCCTGCATACCGTCGAAAGCAGCGATCGCAAAGCGTATACCGCGCGTACTTTTCGTCAGCCCTCCGCCTCGGTCGTCAAACGCATCCTCGATGACCCCGCTGTTGCCGGCTTCAAGGAATACACGCGCGTAATCGCGCTCGCGGGAGGCTTGCCAATTAAAGTCGGCGACGATGTGATCGGCGCGGTTGGCGTATCCGGCTCGCCGGGCAAGGACGATGATTGCGCGCAAGCCGGTATCGACAAAGTGGCCGATCAACTCAAGTAAAATCGGCTAGGACGCTGACAACGCGTCAAGAATACGCGCCCAGCTTCGGATGCCTTTGTGGTAGCACTTCAAATCGAACTTCTCGTTCGGTGAATGAACGCGATCGTCGTCGAGCGCAAAACCTACCAGCAATGAGTCCATGCCGAGGACACTCTTGAAGTCTGCGACGATCGGAATTGATCCGCCCGCGCCAACTGCAACGGCCTTGTGACCCCATTCGTCGGCCAGCACGGCGCGCGCTTTGTTCAGTGCCGGATTGTCAAAGGAGAGCTGGAGCGGCGGGGCCAGTCCGAAATTGCCGAATTCGACCTTGCAGTCCGCCGGTAAACGCGATCGCACGAAGGTGCGAAAGGCATCGCGGATTTTCTCCGGGTTCTGCTCGCCGACCAGACGAAATGAAACCTTCGCGCTGGCTTCACCGGGGATAACGGTTTTTGCGCCCTCACCCGTGTAGCCGCCAATGAGGCCGTTAATCTCAGCCGTCGGGCGCGTAGTGATCATTTCGATCAACATGCGATCCTGTTCTCCCGATGGCGTTTTCAATCCGATCGGCGCAAGGAATTTCTCGGGAGTGAGATCGAGCCCTTTCAGGTCCGCTTTGATATCCGCTGGAAGCTCCTTAACGCCATCGTAAAACCCGGGGATTGTAACGCGACCCTTGTCGTCCCACATAGCACCGAGGATTTTGGCCAAAAGCCGCAGCGGATTTTGCGCGGCGCCGCCGAACACGCCCGAATGCAAATCGCGATCGGCGCAGATGATTTTAACGTCCTCGTACACCAGGCCGCGCAGTGACGTGGTTACGGCCGGAGTTTTCTGGTCCCACATAGCGGTGTCGCAAACCAATGCCAGGTCCAACTTAAATTCGTCGGCATTGTCGCGAACGAAATCGAAAAGATTCTTGGAGCCGCACTCCTCTTCTCCCTCGATCATCATCGTGATCGGGAGCGGCAACTTACCTGTGACCGCCTTGAACGCGCGGCAGGCCTCGATGAACGTCATCGCCTGACCCTTGTCGTCGCAGGCCCCGCGCGCAACGATAATCTTGCGGCCGTCGGGCAATGTTTCGATGCGCGGCTCGAACGGCGGAGTTTTCCATAAATTGAGGGGATCGACCGGTTGCACGTCATAATGTCCGTAAAACAGGACACGCGGGCCGGCGACACCATTCGACTTGCCAACGACCACCGGGTGGCCCGCGGTCGGCCGCACAGCCGCCTCGAAGCCAATCGATTTAAGATCGGTCGCGACGTGTTCTGCTGCCGCTCGACATTGATCTTTAAAGGCCGGATCGGTGGAGACCGATGCGATCCTCAAAAGCGCAAACAATCGCTCCACACTCTGGTCGATATCCTGATCGATGCGACTTAAAACCGCGTCGAGCGTTTTCATTGTGGGCTCCCTGCGGTTGGACGCTAGCAATGCGGGTGGACGCTGAAAAGCACCGTCAATGCAGGGTCCGCTTTTCAAAAGCAGACGTATCTGATGCTGCCACACGTTGCATCCCGGGAGCGGCCCGCTGGAAGCGCCGAACACCGCGACGGCCCTGAAGTACCGCACCTATGCGGCGGTAGAGCAAGCGTGGCGGAATGGTCGCTGCGACAGCCGCCCTATAGCCGCAGCGGCGCGCCATTCGGCGCAGGTGGGGCGTGACCACCGGTGCAACGATTAGTGCGGGGATGCCGCCAAACCGCCCTGGTGCGTCGCCTTCCGGCGCTAGGGTGTCATCCGGGACCGCAAGATCAATCGCGACCAAACAGGCGTCAGCGTTGCCAACCCGACACAAGCGCCGCGCCTCCTCAAGATCAGTGACAGCCGTGACTTGTGCCACGTCCATGCGGCGCAACCGCGCCGTTAAATCACGACCATGATTGCCGCCCGCAACGACGACGATATGCGACCGTCTGATCGACTTCATCAACGCCTTCCTCTGTCACTCAACGCGACTTTGTTCTTCTGATTTTTCCGACATTAGACCGACTGAATACACGACCGAAAGCCGGCCGGTCGGTATATCCTTCTTCTTTCAGCATTTTTTAAGCATGTATAGCCGGATGGACTAATCAAATTGGCTCATTACGGGTGGTAAATCCAAGGATATAGACCAAAAAAAGCGCGGCGAGCCCTAACGGGTTGCCGCGCCGCTGATGGTTCCTCTAATTGGTGGGCAACAGCCACGGTTCGCCAAGCGGCTCAGTCAGACTGCGCCCGGGGAACCGATCCATGGGTAGATCTCACAGTGCGTTCAAAATTTGCCCCGTGTGATTTATTTCGCTTGACACGGCGTCGGCGATAGTTGCGATGCATCGTCGATCAATTACAAATGACACTGCACACCGCTTGTCATCGACGAAAACGGCGTTCAATATAACCGCAATTCCGCATGAGTGCCGGGGCGTGAGGGGATCATGGATGAGCTGGTCGGACTTCTCGTCGCCAAAGTTGGCGTCGAACGGGGTGCCGCGGAAAAAGCGGTCGGAATCATCCTCGATTTCCTGCGCAAGGAAGGGCCGGCCGATAAGGTCCAGGCGCTCATCGATAAGCTTCCCGGGGCGGATGCCCTCTTAACAAAACAGTCTGATGCAGCAGGCGGCATGTTTTCGCTGGGTGGCATTATGGGCGCCGGCACCAAAATGATGGCGGCTGGCTTGAGCATGGGACAAGTGCAAGGCGTCACCCGGGAAACCATCTCTTATGCCCGGGAAAAAATCGGCGACGATGCGGTTGGAGAAATCGTCGGTGCGATCCCCGGATTGAGTCAGTTTATTTGAACCATTTTTCGTCGTAGCCAAACAAAATAAAAGGCGGAGGAAGCGCGGATGTCTTATCCCATCACCGATATCGAGGGGATTGATGGCGACATCGCCGTTGTCCTCAAATCGGTTGGGATCCGATCCACCGATCGTCTACTGGAAGCCGCCCGTACCGTAAAAGGACGCAAGCTACTTTCCGAGAAAACGGGCTTCGACGAAAAAAGTCTGTTGTGCTGGGCTAACGTCGCCGACCGCATGCGCATCAAAGGCATCAGCAAGGAATACGCGGAACTATTGCAAGCTGCCGGCGTCGATACGGTAAAGGAACTCAAGTACCGAAATCCGCTCAACCTCGCCAAAGCGATGGCGGACGCCAACAAGAAGCGCAAACTGGTTCGCCTGTTGCCGTCCGAAAAAGTCGTCAAACGCTGGATTGAAAACGCCAAGTTGTTGCCGTTGAAGATCACGTATTGAGTTCTCGATACACTGCTTGACAGCCCCTCGCTCACCGCGCAAAGCGACAAGCATGGGAAGCGTCCGTACCCTCGATAAAACCGCCGTCCAAGCGCATGGACTTTCCGCGCTGCTGTCGCTCGGTCGCCCGCTTGTGATGGGTATCCTCAACGTGACTCCGGATTCTTTTTCCGACGGCGGTCAGTTTATTGATCCCGCGGTTGCCATCGCCCATGCCGCGGAAATAGCCGCGGCTGGGGCTGATATTCTCGACATTGGTGCGGAATTGACGCGCCCCTATGGTGGCGCGGTTCCGGTGGCAGCCGACGAGGAAAAGTCACGGTTGGCGCCGGTTTTGCCGGCTGCAGTCAAGCTCGGACTGCCCGTGTCGATCGACACAATAAAAGCGTCGACTGCAGCTTGGGCAATCGATCAAGGGGCGTGCATTGTCAATGATGTCTGGGGTCTGCAACGTGATACCGACATGGCACCGCTGGTCGCCAAATGTGGCGTCCCGGTAATTGTGATGCACAATCGCGACACCGCCGACGCCTCGATCGACATCATCGCCGAGGTGAACTCTTTCTTTATGCGGTCGCTGGAAATCGCAGCCCGCGCGGGCATCGCCCGCGAGAACATCATACTCGATCCGGGGATCGGCTTCGGCAAAACCGCCGAACAGAGTATCGCCTGCATCGCCCGACTCACCGAGTTTAAGCACTTCAATCTGCCGCTTTTGGTCGGCGCATCACGCAAACGATTTATCAACACCGTGACGCCATCTAGCCCGCACGATCGAATTGGTGGATCGATCTCGGCTCACTTGCTGGCGGTCGAAAACGGCGCAAACATCGTGCGCGCGCACGACGTGAAAGAGACCATCCAGGCATTACGAGTTGCAGCCGCAATCGAGGCAGCGCGATGACCGACCGGATATTCATCAAGGGGCTCACGCTTCACGCCTATCATGGCGTCATGGTCCACGAGGCCAAGGTGGGGCAAAGCTTTGCGATCGACCTCGATCTTGAGATCGATCTCAATGCCGCGGCGCGCTCCGACAAAGTCGTGGACACAGTTTCATATGACAAAGTCGTCGAATGCGCGAGCGACGCATTTTCCGCGCAACGTTTCCGTTTGATAGAAGCGGCTGCGGGACGCGTGGCAGACGCGGTACTCGCAGCTTTCCCGACCGTGCGTTCGGTGCGGGTTACAATTCATAAGCCGCACGCTCCTATAGCCGCCACTTTCAGCGACGTTGGAGTGACGCTGGTGCGGAGCCGTCATGGCTAAGGCGCTGCTGGCGCTGGGCGGCAACGTCGGAAACAGTCGGGCCATTCTCGATCGCGCGATCGACTTGCTCTGCGACGGCAAGGATGTACACCTGACGGCGCGTTCATCTGACTACCGCACACCCCCTTGGGGCTTTAAGTACCAGCCGTATTTCGTCAACCTTGCGATCGCCGTTGAAACCACGCTCACTCCCCGCGAGCTTCTCGCGCGGGCTCAGGAAATAGAGTTAAAGCTCGGCCGCGATCGCGCTCACGAGAAGCGCAACGGACCGCGGACTGCAGATATCGATATCATCGCATATGATGATTTGGTGCTTCACGAGCCAAACCTCACTTTGCCGCATCCGCGGTTGTTCGAGCGCGCTTTCGTATTGATGCCGTTGGCGGAAATTGCAGGTGACTGGGTCATCGGAGGACGCCGTGTCGCTGACGCAGCCGAGGCGGTCGATGCCGGCGGCATCCACCGCCTGCCCTAGCGACTCCGCTTGGCCGGTATACAATTTGCTTTAACTCAATGGTCGGATGATGCCGACTGTGCCATTTTGCCTGCATGATCGACGATTTACCCCTCGCCGCCGAATTCCCGCCCACAGGCGAAGCGGAATGGCGAAAGCTGGTTGAGGCTGCGCTGAAAGGCGCCGCGTTCGAAAAACGCCTCGTAAGCCGGACCTACGACGGCCTCCGCATAGAGCCGCTGTATGCCCGCGCTGCCGGGCTTAGGCCCCTCACAGGCCGTAAGCCGGGCACGGCCTGGACCCTGATGCAGCGCGTCGACCATCCCGATCCTGCGGCTGCGAACGTGCAAGTGCTGCAGGATCTTGAGAACGGCGCTACGGGCATCACGATTGTTATGGCGGGCTCGGTTAGCGCCAACGGCTATGGGCTCGATGCCTCACCCGGCACGCTCGCGCGGGTGCTCGATGGCGTTATGCTCGATGCAGGAATAACCATCGATCTCAACTTGAGCCCCGCGACGCGCAGCGCAATCCAGCAATTCGCCACATTGGTCGAAAGCCGCAAGCTGCCGCCCGCGTCGATCGAAATGCGCGCCAGCATAAATCCAATTGGCGGCTTTGCCGCATCGGGTACCAGCCCGCAAACGTGGAGCATTCTGTCGAAGAGCTTCGCGACGATGGTCGGCGAACTCGGGGCGCGGGGTTTTCGTGGGCCATTCGCGGTTGCTGATGGCCGCATCATTCACAATGCCGGCGGCTCGGAGGCACAAGAGCTTTCTTTTGCTCTCGCCAGTGCGGTCGAGTATTTGCGCGCGCTTGAAGCTGGCGGAGTTCCGCTCGAAGCCGCTGCAGCAATGATCTATTTCCGGCTCTCGGCTGACGCCGACGAGTTTCTAACCATCGCCAAGTTTCGTGCGTTACGAAAGCTTTGGGCGCGGGTTCAAGGTGCCTGCGGCCTCACACCGAAGCCCGCATACATCGCGGCGGAAACGGCCTGGCGGATGATGACCAAACGCGACCCTTACGCAAACATGCTGCGCACCACCATCGCAATTGCTGCCGCGGGCATCGGTGGTGCGGACAGCATCACTGCACTGCCTCACACGGCGGCGCTCGGATTGCCCGACGCCTTGGCCCGACGCGTCGTACGCAACACACAACTCATTCTACTTGAGGAATCGAATTTGTCGAAAGTCACCGATCCGGCGGCGGGTTCCGGTGCTATCGAAGATCTGACGGTTAAATTAAGCACGGCTGCGTGGGCGCTGTTCCAGGATATTGAAGCGGCGGGCGGAGTGTGGACGGCGCTGGAAAGCGGCTTCATCCAAAACAAAGTTGCCGCAGTCCGTTCCGAGCGTCAGCAGGCCGTTGCGCGGCGTAAGGATGCGATTACTGGTACGAGTGACTATCCTGATCTTAACGAGGCGCCAGCAGCAGTGCTTGATGTCGCCAAGGTGAGCGCGCCGAAAGAACTTGGAGCCGCGATCACCACCGAAGCGCTGCCCCGCATCCGCCTCGCGGAACCTTTCGAAGTTTTGCGCGACGCAAGCGATCACATGCTGGCGAAAACCGGCGTACGACCGAAGGTGTTCCTCGCCAATCTCGGCAAGCCATCCGATTTCACCGCTCGCACCACGTTCGCCAAGAACTTCTACGAAGCAGGTGGTATCGAGGCCCAAACGAGCGAAGGATTTAAGGACAAGGCCGCAATGGTAGCAGCCTTTAAGGCGTCGAACGCTAAGCTCGCCTGCCTGTGCTCATCGGACAAAATCTATGAGAGCGACGCTGCCGAAGCGGCCAAGACGCTGACCGCCGCCGGGGCGATTGTTCACTTGGCCGGAAGGCCCGGCGAGCAGGAGGAAAACTGGCGGCAGGCAGGCATAAAAAGCTTTATTTACGTTGGCTGCGACGTACTTTCGACCTTGCAAGCCGCGCATGATAACTTAGGCATCAAATGAGTCAGGTCCCCAATTTTGCGAAGGTCGATTTCGCTGACACCGCCGTACCGGACGGCCATAGCTCGGTCGCGCCCTGGGCCACTCCCGAAGGCATCGCGGTAAAGCCGGTCTATAACGAGCAAGATCTCGCTGGGCTGGATTTTTTGAACACCTTTCCTGGCAAGCCGCCCTATTTGCGCGGCCCCTACCCCGCGATGTACGCCGCGCAGCCGTGGACCATCCGACAATATGCCGGGTTTTCTACGGCCGAAGATTCCAACGCATTCTACCGGCGCAATCTCGCTGCCGGCCAGAAAGGTCTCTCCATCGCTTTCGATCTCGCGACACATCGGGGTTACGACAGCGACCACCCGCGCGTATCGGGCGACGTCGGCATGGCCGGCGTCGCGATCGACTCGATTTACGATATGCGTACGTTGTTTTCGGGCATCCCGCTCGACCAGATGAGCGTGTCGATGACCATGAATGGCGCGGTGCTGCCGGTGCTCGCGCTCTACATCGTCGCCGCCGAAGAGCAAGGCGTGCCACACGCGAAACTATCGGGCACGATCCAGAACGACATTCTCAAAGAATTTATGGTGCGCAATACATACATCTACCCGCCCGGCCCGAGCCTGCGCATCATTTCCGATATCTTCGCCTACACCTCGGCCGAAATGCCGAAATTCAATTCGATCTCGGTCAGCGGCTATCACATGCAGGAGGCCGGAGCGACGCAGGATCTCGAACTCGCCTACACGCTCGCAGATGGCGTTGAATATGTGCGCGCCGGATTAAAGGCGGGACTCACCGTCGATCAGTTCGCACCACGTGTTTCGTTCTTCTGGGCGATCGGAATGAATTATTTCATGGAGATCGCCAAGCTTCGTGCGGCCCGCATGCTGTGGGCAAAATTGATGAAGCCATTCAAGCCGGAAGATTTGCGCTCGTTGTCCTTGCGCACACATTGCCAAACCTCCGGCTGGTCGTTGGCCGCGCAGGATGTGTTCAACAATGTTTCCCGCACTATGATCGAAGCAATGGCTGCAACTCAAGGCCAGACCCAGTCGTTGCATACCAATGCGCTCGACGAGGCTCTCGCGCTGCCGACCGATTTTTCTGCGCGCATCGCCCGCAACACGCAGATCGTGCTTCAGCAGGAGGCAGGCGCTACCCGGATCGTCGATCCGTGGGGCGGCTCTTACTATGTCGAGCGGCTTAGTTACGAGCTGGCGCGCAAAGCGTGGAAACATATCGAGGAAGTCGAAGGCATGGGCGGCATGGCCAAGGCAATCGAGGCCGGCATTCCGAAATTGCGCATCGAAGAAGCTGCCGCCAAAACGCAAGCGCGCATTGATGCCGGTGCGCAGTCCGTGATTGGTGTCAATAAATATCCCCCCACCGACGAGGAGCCGATCGAAGTCCTCAAGATCGATAACTCTGCCGTGCGCCAGACGCAGCTCGACAAGCTTGCGCGGCTGAAGGCAGAACGGGACCCCGCCGCGCTGCAGGAGGCGCTCGACGCGCTGACGCGCGCCGCCGACCGCGGCAATGGCAATTTACTGGAACTCGCCATCGAGGCTGCGCGCGCCAAAGCGACTGTTGGCGAAATTTCATTGGCGCTGGAAAAGGTATTCGGCCGCCATCGAGCCGAGATCAAAGCGATCACGGGAGTTTACAAGCGGGAGGTCGGCATGACCGGCGCCGTCGAACGAATGCGCACTACCGTCGAAACCTTCGAAGCGGCGGAAGGCCGTCGCCCTCGCCTCCTGGTCGCCAAAATCGGCCAGGATGGACACGACCGTGGACAGAAGGTCATCGCATCCGCTTTTGCGGATCTCGGGTTCGACGTCGACATCGGGCCTTTGTTCGCGACGCCCGCCGAGGCCGCGCGCCAAGCGGTCGAAAATGACGTGCATATACTCGGCATCTCATCGCTCGCCGCCGCACATTTGACGCTCGTGCCGGAACTCAAAGCTGAACTTGCAAAACAAGGCCGCGACGACATCATGATCGTGGTCGGCGGAGTGGTGCCACCGCAAGACTACGATGCACTCATGAAGGCCGGTGCGGAGGCAATTTTCCCGCCGGGTACAGTCATTGCCGAAGCCGCTGAGAGGTTGCTCAAGACGCTCAATAAGCGCCTCGGTCACGGTATAGAGGCCGCTGAGTGAGACGGCTGGCGATCCGCGCAGCGGCCGCTTCACTTCTAGCACTGTCACTGTCAGGGTGCGTCGATTCCTCGGGTCCGATTATGCGGGACGCGCAGCCCCTTTTCGGCGAGAATTTGCGGCTTCAATTCTACACGCTGAGTAAGGGCTTTGCGGATGAGTCGGAGCAAGCCACGTTCAAGTGGGACGGCGGACGATACGTCCACGTCAGTGGCGGCATGAAGGATGTCGTGGCTTTTTCGGCCCATCGGCTGCAAGCCGGAGCTTATATTATCCAGAGCGAGGCAGCGAAGCGTCCGGGTATTTACGAATATGCGGTCGCGCAAATTTTGACTGAGGGGGTCTTTCAGGCGATTGGAATTGATGAAGACGACGCGGGCGCGTCGACCCGCGCCGCGTATTGCAAGCGTGTGGAAGACTCCCATTGCCGGATCGAAACGCGCGGGCAATTGTTCGCATTCGCGCGCGCTACCGCTACGCGACGCAAGGGCGAAGGCGGCCTAGTGGTTCGCCTTGCTGATAGCGTTCCAGAACCGCCGCGCCAGGGAAATTGATGGCTTCGCGCAACCTGCCGCCTTCTGGTCTTGCCCGCGGTATCCGCTCAGCGGACCGCGCAACACTTGCGCGCGCGATCACGTTGATCGAAAGCAAACGCGCCGATCACCGCGCGACTGCGCATCATCTGGTCCAGGAGCTGTTGCCGCTGACCGGCAAGGCCGTGCGCCTTGGCATTACCGGCGCACCCGGAGTTGGCAAATCCACGACCATCGACGTCCTTGGCACATATCTCACCGGTAAGGGCCACAAGGTTGCGGTGCTCGCCGTCGACCCGTCTTCAACCCGCACTGGTGGCTCGATCCTCGGCGACAAGACACGCATGGCGCAGCTCGCCACCGACCCCAATGCTTTTATTCGGCCCTCACCTTCGTCCGGCACGCTGGGCGGCGTTGCCGCCAAAACGCGCGAAACCATGTTGGTCTGTGAGGCCGCCGGCTATGACGTGGTGATGGTGGAGACCGTCGGCATCGGCCAATCCGAAACTGCAGTTGCCGACATGACCGACTTTTTTCTGGTGCTGATGTTGCCGGGTGCAGGCGACGAGCTGCAGGGATTGAAGAAAGGCATCGTTGAACTCGCCGATATGATCGCGGTCAACAAGGCGGATGGCGACAACGTCGAGCGCGCCAAAGTCGCCGCAGCGGAATATCGCGCGGCGCTCAATATCCTCACTCCGCATTCCGCCACGTGGTCGCCACCAGTCGTGACCTATTCAGCCCTGAGTGGCAATGGCATCGAGGAGTTATGGACGCAGGTGCTTGCGCACAAGCAAAAAATGACGGCGTCAGGTGAGCTGACTGCACGGCGGCGCGAGCAGCAGGTCAAATGGATGTGGACCATGCTGGAGGAGCGGCTAACCGCACGACTGCGCAGCGATGCGTCGGTCCGTACGAAATTGCGGCAGGCAGAAGCCGCGGTAGCTGCGGGCAAACTCGCGCCGACACTGGCAGTCGAAGAAATCGCGAAATTGCTCGGCGTCTAGATGACTGTTACTGCACTTGTTACCGGGTTCGGACCATTTCCTGGCGCACCGTTTAACCCGACCGGTCCGCTGGTCGAACGCCTCGCGCATTTGCGCCGGCCAGGATTAGCCGACGTTAAAATCATTCCATACGTCTTTCCGACCAGTTACGCGGCGGTGGATAGTGAACTACCGAAGCTGATCGCAGCATACAATCCAGACATTTTGCTCATGTTTGGCCTCGCGCCGCGCGCCCGTATCGTGCGTGTCGAGACGCGAGCGCGCAACGCACTTGCGTTAATGCCCGATGCCTCCGGCCGAACTTTGGGCCGACGCACGATTGTGCCCGGTGCCCCGTCAGCAATGCCCTTCCTGACTCCGGCACGCCACCTGCTGACGGCCTTTCGTTCTGCGCGCGTACGAGTGGTACAATCGCGCGACGCTGGACGATATCTTTGTAATTTTTTGTGCTGGCGCGCTCTCGAAACTGCGCGGAAGAATGGGCCGCATGTCATCGCGTTCGTGCATGTGCCTCCAATCCCACGCACCGCGCGCCGGCTGACAAAACACCGGAAGCCGGGCCTTGCAGACCTAACGCGCGCTGGAAATGCTATCCTTATCGCACTCGTTGCGGCAGCACGACGTTAACTTCCGCGGCGCATAATGCGCACCATGCCGATGAACCGCCGTCACCTGCGTTCACAGATCATGTCGCGACCCCACTCATCCAGCCGCCGCAAGGCATTCATGCTCGTCATCTTCGCTTTATTTCTCTTGCCGATCATCGCCCGCGCGGCTTTTTACACGGTCAGCAATGAACCACGGTCGTGGCGCGATGCCGATTGGTCAAGCACCGGGATGCTGCCGGCAGCCTCCGACTTCAAACCGCCCCGCGTAATCGTTTTCACCGGCACGGCCGGCGCCTGGAAAGGCGTATTCTCGGTCCACAGCTGGATTGTGCTCAAGCGCGCAAACGAAACGCACTGGACACGTTATGATCTGGTCGGCTGGGGCGAACCGGTGCGCCTAAACAACTGGCCGGTCGATGGCCGTTGGTACGGCAATATGCCGGTGGCGATCGCCGACATTTCCGGCGCCAACGCTGAAAGGCTGATCCCGCGCATCGAAGCGGCGGTCTCGGCCTATCAGTTCGGGCGGCCCGGCGATTACCGCATATGGCCCGGTCCAAACAGCAACAGCTTTGTCGCCTCAATTCTGCGTGCGGTCCCCGAACTTGCGGTGAGCCTCCCGCCAAATGCCGTTGGCCGAGACTTTCGCAATGGCATCTATGCCGGACTGACCGATAGCCGGACTGGCGTCGAGCTCAATCTCAATGGCCTAGCGGCCGTCAAACTCGGTTGGGTCGAGGGTATCGAGTTGAATCTGTTGGGTTTGGTCGCCGGAATCGACCTGCGCTACCCCGGGCTGAAGCTGCCCGGGTTTGGCCGCATCGGCCTCGAGTCACCCGTTACGACCGCACTCGCGCGCTGAAATTCATACCACGCATGCCGATTTCGCGTGAGGTCACATCGGTGGGGTGACGCGTCCGCGTTCTTCGTGGCAAATTGCGATTGAGGTCACCGATGCGCGATATGTTGCCGCTCCTCGAAAGAATTCATTTCCCCGCCCTGCGCCGCGGCAAGCTTGAAACGCTGCAAGTCAACGTCGGCTATCGTTGCAACCAGTCCTGTTTCCACTGTCACGTCAACGCCGGACCCAACCGAACCGAAGAAATGAGCGGCGAAGTCGCCGACACCATCCTCGACTTTCTTCGGCGCCAGCAAGTATCGACGCTCGACATTACAGGTGGCGCACCGGAGCTCAATCCTCATTTTCGCCATTTGGTCCGTGAGGCGCGTAAGCTCGGCTGCCGTGTCATGGATCGTTGCAATCTGACAATCCTGGCCCAGCCCGGACAAGAAGATCTTGCCGAATTTCTGGCCTCGGAACGCGTCGAGGTCGTCGCGTCGATGCCTTGCTATCTGGGGGACAACGTCGAACGCCAGCGCGGTAAGGGTGTTTTCGACGGCTCCATTCGTGCGCTCAAACACCTCAACTCTCTCGGCTACGGACGGCATCCGGCGCTTAGGCTCAACCTTGTCTACAATCCGCAGGGGCCTTCTTTGCCGCCACCCCAGGTCACCCTTGAAGCTGACTATAAGCGGGTACTGAGCGAGCAATATGGAATTGTCTTTAACAAGCTGTACGTCGTCGCCAACATGCCCATTCAGCGCTTCGGGTCGACGCTCGTCACCCAAGGTGAATTCGAAAGCTATGTCGAGCTGCTGCGGGACGCACATCTCGACGTCAATCTTGACGGCGTCATGTGCCGCAGTTTGATCTCGGTAGATTGGCGCGGATACGTCTACGACTGCGACTTCAATCAAATGCTTGATCTGCCGATGGCACGGGGCGCGCAGAAGCGGCTGCATCTCAGCGATCTGCTTGACGACGACATTGATGGCAACCCGATCCAGGTTGCGGGACATTGTTATGGTTGCACGGCTGGCCAAGGTTCGAGTTGCGGCGGAGCCTTGAAGCAGGCGGCGGAGTGAGCTGTTCAATGCTATCGATCATCATCCCCGTACTGGACGAAGCCGCGCAGGTTGAGGCAGCACTCACGGCGCTTTCACAATATCGGACACGCGGGATAGAGATTATCGTTGTCGACGGCGGAAGCCGCGATGGCACGGCTTCGCTCGCCCGCCCCTTTGCCGATCGGGTTCTCATCGCGCCGCGCGGGCGTGCGGTCCAAATGAATACCGGCGCCGCCGCTGCATGTGGCGACACGCTGTTGTTTCTGCACTTGGATACGTGCCTGCCAGATAATGCCGAATTGCTCGTGCGCGACGGCTTAGCGCATTCTAAGCGGATCTGGGGCCGCTTCGACGTGCAATTTGACCGTTCCGGTTTCCTGTCGTTGATTGCCTTCATGATGAACTTGCGCTCGCGCCTGAGCGGAATTGCTACCGGCGATCAGGCGATTTTTGTCACGCGCAAAGCATTCGATGCCGTTGGCGGCTTTCCACCGATCGCACTGATGGAGGACATCGCTCTCTCTGCGCGCCTTAAACAAATTGGCCGCCCACTTTGTCTCCGGGCGCGCGTGATCACCTCTGAACGACGATGGCGCATGCACGGCATTCTTCGTACTGTGGTGTTGATGTGGCGGTTGCGGCTTGCGTATTTCCTCGGCGCCGATCCGGCGCAACTCGCGCGGCGCTATGGCTATGCCCCCGCCGAGCAATAGTCCGGTTTCAATTGCGATATTGGCAAAAGCGCCAATCGCCGGCGCCGCCAAGACCCGCCTTATCCCAACGATAGGCGCACATGCTGCGGCAGTGCTCCAGGAGCGTCTGACCGAGCGCGCGGTAACAACCGCCCTCGCCGCCAATGTTGGCCCCGTGACGTTATGGTGTTCGCCCGACAGCACACACAGCACATTCGTTCAGCTCGTTACCCGGTTGCACATCACACTCAAGCCGCAGCCACAGGGTGATCTGGGCGAACGCATGCTCGCTGCTACGACCGCCAGCAACCGTCCGGTGTTGGTGATCGGCACCGACTGTCCTGCGCTGACCGAAATACACCTCCGCGGGGCCGCCAGCGCACTGCGCGAAGGCATCGATGTCATTCTTATCCCGGCCGAAGACGGCGGCTACGTTTTGATCGGAACGCGCACGCCTCAGCCGGCGCTTTTTGCCGACATTCCGTGGGGCACGAAAACTGTACTTGCGGAAACTCGCGCGCGCATCATTGCACAACGCCTGATGTTGGCGGAACAACCACCTCTGTGGGACGTGGATACAGAAGCCGACCTCGCGCGCCTTGAACGCGAGTTACCCCAGTTTAAGCTATGATTGGGTTTGCGACAGCGCGCTACTGAAGGCGCATCAAAATCAATCCGCAGACAATCAGGCAGGCAGCAAAGACGCGCGCCATCCGCAAGGGCTCTTTGAGCACCACTACAGCAATCACCGCACCAAACAATACACTCGTTTCGCGCAGGGTGGCGACAATGGCAATCGGCGCGACCGTCATCGCCCAATTGGCGATCCCGTAGGACAGAACCTGCAAAGCACCGCCTGCAAATCCGCGCCGCCAAAAACGGTGCATCGCCGGAATGACGTCGGGCCCGTCGCGATAGAGCGCATACGGCACCATCACCAACGCAATGCCAACGAACAGCCAAATTGAATAGGCTTTCGAATTATCGGATAGCCGCGCGCCGATGCCATCCACCACCGAATATGCGCAGATCGTGAGCGCAGTGAAGAGGGCAAAACCGATCGCACGGCGGTCGATCTTTGCGAGATCGCGGCCGCCCCGCGCCGAAAGCAATAGCACGCCTGCAACGAGTGCGAGAATCCCGACCCAGCCGATGAGGGTCAGCGTTTCGCCGATGAATATTGTCGTTGCCGCGGCGGTCATCAGGGGCGCCGAGCCCCGCGCGATCGGGTAAACCTGGCCGAGATCGCCGGTGCGATAGCTCTCGATCAGCGACGCGAAATAGACAAGGTGGATAACAACCGACGCGATGAGCCAAGGCCACGCTGCCGCGGCAGGCATGCCGACAAACGGCGCAAATGCGAGTGCCACAATGCCGGAGCCAATCGATATCAAGGTCGTGGTCGATAAGGGGTCGAGCCCAACCTTGATGAGCGCGTTCCAGCCAGCATGGCAGGCGGCTGCAAACAAAACCGCAAGGAAAACCGCGTTTTCCATGCCCCTGTCGGATCACGCCTTGGCTGCCGCCGGTGCCCACAATTTTGGGCCGGCGCGCTGATATTGTGGAGGCCGAACAACGTCGGCGCCCAATGCCTTCGCCGCATGCCAACCCCAATGCGGATCGTCCAGGAAGCAACGCGCCATCGACACCAAGTCTGCCTGACCTTTGGCCACAACGTCTTCGGCTTGCTCCGGCTTCACAATCAGGCCAACGGTGCGGGTCACAATACCGGCTTCGTTTTTCACTCGCGCGGCAATCGGCACATTAAAGCCCGGCTCGGTGGGATTGCGGATATCGGCAGCGACACCACCGGACGAGACGCAAATAAAATCGATCCCCTCGCCCTTGAGGGCCCTGGAGATCGCCACAGCATCATCCGGCGTCAATCCGCCGTCGCGCCAATCGCTTCCAGTGATGCGCGCGCCGAGAGGCACCGTTTTGGGCACAACGGCGCGAACCGCACGCGCGATCGACAAGGGAAAGCGCATCCGATTTTCAAATGAGCCGCCATACTGATCGCTGCGTTTGTTGGAAATCGGCGACATAAATCCATGCGCCAGGTATCCGTGCGCCATGTGCAGCTCGATCTCGTCGAAGCCGATGCGCAGCGCTCGTTGCGCGGACGCTACGAATGCCGCACGCACACGCTCCATATCCGCTTCCGTCACTTCACGCGGCGTGTGCCAGCCCTCGCCAAATGGAATTGGTGAGGCAGCAATCGTCGGCCACGGATCGGCCTCAGGTTTAAGGGGCCCAGCGCCCTCCCAAGGCCGCTGGGCCGAACCCTTGCGGCCAGAATGGGCAATCTGGATGCCGAACTTTGCACTGCCCATGCGCCGCGCTTGCGCGATCACGCGCGCTAAAGCTGACTCATTGTCGTCCGAATAAAGACCAAGACACCCATGGGTGATGCGGCCATGGCGTTCGACGTGAGTTGCCTCCACGATCACCATCGCGGCGCCAGAGTGCGCCAGCATGCCAAGGTGCATGAGGTGCCAATCATTGGCGCAGCCATCGTCGGCCGAATATTGGCACATCGGCGAGACCACGATGCGGTTGGCAAGTTCGAGACCCGCCAAACGAAAAGGCGTGAATAGGGGACTGGACATGACCTGGATTTGACTCTGGCTAAAAAGCGCCGCTTAGCGCTGTTGGATGGACTTCAGGTAGGCAATGATCGCACCGACATCGCCGGCGTCAAAGCTGAATTCCGGCATATCTGGGTGACCCGACATAATACCCTCCCCCAGCGCTTCTTCCAGAGACTCTATCGGATAACGCTGACCGAGGGTGCGGAACGCAGGCGCAAGTTTATTCGGACTCTCGCCGTTTCGCGTGACCGCATGGCAAGGCGCGCAGTTCCGGGTCAGCAATTCCTCGCCGCGCTTGAGTTCCTGCGCCATTGCAGGCTGTCCCGCAAGCATCACCGCCGGAATTATGAAGGCAGCGCCTTTCGCGACAATGCGTCTTAGGCTGGATGTACGTCGTTCGCGGCTGGCGTGAGCCCGCCAGTCGCGAGCCTGGCCCAAATCATCGCTGCGCGTTCGGCGTCGCGCATGTGCGCCATAAATTGTTCTTTTGTGAAATAACGTTGCCATCGGCCACTGCGTTCGAGCTCGCGATTATAGGCAAGCCGCCGCTGCGCCAGCGCGTGCCACTTCCCAGCAATCTTATCGAAACGGACCCCGCCTTGCACGGCCGCCATTGAGTGCCCCCCGGCACGCGCCAAATTGGCAATCGAACGACGCGATACGCATCGACGACAACCAAAAATTGCACGAAAACAACGGCATACAGCTGGATACCGCCGTGTACGCTGATTCGTGAATGATTCAAAGAGGGAGAATGGCCGCCTAGAGACGGATGCGCAGTTTGTTGGCGAGCTCGCCGACGATGCCGCGACGGAACAAAAGCACGCAGGCCACGAATATCGCACCTTGGATGACCAGCACCCATTCTCCGATGGGCGCGAGCTTGAATTGCATAACGAGGATCACAAAGGCGCCGACCACCGGGCCGAATATCGTGCCGAGACCACCGACAAGCGTCATCAGCACGACTTCCCCGGACATCGGCCAATTCACGTCCGTGAGCGAGGCCAATTGCAGAACGATTGCTTTGGTGGCTCCGGCGACGCCTGCCAGCGTCGCAGACAGTACGAAGGCAGCGAGCTTGTAACGATCGGTTTTGTAGCCAAGCGAAATTGCGCGCGTCTCGTTTTCGCGGATCGCTTTCAGCACCTCCCCGAATGGGGAATGAATGATGCGATAAATGAACATGAAACCGGCGAGGAAGATGACGAGCACGACCGCATACATCGCCATCTCATTCCTGAGGTCGATAAGACCAAAAAGATGTCCGCGCGGTACGCCCTGGATCCCATCCTCACCGCCGGTGAATTTCGCCTGTAGAGCGACGAAATACATCATTTGCGCGAGTGCCAGAGTCACCATGGCGAAATAGATGCCCTGGCGGCGGATCGCCAGCGATCCGGCGACAATGCCTAAGAGCGCACCGGTCGCGGTCCCTGTGAGAATTGCTAACTCCGGCGAAATGCCCCAGACTTTGGCCGCATACGCGGATAAATAGCTCGCCCAACCGAAATAGAGCGCGTGACCAAACGACAACAAGCCGACATAGCCAATCAGCAGATTGAAAGCGCAAGCAAACAGCGCAAAGCACATCGCCTGCATCAGGAACAATGGATAGGTGACGAATGGTGCAACCACCAGCGCGGCGGTCATGATGACAAAGCCGATCGTCTCGCCGTGCGTACTTAGCACGGAGGGCTTCTTCGAGAGTGGATCGACGACGCGCTCCATCACCCTCTCCGCCCGAACAGGCCCGCCGGCCGCACCAGCAACACGATCGCCATGATGACGAAAATCACTGTGTTCGACGCCTCGGGGAAAAAGACTTTGGTCAGACCCTCGACCACCCCAAGACCGAAGCCGGTGACGATCGCGCCGAGGATCGAACCCATGCCGCCAATGACCACGACAGCGAACACAACGATGATCAACTCCGATCCCATCTGCGGCGACACATTGTAGATCGGAGCCGCCATGACGCCAGCGAAAGCGGCCAGCGCAACACCGAAGCCGTAAGTGAGCGTAATCATACGCGGCACATTGATGCCGAAAGCGCGCACCAGCGTCGGATTTTCAGTTGCCGCGCGCAAATACGCACCAAGCCGCGTGCGCTCAATGACGAACCAGGTCCCGATGCAAACCGTCAACGAGGCAACGATCACCCAGGCGCGATAATTTGGCAGGAACATGAAACCAAGGTTCCGCCCGCCCTGCAGCGATTCAGGCACGGTGTAAGGCAGTCCGGCGGAGCCGAAATAATTGCGCGCAACGCCTTCCAATATCAGCGCTAGCCCGAATGTGAGCAGCAGGCCGTAGAGATGGTCCAGCTTGTACAGCCACTGCAAGAACAGCCGCTCGACGATGATGCCCGTAATGCCGACCACAATTGGCGCGATAATCAAGGCAGGCCAATAGCCGAGGCCGGAATATTGCAGAAGCAGATAGGCCGCAAAAGCACCCAACATGTATTGGGCGCCGTGGCTGAAATTGATGATGTTGAGCATGCCGAAAATAACAGCCAATCCCAGGCTCAGCAGCGCATAGAACGAGCCGTTGATCAGGCCGATCAAGAGTTGGCCGAACAAAGCCGTCGAAGGGATGCCAAAAATCTCGACCACTTAAAAAAGCTCCCTCAGAAAAAGGGGCGGGTCAGCGCCCGCCCCTCGTTCTTTTCCAAACGATCAGCTGCCAACGAGGGGGCAACCGCTATCTTTCGGATCGCGAAACGCGTCTTTCGCCGGGATCGTCGCTTTCAACGTGTAGAAGTCGCCCGGATGCTTGGAATCCGACGGTTTCTTCACCTCAAACAGATAGGCATCGTGCCGCTTGCGGCCCGTCGCGTCGATTATGCCTTTACCAAATAGCGGATCATCGGTCGGCATCGATTTCATCTTAGCGACAACGGTCTTGCCGTCCGGATTGCCGCCCAGCGCGAGCCGGGTTTTGAGATAGTGCGTGATGCCGGCATAGACGCCGGCATGAATCATGGTCGGGAATTTGTTTGCCGCAGCGCCGGCCTCATGCCAACGCTTGGTCCAGGCGCGGTTGGTATCATTCGCGTCCCAGTACCAGGTTTCCGTCAACGTCAGCCCCTGCGCAGTTTGCAGACCGAGTGCGTTGACATCGCTGGCGAATACCAACAGACCGGCGAGTTTCTGCCCACCCTTAACGATCCCAAACTCCGCTGCCTGCTTGATGGAGTTGATGGTGTCGCCGCCGGCATTGGCAAGACCGACAACCTTTGCCTTTGACGACTGCGCCTGCAGCAAGAATGACGAGAAGTCGTTGGTGTTCAACGGATGGCGGACCTTACCGAGGACCTTTCCACCTGCCTTCTCTACCGCTGCCGACGTGTCACGCTCAAGAGCGTGGCCAAAGGCGTAGTCAGAGGTCAAGAAGAACCAGGTGTCACCACCCGTCTTTACCATCGCCGTCCCTGTGCCGTTCGCCAGCATCCACGTGTCGTAGGTCCAATGCACTGTATTGGCATTGCACTTCGGGCCGGTCAGATCCGAAGCGGCCGCGCCGGACACGATGAATACCTTGTTCTTGTTGTTCGCGACCTGGCTCACCGCCAGCGCGACACCGGAGTTCGGCACGTCAATGATCATGTCGACCTTGTCGACGTCGAACCATTGATTGGCGATCTGGGTGCCGATGTCCGGCTTGTTCTGGTGATCGCCGCTGATCATCTCAACTTTCACGTTGGGATGATCCTTTGTGAAATCGGCAATCGCCATCTTGGCGGCGGCAACTGAGCCAGGACCGCCGATATCCGCATAAAGACTCGACATGTCGCTGAGCACGCCGATCTTGACGTCAACCTGCTGGGCGTTTGCCGCCCCGCAGGCGAGAACCGCGGCGAGCGCCGCCAGTCCCAATGTTTTTCTCATTCGTAGATCCTCCTTGTTGTCTTGATCGATTTAGTTTCGAGAAATTCAACCGCTCACCAGCGGACAATTGCCCTCGTTTAGTGGGCGGAAAGCCTCGTCCGCAGGAATAGTCGCGCGCAGTTTATAGAAGTCGCCGGGATATTTTGACTCTTCCGGCTTCTTCACTTCGAACAAATATGCCGGATGCAGCTTGCGGCCGTCGACGCGAATGGTGCCTTTTCCGAACAGCGGATCGTCCGTTGGCGTTTCTTTCATCTTGGCAACCACAGCCTTGCCGTCAGGATTGCCGCCAAGCGCAGCGCGGGCCTTAAGATAATGCAGCGTGCCAGCATAGACGCCCGCCTGGTTCATGGCCGGATATTTACCCGCGGAGTTACGCTCGGCGTGCCAGCGTTTTGTCCAGGCGCGCGTGGAGTCGTTTAAGTCCCAATAGAATGTCTCTGTCAGCACCAGGCCCTGCGCCGTCGGAAGGCCAAGTGCGGCAACGTCGGTAGCAAACACAAGAAGGCCTGCGAATTTCTGCCCGCCTTTGGCAATGCCAAACTCGGCCCCCTGCTTGATCGAGTTGATGGTATCGCCGCCGGCATTGGCGAGCCCGATGATTTTGGCCTTGGAAGCCTGCGCCTGCAGCAGGAACGAAGAGAAGTCATTCGTATTGAGCGGATGACGGACCTTGCCGAGCACCTTTCCGCCATTCTTCAAGACGACCGCTTCGGTGTCGCGCTCAAGCGCGTGACCGAAAGCGTAATCGGAGGTGAGGAAGAACCAGGTATCACCACCCGTTTTCACGACAGCCTTGCCCGTGCCATTCGCCAGCATCCAGGTGTCATAGGTCCAATGCACCATGTTGGCGTTGCACTTTGGGCCGGTCAGATCGGAACTCGCAGGACCCGAACCGACAAAGACCTTGTTCTTCTGACTGGCAATCTGGCTGATGGCGAGCGCCACGCCGGAGTTCGGGACGTCGACGATCATGTCGACATGATCGACGTCGAACCATTGGTTGGCGATCTGCGAGCCGATATCCGGTTTGTTCTGATGGTCGCCGCTCACGATCTCAACTTTGACGTTCGGATGATCTTTCATGAAGTCGGCCGCCGCCAGCTTGGCGGCAATGACAGAGCCGATGCCGGTGGCATCCGCATAAAGGCTCGACATATCCGTCAGGAC
Source organism: uncultured Alphaproteobacteria bacterium (assembly GCA_963820805.1). Lineage (GTDB taxonomy): Bacteria > Pseudomonadota > Alphaproteobacteria > Rhizobiales > Xanthobacteraceae > Pseudolabrys. The sequence continues at coordinate 331,380 of CAWGBH010000015.1, forward strand.
GCCGACTTTCACATTTAGCTGCTGCGCGCTGGCGGTGCCGCAAGCCAACACGACGGCAAGGGCCGTCAGACTGATCATTCGTTTCATTGACGTAACCTCCCTGCTTTCCTGCCCTAATCGTTTCTTTTCTTAAACACCAAGATAGTCGTGGAGCTTTTCGACATTTGCGTCCAGTTCGGCATTGGCGAACTGATCGATGATACGCCCATGTTCCATGACGTAATAGCGATCCGCAACGGTCGACGCGAAGCGAAAATTCTGTTCCACCAGCAAAATGGTAAATCCTTGCTCCTTCAGCGCGCGAATGGTCTTGCCGATCTGCTGGATGATGACGGGTGCAAGCCCTTCAGTCGGCTCGTCGAGCAGTAAAAGTCTCGCGCCCGTGCGCAAGATGCGGCCAATCGCCAGCATTTGCTGCTCACCGCCTGAGAGTTTGGTTCCCTGGCTGGAGCCCAGCCGCTCTTTAAGATTTGGGAACAGATCGAAGATGCGCTCGAGTGAAAGCCCGCCCGGTTTAACCACGGGCGGCAACAACAAGTTTTCCTCGACAGTGAGGCTGGAAAACACGCCGCGCTCCTCAGGACACAGGGCAACGCCGGCGCGCGCAATCTGATCGGACGTACGGCCAATTAATTCCTCGCCTTGAAAGCGAACCGACCCGGTGCGATGCCCAACGATTCCCATAATCGACTTGAGCGTTGTGGTCTTGCCGGCACCATTTCGTCCGAGCAGCGTAACGACCTCGCCCTCAAACACATCGAACGTTACGCCATGCAGAATGTGCGACTTGCCGTACCAGGCCTGCAAGTCCTTGATCGCGAGCAGAGGCGTGCACACATCAAGCATGCCCCACCCCCATGTAAGCTTCACGAACTTCGGGATTGCTCGACACGGCCTCGTAATTTCCTTCCGCCAACACACGGCCACGCGTCAGCACTGTAATATGATGCGACAAGTCCGCCACGACCGACAGATTGTGCTCAACCATCAATACAGTGCGGTCGGCTGCAACGCGCTTAATCAATTGCGCCACGCGGTCAATGTCCTCATGGCCCATGCCGGCAGTCGGTTCGTCAAGCAGCAACATTTCCGGGTCGAGCGCCAGCGTCGTAGCGATCTCGAGCGCGCGCTTGCGCCCATAGGGAAGTTCGACGGCCGCCCAATCGACGACGGAGGATAGACCGACATCGGCGATGAGCTCCATTGCCCTGTCGTTCAGATTATTGAGTACAGAAGTCGGGCGCCAGAAATCGAAAGAGCCACCGCGCTGGCGCTGCAACGCGATGCGCACATTTTCGAGCACCGTCATGTGCGGGAAAACCGCGGAAATCTGAAATGATCGGACCAATCCTAGCCGCGCGACATCTGCTGGCTGCATCGCGGTAATGTCTTGCCCCTTGAACGTGATGCGCCCGCGCGTCGGGCTTAGGAATTTGGTGAGCAGATTAAAGCAGGTGGTCTTGCCAGCGCCGTTCGGTCCGATCAATGCATGAATGGTCCCGCGCTTGACGCGCAGGCTCACGCCATTGACGGCAACAAAGCCGGCAAACTCTTTCGTGAGATCCTCGGTCTCGAGGATCATCTCGTCACTCATACGCAGCAGCCCCTCGTCAGTCATTTCTGACAGGTTTTGGCTGCATGCGGCAAGGCCTACTAAAGGTTCGATCCTGCGGCTAAGTGACTGATAAGGTTGAAAACGTTTCAGTTTGACCCGCGTTAGCCGCCCTTGAATTTTTTGGCCAATGCGTCCGCGTTGCGGGCAAGCAGTCCGACATCGGCACCCACCGCAACGAATAGGTAGCCCCAATCAATGTAGCGGCGAGCCTCTTCCTCATTTCCGGTGAGAATACCCGCTGGCTTGCCAAGCGCCTTGAGGCGTTTGACCGCATCCTGCATTGCCTTCTGTGCCTCCGCGTGCTGCGGGTTGCCGAGATGACCGAGCGAGGCCGCAAGGTCGGACGGACCGATGAATACGCCATCGATCCCCTCGACTTTCGCGATGGCTTCGAGTTGGTCGAGGGCGATGCGCGTCTCAACTTGGACAAGGACGCAAATCTCGTCATTGGCCTTGGTGAGATAGCCAGGCACGCGACCATATCGGCTCGCTCGCGCTGCAACAGAGACGCCGCGAATGCCCTGTGGCGGATAGCGTGTCGATGCGACTGCGCGCTTCGCTTCCTCAACGTTTTGCACGTAAGGGAACAGCAGCGTCTGCGCGCCGATATCGAGCGCGCGCTTGGCCAATACGGCATCGTTCCACGCCGGACGAATGATTGGCGTCGCGGTGCCGCGCTGCATAGCCTGCAACTGCGTTACCAGATCGGGAATTTCATTTGGAGAGTGTTCGGTATCGAGCAATATCCAGTCGAAACCGCTGTCAGAAATTATTTCCGCGGCGATGTTGCTGCAAAGGCTCGACCACAGACCGATCTGGAGCTTGCCCTGGCGAGGGCGTGTTTGAAAGCATTGCGCTTGAAATTCGACCATGTCCACTTTACCTCACACAAATTGAATGGCAATGCCACCGAGCGGCCCGAAATCGGCATGAAGCGTATCGCCTTTTTGCGCGAACACAACACGCGTGAAGGAGCCCGCAAGCACAATATGCCCAGGTTGAAGCGCGTGACCGTGCGGACCGATCTTGTTGGCGAGCCACGCAACGCCGAACGCGGGATGACCAAGCACACCGGCCGCAAGACCTGTTTCTTCGATTTCGGAATTTCGATACATGATGCCACCGACCCAACGCAGGTCGACGTCCATCGGACCGACCGGCCGGCCACCCATCGCAATTCCGGCGGCCGCGCCATTATCCGCAACTGTATCGACGATCTTGCGCGGGTCCTGGATGCGCGCGTCGACGATTTCGATTGCGGGCACCACATATTCTGTCGCGCGCAAAACTTCAGCAAGACCGACGCCCGGACCCTGCAGTTTTTTACCCATGATGAAGGCGAGTTCGACCTCCACGCGCGGCTTGCAATAGTCCGCGTGCTTCACTTTGGCGCCATCACCGATCAATTGGTCGTCGAGAATGTACCCGTAGTCTGGCTCGTCGATCATCGACGAGCGCTGCATCGCTTTCGAGGTCAGCCCGACCTTGTGACCGATCAGCTTTGCGCCCGCTTTGATCTTGCGCTGCGCCACCTCAGTGGAGATCGCGTAGGAATCCTCGATCGTGATATCGGGAAACGTAATGTGCAGTTGCGGGGCCTGTTTGCGCTCTTTTTGCGCCGCCATCAGAATATCGGCAGCCTTTTTCCGGTCCGCTTTGGAGAGCATGAGTGAGTCTTCCCGCTGAGCCGCGGATCCGAACGAGCGGCGATATGGCGTCAGTGCTTCAATTTCGGATCGACCTTGAAACTCGCTTGAGTTTTCTTCGTGATCTCATCGACGGTCACGCCCGGCGCAAGTTCGGTCAACGTCATGCCGCCCTTTTTGCGATCGATGTTGAACACGCCGAGATCGGTGATCACCATATCGACAACGCCCGCACCGGTGAGCGGCAAATTGCACTTGTGCAATAGCTTTGGCTCATCCTTGGCAGTGTGCTCCATGATGACCACAACCTTCTTGACGCCCGCGACGAGATCCATGGCGCCACCCATGCCTTTGACCATTTTGCCGGGAATCATCCAGTTGGCGAGATCGCCGTTCTCGGCGACCTGCATCGCGCCAAGCAACGCGATGTCGATATGGCCGCCGCGGATCATGGCGAAAGAATCAGCCGACGAGAAAAAACTGGTGGTCGGCAATTCAGTGACGGTCTGTTTGCCCGCATTGATCAGATCGGGATCTTCCTCACCTTCGTAAGGAAATGGTCCGAAGCCGAGCATGCCGTTCTCGCTTTGCAGCTGCACGGTCATGCCATCCGGAATGTAGTTTGAAACTAAAGTCGGGATACCGATACCGAGGTTGACGTAAAATCCGTCACGCAATTCCTTGGCGGCGCGTTCGGCCATCTGGTCGCGGGTCCACGGCATGTCAGACCTCTTCTCCGGTTGCGGCAGCAGCCACGCGCTTGCGCACGGTGCGTTGCTCGATGTGCTTCACCGCGTTGGGCACGTGGACGATGCGCTTCACGTAGACGCCCGGTGTAATGATGTGATCTGCGTCGAGTTCACCGGGAGCCACAAGGTGCTCGACTTCGGCGACCGTGACTTTTCCCGCCGTTGCCATCATCGGGTTGAAATTGCGCGCGGTCTTTCGATAAACGAGATTGCCTTCGTGGTCGCCCATCCATGCGTGGACGATCGACAAGTCAGCGACAATGCCGCGCTCCATGATGTAACGATCGCCGTCGAATTCCCGCTCTTCCTTACCTTTGGCGATATCGGTGCCGGCGCCGGTGCGCGTGAAAAAGGCCGGGATGCCCGCACCGCCGGCGCGAATACGCTCGGCAAGTGTCCCCTGCGGGTTGAATTCGATCTCGAGCTCGCCTGCGAGATATTGCTGGGCGAACAGCTTGTTCTCGCCCACATAGGACGAGATCATTTTCTTCACTTGCCGTGTCTCAAGCAGCAGTCCGAGGCCGGCACCATCGACACCAGCATTGTTCGAAACAATGGTGAGATTCTTCACGCCGCTGTCGCGGATCGCCAGGATCAGCGTCTCGGGAATGCCGCAGAGGCCGAAACCGCCGGCACAGACCAGCATGCCGTCTTTGAGCACGCCGGCAAGCGCGGCTTTTGCATCGGGATAGACCTTCTTCATACCACTCCACCACTCTCCCGGACCAACAGGGCTCTATAGGGACGGCGCAAGGCAAACGTCAACCGGACGCAAGCGCCGCGCGCAAGCATAGCGCAGACCCGCAATGCGGGTCACCCCATCGCGGATATTTGCCACGATGGATTTTGCGACTATACCTGCGGCCCCATGCCAAATGTACTCATCCTTACCGAGGTCCAGGAAGCCATGCGCGCCCGTTACAAGGCGATGCTCCTGGAGCGGTTTCCGCAATTGACCATCAATGTGGTTGGCCATCACGATTTGGTCGGGCCCCACATCGCCGAGACAGACATTCTCCTGTGCTTCGGGCCCCCAATGGCCGACCACGTCGTGCGTGATGCACCGAAGCTGAAATGGATCCAGTCGCTCGGCACCGGCGTCGATAATATTGTCGATTTGCCGTCGCTCGGCAAAGAGGTGCTGGTGACCAATGTCCGCGGCATCCACGGCGCGCCCGTATCGGAAGCAACGATCGCCTTCATGTTGTCGCTCGCGCGCGACATGCCGCGCTCGGTTCGCGCGCAAGCGGAGAGCAAGTGGGAACGCTGGCCTTCGGCGCTGCTCGCCGGCAAGACCGTCGGCATTCTCGGGGTCGGGCTGATTGCGGAGTATCTGGCGCCAATTTGCAAGACGCTTGGCATGACGGTGGTCGGCATTAGCGGCAGCCCGCGCGAAACCAAGAGCTTCGACCGAATGGCGCACCGCAACGACCTCGTGAAGATCGCGCCGGAACTCGATTTTCTGGTCGCGCTGACGCCACTGACACCTGAAACGCGCGGCATCGTCGGTGCGAAGGTGTTCGCTGCCATGAAGCCGACGGCTTTTCTGGTCAACGTTGCACGCGGCGGCGTGGTCGACGAACCGGCTTTGATTGACGCGCTCAATGCGGGAAAAATTGCCGGCGCTGGACTTGACGTCTTTTCGCAAGAGCCGTTGCCGTCCGACAACCCGTTGTGGAAAACGAAAAACGTGACGATCTTCTCGCACCTCGGCGGTTATTCGCAAGGCTATGAGGATCGCGCGATGCCGACCATCGCCGGCAACATGGCCAAATTCCTGGCCGGCGATCTCAAATCCATGATCAATATTGTACGCAAGCCCGCCTCCTGGGGAGTTTGAACGATGGCTTTGTCGGAACGCCTGAACACGCCGATCTCCAATGCCGAACTCGAACGGCGCTGGCGCCTCGTTCGTGCCGCTATGGAAAAGGAAAAGATCGACGTTTTGCTGATGCAGAACAACAACGACCACATGGGCGGCTACGTCCGCTATTTCACGGACATGCCGGCGACCAACGGCTATCCCAACACCGTGGTGTTTCCGCGCGATGACCAGATGACGGTCGTGTGCCAGGGCCCGTTTGGCGGAAACGAGGCGACCGCCCAGGGCGACCAGAACTGGCGCGGTGTGAAACGCATTCTCACCACGCCGAGTTACGCGTCGGCGCATTACACAAAAGACTACGACCCCGAACTGGCTGCTTCGGCACTCAAGCCGTTTGCCCAAGCGACCATCGGCTATGTCGGCACGTATCAGATGTCCTACGCGCTCCTCGACTACATGAAGCGCACGTTTCCGCAGGCGCGTTTTGTCGATGCGTCCGAGATGGTCGACCGGATTAAGGTCATCAAGAGCGCCGAAGAAATGGAGCTCGTGAAGCGAGCGGCGCTGATGCAGGACGGCGCAATGCGCGCGGCCTTTGCGGCGGTCAAACCCGGCATGCGCGATACTGAAGTTGCGGCCGTCGCGCAGCACTACAGCCAGTGCCATGGCAGCGAAAACGGAATCTATCTCTGCGCCTCGATGCCACTCGGCAAGCCGTCCAAATTTGCCAACCGGCATTTGCAAAATCGTGTCATCCAAAAAGGTGATCAGATCGCCCTGCTGGTGGAGGACAATGGGCCGGGCGGAATGTACACGGAGCTTGGTCGCTCTTGCGTGGTCGGCGCCAAAGTGCCGCAGGCGATGAAAGACGAACTCGATTTCTGCAAAGCCTCGCGCAAGTTCACGCTCGATTTGCTCAAGCCTGGCACCCCTTGCAAAGACATCTGGGACGCCTTCAACGATTTCATGCGTAAAAACGGGCGCCCGACAGAAGCGCGGCTTTATTGTCATGGCCAGGGCTACGATCTGGTGGAACGCCCGTTGATCCGACAAGACGAGCCAATGGCGATCGAAAAAGAAATGAATATCGTCGTCCATCCGACCTATATCCACGCCGGCTACCTCAACTGGCTCTGCGACAATTACCTGATCGGCGGTAATGGCCCGGGCGACCGGCTGCACCAGTTCCCCGAGGACGTCATCGAAGTGGGTTAGCCATGCTGCCGCGTCCGGCTTGACCAGCGGGCGCCTGCCGCGCAAGGCTTTGCCTCTTTGGTGGAGATGACAACAATGAAAAAAGCTTTGTTTGCTGCGGCATTCGCCGCACTCGCGTTCGTTGGAGCGGCGGCGGCCGAGGACTTCCCGACCCGCCCCGTCACGATGGTCATTCCGTTCGCCGCCGGCGGACCGCAGGACACCATCGGCCGGATTGTCGCGCAGCGCATGGGAGAATTGCTTGGCCAGACCGTCGTCGTGGAAAATGTCGGCGGCGCCGGCGGCATGACCGGATCCAAGCGCGTCGCGGATGCCAAGCCGGACGGATACACCATGATCCTCGGCAGCGTCGGCACGCACGCGCAGAACCAGACGCTCTACAAACATCCGCTTTATAATGTGGTGACCGATTTTACGCCGGTCGCTTATCTTGCGGTGACGCCGATCGCCATCATCACGCGGCCGGATTTGCCCGCGAACAACTTCAAGGAATTCATCGCCTACGCCAAAGCCAACCAAGAGAAGATGCAATACGGTTCGGCTGGTGCGGGCTCCGCGACGCATCTCGCATGCGTGGTTCTTGATAGCGCGATGGGCACGAAGATCACGCACATTCCCTACAAGGGCACTGGCCCCGCGATGCAAGATCTTGTTGGCGGGCGCATCGACTTCCTGTGCGACATCGTCGCCACTGCCAAACCGCAAATCGACGGCGGCAAGGTGAAGGGCATTGCCATCATGACCAAGGACCGCTCGCCGGTGCTGCCGGATCTCGCCACGACCGGCGAACAGGGCCTCGATGTGCAAGCCTACACCTGGAGCGCGCTGTTCCTGCCGAAAGACGCCCCCGCCGACGTCGTGAAGAAACTCAACGAAGCCGCTGTCGGCGCAATCACGACACCGTCCGTTCAGGAACGGCTGGCAAAGCTCGGCGCAACGGTCGCCGCGCCGAACGAACGCAGCCCGCAGTGGCTGGGTGATTTCGTGAAGAGCGAAGTGAGCAAGTGGGAAGCGCCCGATTAAAGCAAGCGGTGTCCAGGTCGAGTAGCGCGAACACTGCAGCGGCCTTGCCGCAGCGCCTAAGGACAAGGAGTTGACGATGGCCGACATCAAGATTCTCAATCCCGACTCGCTCGGCAAGCCGCTCGGGCAATATTCGCAGCTCACCCGCGTGAAGGCGTCCGAATTCATCTTTATTGCAGGTCAGGTTGGCGTCGACCGTGATGGCAAGCTCGTCAGCGCCGATGATTTCGACGCGCAATGCGTGCAGACCTTCGCGAACATCGAGACAGCGCTGAAATCGGTCGGCGCGGGCTGGGGCAATATCGTACAGTTTACGACTTACCTGGTGCATTCGCAGGACATTCCGAAATTCATGAAGTATCGTCTGCGAGAATTTCCGAAAATGTTCGCGAACGGCGCTTACCCACCCAACACATTGTTGATGGTCGACCGTTTGGTGCAGGAACCGCTGCTGGTCGAGGTTCAGGCGGTGGCCGCGCTTTAACGGCCCACCGCTCGTTCCCGCGTAAGCGGGAACCCAGCGCTTTACAATTTCGCCTCTGGGTCCCCACCTTCGCGGGGACGAACGGAGAAATGTTACTGGCTTGTCCATCAGGCTGACGTGAGCGGCGACGACACGCCATCCTTCCGGGAATTTCACCCACGTTTGCATTTGCCGGCCGATTTTTCCGGGAGCCGACGGCCGCTCGTAAAGCGTGCTGCGACCGCGAGTTCGTGACCGTACGTCGTGATCACCGTGCGCGAGAGCGTGCGTCCCGAGCGCAACCGGCGACCGCGCGCCGCGAAATGATTTGATCGCCTCCGCGCCGTAGAGAATTTCGCTCACGCCATAACGAATGGTGCGCGGATCGTCGCGGAACAACTCGTTGAGCGTCGGCACGTCGTTTGAGACAAGCGCCTTTTCGTAGCGCGCGAATGCGGCCCTCACCTGAGCGATGACGTCGGGCAGATTGATGTCCATATTTGACTTCCTCTCTCGCCTGCGTTTCCCGTTCCGCTCGTGCCCGCGCAAGCAGGCATCCAGCTCTTATAAGCAAAACGCTGGCAGTTCCGCTGGAGCTACGTCGCCGCTGTCAGGCGGGCTGCGGCCAACGCCAAGGATTTTGCCCAACTGATTTTCCTGTCGTCCCGGGCGAGCGTCAGCGAGGCCCGGGACCCATACGCCGCAGCCATCGATAAGCGCACGGCGTATGGGTCCCCGCTGGAGCCTGCACTCGGGCCGGCGAAGCCGGACCGGGTGCGGGAACGACAGCAAAAGTTTGCTCCCGCGTGCCGCATCTCTCACCGATTGACGCTGTGGCGCAGCGTTGCCCATTTTCCGCTCGTCCCCGCGAAGGCGGGGACCCAGTGCTGGATTCCCGCTTGCGCGAGAATGAGCGGAGTATGTTGCGCTCCAACCATCTCTCTCCGATTCAATGGTCAAACAGCCGTAGCCAACGCTCCGCCGCCCGTATTCTTTGGACAGGCGCCGGGTCCGCCGTCGTCTGCACGATGCGGGGATTGACCCGCACCGGTATTTCCTCCGCTGCGAGAGAATCCGAGGGCGCGCGGGACGCCAAAGGTCCTGATGGACCCACGGGCCTCGACGCCTCACAGCATCGAGGCTTGTCGAAGTCCTGAAGTGCCGCAAGTCCGCCAAATCCAAAGGCGTCCCGCGCGCGGTGTTTATAGGTTTGCTCCACGCTCTCCCCGGTGGTCGATCCTTTCAGTGCGCGTCTGCCTGTTAAGCGTCACCGCGACGAAATCCACCGTATGAGGCCCTGGCCATTTGGCCGGCGATGTTTCTGACCATCCGCCGACCTGTCGGCCGCCAGCGGGGCCTCGGCGTGCGGCAGGCACGCCGGGATCGAACGCGGCTTGGACCGCCGGTCGGGACATTCGCGCCGCATCTCCGACGCTCCCAGACCGGCCACCGCTCCCCGCCCCGCGTCTGGAGACGCTGATCAGACACCCCTCGGTAACGAGGCGGGATGGATAGGATTATAGTCAGTGTAGGATTAAAGTCAAGAGACGGCTTTGTGTCGTCGTCCCGGGCGAGCGTGAGCGAGGCCCGGGATCATTGCTCTCTCCACCGTCATGCCCGCCCTTGTGCCGGGCATCCACGCCTGTCTGCAAGACAGCGACCGAAGACGGGATGGCCGCGACGATCCCGGCGATGACGCCTGTGGGCAGGCGGACAAATGCTGCGGCGTATGGCCCCCGCCCGAGGCCTGCACTCAGGCGGCGAAGCCGGACTCAGGTGCTGGGACGACAGGCCGGACAAGCCGGACTCTGACACACGGACGAACACGGGTTGCAGACCAACTAGCGCCCGCGCTTGGCAATGACGTAAGGTGGCAATAAGAATAAGAAAACGCCGCGCGTGCTCCAACGCACCGCATCACGGGGAGGATTGCTGTGAAAGCCTTGAGACCGCTGCTGATCGGATTGGCTCTGCTGTGCCCGACGCTCGCCGTCGCCGAGGACTTTCCGACAAAGAACATCCGGCTGATCGTGCCCTTCCCGCCCGGTGGACCAAACGACATCATCGCGCGGGTCGTCGGCCAGCGCATGTCGGAAATTCTCAAGCAGACGATCATCGTCGACAATCGTTCCGGACAAGGCGGCGTGGTCGGCACCGATGTGGTCGCGAAGGCTGCTCCCGATGGCTACACCATCGCCATCGCCAGCGCGGGCGCTCTCGCCATCAGCCCCAGCATGGAGAAGGTTGCCTACGACACGCTCAAGGATCTGCAACCGATCACGCTCGTGGCCAAGGTGCCGGAGATGCTGGTGGTTGCAACCAGCGTTCCTGCCAACGACATGATAGAACTCGTGGCGCTGGCCAAGGCTCAGCCGGGCAAGCTCAACTTCGCGTCGTCCGGCCCCGGCAGCATGCCGCATCTCGCGGGTGAATTGTTCAAGCTCACGGCCGGCATCAACATCGTGCACGTGCCCTATCGTGGCGCGGCTCCCGCCGTGAATGATTTGCTCGCGCAACAGGTGCAGATGGTGTTCCTCGATTTGCCGGTGTTGTTGCCGCAGATCAAAGCCGGCAAGCTCAGGCCGATCGCAGTCGGCGCGACCCAACGCGTGGCGAGTGCGCCCGAGGTGCCAACAACTGTCGAAATTGGCATGGCGAACCTGCAAACCGAAAACTGGTACGGCATGGTGGCGCCAGCCAAGACTCCGCCGCAAATTGTTGCGATCCTCAACAAGGCCGCCGTCGAGGCCATGAAAGACCCCACCGTCATCGAGAAGTTGTCGAGCCAGGGCGCGATCCTTGTCGGCGACAGCCCCGAACAATTCCGCGACTATATCGACAGCGAAACCAAGAAGTGGGCGAAGGTCATCGCGGACGCCGGCGTACACACCGAAAAGTAAGCCGACCGATGTCTGCCGCCGAAACTTTCACACTGCGCTCAACAGTCACGTCGCCATTCGGCCGCAAGGTTCGGATGGCAGTCGAGGCTCTGGGACTGGGCAAGCGGGTCAACACTCGTCGCAGCCGATCCGCTCGACGAGAACGACACGCTGCGCCAGCAAAACCCGCTCGGCAAAATGCCCTGCCTCGTGCTGGCCGACGGCAGCACGATCTACGACAGCGGCATCATTATCGAATATTCTGCAGGACGTTGCCGGTACCGACCGTTTGCTGCCTTTGCGCGGGCGGGAGCGCTACCAGGCGCTCACTTTGTCGCGCCTCGCCGACGGCATCATGGACGCATCGATCCTCGTCGTTTACGAGAGCCGCTTTCGCCCCGACCTGCCGCATTCGCCGCGCTGGCTCGCGCATCAACGCGGCAAGATCATGCGCGGGCTTTCCGCATTCGAGGCCTCGCTCCCTGATCCGCACAAAACCAATATCGTGTCGATCGGGCTGTCCTGTGCCCTCGGTTACCTCGACTGGCGCAAACAGGTTGACTGGCGCCCCGTTTATCCCAGCCTGGTCGAATGGCTGAAGCGGTTTTCCGCACACGAGCCGGCCTTCGACCACACGCGCGACCCCAACGCATAATGTCGCACACGGACGATACGCCCGCCGATCCACCTTACTGGATGGCGACGCCCAGCCAACCGAAGTTGAAGCTGCCACCGCGCGCATGCGACGTCCACGTACACGTATTCGGGCCGCGCGCGCGCTTTCCATTTGCCAAAGGCCGCCGCTACACACCCTCCGACGCAACAAAAGAGATGCTGTTTGCGCTTCACGAGCGGCTCGGCATCCAACATTGCGTGATCGTGCAGCCGGCCTGCCACGGCACGGACAACTCAGTGACGGTCGATGCAATCGCAGCGACCGGCGGCTCTTATAAAGGCGTGGCGCTGATCCCGTTGACGATCTCCGACGCCGAACTCAAGCGGCTCGACGCTGCCGGCCTTTGCGGCGCGCGCTTTCACTACATGACGCATCTCGCCAAAGGGCCTTCGATCGGTGAAGTCGTCGCGTTCAGCCGACGCCTGGCCGATATCGGCTGGCATCTGCAAATTCATATGGAGGCGGCGTTGATCGCCGAGCTGACGCCGGCGCTGAAACGTGCGCCGGTCCCGGTCGTCATCGATCACATGGGACGCGTCGACGCCTCGCTCGGACTCGACCACGCGGATTTCCGGGCATTGCTCGCTTTGCTCGACAACAAAAATGTGTGGGTGAAGGTGAGCGGAGCCGACCGGGTGACCCGTACGGGGCCGCCTTATGCCGATGCGGTACCGTTCGCACGCAAGCTCGTCGCAGAATTCGGCGACCGCTGCGTCTGGGGCACCGATTGGCCTCATCCCAATCATCAGGGGCCGGTTCCCGATGACGGCGGTCTGGTTGATATTCTCGCCGAAATCGCGCCGAGTGAAGCCGCGCGGCAGACGCTGCTGGTCGATAATCCGCGGCGCTTTTACCGTTTTGCCGCGGCGCGCAAGCTGACGGGAGCGTAACTATGGGCGAGCGTTTGCAGGGGCGCATTGCGATCGTCACCGGCGCAGGCTGCATCGGCCCCGGCTGGGGCAACGGGCGCGCCACCGCGGTGCGCTTTGCGGAGGAAGGCGCCAAAATATTTGCGGTCGACCGCGATCTGGAAAGCATCACAGAGACCGTCGAGCGCGTGAAAGCCGCGGGTGGCGAAATCGTTACGCACCAATGCGACGTCACTGGCTCCGCCTCTGTCGAAGTCATGGTGAAGACCTGCCTCGAACATTTCGGCCGCGTCGATGTGCTGGTCAATAACGTGGGCGGGTCGGCAGCCGGCGGCCCGGTCGAGATGGCCGAAGCAATCTGGGATGCGCAGGTCGACTTCAACCTGAAAAGCGTATTCATGACGCTGAAGCACGTGCTGCCGGTGATGGAAAAACAGAAGTACGGTGCAGTCGTCAACATTGCATCGACATCCGGCCTGCGTTGGACCGGATCAGCACAGGTCGGCTACGCCGCGACCAAAGCCGGCGTCATCCAGCTCTCGCGCGTCGTCGCCGTGCAATATGCCGACAAAGGTATTCGGGTGAACACGGTCGTCCCTGGTCAATTGCACACGCCGATGGTGGAAGCCCGCCTTGCCAAGCAGCGCGCCGGCGGCGATGTCGAAGCGCTGCTTAAATCGCGGCTCGATCGCATCCCGATCGGCTTCATGGGCGATGGCCGCGACACCGCCAATGCAGCGTTGTTCCTTGCCTCCGATGAGGCTCGCTTCATCACCGGGACCGAGATTGTGGTGGACGGCGGAATGACCGTGCGGTGTGATTAGAGTATGTCTTCGGATGCGCTTAGTTCGGTATCTCCTCCGTCATGGCCGGGCCGTCCCGGCGATGAGTCAGCGGTTGGCTCTCTTCGCGTGGACGGCGGAAAATGACGCGCCATTACTCTGAATTCACGACGCAGTATTGAACCGCTCGATGCAGGTGCGCAGCACTTCATCGCCCGGCCTCTTCCACCAGTCGTTCGCCGAAAAGATTTCGACTTCCGTATAGCCGCGGTAGCCGGCATTTTGCACCAGCTTGCGAATGCGCGGCAGGTCAATGATGCCGTCGCCCATCATGCCGCGATCTGTCAGCATGTCGCGCGTAGGGACCAGCCAGTCGCAGATGTGATACGCGAGGATGCGGTTTCCTTCCGCAGCCCGCGCGATCTGCACCGCAAGCTCCGGATCCCACCACACGTGATAGGCATCGATTGCAACGCCGGTGCCGTCGCCCAGCAGATCACAGAGATCCAACGCCTGCGCCAGCGTATTTACGCAGGCGCGATCGGCCGCATACATCGGATGAAGCGGCTCAATGGCGAGCGGCATCTTGCAGGCTTTCGCGTGCGGCAGGATGGCCGCAAGCCCCTCAGCCGCCATCTGGCGCGATGCATCGATATCACGCGAGCCCTTCGGCAGGCCGCCGGCCAATACAATCAGACATTCGGCGCCGAGAGCAGCAGCTTCATCGATGGCCCGTTTGTTGTCGTCGATGGCAGCAAGCCGGCCTGCGCTATCGGCCGCAGGAAACATGCCGCCGCGGCAATAGCCGGTGACGCGCATGCCGTTGGCTTTGATCACCTTCGCCGATTCATCGACTCCGAGCGCCGCGACCTGATCGCGCCACGGATCGACCGCCTTGATGCCGTGCCGCGCGCAAGCCTCCACCGCTTCGCGCAGGTTCCACTGCTGGCGCACAGTGGCGAGATTGATCGAGAGGCCTTCGGTGTTCATCGCCCGTTATGCCAGACCGTGCACCGCGAGCAACTTGCTCATGCGTGCGGCCGCCATGTCAGGATCGTGCAGCACACGCGCTTTATCGGCGAGACGGAACAACTCTGCGAGGTGGAGCAACGAGCGCGCGCTTTCCTGACCGCCGACCATGATGAAATGATCCTGCAATCCATTGAGCCAGGCCAGAAACACGACACCAGTCTTGTAGAAGCGCGTCGGCGCCTGAAAGATGTGCCGGGACAGCGGCACCGTCGGCTCCAGAATTCCATGGAAGCCCTGCAAGTCGCCGGCCGAAAGCCGCGCAAGGCCGGCGGAAGCAGCGGGCGCGATCGCGTCGAAAATGCCGAGGAGCGCGTCTGAATATCCCTCCTCATCGCCGGCAATGAGTTCGGCGTAGTTGAAATCGTCGCCGGTATACATGCGCACACCCGACGGCAACTGCCGGCGCATTTCGATTTCCTTGTCCTTCGAGAGCAGCGAAATCTTAACGCCGTCGATCTTTGCGGCGTTGTCGTGGATGATGCCGAGGCAATTCTGCATCGCCTTCGTGTAATCGGCGGCGCCCCAGTAGCCGGCAAGCGCGGGATCGAACATATCGCCCAGCCAATGAATAATGACCGGTTCGCGCACCTGGCGGAGGATCCGCCCGTAGACTTTCGCGTAGTCGTCGGGACTTTTGGCTGTAGCGGCAAGCGCGCGGCTCGCCATAACGACAAGCTGGCCGCCCATCGCCTCGATTGCCTCGATCTGCTCTTCGTAGGCACGGATAATATCGTCCACGCGAACACCCGCCGCCGGATCAAGATGGTCGGTGCCGACACCGCAACACACTTTCACGCCGGGGCGACCTTTTGCGGCTTCCAGCGTATGGCGGATCAATTCGCGGGCAGCCGGCCAATCGAGGCCGCCGCCGCGCTGCGCGGTGTCCATCGCTTCCGCGACGCCGAGACCGAGATCCCAAAGGTAATGGCGGAATCGAACGGTTTTCTCCCAATCGATCGCCGTATCCACCCATGGGTCAATGTCGGCGAGCGGGTCCGCCACGACATGCGCAGCTGCATAAGCGATGCGGTTGAAGCCTTTCGCAGTCTGCTTTGGAAATACGATCGGCTCGCCCGTCGTGTAGGGCTCAAGCTTGCGGTCAGCGGTCGGCAGGGAAAGTGTCGCCACAGCCTGCTCCCTAGATTTTGAGGTCCGGTACGTCGAGCCAGCGCCGTTCCGCCCAGCTTTGCATGCCCAGCTCTGCGAGTTGAACGCCTTTAACGCCCTCGATGAAGCCGTGGTGCCACGGCGTGTCGGCTGCGACGTGGCGGATGAAATCCTCCCACTGCAGCTTGAAGCCGTTTTCGTAGACGATGTTTTCCGGCACTTCTTCCCACTGCGATTGGAAACTCATCGTCTGCGGAATATCGGGATTCCACACCGGCCGCGGCGTATTGACGCGATGCTGCGTCCAGCATTTGGTCAAGCCGGCCACGGCCGAACCGTGCGTGCCGTCGACCTGGAACGTCACGAGGTCGTCACGACGAACGCGTACACACCACGATGAATTCATGTGCGCGATCACGCCATTCTCCAGCTGGAAGGTGGCGTAAGCCGCGTCATCGGCATCTGCGTCGTAAGTCTTGCCGCTTTCGTCGACGCGCTTGGGGATGTGCGTGGCACCAAGGCAGCTGACCGCCTGCACCTTGCCGAATAGATTGTCGAAGACGTAGCGCCAGTGGCAAAGCATATCGAGAATAATGCCGCCGCCCTCTTTCTTCTTGTAGTTCCAGCTTGGCCGTTGCGCCGGTTGCCCCCAGTCGCCTTCGAACACCCAATAGCCGAACTCCCCCCGCACGGCGAACATGCGCCCGAAGAAGCCGGCATCGCGCAGCATCCTGATCTTGCGAAGGCCGGGCAGAAACAGTTTGTCTTGCACGACCCCGTTTTTGACCTTTTTGGCCTTGGCGAGCTTGGCGACCGCAATCGCTTTATTGAGGTCGTCGGCGACAGGCTTCTCACAATAAATGTGCTTGCCGGCCTCGATCGCGCGCGTGAGCAGGTCGGCGCGCATCTGCGTGGTCGCAGCATCGAAGAACACAGTGTCGTCGGGATTTTTCAATGCGGCGTCGAGGTCGGCGGTCGATCGTTCGATGCCGTATTGGCGCGCCAGCGCCGCCACTTTCTCCGCATTCCGGCCGACCAGGATCGGGTCGGGCATCACGCGGTCGCCATTCGGCAGCGCGACGCCGCCCTGCTCGCGGATTGCGACGATTGAGCGCGCCAGGTGCTGGTTGAGCCCCATGCGCCCGGTCACGCCATACATCACGATGCCAAGCCTGCGAACGGCCATGTTTGTCTCCGGCTAGCGGTTGAGCCAGCGCCGCGCGAAGCCAAGCAGACCTTGCGGCAGAAAGATGATCATCACAATGAAGATGAGACCGAGCGGGATCAAGTATGGGAACTGATCACCGAACAGTCGCGACATCAATTCGCGCAGCAACTGGAAGAACCCCGCACCGACAATGGGGCCGACCAACGTGCCAATGCCGCCCATGACATTCCAGATGACGGTGTCGCCAGAAGTCACAAAATAAACGAAATCGGGCGCAGCAAACTCATTCTGGATCGCGTAGAGCACGCCGGCCAGTCCAGCGAACAGGCCCGACAGCAAGACTGCCACAATCTTATACAGTTCGACCGGATAACCGATGGCGCGCGTGCGCGCCTCGTTTTCGCGGATTGACTGCAACACCTTGCCGAACGGCGACTGGGTGACGCGGCGCAGAAACAGATATGACCCAGTTACCAGCGCCAGAACAAACCAGTGAAGTGTCGTCGAGGTGAAGCGGACATCATAGAGGAACGGAATAGAGAAGTGCGGCCGCGTGAAAATCAGGCCATTTTCACCGCCGGTGACCGCCGTCCAGGTGAAAATGATGACGTAGAAGATCTGTGAAAAAATCAGTGTCGTAACCCGAGCGATGATGCGGCAGGCAATGTTAGGTTTGGCCATCGGGTTGCTGCCCTTAGCCGCCAGGGCGCAGTTCACGCCAAGTCCGACGATCCCGACCATCGTCATCCATCTGGACAATTTCGCCTTCGCGCCGGATCGGATCCAATTGCGCGATGGCGCGCGGGTTCGGCTCCACCTGGCCAACGACAGCAGTGGCAGTCACAACTTCAGCGCATCAGAGCTTTTCGCGACCAGCACCTTTCCGGCAGGAGGTGCACCGCCACAGGGAACGATCGAAGTGGCCGGACATAGCAGTGCGGACCTGGAACTTACTCCCCACACACCGGGTACCTATCAATTCGATTGCACCCACTTCCTGCATCATATGTTCGGCATGCACGGGACGATCGTGGTCCTCCCTCCGTAGCGGAACGGTGACTCGTGAGTGCCGCCTCCAGGCGACTGGAAGTATCAGTGCGCGTCCGCCCAGGTGCGGCCGACGCCGGTCTCCACCACCAGCGGCACCGACAGCGTCGCGGCGCTTTCCATCACCTGCCGTGCCAGATCGGTCAGCGCCGGCACCTCCGCCTCGGGCGCCTCGAACAGCAGTTCGTCGTGCACCTGCAGCAGCAGGCGCGACTTCAGCCCGGCGTCGCGCAGTGCCTTCGGCAGCCGCACCATCGCACGCTTGATGATATCCGCACCGCCGCCTTGCAGCGGCGCGTTGATCGCCTGGCGTTCGGCATAAGCGCGTCGCGCCGGGTTCTTGTCGGCGATGCCCGGCACCCAGCAACGACGGCCGAACGGCGTGGTGACATAGCCGTTGATGCGCGCTTCTTCCTTGGTGCGCTCCATGTAGGCGCGGATGCCGGGATAGCGGACGAAATACGCATCGATATACGTGCGCGCCTCGCCCGGCGTGATGCCAAGCTGACGTGCCAGACCGAAGCCGCTGATCCCGTAGATGATGCCGAAGTTGATCGCCTTGGCGCGCCGCCGCGTCATCGGGTCCATGCCCGCCATCGGAATACCGAACACTTCCGAGGCCGTGCGCGCGTGGATGTCCTCGCCGCGCGCAAAGCTTTCCTTCAGCGCCGGGATGTCGGCCACGTGCGCCAGCAGACGCAGCTCGATCTGCGAATAGTCGGCGGAAACCAGCAGATGCCCAGCCTCGGCGATGAAGGCATGGCGGATGCGGCTGCCTTCCTCGGTGCGGATCGGGATGTTCTGAAGGTTCGGATCATTGGATGACAGCCGGCCGGTGGAGGCGATGCACTGTGCATACGAAGTGTGCACGCGGGCGGTCTCGGGATTGATCTCGCCCACCAGCGCATCGGCATAGGTGGACTTCAGTTTCTGCAACTGCCGCCAGTCCATGATGCGCGCCGGCAGCTCGTGCCCCTGATCGGCCAGGGATTGCAGCACGGAGGCATCGGTGCCCCAGGCGCCGGTCTTCATGCGCTTGCCGCCGCCCAGCTTCAACTCGTCGAACAGCACTTCCCCCAGCTGCTTCGCGGAACCGACGTTGAACGAATGGCCGGCGAGCTTGTGGATGTCCTGCTCGATCACGACCATGCGCCGTTCGAAATCCACCGACATGCGGCGCAGGTCGTCGGCATCCACCTTGATGCCGGCACGTTCCATCTCGATCAACACAGGCAACAGCCGCCGTTCCACCTGCTCGTACAACGCCAGCGCTCCGTTGAAGCGCAGCCGCGAACGCAGTGCCTGCCAGAGCCGCAGCGCCACATCCGCATCCTCCGCGGCATAGGCCGTGGCACGTTCGATCGGCACCTGCGAGAATGGAATCCGATTACGGCCGGTGCCGGTGACTTCATCATACGTGATCGGCGTATGGCCGAGATGAAGCTGCGACAGTTCGTCCAGCCCGTGGCCGTGCATGCCGGCTTCCTGGGCGTAGGAGATCAGCATCGTATCATCGAACGGCGCGGCGGGCGGGAAGCCGGCACGTTCCATCACCAGCATGTCGAACTTCGCATTCTGGTAGATCTTCAGCGTGTTCGGATCGGCTCAGGATCGGTCGCAGGGCTGCAATCGCGGCCGCAAGCGATACCTGCTCGGCCACGCCCTCGTGCCGCAGACGGCAGATAGGCCGCACGGCCAGGCGCCACCGCGAGCGACACGCCCACCAGTGGAGCGCGCAACGGGTCCAGGCCGTCGGTTTCCGTATCGATCGCGAGGAAGCCGCAGATCGCGGTCTCCGCCAGGAAGTCGCGCAGCACCGTCTCGCTGGTGATGGTGACGT
>CAWGBH010000016.1:0-168892 GCA_963820805.1 uncultured Alphaproteobacteria bacterium
CGGCGCGCACGCGGTATAGATGCCGTTGTGGAAGACGGTGTAGTTGCCGCTCGTGCGCTCGGCGCGCGTGGCCGCCATACGTGTCTGATCGGGAGCGTCTAGTCGCAGCAAGTCAACGAACCCGTCGCGATAGTCGTCCGACAGATCCATGATCTGGCCATACGTAACCTTGCCATCCTGTTCGGTCAGCCGGACATTGCCTTCGGCGTGCAGACGCTTGGTTTTCTGATCGTAGATGACCCGGTCGGCTTCGAGCGTGAAGTCGCCGTAGTAGATTTGGACATTGCCGACGGCGGCGACGCGGTTGTTGGCGTAGTCGTAATCGATCTCGGTCGCCTGAACGAGCATCTGCTTCTGACCGGACTTTTGGCGGTCGATAGCGATTTTCGATTTCGGCTTTAACGGTGGTCGCTGCGGGAATTGCAATTCCTGCGCCGACGCGGGGACGAACGCGATCAAGCCGCCGCAAGCCAGCAGGCACAGGACGGCGGCAATTGCTGCGACGCCACGGCAGAGCTGCCGCGACGCTGATGGACGAGCGCTAACGAGCCCCGCCATCAACCGTCCTCCTGGTACAACAACGCAATAAACCCGGTCACACCGCCGACGAGCACAGGCAACCAAGCCGCTGCCACAGGGTGCATCAGCTCGGCCTTGCTCAAATCCTCAGTTACTTTCGACAAAACGTAAAGCAGAAACCCAGCCGCCACGCCACTTAAAACCATTTTTTGGACGCCGCCAAAGCGGAAGAAACGTAGACTGACCGCAGCCGCAAGGAGAACCATTGCGGCCAGCAAAAAGGGACGCGCCAATAGCTTCTGGAACTGCAATCTATAGCCTGAGGCTACGAGCCCTGAGTGTTCGGCGATCTGGATATACTGTGGAAGTTCCCAGAACGGCACAGTTTCTGGTGTGGCAAAGCTTTCGCGTACTTGCTCGCGGGTGAGGTTCGTCTTGAGCAGAAATTCTTTCTGATCGACCGGCAAGATGTTGAGGGCATAAACCCGGGCGTCGCGGAGCCGCCAGACGCCGGGTTCGAGCCCGGCAGCCCGAGCTTCGATCCGCTGCCTGAAGTGCCCATCTGTATCGAACATGAAGACCGACACGCCGCTGAGATTGATACCCTGATCGCGACTGCCTGCGGCGTTGATGATGGCCTGGCCGTCGTCGGTGCGCTGGCTGACCCAGAAGGTGCCCCCGCTCCGGCTGGGCGAGTTGGCGGTTGGGCCAAACAATTCGGCTTCGAAGCGCTTCGAGCGCTCTTGAAGGATCGCAGACACGGGATTGTAGATGGCGGTTGCGACGACGCCGACGAGGAATGCGACCACGAGCGCGGGCGTAACAAACTGCCATGCGGACAAGCCTGCGGATCGTGCAATGACCAGCTCGAGGCGTCGCGACAAATTGAGGTAGCACGACATCGCGCCGATCAGGACACAGAACGGCAGGATGCGTTCGACAACCTGTGGCACGCGATAGAAAGATGTTTTTGCCACCAGCAAGGCCGATACATTGGGAATATCGCCGGCGCGGCGCATCAACTCGATGTAATCGATGAGTGCGACCAGTGCGAATATGCCGGCGAATACCACCAGCACTGCGCTTAGAAAACGCAGTCCAAAATATCGCGCGAGTGTTCCCATAAAGATCGGCATGGTGATTTTACTGTGGCGCGAAACGCCGGCTGATGCGCTCGGTGAGCGCTGCGAGCCAGTCGGTGATGAAGGTGGGCGGCTCCAAGATTAAGCCGCGGCGAATGACGTACAGTCCCGAGCCAAAGGCGGTGGCCATCGCCAGATATTGAAGCGATAGCGTCCACGGAACGGCGGCGCCAAATACCGTGGACGCGAAGCCGATCAAGCGCAGTAGCGCAACGCCGCCGATCGCGCCAAGCATCGACACGGTACGGCTTTGCCTGGTTGTGCGCGGCGCGCCGAGATAGGCATAGGCGATCACGACAAAGGCGAGCGGATAAAATGGCGCCATCAACCGGTCGTGCAATTCGGCCCGAAATTGGTCGGGTTGTTCGATGTAGAATTGATCTTTCGGGTCGGGGAATAGCAGCTGCCAGAGATAACGCTCACGGATGGAATATTTTACCGCTTGCGCTCCGCCTGCAAATTGCGAAAGATCGAACGCGTAACGATCAAACACCACCATTGCTGGATCGCGCTGGCTGGCCTCATGCCGTTGCACGACGCCTTTTTGTAGGACGAGATAGGTACCGCTGCTGTTGTCCAGCAGTTCGCCGATCTCCGAAAGAATAGTGATGCGTTCGCCGGGATTGCGCCGGTCATCAAGGAAAATACCGGCAAGTTGTCCGTTCGGACGCCGCTCGCGAATGTGGATCGTGACTCCGTTTTCAATTGTGGTGAAGCGCCCCGGCTGCACAATGCTGCTCACGACGTTGGCGCGCACTTCAGTCAGCCAATCGCGCAACATTCGCAAACCTTTCGGTGCAAAATAAGCGCTGATCGCGCTCACAAGCACCGAAACCACGAGCGCCGCCATCACGAAGGCCCGAAAAAGAATCCAAGGCGACATGCCGGCCGCGTTCATCACGATGATTTCGGAATCATTGGACAATTTGTTGAGGACATGCGCGACCGCGATCAGCAGCGCGATGGGAGCAATCACCAAAACGAGCAGTGGTATGATCAGTCCGGTGATGCCGATGAAGACCAGAATGGTCTGGCCCTGGTTCGTCATGATGTCGATGTCGCGCAATGCCTGCGTGACCCAGATCACGGCGGTCAAACTGACCAGCACGACCAGGAACGCACCCAAGGTGGTGCGAAAAATATATCGACTAATAGACCCCATCCGCAGCATCGTCCCCTGATCCGGCACATGCCGGACCCCGCGTTCGGCTCCCCACCGGACGCGAAGCGCTCCCAGCTTAAAATCAACCCCCGTCAGATTTACCTTGATCGCCTGACAAAATGGCCGGGCAAAGGCAAAGCCGTTGAACATGCACAACAAAATGTAAATGTGGCAGGCCGGCGAGGTCTCCTTTTTAGGCTTTTTCGACCCCTTCGAGGAGCGGTTTACTGCCGAAATCCGCCCTGTTTTAGCGGCTAGTGTGGCATAAACTCGGGAAAAGGCTCGAATTGCAGCCGATTGGGGCTTTTCAGACGGGTTAAGGGCGCGCCATATGGGGGCGCGGCGGAACTCCTACACACTGAAACGCCACATAAAAAAGGACTTTCTGACGATGACCAACGCCCTCAAGCTTGGCTTTGGCCCTTTCGCAGCTCCCGCCAAGGGCGTTCTCATAGTGTTCTGCGATGACGGCCTGAAATTCGGGCCAGCGACCCGGAAGGCCTTGGGGTCTGCGACCGATCTCGTGGCGCGAGCGGCAAAGGCCGAACGCTTCTCGGGCAAGAAAAACACCGTATTGGAGCTCGTCGTCCCGGCGGACCTGCGGGTGGCGCGGCTCGTGGTTCTGGGTCTCGGCAAGACGTCCGAACTTACGCCGAAGGATTTTCTCAAGCTCGGCGGCCTTGCCATGGGCAAGCTACCGACCTCCGCCAGCGATGCCGTGGTTTTTGCCGAGCTGCCCGGTGGGGTAATGAAGCCAGAGCAGTCCGCCGATCTTGCACAAGGCGTGCGTCTGCGCGCTTACGCATTCGACCGCTACAAGACCAAACGCAAAGACGACGAAAAGCCTCCGTCGACGCGTGCTGTGACGGTCGCTGTCGGCGATGTTTCGGCGACGCGCAAGGCGTATGAGCCCCGCGCAGCGATCTCAGAAGGTGTCGTGTGGGCGCGCGATCTGGTGAATGAACCCGCGAACGTTCTCTACCCGGAAGAATTCGCCCGCCGGGCGAATGCACTCAAAAAACTCCGCGTCGCGGTTGAAGTGCTCGACATCAAGGCGATGAAGAAACTCGGTATGAACGCGCTGCTCGGAGTGGGGCAAGGTTCGGTGCGCGAAAGTCGTGTGGTGGTGATGCGCTGGAACGGTGGGAAGGCCGGCGAAGCACCGGTCGCCTTCATCGGCAAGGGCGTGTGCTTCGACACCGGTGGTATTTCCATAAAGCCGGCAGCGAGCATGGAAGACATGAAAGGCGATATGGCGGGCGCAGCCTGCGTTGTCGGGCTCATGCATGCGCTCGCCGCGCGCAAAGCCCGCGTCAATGCGGTCGGCATTATCGGCCTCGTGGAAAACATGCCGGATGGCAACGCACAGAGACCGGGCGACATCGTCAAATCGATGTCGGGACAGACGATCGAAATCATCAATACCGATGCGGAAGGGCGCCTCGTGCTCGCCGACGTGATCTGGTACGCGGCCCAACGATTTAAGCCGAAATTCATGGTGGATCTGGCCACGCTCACCGGCGCCATCATCGTCGCGCTGGGGCAGGAATATGCCGGCATGTTCTCCAACAACGACAAGCTTTCCGAGCGCTTGACCAAAGCCGGGCTTGAAACCGGCGAACTGGTTTGGCGCATGCCGCTCGCTCCGGAATACGACAAGATGATCGATTCTAAATTCGCCGACATGAAGAACACAGGTGGCAGCCGCTGGGGTGGTGCTGTCACCGCAGCGCAGTTCATCAAGCGCTTCGTAGACGACAAAATCCCGTGGGCGCATCTCGATATCGCCGGCACTGCATTCGACTCGCGGCAGACCGATATCAACCGGAGCTGGGGCTCCGGGTGGGGTGTGCGGCTGCTTGATCGGCTGGTGGCGGACTACTACGAAAAATAGTCTTCAACGGCGAATGCACGATGACCGAGATCCTCTTTTACCATCTGCAAGGCCAGAAATTGGAAAACGTGCTGCCGGCCCTGCTGGAGAAATCTGTCGAGCGCGGTTGGAAAGTCGTCGTGCAGGGATCGTCCGAAGATCGTATCGATGCGATTGACGCACACTTGTGGACTTATCGGGACGATGGCTTTCTTGCGCATGGCACCTGGCGTGAGCCGGAGGCGGCCCAGCAACCGGTGCTGCTGACGCTCAACGAAAGTAATCCGAATGCGGCGACGGTGCGCTTTCTGATCGATGGTGCGCCAATGCCTGCCGACCCGGAAAATTATCAGCGCATCGTCCTTTTGTTCGATGGCGAGGATGAGGAAGCAGTGGGTGTTGCTCGCGCACACTGGTCCGCCGTCAAAGAAAAGGGATTGGAAGCGACCTATTGGCAGGCGGACGAGAAGGGTCGCTGGGCGAAAAAGGCGTAGGGCGTGCCGTGCGCGGCGTGGCGTCCCGGACGATGCAACAGCTGAGGCGAAAGTTCCACGCGATTTGAGATCGGGATGGCCGGGACAAGCCCGGCCGTGACAGTGGAGAGGTGGGGCCAGCAATTCTGGGGACGAGCGCCGTCTGCCCAAGCCGCGCACTCGGGCCTTGAACTAGGCCATTGAACCAGCAGCCAATGACCGACTTTCGCGGTAACCCTTTGGACGAGCGAGGCTTGCCGCGCGCCATCGTGATGACGCAAAATACGTTTTAAGGGACAAACACATAAATCGATCGGGGACGGTTGTTTTGTCACGCCACCGCTTTCACCTAAGTTTTGCGCTTGCCTGCGCTGCGGCTCTCGCCGTTGGCGGTTGCAAGAATGCGGCGGACGTCTTCCAGGACCAAAACGAGGGTGGTTGGTTCGCCAAGCCGCTCGATTTATTGGGCAAGCCCGATTGGGCACGGCCAACAGCGAGCACAACCGTAAATCTCGGCCCGCAAGGCCCAGTCAGCGCCGAAGATCTGGTCAGCGCAGACGGCCAATGCGCCCAGTCGGCCGCGCTCGCACAGGCAGCGGCGCCGGCGCCTGCCGAAGCGCCGCAGCCAGCCGATCGCGCCGCCACGGCCGATCCGGCCCTGCAACATCTGCAGCCCGGCGGCGCGCCGACCGTGGCCGGTGGAATCGCGCTTGGCATGACCGAATGCCAGGCAGTTCAACGTGCGGGCGCTCCAAGCAACGTTGCGATCAGCAGTGGCGAGCGAGGCGAGCGCAAGGTCGTGATCACGTACCTCAGTGGCCCATGGCCCGGCATCTACACTTTTACGGGCGGCCGCCTGAACGTCGTTGACCGGGCGCCGGAGCAGCCAAAGCCCGCCAAAGCGGCGCTGAAGAAGAAAAAACCGGTGAAGCCGAAGCCGGCCGCGTAGAAATTTGATCGCAAAAACGTGCGGTCAGCGTTCACGCCGTTTCCAGCGCCGCGCTTGCGGCAAGCCACTCTTCTTCCGCCTTCGCGATCGCATCGACGACATTGGCACGCGTCTTCGATAGTTCGGCGGCCCGGGCCGGATCGCGCGCGAACAGATCGCCATCGGCAAGCGTGGTGTCGAGCTTCTGAAGCTGGAGGTTAAGCTGCACCAACGTGACCTCGGCCTGCGAAACGCGCTTGCGCAGCGGTGCGGTCTCCGCGCGCTTGTCGGCCGCGGCGCGGCGAGCCGCGGCGGGATCGGGCCGCGTTGCAAGTTTCGTTGCGGGCTGAGTGTCGGATCCGGAATCGCTCAGAACACGACGCCGGTAGTCATCCAGATCGCCGTCGAATGGCTTCACCGTCCCGCCCTGCACCAGCCACAGGCGGTCGGCGCAAGCCTCCAGCAGATGGCGATCATGCGAGACCAAAATCACGGCACCGGGGAAATCGTTGATCGCTTCGATGAGCGCCGCACGGCTGTCGATGTCGAGATGATTTGTCGGCTCGTCGAGGATCACAAGATGAGGAGCATTGAAGGTCGCGAGCCCGAGCAGCAACCGTGCTTTTTCGCCGCCAGAAAGTTTCTCCACTTTCGTATTGCCGGCGAGCCCCGAAAATCCGATGGCTCCAACGCGGGCGCGGACCTTCGCTTCCGGTGCGTCGGGCATCAGCCTGCGCACGTGATCGTACGGACTGGCATCGGGCTCAAGTTCATCGAGCTGATGTTGGGCAAAGTAAGCGACCCGGAGATTGGACGCACGGGTGACGGTCCCGTGCTCCGGTGAGAGTCGCCCGGCCAGCAACTTGACCAATGTCGATTTACCGTTGCCGTTGGCACCGAGCAGCGCGATGCGATCGTCGTTGTCGATCCGCAGCGACAGACCAGACAGTACAGGGCGACCAGGCTCATAACCGACATCGACGTCGTCGGTCGCGATAATCGGTGGAGACAATAGCTTGTGGGGCGCCGGGAAATAAATCGGCCGCACCTCATCAAGCACGAGCGAGGCGATCGGCTGCAACTTTGCCAGCATCTTCAGGCGTGATTGTGCTTGTCGGGCCTTACTGGCCTTCGCGCGAAATCGGTCAACGAAGGCCTGAAGATGCTTTCGCTGCGCATCCTGTTTTTTGATCATCTTCTGGTCGAGAACCATCCGCTCGCTGCGCTGGCGTTCAAAGGCCGAATAGCCGCCGCGATAGAGCACGAGTTTGCGCGCTTCGAGCGACAAGATGTGACCGACGGCATTGTCGAGCAAATCGCGATCGTGGCTGATGACGATGAGCGTTGCCGGATAACGTGCCAGATGGTCTTGTAGCCAGAGTGTGCCTTCGAGATCGAGATAGTTGGTCGGCTCGTCGAGCAGCAGCAAGTCGGGTTCCGCGAACAATGTTGCAGCGAGCGCAACACGCATGCGCCAGCCGCCGGAGAATTCCGAACAAGGCCGCTCCTGGTCAGCGGCGGAAAATCCGAGGCCAGCAGAGAATCGACGCGGCGCGGGCAGGGGCTGCGTGTGCGCCGATGTCGGCGAGCCGCGTCTGGATTTCGGCGATGCGGTGGGGGTCATGTGCGGTTTCGGCTTCCGCCAGGAGCGCGCTACGCTCTCGGTGGGCCGCGAGCACGACGTCGAGCAGGCTTTCTGGCCCGTTTGGCGCTTCTTGTGCGAGCCGTCCGATCCGCCAACGCGGTGGGAGCTCGATATGACCTTGCTCGGCCGCGATGTCGCCGGCGATAACGCCAAACAGCGTTGTCTTTCCGGTGCCATTGCGGCCGACAAGGCCGACACGCGCGCCGCTTGGAATGCTCGCGGACGCGCCCTCCAACAGCGGGCGGCCGGCAATGCGGACTGTGAGATCGTCAATAATGAGCATGCCGCGCCTTTTGACCGACGGCGCGTTGCGAAGCAACCCCTTGGACCCGCGGACTTCAATCGATCTTGTTTAGCCCGCCTTGCCCGGTTTCTCGCTGGTAAATGATCAAATCGAAACTCGGTGTGCGCTCATTGCCCGCAATAGCCGACAGCAGCGCATGAGCTTGCCCCCGATGGTGGGTTTGATGATTGAAAAAATGGTCAAGCGCGGGAGCTAGGACTTGCTCGATGGTTTGCGGGTTAACGACGGTACGAAAACGGATCGTTTTGACAAGGTCCTCGTCACGCAGAGCGCTGACGTAGGCGTTGATACGGTCATCTTCCAGGCGGCGCGCAGCGCGCAACTGCACGAAGTCGTCAAAAAGGACGGCATCGAGGCTCGGTGGGGTCTCACCACGGCCAGTGAAGCGCCGCATCCAGATGCGATCGCCGACCAGCAAATGGTTGAGCGTGCCGTGCAGAGACTTAAAGAACGCACCGCGGTTGGCGCGATAGTCAGTGTCGGGGATCCTTGATGCAGCCTCATAGAGCCTTTCATTGCACCAGGCATTGTAGCCGGCAAACATCTGATATCGGGCCAGCATGTTGAGCTCCCTGTCGCCAAGGCGGCTGACCTTGCCGCCTGAAAGGTGTCCCGGTATAAGCCGCGCGGTCAGGTTTCACCAATGAAACTCCGTAACGTCTCCAATCAGTCTTAGTGAAGGAATATCAGATGGCGATCGAGCGCACCTTTTCGATCCTCAAACCCGATGCGACCGAACGGAATCTGACCGGCGCGATCAATGCCATCATCGAGAAGGCAGGTCTGCGTATCGTTGGACAAAAACGCGTGCACATTTCCCGTCAGCAGGCCGAGAAATTCTATGCCGTGCATCGTGAGCGGCCGTTCTTTCGTGAATTGGTTGATTTCATGATTTCCGCTCCCGTGGTGGTGCAGGTGCTGGAAGGCGAAAATGCCATCGCGAAATATCGAGAGGTGATGGGGGCGACCGACCCGGCCAAGGCCGCCGTCGGTACCATCCGGAAGACCCACGCCAAGTCGATTGGCGAAAACTCGGTCCATGGGTCCGATGCGCCGGAGACCGCGATCAGGGAAATCGCGCAGTTTTTTTCGGAGAACGAGATCGTTGGCTAATCGGCCAAGGCGGCATTGCGCCGCACTTTCGCTATTGGTACCTGCGATACGGCTTTGTACACTCACCCAGTGCCAATAAGGCACGTCGCCATTGCGACGATGGAACTAGGGGGAACGACCTGTGGGCGCTTTGGCTTCCGAAATGACGCACCCGGCATTCTGGCTGGCTGCGCTTCAGATCATGGGAATCAATATTCTGCTGTCCGGCGACAATGCAGTCGTCATTGCGCTCGCAGTCCGCGCACTTCCGCCCAAAGAGCGGTTCTGGGGCATGGTTCTTGGCGCCGGCGCGGCCGCAGTATTGCTCATTCTGTTCACCGGCATCGTCGCCACGCTGATGCAATTGCCGTATCTTAAACTTGCTGGCGGACTTGCGCTGTTTTGGGTCGCAATCAAGCTTGTGTCGCCCCAACCACATGATGCTGAAGATACGCCGGAAGCGATCGAGGATTTATGGCGTGCGGTGCGTGTCGTTGTCGTCGCTAACATCGTGATGAGTCTCGACAACGTGATTGCAGTGGCCGCGGCAGCGAAAGGTAACTATGTGCTGCTCGGTCTCGGCCTCGCGGTCAGTATCCCTGTCGTTATTGCCGGGAGCGCCTTGTTCCTAGCCATCATCGAGCGCTTCCCGATTGTGGTGTGGGGCGGTGGCGCTTTACTCGGCTGGATCGCCGGCGGGTTGTTGCCGGAAGATCCCATCGTTGCAGAACATTTTTCGGAATCGACTGCGGAGATGCTGGACATCGTCTGCGGTATTGCCGGCGCCATATTTGTCGTCCTCGTCGGATTGTATTTGGTCAGATCAAGGCGTATGCGCGAAGAAACAGCATAGGCGGTTGTTTCAAACCCAGAAGGCGGTTGCGCGATGACCAAGATGGTGCGGGGCGTCGGTTCGGCGGTTCGCATCGGGGCGACGGCTTGCCCGCATGATTGCCCTTCGACCTGTGCGCTCGAGGTGGAGCTTCTGGATGAGCGCACGATTGGGCGAGTCCGCGGCTCGAAAGATAACGATTACACCGCCGGAGTGATCTGCGCGAAGGTTGCGCGATACGCCGAGCGTGAACACCACGCCGACCGCCTGCTACATCCATTGCGGCGCAAGGGTGAAAAAGGCTCCGGCCAGTACGAGCGTATTTCCTGGGACGATGCGCTCGATCTGGTCGCCGAAAAATTCATTCAAGCTGAGCAACGATACGGCGCCGAAAGCGTTTGGCCGTATTATTACGCGGGGACTATGGGCCTGGTGATGCGCGACGGCATCAACCGCCTGCGCCACGTCAAGAAATATTCCGGCTTCCATTCGACGATTTGCGTGAATCCCGCTTATGCCGGTTATGCCGCCGGCGTGGGGCGAATTGCCGGAGTCGATCCACGCGAAATGGCAAAATCAGACCTGGTAGTGATCTGGGGCACCAATGCGGTGAACACGCAGGTCAACGTCATGACCCATGCGGTCCGCGCGCGGAAAGAACGAGGGGCAAAAATCGCGGCGGTCGACGTCTACATGAATGGCACGATGCAGCAGGCGGATTTGCCGATTCTGGTAAAGCCCGGGACCGATGGCGCGCTTGCGTGTGCGGTCATGCATTGCCTGTTCCGCGACGGCAAAGCCGATTGGGACTACCTGGAAAAGTACACCGATGCGCCGCGCGAACTTGAGGCGCATTTGCGGTCGCGGGACCCCGCATGGGCTTCAGCGATCACTGGCGCACCCGTTGAGACCATCGAGGCGTTCGCGCGGCTGATTGGAGAACGCAAGCGTGCATTCTTCCGGCTCGGCTACGGCTTTTCGCGTTCGCGTAACGGTGCCGCTAACATGCATGCGGCAAGCTGCATCCCGGCGGTGCTCGGCGCTTGGCAGCATGAGGGCGGAGGCGCCTTCCACATCAGCGCAGATATTTTTCAACTCGACAAAACGTTGATCGAGGGAACTCGATGTCCGCGACCCCACAATACGAATGCTCGATCAGTCCCGCATCGGAGCAATTCTGACAGGAGATCGCGAGGCTTTGCATGGCGGGCCACCTGTTAACGCGCTCATCGTTCAGAACACCAATCCGGTTTCGGTGTGCCCCGATCAGACGCAGGTCAAACGAGGCTTTGCGCGTGAAGACCTGTTCGTCTGCGTGCACGAGCAATTCATGACAGAGACGGCGCAGATGGCGGACGTAGTGCTGCCTGCGACGACGTTTCTTGAGCACGACGATATCTATCGCGGGGGTGGGCATCAGTATCTCATTCTCGGTCCCAAGCTGGTGGAGTCACCCGGCGAGTGCCGCAATAACCACGACCTAATTTGCGCACTCGCGAAACGGCTTGGCGCCGAGCATCGCGGCTTCACAATGACCCCGCGCGAACTGATCGATCAGATGCTGCGTGTTTCCAAGCGCGGTACGCTTGCGGAGCTTGAAGCCAATCGGTGGCTCGATTGCCAGCCGCCGTTCCGGCAGTCGCATTATCTTGATGGGTTTCCCTGGCCGGACGGCAGGTTTCGCTTCAAGCCTGACTGGCCGAATGTGCCGTTCCGAAGCCCTTATCACAGCGGCCCCATCGCCGAAATGCCGCGATTGCCCGATCACTGGACCTCAATTGAACAGGCGGACGACGAGCATCCGTTCCGGCTCGCGACGTCGCCGGCGCGCGGCTTTCTCAATTCGACCTTCAATGAGACGCCGACGTCACTTGCACAGGAACAACGACCGAGCGTGATGATTCATCCCGACGACGCGCGGCAATACGGTATTGGCGAGAGTGACTATGTGGTGCTCGGAAACAAACGCGGCGAAGTGCGTCTCCACGCGCGTGTATTTGATGGCGTACGGCGCGGCGTATTGATTGCAGAGTCGATTTGGCCGAATTCAGCCTATGCGGACGGCCGCGGCATCAATACGCTTGTTGGAGCAGACTCAATTGCACCCTTTGGGGGCGCTGCCGTCCATGACAACAAGGTTTGGATACGAAAAGCGCGCGCGGATGAGATCCACGCGCGCTCTTCTTAATGCTCGCGGATTAAAGTTCTTTTCCAATCATGCGGTCGGCCGAGTAAGGTCCGCCGCCGCGCATGGCGATCGCGAACAGCACGATCCCGATGAGCAAGACGTATTCGTATCCACCGCCGCCAGCCGCGTAGCCTTTCGGAAGGTGGACAAACAGCAGTGCGATCGCCATTTCAATTGCGAGCGCTGCCGCAAAGAAGCGGGTGAACAGACCAATAATGAGGCAGACGCCGCCGACCGTTTCGAGAACGATCGCGGCATAAGCAAAAAACAACGCCGGCTCGAGGCCGTTCTTAGACATGACGTTGGCGGCAACCGCAGCTGCCCCTACTTTGAATTTTCCTGAAACGTGCATCAAAAACATGATGCCGACGACGACGCGGACCAGCGTGTATGCGATCCGGCCGAACGACACATAAAAATCCGCTAGCCCCGGAAAAATCAGCTTCGTCTCACCTTTGCCATTCATGGCGTTTCCCCTTTCCTCGTTCCTCCGTCGCGCCGCTCGCTATGGGCGGCGTCACCCGTACACCAAAAGACTATAACACCGGATCGTGCCCCGATATTCAATTGCCTGTGCTGTTGCAGCGCAGAATAATCAGGACATATCGGGCACAAGCGTTTCCGCCGGCGGGACCGGAACGCCATCGATAAGGCAACGGCCATCGACGACGCGCACGCGGTCTTCGGACACCAGTTTCAACGCCAACGGATAGATACGATGCTCGACCTTGAGAACGCGCATGGCAAGCGCCTCCTCGGTGTCGTCCGGCTCAACAGTGACCGCGCCTTGCACGATAATTGGTCCGGAATCCATTTCGGGCACCACAAAATGCACGGTTGCGCCGTGAATTTTTTTGCGCGCGTCAAGGACGCGCTTATGGGTATCGAGGCCTTTAAAGGCGGGCAATAGGGCGGGGTGGATATTCAGGAGTCGGTTCTGCCACTGGCGCACGAATGTCGCTGTGAGCAATCTCATAAAGCCTGCAAGACACACAATTTCGATGCGGTTTTTTTCGAGGACAGCCTGCAACGCGGTTTCAAAGGCAGCGCGATCCTTGCCGAATGCAACGTGATCGACGACATCCGTCGCAATACCGGCAGCACGAGCAACAAGCAGTCCGCCGGCATCCGGGCGGTTGGAAAGGACCAGCACGATTTCGGCGGGGTAGTTTTTATCTTTCGCTGCCTCGATCAGGGCAGCCATATTGGAGCCGCGGCCAGAAATAAGAACGGCGACTCGTTTTCGGCTCATAACTTACCCGAGATTGAGTTTGCCATCATAAACGACGCGCATATCGTCCGTCGCTTTGATCACGCTGCCCAGCGTGACCGCTTTCTCTCCAGCTTGCGCGAATGCTCGCGAAACTGCTTGCGAATGTTCGGGTGACGTCACGACAATCATTCCGACGCCGCAGTTGAAAGTGCGCAACATTTCATCTTGCGCAATAGCGCCTTCGTCCGCGAGCCATTGAAACACCGGCAACACCGGCACCTGTGCAAGATCGATCCGTGCGCCAAGCCCTTTCGGCAGCACGCGCGGAATGTTGTCAGGGAAGCCGCCACCTGTAATATGCGCCAGCCCTTTTATAGCTTTGGTATCCCGGATCGCCGCCAAACAAGATTTTACATAAATGCGAGTGGGCGTGAGGATCGCTTCGCCCAAGCTTTGCTCGGGCAAGAATGGAGCGGGTTCGGTCCAACGGAGCCCCGTCTTCTCGATGACTTTGCGGACCAACGAATAGCCGTTGGAATGTACGCCGGATGATGCAAGCCCGATAATCGCATCACCCTCCGCGATGTCTGTGCGTGGCAACACTGCATCACGCTCAACTACACCGACAGCAAATCCGGCGAGGTCATAATCGTCGCCTTGATATACGCCGGGCATTTCGGCGGTCTCGCCGCCAATCAACGCGCAGCCAGCCTCGCGGCAACCGATGCTGATTCCCGCGACCACGGCGGCGCCGATCTCCGGTTCGAGTTTTCCGCAGGCGTAGTAGTCAAGGAAGAACAACGGTTCGGCGCCTTGCACGATCAAGTCGTTCACACTCATTGCCACCAAATCGATGCCGATGGTGTCGTGGCGGCCCGTCTCGACCGCGACTTTGAGCTTCGTGCCAACTCCGTCAGTCGCTGCGACCAGCACGGGGTCGCGGTAGCCCACCTTTTTAAGGTCGAACAGCCCGCCGAAGCCTCCGATTTCCGCGTCGGCGCCAGGACGTGCGGTGGCACGCACCAATGGCTTGATCAGTTCCACCATCCGATTGCCGGCATCGATATCAACGCCGGCCTGCGCGTAAGTAAGACCGCGCTGCTTTTCTGCCATGATGGATCCTCGTCCGCGCCGGGGTCGTACGTCGGAATCGCAAGTCGTGCAATGGTCCGGGCGTCGTTATACTCTACCCGTGAGACCGGCGCGTTTTCGGCACTAGTGCCGGGCCCGCGTCCGTAAGCCGGGTTTGCCTTGAGTATTCCGAACCTCATTACGCTGGGCCGCATTTTGCTGGTGCCGATCGTCGTTTGGGCGATTGCGACGCCCGGCGCCATGTGGATTGCCTTTGCGTTGTTCGTGGCGGCCGGTGTGAGCGATGCGGTCGACGGCTTCCTGGCCAAGCGCTTCGCCATGACCACCGAACTTGGCGCCTACCTCGATCCGCTAGCCGACAAGGCGCTGATCGTCTCCATTTATCTGACCCTTGGGATCAACGGGGATATCCCGCGCTGGCTCGTCATTCTCGTGGTGTCCCGGGATATCATGATCGTCGGTGCGTTTATGCTGTCCTGGCTCATCGGTAGCCCGCTCAAGGTCAAGCCATTGGTGGTCTCCAAGCTCAACACAGCGGCACAGATCGTATTTGCATGCGTGGTCCTCGGGACGCTTGGTTTTGACTACCAATTACCGACGCTCACCCTGGTCCTGATGATTCTGGTTGCCGTCTTAACGCTGTTGTCCGTTGCAGCCTATGTGGGTGAGTGGGTCCGCCACATGAACTCTACGGCTGCGAAGCCATGAGCCCACGCGCGACGCCGCGCTTGCGCCGCGGAATGCCAACGAACGGCGGCGCTGTGTTGCAGCGCCAACTCATATTCTGGCTGGGCGCGCTCGTCGTCTTCGTGCTTGCGCTATGGCTGCTGAGCGAAATTCTGCTGCCGTTTATCGCCGGCCTTGCGATTGCATACCTGCTCACGCCGCTGACCGACCGCCTCGAGCGCCTCGGAGTCAATCGTCTTGCCGCCGCACTGCTGATCATTACGCTGGTTGTGCTGACGCTGGTCTACTCGATCCTATTGATAGCGCCACTCCTTTCCGGACAATTATCATCTTTCATTGAGAGCGTTCCCGGCTACGTCACGAAGCTGCAGGCACTCCTGAGTGATCCGAGTCGCGCCTGGATCCAAAATCTTTTGGGTGCAGGTTTCAATGCCGATAAGTCCATCGGTGATTTGGTATCCCAAGGCGTCGGTTGGCTTACGACATTTATCCACTCGTTATGGTCGGGTGGACGTGCGCTGGTGTCGGTCTTCTCCCTGGTCGTAGTGACGCCGGTCGTCGCTTTTTATCTGATTTATGATTGGCACCGCATGATCCAAACCGTTGATGGGTGGATCCCGGTGCACCAGCGGGAAACAGTGCGTGGACTGGCACGGGAAGTTGACGCCGCGATTTCGGGCTTCGTGAGGGGGCAGACGGCAGTCTGTATGATCCTCGGCTCGTTCTACGCAGTAGCGTTGACGCTGAGTGGTCTTAATTTCGGGCTTCTGATCGGTCTGATTTCTGGGCTTATTACTTTCATCCCTTATGTCGGATCTATGACCGGGCTTGTACTGTCACTCGGCGTAGCGGTGGCGCAGTTCTGGCCGAACTATGGATCGATTCTCACAGTGCTCGGTATTTTCCTGGTTGGCCAATTTCTCGAAGGAAACGTTCTGTCGCCAAAACTGGTTGGCGAGAGCGTCGGACTGCATCCGGTCTGGCTGATCTTCGCGCTATTAGCGTTCGGTTATTTATTCGGCTTTGTCGGCCTTTTGGTCGCTGTGCCGCTTGCCGCTACTATCGGCGTTCTTTCGCGCTTTGCCATGCGCCGCTATTTGCAAAGCTCGTTGTATACCGGTGTAGGAACGGATTGAGTGGCATGAGCAGCTCATTGGCTCCCCGGCAGCTTGTGCTCGCGCTCGATCACTCGGTTAGTTTTGCACGCGACGATTTTCTCCGCGGCCCATCAAACATTGCAGCATTCACGTTGATCGATAGCTGGCCCGATTGGCCAGATCGGATCGTTGCTTTGATTGGTGCAGTAGGCTCTGGCAAGAGTCATCTCGCGGCAATCTGGGCGGAGGCAACAGGTGCTCGCATTTTGTCCGCGAAGTTGTTATCTGTTACGGATCTGCCTGCAGCATTGGCAACCGGCGCCTTAGTCGTGGAGGATCTCGAAGCCGCGAGTTTTGACGAGCGCGCTCTGTTTCACCTAATAAATCTCGCGCGTGAAGAGCGCGCCTATGTTCTCTTGACAGCGCGTACATCGCCTACGAGTTTTCCATTCACGATCCACGATCTTGCCTCACGTTTGCGCGCAATTCCGGTGGTTGCAGTCGCGGCACCTGACGATATGCTTCTGCGCGCGTTGATCGTTAAGCTCGCAACGGACCGGCAAATCGCGGTGGACGATGATCTGGTCAACTACCTTGCAAACCGTATCGAGCGATCATTCGAAGCGGTGCGGATGGCAGTGCAAAGGCTGGACGAGGAGGCGATGCGCCAGCAACGGCCGGTGACTCGGGCGCTCGCGATTGAGCTGTTTCGCACTCTTTAACGCAGATGTGTCAGGCTTGACGGCATGGGCAGTTCGGGCGCGAACTGTCATCCAGCGGCCATTTTTTTGAGTTAGGGCTTGCCTTTCGGGCGTACATTCCATGGCAGATCGCGCACAAGCTGTTGCTTCCGTTGAGGAATTTCCTCAGCTGGCGGAACGCGAGGAATCTGGAGTACCTGGCTCCGTCGTGCCTTTGAAGGCGAGCCCGGAACGATTCATTAATCGTGAATTGTCGTGGCTACATTTTAACCGACGAGTATTGGACGAAGCTGCCAACGAGCATCACCCGCTCCTCGAACGCGTCCGCTTCCTTTCGATTTCAGCCAACAACCTCGACGAATTCTTTATGGTGCGGGTCGCTGGTCTTAAGGGCCAGCTCCGACAAGGCATCCTGACGAAAAGTCCTGATGGCCTCACGCCCTCAGAGCAACTCGCGCGCATCAGCGAAGCCGTATCGCAGCTGGCCCGCGATCAGCAGAAGCGCTGGCTAGAATTGCGGCCTGCACTTGCTGCCGCCAACGTTGTGCTTGTTGAAGGCGCCGATCTCAAAAAAGCAGAACGCAATTGGCTGGAAGATCATTTTCTCACGCACGTCTTTCCGTTGTTGACGCCGCTGGCGATCGATCCTGCCCATCCGTTTCCATTCATCCCCAATCTCGCGTTTTCGATCGCATTGCAGCTCGCGCGCGTCAAAGACGGCAAGGCGATGAATGCGCTCATCCGCATGCCGCAAAAAATCGAGCGATTCATTAAACTTCCGAGCGGCAGCGATCATGGAATTCGCCTGATCACTCTGGAAGAGGCGACCGCGTTGTTCATCAACCGATTGTTCCCCGGCTATACGGTCAAGGGCCAGGGTGCCTTTCGCGCAATTCGTGACTCCGAAGTCGAAATTGAAGAAGAGGCCGAAGATCTGGTGCGGTTGTACGAAACCGCGCTCAAGCAGCGTCGCCGCGGTTCGGTGATCCGGCTTGAGCTCAGCGCAACAATGCCAGGGGAGCTTTGCAGTTTCGTGCAGCGCGCGCTCGCAGTCGCCGACGACGAAGTGTTCAGGGTTGATGGCGTGCTTGCGCTCAATGATCTCAACCAGCTCACCAAACTGGACCGGCCCGACCTCGAATTTGTGCCCTACAATCCTCGCTATCCGGAGCGAATCCGCGATCACGGCGGCGACTGCTTTGCGGCAATTCGTCAAAAAGATCTCGTCGTCCATCACCCATATGAGTTGTTTGACGTCGTTGTCCAGTTTTTGCAGCAAGCCGCTCGCGACCCAAATGTGGTGGCGATCAAGCAGACGCTTTACCGCACCTCGGCTGAATCACCGATCGTAAAGCAACTGGTCGAAGCGGCCGAAGCGGGAAAATCGGTGACCGCGCTTGTCGAACTCAAGGCGCGTTTCGATGAGGAAGCTAATATTCGCTGGGCGCGCGATCTCGAGCGCGCCGGTGCGCAAGTGGTGTACGGCTTTATCGAATTAAAAACTCACGCAAAATTGTCGTTGGTAGTACGTCGTGAGGCGGGCGAACTTGCGACTTATATTCATGTTGGTACCGGTAACTATCATCCGGTTACGGCGCGCAGCTATACCGACTTGTCGTTTTTTACCGCCGACAAAGTGATCGGACGCGATGTGGCGCGCATCTTCAACTACATTACAGGATACGCTGAACCTGCCGAACTCGAGCGCATGGCGATTTCGCCAATCAATTTGCGCAAGCGAATTCTCGACCATATTTCGCAGGAAGTCGCTCATGCCAAAGCGGGGAGGCCGGCGTCGATCTGGATGAAGATGAATTCGCTGGTCGATCCAGGAATTATCGACGCGCTCTATGACGCGTCAGCTGCGGGCGTCAGCATCGATTTGGTGGTGCGTGGCATTTGTTGCTTGCGTCCGGGTGTGCCGGGCTTGTCGGAGAATATTCGCGTCAAGTCGATCGTTGGCCGCTTCCTCGAACACGGCCGCATTTACTGCTTTGGTGCCGGGCACGCGCTGCCGCATCCGAAAGCGGCGATTTATATTTCGTCCGCCGATATGATGCCGCGGAACCTCGACAGGCGCGTTGAGGTTCTGTGCCCGATTCTCAATGCGACCGTGCACGAACAGGTTCTCGGCCAAATTATGGTCGCGAATTTCAAAGATAATGAGCAAAGCTGGAAGGTCTTGCCGGATGGAAGTTCCACGCGCATAAAGGCCGCCCCGGGCGAGGAACCCTTCAACGCCCACAAGTATTTCATGACCAATCCGAGTCTGTCGGGCCGTGGAAAATCATTCAAGGAATCGTCGCCGCGCAGCCTTATACGCCGCCTCATCGAGGGCGCGTAAACGGTCCGCAGCGATCGTTCCTTCAGCGAAGGGGCGCCTCGACCACGGGCCACCGGTTGCCGTCATCGATATCGGGTCGAACTCAATTCGTCTCGTTATCTATGAGGGGCTCACGCGTGCCCCGACCCCCATCTTCAACGAGAAAGTGCTGGCCGGCCTGGGGAGACAAGTTCAGTCGACCGGTCTTTTGCCGGCTGACGCCATCGATACAGCTCTCGATGCGCTGCGTCGCTTCCGGGCTCTATGCGATATCTTGCATGTGCGTCGAATTTGGGCGATCGCAACGGCTGCTTGCCGGGATGCGCGGAACGGCCGTGCGTTCATCGCCGAAGCCGAGCGCATCTGCCGGACGAGCATCACGATCCTTTCAGGAAAACGCGAGGCGTATCTTACCGCGCTCGGTATCGTGTCCGGCATTCATAAACCTGACGGTATCGTCGGCGACCTTGGCGGCGGCTCACTTGAACTGGTTGACGTGCACGGCTCGCGCGTGCGCGGCGGTGTGACGTTGCCGCTTGGTGGTCTTGCCCTTCAGGATATCACCGGAAAGTCGCTCAAGAAGGCTGAGAAATTCGTCGAAGAAGCGTTCGAAGATCTCGAAATGTTGCACGACGGCGAGGACCGAACGTTCTACGCGGTCGGCGGCACGTGGCGTGCGTTGGCTCGGCTCCACATGTGGCAGACCGGCTATCCGTTCCACGTCATGCACAACTACAGGATTTCTGCACGTGAGGCGCAGGAATTTTCCCGGCTCGTCCATCACGTCGACACCGACACACTGTCGAAGATCGAAGTCGTGAACGCGGCTCGCCGGCCATTGCTCGCTTACGCTGCGCTGGTGATGGAAAATCTGGTGCGGACGATTAAGCCCAAGCAGGTGATTATTTCTGTGCTCGGCGTGCGCGAAGGCTTGCTTTACTCGCTGCTCAATTCACGCGAGCGTGCGCGCGACCCGCTCATTTCCGCGGCGGCCGATCTCAATGTTTTGCGCTCGCGCTCGCCTCGTCACGGTGAGGAACTGATCGCCTGGACCGATCGCTTTATCGCGTCGTCTGGGCTGGAAGAAACCGCAGACGAACGACGGCTGCGCCACGCTGCCTGTTTGCTCGGCGACATCGGCTGGCGCGCGCATCCGGACTATCGTGGCGAGCAGTCCATGAACATCATCGCACATGGCTCCTTCGTCTCGATTGATCATCCGGGCCGCGCCTATTTGGCGTTGTCCGTCTATTTTCGTCACGCTGGCCTGAGCGAGGAGGAGCTGTCGCCCCGCCTGCGCGAGCTTGCGACCACGCGTATGCTTGATCGTGCGCGTGTGCTAGGCGCCGCAATGAGGGTTGCCTATATTCTCACCGCGGGACAAAGCGGCGTCCTGCCGAAAACACCAATGCAGGTCAAGCGTGGGAAGCTTACGCTCAAGCTCCCAGGTTCTTACGCTAAACTCGCCAGCGATCGTTTAGCCGGCCGCGTTCGTCAGCTGGCGCGGCTCATCGGACGAGAGCCATTCATCGACGACTAGCTTTTGTCTTTTTCCACCGTGACGACGCGGCCCTTGTCGACCGCGAGCGCCAGCCGACCGTGTTTGATCGCCAATGCCTTTTCGCCGAACAATTCGCGGCGCCAACCTTTCATTGCGGGCACATCCGCCTCGTCATCGGCCGCAATGCGATCGAGATCGTCAATCGTTGCTATGACTTTTGCAGCGACGCCATGCCGCTCCGCCGTCATGCGCAGGAGCACTTTCAGCAGTTCGACTGTTGCGGCGCCGTTGGCCGCCGGACGAAAGCGATCGAGCCGAGGCAACGTGTCGACATCGCGTTCTAGGCCTCGCTTGACGGCGTCGACAATTTGTTCGCCCCAGCGGGATCGCTCGAAGCCTTTTGGCAGGGAGCGAAGGTGTCCCAGGCGCTCGATCGTTGTGGGGGCCTGCACGGCAATGTCGCCAATGACTTCGTCCTTGATGACGCGGCCCCGCGGGACATCACGTGTCTGCGCCTCGCGCTCGCGCCATGCCGCCACTTCGATCAGTACGCCGAGTTCCTTAGGCTTGCGCACACGGCTTTTGAGCCGCTCCCAAGCCCGTTCAGGATCGGCGCGATAGGTTTCGGGCGAGGTCAGCACATCCATCTCCGCCTGAACCCAGCTGCTACGCCCGCGCTTCTCCAGATCGGCGACAAGCTTCAAGTACACATCTCGCAAATGGGTAACGTCAGACAAGGCATAGGTAATTTGCGCATCACTGAGCGGGCGACGTGTCCAATCGGTAAAGCGATTCGATTTGTCGAGGGTGTCGCCGGTAATGCGCTGGACTAGCTGGTCGTAGGATATGGAATCACCATAGCCGAGCACCATAGCGGCAACTTGGGTATCGACGATCGGGTGCGGAATCGTCTTGGCCATATTCCAGACGATTTCTATGTCCTGGCGCGCAGCGTGAAATACTTTGATCACGCTCTCATTCGCCATTAGCGCAAAAAACGGCGCTAGATCGATCCCGTTAGCGAGGGCGTCGATGACCACAGCCTCATCGGGCGAGGCCATCTGCGCCACACAAAGCAATGGGTAATAGGTGGTCTCACGGAGAAATTCAGTATCGACAGTGACGTAGGGATGCTTTGCCATCCGGGCGCAAACAGCCGTGAGGTCACCGGTTGTAGTTATCAAATCCATTGTGGCGTCAAACTTGACCGATTTTAATTCCATCATGGCACTCTATACTTATTTTCCGCGAATGCGCGCCATGTGAATGAACTCCCACGGACTCGGCATTGCCGCAACAGGGACCTCTATTATGGCTGGTTCGCGGCGGGCAAATGCGTCGCGCAGGGCCAACCGTAACTCATCGGGCCCGCGTGCACGCCGGCCCACAGCCCCAAAACTTTCGG
Organism: uncultured Alphaproteobacteria bacterium; assembly: GCA_963820805.1. GTDB lineage: Bacteria > Pseudomonadota > Alphaproteobacteria > Rhizobiales > Xanthobacteraceae > Pseudolabrys. The sequence goes on from CAWGBH010000016.1 coordinate 22,178, forward strand.
CGTATTTGACGAAATCTGGATTGGCAAGATCACAGGCGATCAGCCGGTCGCCGAACTGCTCTTGCTGAATGCGACGCACGTTGCCAAAGGCGCCATCTACGAAAACGATGGCCACAAGCGGAATTCGATGGCGCATAGCGGTTGCCAGCTCGTTTCCGGTGTAAAGAAATCCACCATCACCGTTGATCGAAAGGACTGGAACGTCCGCCCTTGAATGTTGGGCCCCGAGTGCTGTGGCATATCCCCAGCCGAGATTGTCCTGATAGCCAGGCGACAAAAACGTGCGTGGTTTGTAGACGGGAAAGGCGAGGCGAGCGGCAAAGCCAAGTTGTGTCACCTCGTCGACGTAAATGCCGTCCTCCGGCAATTCAGCGCGGATTGCTTCAAGGAACGCAAGCTGCGGAGCAAGTTTGGTAAGCCGCTCCCGCATTTTCGACTGACGGCCCAGCATTTCGTCGTGGCGCGAGTCGCGGCGCATATTGAATTTAACAAGTTTATCGATGAGCCGTTGCAGGATCGGCGCAGCGTTGCCGATAAACGCCACCTTCGGCTTGTGCAGGCGTGTAGGCTGCTCGGGATCGGCATCGACGCGCACAATCTGCAAGTCTTTATCCATGCCCCATTGTGCCATTGGGTTAAGCAACCGTGTGCCCACTGCGAGCACCACATCGGCTTCGGCCCATAGTTCGCGGCCGAGCGGCAGTGTCACGCTAAGCGGATCGCGGGAATCAAGGACGCCGCGACCACGACGATATCCGAGCACAGGTGCCTGCAGCATGCTTGAGAGGAGCGTGACCTCAAGCGAGGCATCTTGGGCGCCGCCGCCGACGACGATCAGGACGCGTTTAGCCTTGCCCAAAAGTTTAGCCGCCGCACGCAACTTGTCGTCGTCGATTTTCGGCAGGCGCGGGGGCAGCGGCGGTACGATGGCCGGGACCGGCCCGCGTTTGCCCCACACGTCGATTGCGCATTCGAGCGCCGCGGGCCCCGGGCGCCCCTGATTCATGGATTGGATTGCTTTTGCGACTTTAGTGGACGCTTCTCCGGGTCCACTGATGTGCGCGTAATGATCGACCAGCCGCGATATGATGCCCGCCTGGTCGCGAATTTCGTGAAGATGGCCGTGGCCCTTGCCGATGGCGGCTGCCGGAATTTGACCGATGAGTGCCAATACCGGCGCGTTCATGCCATAAGCGGTCAACAACGCGGCGCCGGAGTTGAGCAGACCCGGGCCTGGTACGACCGCGTAGGTCTGTGGTCTGCCTGTTGCCAGCGCCGCACCCAAGGCCATGTAGGCCGCGCCTTGCTCATGGCGAGTGTGGATGACGCGCAAATGATCGCCCGCGCGCTGAAAGGCATCGAACAAGTGATCGTTGTGAACCCCGGGCAGGGCGTAAACCGTGTCTATGCCATGAGCGAGAATGGTTGCGACCGCCGCTTCGGCTGTCGACATTTCGGCCGTGGGCGGGCTCGTCTTCTTTTTGGCTCGGGATTTAGGCATTCATGGGGGTCCGTTGTTCCCTAGATCGAGTTTGCAGTCGACCGGCAAGTGTGTCGAGCCGCTTGAATTGGCTCTGTTTTTAAGGGGCTGCTCGCCTTGACAAAGCGCACCCCCCATGCGCTTTTCGCCCGCCTCACACGCAGATCCTGAATCGCCGGAAATACCCAAAGAATCGCCTATGCATCGCTATCGTTCACATACCTGCGGCGCGCTTCGCGACAACGACATTGGCGCGACCGTTCGATTGTCCGGATGGTGTCACCGCATTCGCGACCACGGCGGCGTGCTGTTCATTGATTTGCGCGACCACTATGGGATCACCCAGGTCGTCGCCGATCCTGACAGCAAGGCATTCAAGCTCGCAGAGACACTGCGCTCGGAATGGGTTGTCCGCATTGACGGCAAGGTTCGTAAGCGCCCCGCTGGCACCGAAAATCCCGATCTGCCGACAGGGCAGGTGGAAATCTATATCGATGAGATCGAGGTGCTTGGGCCTGCCGCAGAATTGCCGATGCCTGTGTTCGGCGAACAAGATTATCCAGAAGATATCAGGCTCAAATATCGCTTTCTCGACCTCCGCCGGGAGCATCTCCACGCCAACATCATGCTGCGCGGGAAGGTCATCGACTCAATTCGCCGCCGCATGAAGGAGGGCGGGTTCTTCGAATTCCAGACGCCGATTCTCACGGCGTCGTCGCCGGAAGGCGCGCGCGATTATCTGGTGCCTTCGCGCATCCATCCGGGAAAATTTTATGCGCTGCCGCAGGCGCCTCAGCAGTTTAAGCAGCTGATCATGATTGCGGGCTTCGATCGCTATTTTCAGATCGCGCCGTGTTTCCGTGACGAAGATGCACGCGCCGACCGCTCGCCTGGCGAGTTCTACCAGCTCGACCTGGAAATGAGTTTCGTCACGCAGCAAGACGTCTTCGACGCGGTCGAACCGGTGATCCGCGGCGTGTTCGAGGAATTCGGCAAGGACAAAGCGGTGACGCCGAAGTTTCCGCTCATTCCGTACGCGGAGGCGTTGCGCAAGTATGGCAGCGACAAACCGGACCTGCGTAACCCGATCGTCATGCAGGACGTGAGCGAGGCATTCCGCGGCTCCGGCTTTAAAATCTTTGCCAATATTCTCGCCAACGATCCGAAGGGAGCTGTGTGGGCGATTCCGGCGAAGGGCGGCGGCAATCGCGCCTTCTGCGACCGTATGAATTCCTGGGCGCAAGGTGAAGGCCAGCCAGGCCTCGGATACATCTTCTGGCGTGAAGGCGAAGAAGGCGGCGCTGGGCCGCTCGCCAAGAACATTGGCCCTGAACGGACCAAGCAGATAGCGGATCAGCTCGGGCTAGGTGTGGGCGACGCCTGCTTCTTTGTCGCGGGCAAACCGAAGGATTTTGTCAAATTTGCCGGACCCGCGCGCACCAAAGTCGGTGAAGAGCTTGGGCTCATCGCCAAAGATCGTTTCGACATTTGTTGGATCGTCGACTTCCCGATGTACGAGTGGAACGAAGAGGAAAAGAAGATCGACTTTTCGCACAATCCATTTTCGATGCCGAACCTTCCGGTCGAGGAGTTTCTTGCGCTGGACTCAAAAGACAATGACAAGCTGTTGTCTATCAAAGCGATCCAGTATGACATTGTCTGCAATGGCGTTGAGTTGTCATCCGGGGCCATCCGAAATCACCGCCCCGAGGTGATGAAAAAGGCGTTCGCGATCGCCGGGTATTCCGAGGACGTCCTTGAGGCGAAATTTGGCGGCATGCTGCATGCGCTCTCGCTCGGTGCGCCGCCGCATGGCGGCATCGCGCCTGGCATTGATCGCATCGTCATGCTGCTTGCTGGCGAGGAAAACCTACGTGAAGTTGTGCTGTTCCCGATGAACCAGCGCGCCGAAGATTTACTGATGGGCGCGCCGTCGGAAGTGACGCCAAAGCAACTCAAGGAATTGCATATTCGGCTGGAACTGCCGAAGAAATAATTCCATCGCCAGATTTATGCGGCCATTTTACTTCTCGGGTAGCGGGATAAATTCAATCTCGTCACCCGGCACCTTGCCGAAGTGGCCGGCTTTCCATTCGGCCTTCGCCTGTTCGATCCGCTCTTTGCGCGATGAAACGAAATTCCACCAGATATGCCGTGGGCCGTCCATCGGCGCGCCGCCGACGATGACGAAGTGCGTGTCGACAGCGGCTGTAATTGTTACTCTGTCGCCCGGCTTGAAGACGAGAAGCTGGCCCGCTTCGAATTTATCGCCGGAAATATCGACCGTGCCATCGATCACGTAAATCGCCCGCTCTTCGTGGTCCGAATCGAGCGGCACTGCGGTACCGGTTTTCAAATGCACATCGCCGAATATGGTCTCGTGCACCGTCGGGACCGGCGAATTTGCTCCGTACAGCGAACCGACCACGACTCGCACGTTCTTGCCGTTGTCCTTTACGGTAGGAAATTCGGCTGTCTCGTGATGTGCGAAGCCAGCATCCATTTCTTCTTTTGCCACCGGCAGCGCGACCCACATCTGCAAGCCGTGTATCGGCTCATGGTCGACGCGCCGCTCCGGGCGCGTGCGCTCGGAATGAACAATGCCGCGTCCTGCGGTCATCCAGTTCACTTCTCCCGGTTTAATGGCAACCGCAGTACCGAGACTGTCACGGTGCATGATTTCGCCGTCGAATAAATAAGTGACGGTCGCAAGTCCGATATGCGGATGCGGCCGAACGTCCAGTCCATTGCCCGCTCTGAATTCCGCGGGACCGAAATGATCGAAGAAGATAAATGGCCCGACCATGCGCGTTCGCGCGGAAGGCAGAGCGCGCCGCACGGCGAAATCTCCCAGATCAACCGTACGCGGCACGATCACCTGATCGATGGCGTCACAGTGATAGGCGTTGCCGGCGTCTGGATCCTTTCCGGGAAAGAAACTCATGTGTCACTCCATTGGCGCATTATTGATAAGTCTAGTGGGCTCCGGCTCGCACCGCGATCATTAACTTCTCGCTAACCATATCGATGCGCTTGGCTGCTTTCACGCCACGGTTGGGGTCTGTCGACCTGACGCTTAAGGTTGCTTTTACGGCGGCATGTCTCACTACCGGAGCACCAGGATGGGGTCCCTGGCCGGAGGCGGGATGGGGTTGTTTGTGCGCGCATTCACGCGCTGGAATATATTTGCGATCGTCGTCGGCGTTGTGCTGGCTGGCGCACCTTTGATCGCCTTTAATTTCTGGCTTGAAGACTTGATCGACAGGCAGGGCGAAGCGGAGGTCAGGACCACCGCGAAACGCGCGCTTGCGCTCGCGGAGGCCCGTATCAGGGAAACGGTTGGGACGCTCGATACCCTGGCGGCACGGGGCGTGAATTCCTGTGAGCCCAGCCAAATTGATGCGATGCGCTATGCAGCTTTCAACGCAATTCCGGTGAAAGAGATTGCCGTTGTCGGCCCCGATGGTGAGACGCTTTGTACGCATTTGGTGTTGCCGCTTGGTGAGCGCACGATGTTGTCCTCGGAGCTGCTGGTCGGAGCCGGCGGCTATTGGTTTGATATCATCGCATTGCCGACCGGCGAACACGTAGTGAGACTTCGCCGCCAGGTCGGTGCAGGCCCGAACGGCGTTGCTGCATTGGTGCCAACGACGCTGTTTCTTCCGCAGGTTTCGACCCAAGGCGGTCCGTTCAGCGCGTCTGCACGTATCATGACGAGACAAGGAGCGGTGATCGGTGAAGTCGGTACGCGGCCCTACGACGATACCGGTACGAATTTTAAGGCGAATTCGAAATCCGAAAAATTCGGATTTGACGTGGAGATTCTGACTCCACGTGAGCGTATCGCTGCCGAACATGCCGACCTTAAATGGTTCGGCCTGTTCGGGGCCGGCCTGATCGTGATGATCATTGCCGCTTTTATTGTACTGGTTCCGCACCGGACCCCACGCAATCCGGTCACCGAGATCGCGCGTGCACTGGAAGCTGGAGAGTTTGTTCCTTACTATCAGCCGATCGTTGACATCCGCTCCGGCCAACTGCGCGGTGCAGAAGTGCTTGTGCGCTGGCGTAAGCCCGACGGGACGCTCGTGTTGCCCGGTGCGTTTATTCCCCTCATGGAGTCAAGCAACCTCATCCATGATCTCACCCGAAATCTGATGCACAAGGTCTGCGCCGAGGCAGGGCCCGCGATAGGCCGTCGGCCCGATCTGAAAATTTCCTTCAATTTCGCCGGCAAGCTATTCAGCGAGCCGACAATCGTGAAGGACGTAAGAAATATTTTTAGCAACTCACCGATCAAGTTCTCGCAAGTCGTGCTGGAGGTTACCGAACGTGACCCCATCGAGAATTTCACCGAGACTCGCCAGATCATCGCTGCGTTGCAAGGCTTGGGTGTCCGCATCGCGATCGACGACGTCGGCACTGGCCACAGTGGGCTCTCTTACATGCTCAAATTGGGTGTCGATATCATCAAGATCGACAAGATGTTCGTTGATGCCATTGGCACGGATCGAAACTCAACGACGATCGTCGAAACGTTGGTGGACCTCGCGCGCAATATGCGCATGGACGTCATCGCCGAAGGCGTTGAGAATTTCGAACAAGTCATGCATTTGCGGACGCTTGGCGTCCGCTCGGCCCAGGGCTACGTTTTCGCTCCGCCGCTGCCTGGAAGTTCGTTCCTGCAGCTCGTCGAAGCCATCGACCCGCTGCAGCCAGCGGCGACCGACTCCACAGCGAGTGCCGGCGAACGGCTGAGGGCGGCCTCCGCGTAGTTCAGACTGCTTAAATGAAAAGGGGCGGCCTTTCGGCCGCCCAGTCAAAACGCCACGCGGGAGGAACCTCGTATCGGGTCGGCAGACGCCGGCCCACGTGACCATATGTGTTCTTTCCAATCGGCCACGGAACGCACTGATTCGTCAATCGAATTTTTCAGAAATGTGACACAACCATGCGCACGTGCTTAGCGTGTGCCGATGCGGCTATTCAGCCGCTAATTCTTTTTCGATCGCGGCGATTATGCGCGGATCGGTTGGCTCCACCGCCGATGTAAATCCCGCCTTCAGGTAGCCGTCGCGTCCAACCAGGTATTTATGGAAATTCCAGCGCGGCGCCTCGAGCGGCCGTTCCAGTGCGGCCCATTTAAAGAACGGGTGCGCATCCTTGCCTTTCACCACGACCTTTTCGGTGATGGGGAATGTGACGTGATATTCGCCCTGCGCGGTCGCGTGGATGTCGCTCACGCCGCCCGGTTCCTGGCCGCCGAAATCATTCGACGGCACGCCGAGGACCGTGAGCCCCTTGTCGTGATAGCGGCTCCACAGCGCCTGCAGGCCCGCATATTGGGGCGTATAGCCGCAGAGCGAAGCCGTATTGACGACCAGCAGCGGATGGCCCGCAAAGGAGGAAAGCAGGATTTCCCCGCCGTCCAGGCCCTTGAAGGTGAAGGCATAGGCGGTGACGTGGCTCATGGCTGTTGCGCGCGCAAAGCGAGGGGAAAGGCTCACGAGTGACGCGGCCCCCAAAAGCACGAAATGGCGACGACTGATCATGGCGGGGACTATAGCCCGCCGTTATGCCATTGGCTGCGCAAAATTGCGTGAAAAAGGCAGGCCGGTCAGCGCCGACGCATAAACGCGGAGAATGCTTGAGGCTTTGCCGTTATGCCGCGAAACGCACGGTCGTTTCGAATGACGTTCCGCAGGCGTCGCATTGCCAGAGATGCCGCACTCGGCAGCCGTCGAGACACTCCGACCATTCAGGGATGTAGATGCGGTCGCCACATTGCGCGCATTCAATCACGGGACGCGAGCGCGCGAATTTTCTGATCTCGGGGGACAATTCCATCGGGCATCTCCAAAATAACGACGCGTCCCCTAATCCCCTCGTATTGTCCGTTGCGTTGACCTTAGGGCAGGCAACGTCAGGGAGTAAAGCAGCATCGCTGACGTAACATGCACGAGGCTCATGAACGTTTTGCGGCAGATCGATCAACATCGACTCAAAAATTTTCTGCGGCTGTGAAAAATCCGAAATGCCTTCGCACTGCAAAAAGTTTTTTCGTCGCTGATGCGTCACAAGGTCACGCCGAATTTTCCGAGCACCCAGATCGTGCAGAGATAAAGCACGAAGGTGAGGACACAGCAGGCTGCAAGCGTGACCCAGAATCCGATTCCGTGACGCAGCATTGCGGGCATCACCAGAAACATCGGCAGCGTCGGCAGCACATACCAGAAGGTTGATTGGGCGAGCGCGGCGATGCGCTCGGCGTCGGTGGTATCATGCCACAGCCACAGAATGCCGAGGATCGACACCAGCGGTAGCGACACAATGAGCGCGCCAAGGGTCGGCGAACGCCGCGCAACTTCCGAGACGATAGCAATGATGACGCCGGACAGTGCCGCCTTGATGCCGAGGTAAAGCATGGGTTGCTCCGGAAAACCTTGCGGTCTGAGTACGCCTAGGAAATGAGTCGCACCAACGCGCCGGCAACTTACGGGTGATCAATTATGAAGTTCCCGGAACGATTTCCAAGGGCCGGCATTTGTGGGTTGTGCATGTGTAAAAATACATAGGGGGACCGGATGGCATCGGGGGAAGACTACGTTCTCAAGGCTGCCGAATTCCGCGCCCGCGCCGAGGCGGAAACAGATCCCAAGGTGCGCGAAGAGTTCGACCACCTGGCGCGGGCCTATTTGCGCCTGGCGGGCCAGGCCAAGCGCAACATAGAGAATGACATTACTTACGAGCCGCCGCCCCCAAAGCTCGACGATTCACCCACAGGATCATAGGCCGTCTGCCACGCGACCTCCCGGTTGGCTTGAGTGCCGGCCGTGCCGCCTCGTGGCAGTCCCCCAAACCGCGAAAGTTGAATAGAATGCGCGCCCAGCTGCCGTGCCGGCGGCGTGGGGACGCTCGCGATGGGCCAAAAGACCCTCGAGAAACCGCGCACCAAAACCAAGCCGAAAACACAACGTCCGCCGTTGTGGAAGGTGATCCTGCTCAATGACGACTTCACGCCGCGGGAATTCGTCGTGCTGGTCCTCAAGTCCGTCTTTCGGATGAACGAGAGTCACGCGTATAAGGTCATGATGACGGCCCACCAGAAGGGCGCCTGCGTGATCGCGGTCTATACCCGCGACGTGGCTGAGACCAAGGCAAAGGAAGCGACCGAAATGGGTCGCACCAAGGGTTATCCGTTGTATTTCACGACGGAGAAAGAAGAGTAGGCGCCGAGCGGATCATGACAAAGAACCGACATCACTTCTGGGCCCTCCAGAAGCGGCTGCATGACCCGGCTTTGACGGTACTGACGATTTTGCTCGCGATCCTCATGTTCATAGTGGGGCCGCTGCAAGCCGTGGGCGTCCTTGGCGCGCATCATTTTGCGATCGCCGTCGCATTCGTGTTGGTCGTCGGCATCTTCATCGTGTCGGGCAGCGCGGCGGCCGTCACTGCGATGCTGGTCGCCATCGCGCTTGTCGTCGCGGCCACGGCGATGAGACTGCGGCACCCCTCATTCGTCGATCTCTATCTTGACGCTATCGCATGGATGACCGCGGGCGTGACGTTGATTTTTGTGGTCGCGCGGGCAGTGTTTGCGCCGGGACGCGTGACCTTGCACAGGATCATCGGCGCAGTGCTGCTCTACCTCGTCATCGGCTTCACGTTCGTCGCGATGTACTGCTTTGTGGCGCTTTCGGTGCCCGATGCATTCTCCGGAATGAAGCCTTTGGCCGACAATCTCGCGGTCGCCAGCAATTTTGGATATTTCAGCTTCGTGACCCTGACGTCAGTGGGATATGGGGATATCGTCCCTGTACACCCCTTTGCGCGCGGCCTCGCGAATATCGAGGCCATCATCGGGCAGCTTTATCCGGCGACGTTGCTGGCGCGGCTGGTGACACTCGCTGGAACTGAGCGACGGTAATCGTCACATCCGAAAAAAGAACGCGCGTTTGCGGCGCTATTTCGTCTCTTCGACGTTGGACGCCTTCAGCACGATGCTGATGTCCGGCTTCTCCACTGCCGCCGCCGGCAAGACCGTCTGCGGAGTCAGCGTGGGCTGGGGCGTGATCAGGGTTGCGACGGCGTGCCCGATGATCGGCAAGAAGGCGGCCTGTTTCTTGTTCTGCGCGTAGAGATACATCCCCGCCAGCACCACCACGATCACCACCAGGATAACCAGCGTGTTGATGGTGGCATCCGGGTTGTGGCTGCGCTGCCGCCGGCGTGCCGCCGGCTTGCGCGACGCCTTTTTGGCTGCTGCCTTCCGTTTCTTCGCCATGTCGTGGAGCTCCCCTCGATGGTGTGGCCAACGCAAGGCACTGCACCGCAATTCACGTCAGTTCGGAGCACGTCGTTTCAATACAAACCAGCGTCGGGGCCTAAAATCGCCGCGGCGCGCAATATCAACAAACCGAATCACTGCCCTAACGTTAGCCGATTCGACGCCGTAATGTGTGAACGCGGCCTCGTGCGCGCGAGCTGGCCGAATTGGTTACTGCCCGCAATTCCACACCGGGCCAATCGGCGTTTGCGTCCAGCAGGGGCCAAAGCCACCGCCGTTCCAGCGGCCGCGATAAAAGCCCGGCCAGGCCGGGCCGTAATATTGGGGGCCGTAGAGCCGGTAGTAATGCTGCGCGCGCTCACGCGCGATCACTTCCGGCGGGCGGTAGCCGGGGAGAAAGCCGTAGCCGTGCCAGTGGCGGTCAACGTGCCGTTTTTTATGGACGGGCGCGGTCGGCGCGGGGTCGGCCGCTGCGGTGGCCGCTAGCAGAAGACATACGGCCAGGGTGATGGCGCCGGAAACCGTCCGCGGCATTGAGGACCTTTCGCAAAGTGTAGCAAGGTGTGAGGCCAGTTGACCGCCTATTTCATGGTAAAACTGAGACGCGCATGAGCGCGCCACGATCTGCAATAAAGGGGAAACGATGCCGCACCATGTTTTGATTACGGCCGGAGCCGCCGGCATCGGCCGGGAATTTGCGCGGGCCTTTGCGGCGACAGGCGCCAAGGTCTTCGTCTGCGATATCGACGACAAGGCGCTCGCTGCGATCGCCAAGGAAATCCCGGGCCTGATCGCCAGGCGCTGCGACATGGCGAGCCGTGCCGAGATCGAACGCATGGTGCCGGAGGCGGTGTCCGCGCTGGGCGGCCTTGATGTGCTCATCAACAATGCCGGCATTGCGGGCCTCACACTGCCGGTCGCCGATTATCCGCCGGACGATTGGGACAAGGTGGTTGCCGTCAATCTCACCGCCATGTTCGACGTCACGCGGCTTGCCATTCCGCACCTGAAGAAGTCGAAGGCGGGCTGCATCATCAATATGTCGTCGATTGCGGGCCGTTACGGCTTTGCCAATCGCAGCCCTTATGCGGCGACCAAATGGGGCGTGATCGGGTTTACCAAAACGCTGGCGATGGAACTCGGTGAGTGGGGCATCCGCGCCAATGCGATCGCGCCGGGCGCCGTCGAAGGCGACCGCATCGTGCGCGTCTTTGCCGGCCGCGCCCAGATCAGCGGCAAGTCGATGGAAGAGGTGAAGGCGGAAGCCTTTGCCGCGCAGTCGATCAAGGCAATGATTGATCCGAAAGACATCGCGCAGCTTGCGGTATTCCTGGCATCGGACGCAGCAAAATCGATCTCGGGGCAGGTGATCCCGATCGATAATGATCGTCAGAAAGCGTAAAGCTCCCCGCATAAGCAGCGCGTCACAGCGGAGTTACAGAATGGGAAAAGATCGTCTCGCTGCGTTCAGTGATGGCGTCATTGCGATCATCATCACGATCATGGTTCTCGAGCTGAAGGTGCCGCACGGCGCCGATTGGACCGTGCTGCTTGGCGTGCTTCCGAATTTCGTCAGCTACGTGTTGAGTTTTGTCTATCTGGCGATTTACTGGAACAATCATCACCACCTTCTGCACACGGTGACGCGTGTCGACGGGCTCATCCTGTGGGCCAATGCATTTCTGCTGTTCTGGCTTTCGCTTATTCCGGCTGCGACGGCGTGGATGGGTGAAAATCTTTTGGCTCCCGTGCCGACTGCCGTCTACGGGGTCGTTCTGTTGATGCCTGCCATCGCCTACTATTTGCTGGAGAAAGCAATCATACGAAAACAGGGCGCGCATTCCGTGCTTGCGCGCGCTCTGGGGGCCGACCTCAAAGGCAAATTGTCGCCGGTCTTTTACATCGCCGGCATTGCACTCGCCTTTGTCAGTCCGCTGTTGTCAATCCTGATGTATGTTTTGGTGGCGGTGATATGGCTCATTCCCGATAGCCGGATCGAAAACGCTTTTCGCGAGACGTGACTGCGCGCAAGATTTGTCGCTGCGAGTCGAAGACCCGTCACCATTCGTTTTCGTATACCGGGGGAGCAACAGATGAAGCGGGAAGTTATTCGCGTCGAACCCTTGTCCACCTGGCTCGAGTGGTGGAAGGCGCCGACCTCGGCAGTCACCCGGCACGGCGACACAATTTATGTGTCGGGCCTACCGCCTTTCGATCCTGAAACCGGCAAGATCGTCGACGGCCCGATCGAACGCCAGGCCCAGATCGTCCTCGACCAATTGAAGCTCTGCGTCGAGACCGCGGGATCATCGCTCGACAATATTCTCAAGTGCAATGTCTACTGCACATCGGTCGAAAATTTTGCAGCGGTCAACCTGATCTACACGCAATTTTTTCCGAGGGACCCGCCGGCGAGGATTTTTATTTGTGTCCCCGCATGGCCGGGACATTTCGACATCGAAATCGATTGCATCGCCGCTGTATAGGGCCGCCTCTCTGCGCGACCTCCGTATTTCTCCTGAGGCAGGCTTTTGACCTAGGTCAAAATGTATCGCGATCCGTTAACGACTATGGGACCCGATATTCTGGAAATTGGGTGCTCAAATGAATTACTCAATTGCAACTGCCGATCGCGCGACACATGTGAAAATTGTTGCGGTCTCGTTGTTCTGGGCTGTCGCCCTCATGAGCGCGGCGATGCTCATTCACTGACGCTGCCACAGCAAGCAAGCGCTTAAAAAGACTCCGGCAACGCTCGTTAGTAACAGCGCTGCAGGCAGTACGCACCTGAGGCAACGCACGCGACATATGAACCGTAAGCGCAAAACCGGCCGCTTCCTGGTGCGAATGGATCAGCGTCGGTCACATAGCCGCTGTTGTAATAATAACTGGTCTGATACGCATGGCGTGAAGCTTGGCGATATCTGTGAGGACGGCTCGAATAAGGTCGCGCGTTGATTGGCGCGCATGTGCCATCGGGGCCCGGCTGCATATTAACGTTGCAACCGCCGGCGACGACCTGGGTCGTCAGGTGAGGCTGCACCGATCCGGAGTTGGCGGCGGGCATTGCATCAGCGGCCACTGCGCCGCTAGCGGTTATTCCAACGGCGAAAACAAGCGAAATAAGCTTGTTCATCTGCTCTCTCCTTATGTGGCCGAAACCGGCCCGCACAAGCCTCAAATATAACGCAACCCGCCCCGGAGCGCCGCGACCTTAAAATAAACTTGATACTTGAGGTTAACACGTCACTATTGGGCCGTGGCGAGGCCGCCATGCGCAGCTTTTTGTGTTGGCGTATGCGCAGTGCGGCAGGTTGGGAGACACGTATGAAGCTCGCATTTGGCACGATGCTCATCGCCGCGGCGGCGGCATTCACGACGCCGGCATCCGCTCAGTCGCTATCCGGCGGCGGCCACTATGAGATGGTGACCACGCAACTGGATCAGAATGTTTCTTTCGGCGCAGAGACGCGTCGGGACATCCACGAACGGCATGATGTTCCGGATCAGGCCTGGCGCGGGGGAACGGACAAGGTGATCATTCTGGACAAGCGCAGCGGCGAGTTGTGGGCCTGGTCGGAACGGTTTCAGACCGTTATGTATCTCGGGCAAATATTTCCACTTGCAGGCGCGGGTCCGTTCTCACGCGTGATCCGCGTCCCCGAAGAAAAAGCGCGTTAGCCGCAAGATCGTCATTAACATCGTCATCAGGGCGGTCATTGGCTGCGTGTTGAAATTGAAAGGGGAGGGCTCAATGACCGCTCTCAATCGCATCGCGACGCTCACCGCTTGCACACTTGCACTTGCTTTCGCCATGTCGGCACTCCCCGCCATGGCGAAAGATTCCGTGCCCGATAACCCCGCCGACGCCGCCCGCAAATATTGTGCGGGCGCCTACAAGCGTTACTGCTCGAAGATTCCGGCGGAAGGCATCGAGTTACTCAACTGCCTCAAGCAGAACGTGAAGCGCCTGCCGCGCGCTTGCCGCAAGGCGGTTGAAGCACTGTGAGCGGTCAACGCAGCGTGGCAGTTCAAAGCGTGTGAGATGGAAGCAGGGTGAGCCGGTGGTAAGTCGGTGCCGTGCTTGCGGGCGACGCTGGGCATTCTGGGGATATCTGCAATTTTGCCATAAATGCAACGTGGCGATGCTTTTTTGGTAACAGTCGGCCACCGGCGTCATCACCCGCCGGTGGCCTCTCAATGGGGCCGCTGTCTCCGGACAGCGGCCCCTTTTTTCGGAGCGCGTCTTGGCACACTCCGAAAACTCCCTTTGGGAATTCTTGAGTGTGATCATGGCGGAGGGCACGCGCGCCCGCTGTGACACAAGTCACAAGTGCGGCGTTTGTGTTCGTGCTTGTGGAAAAGTCGTCGTTGTGTCGGACAACTAGCCCTTAGCTTTTGTCGATTGTTTGATTATTTTTAGGACTGCGTCACTTGTTTGCGTCGTATTTTTCGGCTCCGGAAGCTCACACACCGCGACGCGCGCCTCTGCAAACATGGTTTTTGACACCGCCCATTTTTCTGCCCAATTGGATGGAAGGTCTTTTTTTGCTTGGGTTACAACTCGTCCAATACCACGTTGGATGATTGCGGCGGCGCATTGCGAACAGGGAGGGAGAGGAGTTACGTAAAGCGTAGAGCCTTCAAGGCTCTCGCGCGAATTTAAAATTGCATTAAGCTCCGCGTGTACAACCATTTCATATTTCGTGGGCCGATCATCATATCGTTCCGAATGATCCAATACTCCTCGCGGGAACCCATTGTACCCGAGTGCGGCTACCGTTCGATCAGGGCGTACTATCACTGCGCCAACTTGTGTGGATGGGTCTTTGCTCCACCCACCGACAAATTTCGCGAGGTCAAGAAACCGCTGGTCCCATTTTTGACTCTACTTCACTACTTTTAGGCATACAAATCTCCGTTGAGACGATGCTGTTGCATGCGTCCCAAATGCAGACACCGTCACAAGGCGATCACTTTTTCTTCTTCACCGCGCCCTTTGCTTTCGCCGGTGCTTTTGCCGGAGCCTTCGCCACCTTTGCGGCTTTCACCGGTTTGGGTGGTGGTGGCGGTGCGTTGAGCGCCGCTTCGCGCTCGGCTGCTTCCTTGGCGAGCCGAAGCGCGCGCAGACGCTCGGTCTTCACGCGCTCGGCGTTGCCCGCGGCCTTGTATTCGGCCATGGCAGTCGCGCCCTCGCGGGCCTGGGCTTCTTTCTTGTGGAACGCGGCTTGTGCACGTTCCATGTCTTTTGTGTTTTTCGGAATACTCACGAACACCCCGTCGTTGAACCGCACGTATCACACTTCATGCAGGTGCCGTTGCGCACCAGCGTGAAGTTCCCGCACTCGCCGCAGGCTTCGCCTTCGTAGCCTTTCGCGCGGGCTTCCGCGCGCTTTTCAGAGGCTGCCGCCTTGGCATGCGCGCGCGCATCTTGCGGATCGATGCGCTGCTCGAGTTGCTCTGCCGGGGAGAGCTTGGCTTCCGGCTCGGCCTTGAGCGCGGTCGCAGCGCCCGAGAAGGCCGTGATATTAGCACCTCCCGCCGCCGTGCGCGCGGGGATATTTTCCGCCACCGCCGGGGCAGGGGACGAAGAAACGCCCCGCACCACCGAGAGACGGTCCGTGCGCGACCGCGTCAGGCCCTTCGACACGTAGTTGGTCGCGGGCTTGCCTTCTTCCACGCCCTTGCCGAGGGCGTCGAAGCCGCCGGCCTCGCTCGGGTCCACATGGGCGAGATCGAAACGCTCCAGGTAGGAGACGGCGAGCTCGCGGAACACGTAGTCGAGGATCGAGGTGGCGTATTTGATCGAGTTGTTGCCTTGCACCGGGCCTTGCGGCTCGAAGCGGGTGAAGGTGAAGGCGTCGACATATTCGTCCAGCGGCACGCCGTATTGCAGGCCGAGCGATACCGCGATGGCGAAATTGTTGATGATGGAGCGCAGCGCCGCGCCTTCCTTGTGCATGTCGATGAAGATCTCGCCCAGCCGGCCGTCGTCATATTCGCCGGTGCGGAGATAGACCTTGTGGCCGCCGACCACCGCCTTCTGGGTGTAGCCCTTGCGGCGATCAGGCATACGCTCGCGTTCACGCATCACTACGATGCGCTCGACGACCTTCTCGACCATCTTCTCGGCCAGCGCTGTCGCACGTGCCGCGGCCGGACGCTCGAGGAATGCCTCGACGACATCCTCTTCATCCTCTTCATCCGCAATGAGTTGCGAATTGAGCGGCTGGCTGAGCTTGGAGCCGTCGCGATAGAGCGCGTTGGCCTTGAGCGCCAGTTTCCACGAGAGCAGGTAGGCGGATTTGCAATCCTCGACCGTCGCCTCGTTCGGCATGTTGATGGTCTTGGAGATGGCGCCGGAAATGAACGGCTGCGCCGCCGCCATCATCTTGATGTGGCTCTCGACCGAGAGGTAACGCTTACCGGTGCGGCCGCACGGATTGGCGCAGTCGAACACCGGATAGTGCTCGGCCTTCAAGTGCGGTGCGCCTTCGACCGTCATGGCGCCACAAACGTGGATGTTAGCAGCCTCGATCTCGCGCTTGCCGAAGCCGAGCGCGACCAGGAGATCGAATGTCGGCGAGGCGAGCTCTTCGGCGGAGATGCCGAGCTTCTCGCGGCAGAAGTCCTCACCCAGCGTCCATTTGTTGAAGACGAACTTGATGTCGAAAGCCGTCGGCAGCACCTTCTCGACTTTCGCGATGGCTTCGTCGGTGAAGCCCTTGGCTTTCAGCGTCGTGTGGTTGATCGCGGGCGCCTGGCTCATCGTGCCGTGGCCGACGGCATAAGCTTCGATCTCGGCAATGTCGGCTTCGCTGTAACCAAGCGTGCGCAGCGCTTCCGGCACCGCGCGGTTGATGATCTTGAAGTAGCCGCCGCCCGCGAGCTTCTTGAACTTCACCAAAGCGAAGTCAGGCTCGATGCCGGTGGTATCGCAATCCATCACCAGACCGATGGTGCCGGTGGGCGCGATCACTGTGGCTTGCGCATTGCGGTAGCCATGCTTCTCGCCGAGTGCCAGTGCGCGGTCCCAGGCGGACTTTGCGTGGGCGACCAGCGCCTGGTCGGGGCAGGAGGCATGGTCGAGCGGCACGGGCGGTGTTGCGACCTTCTCGTAGCCGGTGCGCTCGTTGTAGGCGGCGCGACGATGATTGCGCATCACGCGCAGCATATGCTCGCGGTTTTTCTTGTAGCCGGGGAATGGCCCGAGCTTCTCCGCCATTTCCGCTGAGGTGGCGTAGCTGATGCCGGTCATGATCGCGGTCAGCGCGCCGCCGATGGCGCGGCCGGCATCCGAGTCGTAGGGAATTCCAGCCGTCATCAGCAGGCCGCCGATATTGGCGTAGCCGAGGCCGAGCGTACGGAATTCGAAAGATCGCTCGGCGATTTCGCGCGAGGGGAATTGCGCCATCATCACCGATACTTCGAGGACGACGGTCCACAGCCGTACACCGTGTTCGTAGCTTTCGACCTGGAATTGACCGGTCTTTTCGTCGCGGAACGTGAGCAGGTTCAACGACGCCAGATTGCAGGCGGTGTCGTCAAGGAACATGTATTCCGAGCACGGATTGCTGGCGCGGATTTCGCCCGAGGCCGGGCAGGTGTGCCAGTCATTGACCGTGGTGTGATATTGCAGGCCGGGATCGGCCGAGGTCCATGCGGCGTAGCCGATCTTCTCCCACAACTCGCGGGCATCGAGCGTCTTCGCGACCTTGCCGTTCTTGCGATAGGTGAGATCCCATTTGCCGTCGGCTTCGACCGCCTTGAGGAAGCCGTCGGTGACGCGAACCGAATTGTTCGAGTTCTGGCCCGCGACCGTGAGATAGGCCTCGCTATCCCAATCGGTGTCATAGGTCGGAAAGTCGATGTCCTTGTAGCCTTGCTTGGCGAACTGGATCACGCGCTTGATGAAATTATCCGGCACCATCGCGCGGCGCGCGAGCTTGATCTCGCGCTTGAGCGCGGGGTTCTTGTCCGGCGAGAAGCAATCGTCGCCCGAGCCCTCGCAATTCACGCAAGCCTTGAGAACGGCTTTAAGGTGCTTCTGGTTGATCTTGGAGCCGGTGACGAGCGCCGCCACCTTCTGCTCTTCCATCACCTTCCAGTTGATATAGGTCTCGATATCCGGGTGATCGACGTCGACGATCACCATCTTGGCCGCGCGGCGCGTGGTGCCGCCCGACTTGATCGCACCCGCGGCGCGGTCGCCGATTTTCAGGAACGACATCAACCCGGATGACTTGCCGCCGCCCGACAGTTTTTCGCCTTCGCCACGCAGCTTGGAGAAATTCGAGCCGGTGCCGGAGCCGTATTTGAACAGCCGCGCCTCACGTACCCACAGGTCCATGATGCCGCCCTCGTTGACGAGGTCGTCACTGACCGACTGGATGAAGCAGGCGTGCGGCTGCGGATGTTCGTAAGCCGATTTCGACCGGGTCAGCTTGGCGGTGAAGGGGTCGATGTAATAGTGGCCCTGGCCGGGACCATCGATGCCGTAGGCCCAATGCAAACCGGTGTTGAACCATTGCGGTGAATTCGGTGCGCACATTTGCGCGGCCAGCATGTAGCGCAGCTCATCGAAGAAGGCCTGCGCGTCGTCCTCTGAATCGAAGTAGCCGCCCTTCCAGCCCCAATAGGTCCAGGTGCCGGCCAGACGGTCGAACACCTGCTTGGAAGTTTGCTCGCCGATGTAGCGTTCTTTTTCCGGCAGCGTCGCCAGCGCGTCCTCGTCGGCGACCGAGCGCCGGAGGAACGACGGGACCGAATTCTCTTCCACCTTTTTCAGGCGGGCAGGGACGCCGGCTTTGCGGAAATATTTCTGCGCCAACACGTCGGAGGCGACCTGCGACCAGAATTCCGGCACCTCGACATTGTCGAGCTTGAACACCACCGAACCGTCCGGATTGCGGATTTCGCTGGTGGTGAGCCGAAAATCGATGCCTGCGTAGGCCGATTGTCCGTCCTTGGTATAGCGCCGTTCAATTCGCATGTGTCTCTAGCCCCAAATTTCCGGACGATTGACGATCGCCCTTTTGTCTAAGCCGGACCTGTTCCTGTCCGCCGCCGTTCAAACTCGTTCGACCCACCCACCTCATCAACGTCCGGCGCTCTGATCCGGCACCAGTACGCTCCGGGGTTTTTTGCCCCGGGGCACACAGCAATCCCTTGTCCCAAAACGCCATGGTTCTGGCGTGGGTTGAGCTCGCCGACTGAAAGTCGTTCTGAGGGTCCGGAGGGAACCTGAAACTCAACGCCACCGAACACACCAAAGCTAAGTGGATTCTCTGTACGCGTCAACAAGAGATAGACATCAAATCTGAATCAAACACTAAATCTTGTGTCCAATCGGTGAACTGCGGGGACAACGAGCCGCAAGAACACTGTCAGTATGGGCCTTCCCGGGCGCGCGAAAAGTTTTTTTCTCAGGTTCCGGAGGTAGGTTTTTATGCCTCCGCACGTGACAGAAAAATGACGGGAAAATGGGACTTCCGTGCACAAACACCACGGAACCGGGCACAAGTGCAACCGGGGAAAAGCGCGGGAAAAATCACGCTATCCCGAACTGGATTCTGATTCTCGAAACGAGGTCAGTGCCTTACGGCGCACGCGCGGAGTGACGTTGCATGTTTGCGCGTAACCCACCCCTGTGAATTCGACTTGAGGGCGCGGGTGCCTCCATCGGCGCTCCCAATTGCGGTCTTGCGCTGAAATGGTTTGGCGCGACCTGCGGTGGTGCGCTAGTTTTTGGGGTCATTCTTTTGGGGGGAATGCAAATGTCGAAATTAGTCCGAACCTTGCTGACGCTCGGGTACGTGTCGTTACTGGCAGCGGCGCCAGCATTTGCAGAGCCGGCAAAAAAGAAATCATGCCAGGAAATCTAGCGCAACGTTGCGAAATGTCGAGCTATGGCAAAAACTTTGCCTCCCGAGCTGCATGTCCAAGTGTAATCAAGCGCGCTCGGGCTAGCGGTCTCTCGAGCGGCCATGAAAAAAGGCGGACCCGAAAGGTGTCCGCCTTTTTTACCGGCACTGTCATTCGAATTTCACCGCGCTTGAGCCAAAGCTTATGCGACTCGGGCGCCGCGCTGATGAATTCCTAGGCAACATAGGCGCTGACAGGTCCCGAAAGCAACATGCACTGCAACATGAGCTTTCAATGACGCTTTGCGCCTAGCGTTTTTGCCGGTTTCCCCGCTTGTGAGGGGCTGCTTTTGGCGCGGGCGCATCCTCGGGTTTTTCGCCGCCCTTGAAACTGATCTGCCGCGAGCGAGGGAGCGCCTCCGGATGCTCCTGCTGCAGAAAATCGATGAGTTTCTCGCGCACCTCACAGCGCAGATCGAAAGTCTGTGCGCTCGAGCGGGCACTCATCAGGCAGCGCAGCTCCATGGTGCCTTCCTTGAGATCGGTGACTTGCAAGGCCGCGACTCGTTCGTCCCATTTGTCGGATTGCTTGAGGATCGCGAGAAATTTTTCGCGTATGACGGTGACCGGTGCACCATAATCCACGTAGATCATGACGTTGCCCATCAACGCCGATGTCTCGCGCGTCCAGTTCTGAAACGGCTTCTCGATGAAATAGGTGAGGGGCACGATCATGCGCCGCCAGTCCCACAGCTTTACGACCACATAAGTCGAGGTGATTTCCTCGATGGTGCCGTACTCGTTTTCCACCATCACCGCGTCGAACAGCCGGATCGGCTGCGTCATCGCGAGCTGCACACCCGCCATCAGGTTGCTCAGCACCGGCCTCGCTGCGAGGCCCGACGACGATGCCGGCGACGCCGGCGGAAGCAAACAGGCTGACGCCATACTGGCGGACTGCAGGAAACGTCATCAGCGCGGCACTGATTGTAAGCATCACCAGCAGCACATCGACGGTGCGCGACAGCACGCGCACCTGGGTGTTGTGCTTGCGCGCGAGCAGATTGTCGTCGATGTCGAGCCGGAAGCGCCGAAGGTAGAGATCGGCGGCGATGTGGAGCGCGATGATCGCAGCCCAGCCGATCAGTCCGATGATCGACCACTGCCCATCAATCGCGTGAGGAGCGCCGCGGTCTCGGGGGGCAATGGCGCAACCGGAATGGCGATGATCATCGCCAGGGTCAGCAGCGCGAGCCGGGAGAGGCCGCGCGTTTGCGTGAAGGTCGAAAACAGGTAGGGGTAGCGTCCGGCGAGCGTCTTGCGCACCAGTTTGCGCGCCCATCGGTGCAATACGAGCGCAACGAGCACCGCGAGGGCGAGGATCACCAATGCGACGATCGAGTCAGGTAGCCACTCGAGAAAGGCTTTGATCGAGGCCAGCGCGGCTCTGAGCGAATCCATGCGGCTTTATTATCATCCATGAAACAAGCGGCGAATATGGCGTTCGATCCGCCGGGCTGTTTTCCCGCCGCTGGACAATGCGGCGGTGAGGTGGCAAAACGCCCGCGTTCCAATCGTTTTCAATACACGGCGGCGATGAAAAGTTTCCTGCTCAAGCTCTTCACGTGGTGGAATTCGCAAACATTCGGGACCCAATTCTGGACCTGGATGTATGGCGAAGTTGTCGGCGACGACGAATTTGGCAACCGCTATTACCGCACCATCGGCGGCAAGATCGACAAAACGCTCGGCTTTGAGCGGCGCTGGGTGATCTACAACGGCTACACGGAAGCCTCGAGTGTGCCGCCGTCCTGGCATGGCTGGTTGCACCACACCGTGGACACGCCCCCGACCCAGGAAAATTACAAGCCGCGCGCTTGGCAAAAACCTCACCGGCCGAATATGACGGGCACGCCGGGTGCATTGCGCCCGCCCGGCTCGACGCTCGCCGCCGGCCGGCGTCCGAAAGCGACCGGCGACTACAAGGCGTGGAGCCCGGGCGGTAAGCAGTAGCACGCCCTTAGCCACCTACTTCCGCTCGTTCCCGCGCAGGCGGGAATCCAGATAACTCAAGGTGAAGAATTCCGGCCCTGGGTCCCCGCCTGCGCGGGGACGAGCGGAATGAGTGAGCGGGCCCGGGTTCGCTTAAGCGGGGATGAGCGGAATGTGGCGGTCATTTCGTGGGGTTGGCCGCCCTTCCACCGCCGTATTCCCCGTGTTAACCGGGCATAACTAACCGGCGTCAGGCGAATTCACGCCGGCCAGGGGAAAAGCCGGATCTTGATGGCCCGTCGCTCCTGTTCAGTCGCGTTGTTGACGGTCGCCACGTTGCTTGTGGCGCAGCCTGCGTTTGCCCAGTTCGGTTCGATCTTCGGCGGTGATGGGCCTCCGCGTCCGCCGGCCGATGTGCCGAATGCGCCGTCCCCGCGGCAGCAGCAACCGCAACAGCCGCCTTATTATCCCGGCGGCCGCGATACGCCACCACCACAGCCGCTGCCCGCACCGATGAGTTTGCCGCCGTCGAACCGTCCCGGTGCCGGCGGTATCCAATCGCAACCGCTACCGCCTCCGCCGGGCGGCTTGGCCGCGCCACCGGCGCCGCAGGCCGCGCCGCCGCAACAAGGCGCCACGGCGGCACCTCCGCCCGCTTTGCCGCCGGGTCCGGGTTCACCGCGCAACGCGCCGCAACCGGCGAACACCGCACCGCAGCCGAACGATGAAGTCGTGGTTGAGCCCCCGCCGCAGCGCATCGCAAATCCGACCGCGGTCTTCTCGGGCCTCGACAAAATCACCGGTCGAATCATTTCGTTCGAAGTTGCGGTCAACGAAACCGTACAATTCGGCGCACTGCAGGTGACGCCGCGCGTCTGCTATTCGCGGCCGCCGACAGAGACGCCGAATACCGATGCCTTCGTTGAAGTCGACGAGGTGACACTCCAGGGCGAGATCAAGCGCATCTTCACGGGCTGGATGTTCGCGGCGAGCCCGGGTCTGCACGCGGTCGAGCATCCGATCTACGACGTGTGGGTCACCGACTGCAAAGGCGGACAGAATCCAAACGTTGCGGAAGCGCCGCCCGATCCGGCAGCGAAACAACCCGCCCGTCCCGGACAACGTCCGCAACAACCGCCGCAGCAACGCCCGTCGCGTCCACAGCAGCCGCCACAGCCGGGCTTTGTGCCTCCACCGCCGCGCTAGCCGGTGCGGTGAGGGACGTCGTGCTGCACTACCGCTCGTCTTGAATAATGGCCAATGCCTCGGCTCCGCTGAGCGAGCGATCGAGCGGGAGCGCTGAAAAATCAGCCTCGCCGATCAGCGCCTCTTCCAGCAGTCGGTGGTATCGCCGCTTCGGAACTTCCACGGCGCCGAATGTTTTGAGGTGATCGGTCACATATTGCGTGTCGAGCAGGCGATAGCCGCCGGCTATGAGCCGTGCGATCAGATGCACCAGGGCAATTTTGGAAGCATCGCGCGCGCGGTGAAACATGCTTTCGCCGAAGAACGCACGGCCGAGTGAAACGCCATATAGGCCGCCGACGAGAGCGGAGCCGTCGTAAACCTCGACCGAATGGCAGTGTCCGCGTTCATACAAGGCGCGGTAAATGCGCCGAATGCGCATGTTGATCCAGGTGCGCGCCCGATCCTGCTTCGGCTCCGCGCAGCCATCGATAACGGCGTCAAAGTTGCGGTCGACGTGGACCGTCCATGGTGTTGCGCGGACGGTGCGCGCGAGGCGCGCGGGAACATGAAACCCTTCGAGGGGAATGATCCCCCGCATATCCGGCTCGATCCAGTAAAGGGCCGGATCGTCGGCGCTCTCGGCCATGGGGAAGATGCCGCAGGCATAGGCCTTGAGCAGCACTTCCGGTGTAATTTCGACGAAGGCGTTTTCGCGATTTGCCATGGTCCCGAGTCGTGGCGTGGAGACGCTTTATCCTAGGGCAACGCTGTGCACCTGAGGAGAGGAACCGGCGCCACAAGCGGTTGTTAACTGTTTGGATATCATAAATGCAGCAAAATTCTGAAGCCTCGGCAGCTGTTTGCGTTGGCTAGTTGAGAGATGAGAACGGAACCGGGAGACGAATCCATGGGCCAGGGCGGTACACCAGTTTCGGTCTTGGTCGTCGAAGATGAGGTGCTCATCAGCAATCTCGTCGCCGATGTCCTGAGCGCTTCCGGTTTTGTCGTTCATGAAGTCACGACGGCCGACGAAGCGTTGCGATACATCGGTTCCGGCGCCGATATAGACGTGCTCTTCACCGATATCAATTTGCCCGGCGACATGGACGGCGCGGAGCTTGCAGCGCGTGCGCGTGAATTGCGTCCGGAAATGCCGATCGTGTACGCCTCGGGGCGTTTCAAACTGTCCGACATCTCCCCGCTGGTTTCGCGCTCGTTGTTTATGGCGAAGCCATATGATCCGGCCGACGTTTGCGCGTTATTGACGCGCCTCACCGGTGGTGGCTCACCGGTCTAGGGTTCCATGCCACCGCGTGCGAGGAACTGCTCTAGCCAGTGGATGTGGTAGTTGCCGTCGATGATATCCTTCTCGCGCACAAGCGCGCGGAAAAGCGGCAACGTCGTTTCAATGCCGTCAACTACCACTTCATCGAGCGCGCGTTTCAAGCGCATCAGACATTCCGTACGCGTTTTTCCGTGCACGATCAGCTTGCCGACGAGCGAATCATAATAGGGCGGTATGGTGTAACCTTGGTACACCGCTAAATCGATACGCACACCGAGACCGCCAGGCGCATGATAATGCAAAATCTTGCCCGGTGACGGACGGAAAGAAACCGGGTTCTCGGCATTGATCCGGCATTCGATCGCATGGCCGTCGAATTTCACGTCGCCTTGCCTGATTGCGAGGTTGCCGCCAGCGGCAACGCGGATTTGCTCAAATATGAGATCGATATCGGTGATCATTTCCGTCACCGGATGCTCAACCTGAATGCGCGTGTTCATCTCGATGAAATAGAACTTGGAGTCCTCGTAAAGGAACTCGACTGTTCCAACGCCGAGATAGCCGATCTCGCGCATCGCCTTGGCGACGGTCTCACCGATGACGTCACGTGCGCTGGCATTGAGCGCGGGCGAGGGGCCTTCCTCCCAAACTTTCTGGTGCCGCCGTTGCAGTGAACAGTCGCGCTCGCCAAGATGAATAGCATTTCCCTTGCCGTCGCCGAGCACCTGAATTTCGATATGGCGCGGCCGCTCGAGATATTTTTCAATATAGACGGCATCGTCGCCAAAAGCGGCCTTGGCTTCCGCCCGCGCGGTCGAGAGAGCGATCGATAAATCCGCTGCGGAATGCGCGACTTTCATTCCACGCCCACCGCCGCCGGCAGCCGCTTTAATCAAAACCGGATAGCCGATATCGCCTGCGATTATGGCCGCCTCCTGGTCGGAGCCCACACCACCTTCCGAGCCAGGTACGACCGGAATGCCGAGTTTTTTCGCAGTCCGCTTCGCTTCGATCTTGTCGCCCATCAGGCGAATGTGTTCCGGCTTGGGGCCAATGAATTGCACGCCGTGTTCGGTAAGGATTTCCGCGAAACGCGCATTCTCCGACAAAAAACCGTAGCCGGGATGCACAGCGTCCGCGCCTGTGATCTCGCACGCCGATAGAATGGCCGGGATGTTGAGATAGCTGTCTTTTGCGGCGGGCGGCCCGATGCAGACGCTTTCGTCGGCAAATCGCACATGCATGGCGTCGGCATCGGCGGTGGAATGCACTGCCACCGTCGGAATGCCGAGCTCCTTGCAAGCGCGCAATACGCGCAGGGCGATTTCGCCGCGATTTGCGATCAGGATTTTATCGAACATCACGTCGGTCCGGCTGATGAGCCGTCATTCGATGATCACAAGTGGCTCGCCGAACTCGACCGGCTGGCCGTCTTCAAACAGAATTTGCACCACGGTGCCGGCGCGTGAGGCCGGAATTTGGTTCATCGTTTTCATTGCTTCGACGATCAGCAATGTATCGCCGACTTTAACCTTGCTTCCGATGTCGATGAAGGGTTTTGAGCCAGGCTCGGGTGAAGCATAAGCGGTGCCGACCATGGGCGAGATCACGACGCCGGGGTGCTTCGAGGGATCGAGCGGCTTGACGATAGCTTCTGCCTGCGGCGCCACTTCGACACGGACCGCCGCGGGAGCGGCCGCTGCGGTTGCGGCGCGAGCGACGCGCACACGCTTGCCTTCTTGTTCGATTTCAATCTCGGTCAAGCCCGTCTCATCCAGCAGCTTGGTGAGCTCGTGGATTAATTCGCGATCGACGATTGTCTTCGGCGATTTTGCCATTGCGCGGCGCTCAACCTTTTTGCCTGGCGCCGAGCAATCCGGCGAGGCCGGTGATCGCCAACGCGTAACCGTCGATACCGAACCCGGCGATCACCGCTTTTGCCGCTTTGGAAACATATGAGTTATGCCGGAAGGCTTCACGCTGATGGATATTGGTTATGTGAATCTCGACCGCGGGCACCATCGCTTGCACCGCCAACAGTGCATCCATGATGGCAATCGACGTGGTCGTGTAACCGGCAGGGTTGATCACGATAGCGCCCGCCTTCTTCGCGTGCGCTTCTTGAATCCAATCGACCAGTTCGCCTTCCTTGTTTGACTGGCGGCAGACGACATCGAGCCCGAACCGATCGGCGGTGTCACGGCAAAGCTTCTCCACATCGGCAAGTGTTGCACGCCCATACTTCTCCGGCTCGCGTGTGCCGAGCAGGTTCATATTCGGTCCATTGAGAATGTAGATGGTTTTCGCCATGGGTCCGCCCGGCTCGCACTTGGGTGTGCGTGAAACTGTGGCGCTTTATAGGTGGCCGCGGCGCCAAGGGGAAGCCCGGAAGCGTACTCGGATTCAGGTTTTCGCGGCGCAGTGTGCCTGGGTTTCGGCCGCTGCCCAATCGACCACCTCCTTGAGCGCCGTTAACCTTCGGCGGCCGGCGGCCTTGGCCTGATCAAAGATCTCAATCTGGCGATCGGCGCTTGTGCCGTGGGCGGCGATGGCAAGGAGGTGTTTGATCTCCGCGGTGCAGCCGAGCGCGGTGGCGTCAGCGTCGATGAAGTCGATGACTTGATCGAGCCATTCTCGAAGCGTGAGTGGGGAACGGGAGAACGGCTCGACAAAGGTCGCGCCAATACCGTAGCGCTGGGCGCGCCATTTGTTTTCCTGCGTGATGGCGCGGCCGACACGATCAAACCCGGCATTGAGAGCGCGGTCCCGGTCGAGCGCACGCACAAGACAGCGAAACAGCGCCGCCACGGCAATTGCGTCGGCCAACCGTGTGCAGCTGTCGGCGACGCGCAGTTCTATCGTCGGGTTGTTCAGCGATGGACGCACCGCCCACCAGATATAGCTCGCATCGGGAATGATTTTTGCCCAGGTCAGCGCAGCGATGAATTCGCGATAGTCTTCATTCGTACGAAACAGCTCGGGCAACCCCGTGCGGGGCAACTCGTCATACGCGGCCAGCCGATAGCCAGCGAGACCGGTGGCGTGGCCCTGCCAGAATGGCGACGATGTGGAAAGCGCAAGCAAGAGCGGAAGGTAGGGTGTCAACCGCATCACCAGATTGATGCGTGTGTCGACGTCCGGCACCGCGACGTGGACATGCATCCCGCAAAGCATGTTGCGGTAGCCGATCATCTGAAGGTCATCCATGATCGGACCGTACCGCGCCTTTCGCGTCACCATTTGTTCCGGCCAGAAGGCAAGCGGGAAAGTGCCCATAGCGGCAACGCCGAGCTTATGTTCGGCAGCAAGCTGCCCGAGCGTGCGACGGTAATGCGATAGATGCCCGCGCGCTTCGTCCATGCTGGCGCAGGGCGGGGTAGCGACCTCGAGCTGCGATTGCAGCATCTCGGTCATCACATGATTGCCGAGCTTTTTTCGCGCGTGCGAAAGGAATTTCTTGTTCGCGCGACGCACCGCATGGCGCGTTTTTGCGTCGAACACGAAATATTCTTCTTCCATGCCAAGCGTATACATGCGCGCAACAACCGCCCCGGCGGAACTTTGTTCCGCAATCGTTTGTGTCGCAATCCGGCCGCCGGGCAGGCGCCGCGGCGGCCGATAACTTTCCGGAAGACTACGGACGGCTCGTGGCGTCCGTTAGCAGCTCGGCTTGCCGCAACGGGATGTGTTGACCTTTTCCTTGAGCGCGTCGAGGCCGACCGCACCAACCACGACATCATCGCCGATGACGTAGCTTGGCGTGCCGTTGAGCCCGAGCGCTTCGGCGAGCTTGAAGCTCTCCTGCAAGGTGGCTTTCACTTCAGCGCTTCCCAAATCTTTGTCCAAGCGGCCCATGTCGAGACCGATGTCCTTGGCAACGGCGAGGGCGCGCGCCTTGTCGGCCTGCCCGCGGCCACCGAGCAATTTCTGATGGAATTCAAGATATTTCTTGCCGGTCTTGTCTTGCATGCGCACGGCAACTGCCACCTGCGCGGCCTCGACCGAGCCGGGTCCCAACACCGGGAATTCCTTCAAGACAACTTTTAGCTTGGGGTCATCCTTGAGCAGCGTGAGCATGTCGTCCATGGCCCGCTTGCAGTACCCGCAATTGTAGTCGAAGAACTCGACGAATGTGACGTTGCCGTCCGGATTACCGAGGACAACCTGACGCGGCGACGTGAACAGCGCCTGAGAATATTGCTTAACTGCGGCTTTGTGCTTTTCGAAATCGGCCGCGGTCTGCCGCTTTTCAAGCTCGGTCATTGCTTCCTGAATAACTTCGGGGTGAGCAACGAGATATTCTCGCACGATGCGCTCGACCTCGCCGCGCTGGCTGGCGGAAAAATCGTCGGCGCGCGAGGCAGACGATGTGGCGAGGGCCAGCATCGCTACGAAGGCGGCAGCAAAAGTGCGCGAAATTATCGTCATTGGCTTAGGTCCTTGTGATTATTGAATGCCGGCATTTGAATTCGGTGGTTTGACGTTGACGATGTCATCGGCCCGCACCCAAGCGGGGGAACCGATAGGCAGACGGGTCTTGGCCCGCGACGCAAGTTGCCGCGCGGTCTTGACATCGCCGCGCGTAAAGGCGGCTTGCGCCGAAGCGAGGTCGGCATTGGCGAGGTCGCCTTTGCGGCCATAGGCCATCGCGAGCTGGCTGTATGCGTCGGGAGAACTCGGGCTCTCGGGAGATGGCTGTGCGCAGCAAGCCAACCAACTCCTCGGCGAATTTCGGATTGTTGGTGGCGTTGAGTGCCTGTGCAAGCATAATTTCAATCAACGGTGTGTTGTGCGAAAGTTGCACAGCCTGGCGCAATGGAGCGACGGCTTCCGCCGGGCGCCCGCCTTCCAACAGCGCCTGGCCTTTGAGCTCATAGAAGAACGGATTGTTCGGCTGCGTCTGAAATCAGGTCGTCGATTTGAACAAGAGCCTGGCGCAGGTCACCGTGACGATAGGTTGATATCGCGCGCGCATAACGGGCCGGCAAGCTGTGGTCGCCGAGCGGATATCGACGGGCTACGGTGTCCGCGCCTTCGAGGAAGCCCGCCAGCTTTGCGCGCATCAGATCGTGGCGAAGTTGCAGCTCTGGTAAATCCTTACGGTCCCAATAGGGACTTGCCCTGGCGATTGTCTCGAGCGCAGCCACACGATCGGCTGGCATCGGATGGGTTTGCATGTAGGGGTCTATATAGCGCGAGTTAAACAAAACTTCGCTGCTTAAGCGCTTGAACAAATCGACCATGCCGCGCGAGGACTGACCGGTGGCATTGAGGAATTTCACGCCAGCGTGGTCGGCCTGGTCTTCCTGAGTGCGGACATAGGCCAGCACCGTGCGCATGATCGCCGCTTGCGGCGCCAAAATCGCGGCTGTGCCGATATTTCCACCCGAGCCGCTCTTTGCACCGGCGACTGCTGCGCCCACACCCGCAAGCAAAGCGATGATCGAGGCGGTTTGCGCCGTGGCTAACTGCTCGCGCAATCGCTGGAGATGGCCGCCGGCAAGATGCCCGGTTTCGTGCGCAAAGACGCCAATAATTTCATTGGGAGTTTTGGCGTCGAATAGCGCGCCGGCGTTGACGAAGATGTGGCGTCCATCCATGACGAAGGCATTGAACGAGCGATCACCCAACACAACTACCCGTACATTTTGTTTGGCAAGTCCGGCGGCCTGCAAAATCGGCTGCGCGTAGTCGCGAAGGAGTTGTTCGATTTCGGCGTCACGGACGATCGGCATGCCTCGAAGCGCGGCTTCTTGTGCGCGCGCAGGCGCCGCGGCAGGGCCCCCGCCGGCGGCGGCGATCGCGATCGCCGTAAGGACCGCTATTGCCCGGGCTGCTGGCGCCGTGCGCTGCGTCCTGATAGGTGTGCCGTCCAAGGACATACGGATTTTGCTACCGAATTTGCGTGAAACTAGTGTCGCGCCTGGTGGCGGTCAACGCGACTTGCGATCACGACTGGGTCATGAGATCGACGCTGAATACGGCAACAGCGGGGCGGGAAATCGAGGTCCCGTGGGCCTAATTTATGCTTGAGGCAGCAAAACAGCTCTTGAAGCCATCCAAACGCAGCGACGTGCCGCCATTTATCGTTATGGACGTGATGGCGGCAGCGGCGCGGCGCGAGGCGCAAGGCGCCAAAATCATCCATATGGAGGTAGGTCAGCCGGCGGCCAGAGCGCCGGCGACAGCGATCAAGGCGGCGCAAGCTGCACTCGCGAATGGGCCTATCGGCTATACCGAAACTTTGGGCATTCCATCGCTGCGTGCACGCATCGTGCGCCACTACGCCGACACTTACGATCTCGCGCTCGATCCAGCACGCATCGTGGTGACAACCGGATCTTCAGGCGGATTTATTCTGGCCTTTCTATCGCTGTTTGAGCCCGGCGACCGGGTGGCTTTGGCAAATCCAGGCTATCCGCCGTATCGACATATCCTCTCGGCACTCGGGTGTGAGCCAGTGCTGATCGAGACTTCTGCCGAAACGCGTTGGGCGCTGTCGGCCAAGGCGCTGATCGCCGCTCACCAACGCACGCCCCTTAAGGGCGTGGTGATCGCTAGTCCCGCAAATCCAACCGGTACCATGATGGATGCCGATACGCTCTCGCGTTTGATAGCGGTTGCGGAAGCGGAAGGCATCCGCGTGATCTCCGACGAAATCTATCACGGCCTCGACTATGCCTTCGCCGCCGAGACGGCGGCCAACGCGTCGGAGCGCGCCGTCGTCATCAATTCATTCTCGAAATATTTCTGCATGACGGGCTGGCGCATTGGCTGGATGGTCGTGCCGGAAACATTTGTGCGCCCGATGGAGCGGTTGCAGGGCAATCTCGCGATTTCGGTGCCGACCTTGGCACAAGTCGCTGCTGAGGCTGCATTCGACGGCCGTGAAGAGATGGAAGCGGTCAAACACGGCTACGAGGAAAATCGTCGGATCCTCACTGAGGGGCTGCCAAAAGCGGGGCTCGACAAATTTCTGCCGGTGGATGGCGCTTTTTATCTCTACGCCAACATTGCTCGCTTCTCCGACGACAGCCTCGATTTTGCGAAGCGTATGTTGAATGAAGCCGGCGTGGCGGCAACGCCCGGAATCGATTTCGATCCGATCGATGGCCGGCACTTTCTGCGATTTTGCTATGCGGGATCCGCGGGCGAGATGCGCGAAGCCGTGAATCGGATCCAGACCTGGTTGAAGGCGTAAACCAAGTTCCGCTCATTCCGGCGCAAGCGAGAATCCAGGACAAGACATTACGCAGCGGAGATTGTTGCTCTGGGTCCCCGCCTTCGCGGGGACGAACGGTCTAAGGATGCGTCAAAATTCCACGTCCAGCTCGACGACCTCGTCCGGCTCGGCTTTCGCGGCGTCCACCCACTCGCACATAGGCGGCATCTCCATGATTGTCGCGCAATAGGCGGCGCAATCACTGTCGAGCTTCACGTCGTAGCTCAGGAAACGGGTGACGACCGGGGCGAACATCGCGTCAGCCATGCAGGGCACCGCGCCAAAAAGGTAAGGTCCTTTTTCAGCGGCGAGGCATTCGCGCCAGATGCTGACAACGCGTTCAATATCCGCGTAAGCGCCCGCCCAGACCTTAAAGCCCGGGTGGTGCGCCTTCAGGTTCATCGGCAGCGCCGAACGTAAGTTGGAAAAGCCGGAGTGCATTTCGCCGGAGATCGAACGGCAGCGTGCGCGCGCGGCGAGGGTCTTTGGCAACAGCCCGGCCTTCGGCAGGATTTCGTTCAGATACTCACCGATCGCGAGCGTGTCCCAGACCTTGATTTCATTGTGTGTCAAGCAAGGCACCAGGAACGAGGGCGACAGCAACAGCAACTCGGCGCGAGTTGAAGGATCGTCACTGGCGACGATCTGCTCATCGAATTCGAGCCCGGCCAGTTTGCAGAGCAACCAGCCGCGCAGCGACCAGGAGCCGTAGTTTTTGCTGGCAATGGTGAGGGTAGCCTTGGCCATGGGGCACAAACGTCCCTTGTTCAAACATGACCCGGCATTTGGCAGCTTAGATGAAAGTGCCGCTTTTTCAATACCTTCCCGTACTGCAAAATTATCGTGCAGTCGAATTGTCCCCAATTTACAGGCGGTCAGCGGGCTACAATAAATTTTATCTCGCAGTGCAACATAAAATGTTCTAGCCTTTGCAGGCGGTCCGCCGGGGCCGCCAGGGAATGGATGCTGTATCAGGCCTATCAGGCGCATACCGACATCATGGTGCCGGTGCGCCAACTTGCTGGTTCGCTCGCCAGATCAATGACGGAGCGGCTTAACGGGTCCGCACGTCCGACCGCGCTGAGCAATCTGACGGCCGCCTATGAGCTCATGGCACGGGCTGGCCTAACCCATGCGCGTCCGCCTTATGGCATTGACAACGTGGCGGTTGGCAATCGCGAAGTCGCCGTGACGGAAGAGGTTGCGGACGCAACTCCATTCGGCACCCTGCTGCATTTCAAGAAGGATACCGTATCGGCGCAGCCTAGGGTGCTGCTGGTCGCTCCGCTCTCCGGCCATTTCGCAACTCTGTTGCGCGCAACCGTCCGCACCATGCTGCCGGAACACGATGTCTTTATTACTGACTGGCACAACGCGCGCGACGTCTCGCTTGAGGACGGCCGCTTTGGCTTTGACGATTATATCGGCCACCTGATCCGCTTTCTCGAAGCAATCGGACCAGGCGCGCACATTATGGCTGTGTGTCAGCCCTGTGTCGCTGTCCTGGTGGCGGCAAGTGTGATGGCGCAGGGCGACAATCCGGCGCAGCCGCGATCGATGACGTTGATGGCTGGCCCGATCGACACACGCATCAATCCGACCAAGGTCAATGAGCTTGCAAAATCGAAACCCATCGATTGGTTTGAGCGCCATCTGATAGCGCGGGTGCCATACCGCTACGGCGGCGGCGGCCGGTATGTCTATCCCGGTTTCGTGCAGCTTGCGGCCTTCATGAGCATGAACATCGAGCGCCATTTAAAAGCGCACCGAGAGCTTTACGAAAATCTGGCGAAGGGGGAGGATGTCAAGGCCGCGCAGACAAAGGCGTTTTATGACGAATACTTCGCGGTACTGGATCTAACGGCGGAATTCTATCTGGAGACGGTGCGTCTGGTATTCCAGGACCATGCGCTGCCGCTCGGCGCGCTGACGTATCAAAACCACAAGGTTGAGCCGAGCGCGATCCGGCGCACGGCGTTGTTCACCGTGGAAGGCGAGAAAGACGATATCTGCGCGGTCGGCCAGACGCTGGCGGCTCACGACCTGTGTTCGTCACTGCGTCCATACCGCAAGCGCCACCATATGCAGGCCGGCGTTGGCCATTATGGCGTTTTTTCCGGCAAGACCTGGCAGAACCAGATCTATCCGATGGTGAAGAACGTTATTTTGCAAAGCGATTGAACGACGAAAATTATTTTCTGAAGGCGCCGTAAATAGCACGCATCCGCTCACCCGAGAGGTTTTCCGATGGGGTTGAGTCGCGTTCGGGCGCGAGGCGCGCATCGCAATCGACGGTGTTCGATGACACGATCCTGCCGGTGCGGTTGTCGAACTGACGATCCTCGCAACGTCCCTTATTGCCCGTCTCCATGACGATAGAGGCGCTCCGATGCGCTGCTTCACCTTGCGTCGATGATGCGGTCAACGGGGGGATTTTCGAGTGCGGATTTTCGCTGCGGTCGGAAGAAAGATACGAGCGCGCTGTTACGAAAAACCCGGTCAGCATTACGCAGACCAGCACCGTGGTCACGATGACGGCGCGGGTGCCTTCGCCTGCCGCCAGCTTGCCTTTGGCGCGGCGCTGCGTGCGGTTCTGTATGTCAGCGGGCATGAGTCTGCTCGGACCGGACGTGAAATAACGCCTTCAATTTATTTGAAAATTTACCGCGGCGCTTTTGAGGAAGTCTGAAGAAATCAGGTCAATTTGAGACAAATCGAGCAACGCGGCCCGCATCTTCCATTTACGCTAGCCAATCCCTACATCACAGCAGTTTCACGAAACCCCGAAATCACCATGCTTGATTTTGCATCGTCGTCCGACGTCGAGGACCTCGGCGCGGAGGCAGCGCCGTCCGCTGCTGACGCCGAAATTCTTGACGCTTATTCTCACGCCGTGACCTCGGTGGCCGACGCCGTCGGTCCCGCGGTCGTGCGCGTTGAGGTCCGCAACAAAAATGGCCGCCCCGGCGGCGTAGGTTCCGGCGTTGTCATCGCGCCGGATGGCCTGGTGCTGACCAATTGCCACGTGGTCGAAGGCGCCAAGGAAGTGCGGCTGCAAGACGCCGAGGGCCGTGTGATGGATGCGCGGCGCCTGGGCGAGGATCCCGACACCGATTTGGCACTGTTGCGCGCGGGTTCGGCGCGCGATTTGCCAAGCGCAACGCTGGGCGATTCCAAAACGCTCAAGCGCGGCCAGCTCGTCGTTGCCATCGGCAATCCGCTCGGTTTCGAATCGACGGTGACCGCCGGTGTCATCTCGGCGCTCGGTCGGTCTTTGCGGTCGCGTAACGGGCGCCTGATCGAAGACGTGATCCAGACCGATGCCGCGCTCAACCCCGGCAATTCCGGTGGCCCGCTCGCGTCATCGCGCGGCGAGGTGATCGGCATCAATACCGCCGTCATCATGGGTGCGCAGGGAATCTGCTTCGCGGTCGCCAGCAACACCGCGCAGTTCGTGTTGAGCGAGTTGATTCAGCACGGCCGCGTGCGACGGGCATACATCGGTGTCTCAGGGCAGACGACCGCCGTGCCTCGCCGTCACGCGCGCGCAGCGGAGATCGAAAATAGTTCGGGTGCGATGATCACTGCGCTGGAGCCTCAGGGCCCGGCGTCGACGGCCGGCCTGATGATTCTCGACACGATCGTGCGTGCCGACGGAGTTGCCGTCACCGGAGTCGACGATCTGATCCGGTTGCTCAATGGAGAGCGTATCGGCAAACGGATCGCGATCGACGTTCTGCGGCGTGGTGCGCTGCGAACGTTCGAAGTGAGTCCGCTGGAGCGGCCGGTAGCGCGAGCTGCGTAAGCGTCCCGCTACTGCGGCTTCGGCGCAGTTTTGGCATTCTTTCGCGCGGGCGGCTCGTAATTGCCCTTTGCCATGCACTTCTTGATGAAGGCCGAGCGCTTGGCGGCATCAAGTTGCTGGCTTTCGGCGCCGACTTTGCAGGTCTCCATTTTTTCCTGCGACGTGATGGCCGAGGCGGGCGCCGCAACCAGCAGGATGGGAAGGATAGCTATGGCCATGGATCGCAGCATCCGGTCGGCTCCTTTTTCTGTGTCGATGCGAGGGCGGGTATAGCACGCTTCTGGGCAATTTCAGGGATCAGCGCAATGCGGCGGCGATATTCCCGCCGTCGACGGTCGTGATATTGGCAGTTGTCTTGAGTTCGAGCGCCTGATGCAGGAAGGCTTGTGCCACATCCTCCGCCGTCACCTCGCGCTGGAGCAAATTTCCGCTCATATACTCTTTTTCGCTTAGCCCGCGCGCCTTGGCGCGCTCTTTGATGAAGTCCTGGGTGAGCAACCCCGACCGGATGCGGTCGGCATTCACCGCATTGGCGCGGATCCCCGCCGCGCCATAGTCGAGTGCGTATTGACGCACCAGCAGCAAGGTTGCCGCTTTCGGCAGACCATAAGGGCCAAAATCCGGTCCCGGATTTACCGCCTGCTTGGAGACATTGAAGAGGAGGCAGCCGCCCATGCTTTGCTTGAGCATAATTCTGACCGCCGCTTGCGCGACTTTCTGATGCGCGAAAAAATTGAGCTCGAAGCTCTCGCGTAACAACGCTTCATCGACGTCGCCGATCTTGCCTTGCCATGCGGCGCCGGCATTCGATACCGCGATATCGACGCCACCAAATGCAGCCACCACCTGATCGAAAGCGGCGTCGACCGATGCTGCGTTGGTAACGTCACAAGCGACCGCAAGCGCTGCGCCCCCGATCGCCTTGGCACTTTTCGCCGCAGCATCGGCATCGATATCAAGCAACGCAACTTCTGCGCCCGCTGCCGCAAAGGCCTTGGCGGTGGCTGCGCCGATGGCGCCACCGGCGCCAGTGATCACCGCGACCTGGCCGGCGAGCGGCAACGGCTTGCGTTGCCCGAGCTTGGCGAGTTCCAGCGGCCAGTACTCGACATCGAACATGTCGCTTTCGGAAATTGATTTGAAGGCCCCAATCGCTTCTGCGCCGGTGATACCTTCGATTGCAGCTTCGGCGACATCGGCTGCCACGCGCGCGTCTTTGGCGCTTGCGCCAAGGCCGAACAGACCAAGGCCTGGCACCAGCACGACACGGGGCAGGGGATCGTGCATCGCCGCGCCGCTGGCGCGCGCCGTATGACGTGCAAAATAAGCGGCATAATCTTGCATGAACCTGTGCGCCGCCTGTTCGATCGCGTCTTTGAACGCATCGAGCTTGCCAGCCTCCGGGGCTGGCACAATCAGCGGCCACGGTTTGGTGCGGATGACGTGATCCGGCGTGATCAGGCCGGCGCGGGCATAGCGCGTGATGTCCTTGCCGGATACATAGTCGACAATCGTATCGCTACTGCGGAAGTGCATTATGAGTCGCTTGTGCGCACCCTCGCCATAGGCGTCACGCAGGGCACATGCACCGCGAATAATGGGCGCAACCTCGACCGTCGACGCGAGTTGCTCGGGGGTCTTCGCGCGCGCAAATTTCGCATTACCCTTTTTACGCAGACGTTCTTCAGCGAGCGTCACGAACTCGATCATGCGCTCGTAAGCTTCGCGCGCGTCATTGCCGAAAGTGAAAATGCCGTGCTTGTCGAGGATCAGGCCCTCGACGTCGGGATTTTTTTCGAACACCTCAGCGGCTTTTTTTGCAAGCGCAAAGCCCGGCATGATGTAGGGCACAAAGCCCAGGCGATGCCCGTAGGTTTCTGCGCATAACGCTTCACTATCCGCCTGGTCGATCAGACTCAACACCGCGGTAGCGTGCGTGTGGTCGACAAATTGGTGCGGGATAAAAGCGTGCAGAAGTGTCTCGACGGACGGGTTGGGCGCCTGCGGATCGATCAGGCTTGCGCGCTGGACGCGCACCATCTCTTCATCGGCCATGGCCGTGCGCGCGCGCAGTTTGCGTAACGCTGCGAGCCGTACGGCCGGCATACCGGTGGGCTCGATACTGCCCATGTCCCAGCCGGAGCCTTTGACACAAAGGACCTCCGCGTCCTCGCCGAGCAAATCCTTGACGCGCGTTTTGACCGAGGTATTGCCGCCGCCGTGCAGGACAAGCCGAGGGTCGCCTCCGAGCAAGCGTGTCGTGTAAACACGCAACGCCAGATCGGCGGCGACGCCGGTCTTGGCCCAATGGTCGATCGCCGCCTTGGCGTCGCGCTCGACCCAGGCCGATTTCATGGTCCGCTTAGTCCTTGTCGCCTAACAAGCGTTTGCCCCACCAACCGCGCTTGGGCGCCGCCGGCGCTTCAGATGCCGTGCTGGAAACGACTGGCGCCGGCGGAGATGCGACGGACGGCGGCACCTGCACATTTTCGCCGACGAAGGGAGCCGGTTCGCGGATGGTTGAGCGGCGCCGTGGCGGCTCCTGTGCGCTCGGTGCCGTTGCGGAATATTCCACGGGCGAGGGGGCAGCGCGTTCCTCGACCGGCGGTGAATATGCCGGTGCGGGCTCATAACGTGGTGCCTGGTCCATGTCATCGACCGCGTGCTGCAGCTCCGGGTCGCGGCCGTTTTCACCATTCGAACGGAGCGGTGCTTCGCCATTGCGCTGCCGGTTTCTGCGGCCACCGCGGCGGCCGCGGCGTCGACGGCGTCGCGCACCATCACGCTCGCTTTCGCTAACTGGAACGCCTTCCTGGCGCGGTGGAAGTTGACCCGAACCCTCGTCTTCGGGCGAACTCGCGACATGCTCGCCATTCTCTACCGGGTGTTCGGCAATAGAATTGTTTGCGAAAGCCGGCGCGCCCTCACGCGTTGCGTCGCCACGGCCACGGCCACCACGTCCACGTCGTCGCCGCCGCCTGGGTCCGCCTTCGCGTTCGGCATCGCGGTGCGGCCGATCTTCAGTGACTTCTGAAGGTGCAGCTACGGCTTCGACAACCTCTTCTTCGGCGTCGATCGCTTCAGCTTCGTCCTCAATGATATCGTCGTCTTCCACCGTCGTGAGCGGTACCGGCTGTGAGGCTGCGAGACTCTTTGCCGCTTCCACGGTGTGCACCTGCTCGCCTCGATCGACGACGTAGGATTGCTGGCCCGTCACGGTTGGATCGGCTGACACCGTCAGGGTGACCCGGAAGCGTTCCTCAAGCATCCGCAAGTGCGCGCGCTTATGATTGAGCACATAGAGAGCCACTTCCGCGCGCGTGCGCACGATCAGATTGTGGGTGGCGCCCTTGTTCAGCATCTCTTCGATGGCGCGCAGCAACTGCAGCGCAACCGATGATACCGATCTCACGTGGCCGGAGCCGCCGCAGACCGGGCACTTCTCGGTTGAACTTTCCAGGACCGACGTGCGGATGCGCTGGCGTGACATTTCCAGCAGCCCGAAATGAGAGATGCGACCGACCTGGATTCTGGCGCGATCGTGCTTGAGCGCCTCCTTCAGGCGCCGCTCGACCGTGCGGTTATTGCGGCCTTCGTCCATGTCGATGAAGTCGATGACGATAAGGCCGGCAAGATCGCGCAAACGCAGTTGCCTGGCGATTTCCTCAGCCGCCTCGCAATTGGTCTTGAGCGCCGTGTCCTCGATGTGGTGCTCACGCGTAGCGCGTCCGGAGTTGACGTCAATCGCCACCAGCGCTTCTGCCTGATTGATGACAATGTAACCGCCGGAACGCAGTTGAACGACCGGCGAGAACATGGCGTCGAGCTGGCTTTCGATGCCGTAGCGGGTGAACAGCGGCTGCGTATCTTTATATTGCTTCACATACTTGGCGTGGCTCGGCATCAGCATGCGCATAAAGTCGCGCGCTTCCTGATATCCCTCATCACCCGAGACGACGATCTCTTCGATGTCTTTGCTATAAAGATCGCGGATCGAGCGTTTGGTGAGCGAGCCTTCTTCATAGACCAGCTTGGGCGCAGTCGACTTCAACGTGAGGTCGCGCACGGTCTCCCAAAGGCGAAGCAAATATTCGAAATCCCGCTTAACTTCGATCTTTGTCCGGCTCGCGCCTGCGGTGCGCAAAATCACGCCCATGCCTTCCGGCACTTCGAGTTCTTGCGCAATTTCCTTCAGCCGTGAACGATCTTCGGACGACGTGATCTTGCGCGAAATCCCGCCACCGCGTGCGGTGTTTGGCATCAGAACGGAATAGCGGCCGGCGAGCGAGAGATAAGTCGTGAGGGCTGCACCCTTGGTGCCGCGCTCTTCCTTTACGACCTGCACCAGCATCACTTGCCGGCGCTTGATCACTTCTTGAATCTTGTACTGGCGGCGGAAGCGGGGCACCCGCTCTTGCACCTCTTCGAGGGCGTCAGCGCCACCAACAGATTCGACGGCTTCTTCCTCGTGGTGTTCCTCGTGGTGGCCGTTCTCACCTTGCTCGCCGGGTTCCGTCGAGGGCGCAGCATCGCCAGCGTAGACAGGTTGTTCGTCAAGCGTGGATTCGGACGGCAGCGCCGCCTCGGCGGTCGCTTCGAATGGGGTGTCTGGCGACGCAGTCTCTTCGCTTGCCGGAAATTCAACGGTCTCGTGCGCATGCTCTTCTGCGGCGAACGCCGGCGAAGTCATGCTCGTGCGTGTGAATATCGTCGTGCGTGTGAAAATCGCCCGTGACCTCGCCAGCATCCGAAGACGACGGCTGATCCATACCGGCTTCGACCCCAGGCATCTCGGAGCCGTTATTCGTGAGCTGCTCAGGGGAAAGCGTTTCACTTTGCACGACGTCGCGATCGCGATGTCGCCCGGCATTGCGATGACGGTGGCGCCCGCCGCGCCGTCCGGCGCGATTGTCGGCTTCCGCGTCTGCAGCGCGCTGGTCGTGCTCTTCCTGCGCGATCAGGGCCTGCCGATCAGCGACCGGGATTTGATAATAGTCGGGATGAATTTCCGAGAATGCCAGAAAGCCGTGGCGATTGCCGCCGTAGTCCACGAACGCCGCCTGCAAGGACGGCTCAACACGTGTGACTTTGGCGAGGTAGATATTACCGCGAAGCTGTTTGCGGTTGGCGCTTTCGAAGTCGAATTCCTCGACCCGGTTGCCGCGTAGCACGACGACCCGGGTCTCCTCCGGGTGGGTCGCGTCGATCAGCATTTTGTCGGCCATTTGAAAATCTCACTGGGCCAAACGTCGCCACGTGCTCGCGCGATGAAGTCAGCGCAAGACGATAGGGCGATAAGCCGGCCTGATTGGTGTTGAAGGGGAGGGCCGCGCGGCCGAGGCTAACGCCTGCGCGCACCGTCATGGTGGCGGCGCGTGGGCGGTGGACCTCAAAATACCTTTGCTGCGTCAGTGGCAGCATGAAACTTGCGACCCGTAGCGCTGCGGTCGCGCCACTGAGGCGCGAACCGAGGTTTATCATCGCTCACGGCTAGGTCGCGAACGGCCCTCATGGCCGCGCGCTGATCCGGGTGTCCTTCACAAGGGTTTCGGCTCGTTTCGCTTGGCCGTCCGCCGACCTCCTCGAGGGGGGCGGTACAGGACCGAAGCGGCCGGGGCCCGAACGCGGCACAACCGGAACTCTAACCATCAGCACACCTTACATACGGCCCTGGATCAGGGCTGGCAAGGGAAGCTTTGCAGTTCGGCCACACTGGTGGAGGGAAATGGCCTCCTTGCTCAAGTTCCGTTAACCGAAGCGGCTCTTAATGGGTTAAAAAGCGGCTCCGAAAGGGTCCGGATTCGTGACAACTCGTGCGATAGCCATAGCCGGCGCACTAGCCTGCGCGATGCTGTGCGACTCGGTCGCCATCGCCGCCGATGGCGGCGTGGGCATGCCTGCCCCGCCGGCGCCGGTGGATACGGCTGCGATCGCTACCGATATGCGCGTCGGCGGCGATGACAAGCAGACCCGCGTCGTCGTTGACCTCAACCGGAAGATCGAGCTTGCAGCCTTCACGCTCGCCGATCCTTATCGCGTGGTCGTTGACCTGCCGCAGGTCAACTTCAAGGTCGCTGCCAAAACCGGCGAGCAGTCGCGCGGCCTCGTGAAGGCGTTCCGCTATGGCGTCATCATGCAGGGCGGTTCGCGTATCGTCCTCGACACCAAGGGGCCCGTACGGATCGAAAAGGCTTTCGTGCTCGACGCAGCGGAAGGCCAGCCTGCGCGGCTGGTGCTCGATTTTGTTGCCACCGATCGCGCCAGCTTTTTGCGCAATGTCGCGCTGGAAAATCATCCAGCGCATGCCACTGCCGTCAAGCCGATCGAAGCGCCTACTAAAGCGGATGGGGATTCGCGTCCCTTGGTCGTGCTCGATCCAGGCCACGGCGGCATCGACAATGGGACCAAAGGGTCGGGCGGAGAACTGGAAAAAGACGTCGTCCTCGCATTCGCGCAAACGCTGCGAGAGAAGCTCGAGAGCGGTGGAAAATATCGTGTGGCGATGACGCGTTCCGACGACTCATTCATTCCGCTCGCGGAGCGAGTCCGGTTTGCACGTTCGCGCAGCGCTGCGCTGTTCATTTCGATTCACGCCGACGCCCTGCCACGCAGAGAGGGCCAGGCTGAAGGGGCGACCGTCTATACGTTGTCGGAGAATGCTTCCGATGCGGAAGCGGCGCGGCTGGCCGAAGCCGAAAACAAAGCTGATGTGATTGCCGGGGTCGACCTGACCGCCGAGCCCAATGATGTCGCCAACATTCTCGTCGACCTGGCCCAGCGCGAGACAAAATCCTTTTCTGTCCAATTCGCGCATACGGTCGTTGGCGAGCTCAAGAATGCCGCGCGAATGCACAAGCAGCCGCTCAAATCGGCGGGCTTCAAGGTCTTGTTAGCGCCCGATGTTCCGTCAGTCCTGGTGGAGCTTGGCTATATGTCGACGAAAGACGACCTCAAGCAGCTGACATCGACAGCCTGGCGCGCTCGCACGGCACAGGCGTTGGTCCAGGCGGTCGATACGTTCTTTACGCCTCGGGTGGCCGGGGCCGGCGGGGGGCGCAACTGAGATGGGTTACTGGCCTCAGTTTCAACATAAAACCCGGCAAACAAAGGATTACGCTGCGTTCTTTGGCAATGGCGGAGGCCGCCTGGCGGTAGTAAAATGGCTGCCAGATTTGCGGTTTAGGACCGCGGTCAGGGGAGCCTACAGCCGGGCGCAGGGCAGGACCATTCAGCCATGAAGTTCATATTGCGGTTCTTGGGCTTCCTGTTCGCCGCAGGCACCATCCTGTTTGTTGTGGGGGTGGCCGCTGCTGCCGGCATGCTGTGGCACTTCTCGAAGGACCTGCCGGACTATTCCCAACTGCAAGATTACGAGCCGCCGGTGATGACTCGGGTGCACGCCGCCGACGGGTCGCTGGTCGCGGAGTACGCGCGCGAGCGCCGGCTGTACATCCCGATCCAGGCAGTGCCGAAACTCATCATCAACGCCTTCCTCGCGGCCGAGGATAAGAACTTCTACGAGCATGGTGGGCTTGATTTCGGCGGCATCGCCCGCGCCGGCGTTATCTATCTCCAGAACTACGGTTCAAGCCGCCGCCCTCAAGGCGCTTCAACAATTACGCAACAAGTCGCCAAGAACTTTTTGCTGACAAACGAACTTTCCATGTCACGCAAGGTCAAGGAGGCGCTGCTGGCGCTGAAGATCGAGCGCACCTACAGCAAGGATAAGATCCTCGAGCTTTACTTGAACGAAATTTATCTAGGCCTTGGTGCGTATGGCATCGCCGCGGCCTCGCTCGTCTACTTCGACAAAGCGGTCAACGAACTCACCATTCCTGAAGCCGCTTATCTCGCGTCATTGCCAAAGGCGCCGAACAACTACCATCCGTTCCGCCAACGCGAGCGTGCGATCGAGCGACGAAATTGGGTCATTGATCGCATGGCGGAGGCGGGCTTCGTCAAGACTGCTGACGCGGAGAAGGCCAAGCGTTCACCGCTCGCTGTGACGACGAAAGCTAACGGAGCACGCATTTTCTCCGCCGAATATTTCACCGAGGAAGTCCGGCGTGAACTCTATGAGCGGTACGGCGAAAAGAAGCTTTACGAAGGTGGCCTCTCGGTCCGCACATCGCTCGACACGAAATATCAAGTGCTTGCGCGCAAAGTCTTCACTGACGGCTTAGTGCGTTTCGACGAGGCCCAAGGTTGGCGCGGGCCGGTGACCAAAATCGACATTGCCGGCGATTGGGGCGTGAAGCTCGCCGATGTCAAAGCTCTGGCCGACGTATCGCCATGGCGCCTGGCGGTCGTACTGGAGGTCAGCGACCAGTCGGCCCGTATCGGCCTGCAGCCAGGACGCGAGCCGGGCGGTTTTGTAAGCAAAGAACGCACGGTCGGGATTCTTCCGCTGGAGGGAATGAAGTGGGCCAAAAGCGGTGGCAAGGCTGTCGCCAAGGTCACCCAGGTGGTCAGTCCGGGCGACGTGGTCTACGTCGAGCCGGCCAAAAACGATGGCCAGTTCACCCTACACCAGATCCCGGAAGTTTCGGGCGCCATGGTCGTAGAAGACCCGTGGACAGGACGCGTCCTCGCCATGGTTGGTGGTTTTTCATACGACCAAAGCCAGTTCAATCGCGCCACTCAGGCGCTGCGCCAACCCGGTTCGTCTTTCAAACCGTTCGTTTACGCGGCCGCGCTCGACAACGGGTATACGCCGTCGACCATCGTTCTCGATGCCCCGGTTGAGATCGACCAGGGGCCAGGCGTGGGTGTGTGGCGGCCTGAAAATTACGAAGGCGGCTTTAACGGTCCTTCCACACTGCGTTACGGGATCGAGCACTCGCGCAACGTGATGACGGTTCGTTTGGCGCAGGACATCGGCATGCCGCTAATCGCCGAATACGCCAAACGTTTCGGTGTCTATGACGACCTGCCGCCTTATCTTTCTTTTGCGCTCGGCGCGGGCGAAACCACGCTGCTGCGAATGACCACCGCATACGCAATGTTCGACAATGGCGGCCGCAGGGTGAAGCCGACGCTCATTGATCGTATCCAAGATCGCTATGGCCATACCGTCTACAAGCATGACGAACGGGAATGCGTCGGTTGCGATGGCAAGAAGTGGGAGAACCAGGCGGAGCCCTCGCTGATCGATCGTCGCCAGCAGGTGCTCGATCCGATGACGGCCTATCAGATCACATCAATGATGGAGGGCGTCGTCTTGCGCGGCACTGCTGCAGGAGCGGGCTTTCAAAAAGAAGTCGGCAAACCCGTAGCCGGAAAGACCGGCACGAC
This sequence comes from uncultured Alphaproteobacteria bacterium, assembly GCA_963820805.1. Lineage (GTDB taxonomy): Bacteria > Pseudomonadota > Alphaproteobacteria > Rhizobiales > Xanthobacteraceae > Pseudolabrys. Next base: position 66,597 of record CAWGBH010000016.1, read on the forward strand.
GAACGATGAAAAGGATGCGTGGTTCATCGGCTTTACGCCCGATCTCGTTATTGGCGTCTATATGGGTTACGACAAGCCACGCCACCTCGGACGCGGAGCGACCGGCGGGCATTTATCCGCGCCGATCGTAAAAGAATTCATGAAAGTTGCGCTCGCAGACAAACCGTCTGTGCCATTCCGGGTGCCGCCGGGCATCAAGCTTATCCGCGTGGACCTGAAGACGGGGACGCGCGCTGGGCCTGGCACCGAGCGGGCAATTCTTGAAGCGTTCAAGCCCGGCACCGCGCCGCCCGATGGCTACTCGGTGGTCGGTGATGGCACCAACGAAGGCGGACGATCTTGGGGCGTTGGCGTAACTCCTGATGCTGATCGTGCCGTTCGCTCCGGGACGGGCGGATTGTACTAAGGCTCGGAGTTAGAAATTTAAAAAGCCCCGCCATATGGCGGGGCTTTTTGTTTTCAGCGAGGTGCTACGCGGCTTTCACGTTGACGCTACGTTCGGCAAGCGACGTCAATTTGGAATCGGCGGCTTTTTCCTCTTCGAGATTCTGTTGCAGTACGCTGGCGCAATCCGGGCGGCCAAGTTGCTTCGCCCAAGCGATCAAGGTGCCATAGCGCGTCATCTCGTAGTGTTCCACGGCCTGCGCCGCTGCGATCAACGCAGCGTCAAGGACCGCTTTGTCTTCTACATCGCCGATGACTTCGTCCGCTTCTTCGATGATGCCGTCAATCGCCGGGCAGTCGATACCCTTCGCTTCGATGCCGTGCATCTTGAAAACCTGCTCCAGACGTTTGACGTGGTTCTTGGTCTCGCCAAGATGCGCTTCGAACCCCTGCTTGAGGCCGGCGTCGGTGGCTTTCTCGATCATATCGGGCAATGTTTGTACAATCTGCTTTTCAGCGTAGTAGATATCGCGCAGCTGGTGCACGAAGAGATCATTAAGCGTTTTGATTTCTTTGCTAAAGAGACCCATGGGTTTCCTCGTTGTGTCTGATGGTTAGGGAGTGATGTGCTCCTGAACCGTCAATGCGTGCGCACCAGCATGGTTCCGAGAGCGCAAGCAATTTGCGTGTTGCTTTTAAATGAGGGTTGCGGCGCGAGTTCAGGAACGCTACATGCGGAACAATTGCGGTGAGGTAAGAGTCGATGCGCGCGGAAACACAGAATTTGGTCGAGGAAATCAAGCAATCGGTACGATTGCTGAGGAGGCATCTTTGACGTCGACGCCGCGACCCAACGTCTCGCCGAATTAAATAAAGAATCCGAAGATCCCAATCTCTGGAACGACCAATCGCGCGCGCAGCGTGTGATGCGCGAGCGGGACGCGCTTGACGATCAGCTCAAGGCCATCGGCCGCATCGAGCTAGAGCTTGACGATCAGATCACTCTGATCGAGCTCGGTGAGAGCGAAAAGGACGATAAAACCGTCTCGGAAGCAGAAGCCGCGCTGAAAAGGCTGAAGGCTGAGGTGGCGAGGCGGGAGCTCGAGGCGCTTCTTTCGGGCGAAGCTGACGCGAACGATTGCTACCTAGAAGTTCACGCCGGTGCCGGGGGCACGGAAAGCCAAGATTGGGCCAGCATGCTCATGCGCATGTATGTGCGTTGGGCGGAAGCGCACGGCTACAAAGTCGACTGGATCGAAGAGAGTGAGGGCGAAGGTGCCGGCATCAAGTCGGCGACCGTCATGATCAAGGGCCATAACGCATATGGTTGGCTCAAAAGCGAAAACGGCGTTCATCGGTTAGTGCGCATTTCACCGTTCGATTCCAACGCGCGGCGGCATACTTCCTTTGCAAGTGTCGTCGTGTTTCCGGTGGTGGACGACCGCATCAAGATCGATATCAACGAAAACGATGTGCGCACCGACGTCATGCGATCAGGTGGTGCGGGCGGCCAGCACGTGAACAAAACAGAGTTGGCCGTTCGCCTTACGCACATTCCAACCAACATTGTCGTGAAGTGCCAGCAGGATCGCTCGCAGCACCGGAATCGCGCAATGGCGTGGGACATGCTGCGTGCCAAACTTTTTGAAATGGAGATGAAGAAACGCGAGGATAAAGCGGCTGCCGAGCAGGCTGCCAAAACCGATATTGGTTGGGGCCACCAAATCCGCTCTTACGTTCTGCAGCCGTATCAGATGGTGAAGGACCTGCGCACCGGTGTTTCAACGTCGAACACCACAGGTGTGCTCGACGGTGATCTGGACGAATTCATGCAGGCGGCGCTTGCGCAGAAAGCTTTCGGAGGCGGACCAGAGCAAGTTGAGGACGTGGAGTAGTGAGAATGCCGGTCGTCGGAGCGCTGTCTTTTCTTTTTAAACGTCGCCCAATCTCAATCCCGCGCGCAGAAACTTTTGCGGGTCGACCGCTTCTCCATTGACTCGCGTTTCATAGTGAAGGTGCGGGCCGGTGGAACGGCCGGTCGAGCCAATTCTGCCGATGACTTCACCGATACGCACGATCTGTCCAATCTTCACGTCAATTTGGGACAAATGGCCATAGCGGGTCGCAAGGCCATTGCCGTGACTGATCTCGACCATATTGCCGTAGCCGCCCTCTCGACCGGCAATCGACACACGGCCGGTAGCGGTTGCACGCACGGGCTCGCCGAATTCGCCGCGCAGATCAATGCCAGTGTGGATAGCTGGGCGACCTAAAAACGGATCCATGCGCATGCCGAAAGGCGAGCTCATATCGACTTCGCCGATGACAGGCTTGCGAACGGGGACTGCAATAAGCGTGGTGCTGTATCGATTGATTTGCGCACGGGCGACATTGATACGGTAGAGCTGACGTTCGAACGCGCTGGCACCTGATTGCGGCGGTCTGAGAGGAATAAACGGACCGCCGACGGCTTTGTCGTTGGGCGCGCGTACGGCATCGACGCCAAGATCGGTGAGGACGCTTTGCATCCGGCGCGCTCGTGTATCGATGCGCTCTTCCAGATCAGTGAGGGTTGCCGCCTGTTTTTGTTCAATCTTGTCGAGCGACAATGCCACCCGCGAGAGCATGCCGTTAAGCCCGCCGGTCTTGGCCCCCTCGGCGGTGCGGGTGGCCGCCGTCGCTATTTCGCGCGATTGTAACCGCGCCTCTCGATCGGGCGGCGCGACAAAAATCACCGTGTCATTGATCGGTGATGGCCGCAGCAGCTTTTCAGGAGACGTCGCCGTGGGCGGTGCAATGCGTGCCGGTTTGACGGCGCCGGTCGTCGATAAATCGCCGGTGAGCGCGGACGTGCGCTGCTCGAGTGTTGCTTGTCGCTGCAACAGCGCATTGAGCTTTTGCTCGAACTGCTCTTGATCGAGCAGCTGGCGGCTCATGATGCGATCGACCTGGGCGCGCAGTTCGGCGATCCGGTCTTCGTAAGCGAATTGCATCTCGGCCTGACGGCCAATGAGGCGGGTGAGGACGTTGTCGCGAAATGTGAAGTAGCTGCCGGTCGCGATTGACCACACAGCCATGACCACCAGGGTGCCGACGACGATCCAGAACGCGACCGGTCCGATGCGAACCTGATGTCCGGCATGTGTCAGCGTGTAACCGTCCTGGATTCGATGCAGATGACGGGATATTGCGCCGGCCGAGTGGGCGCGCGGATGCGCATGACGGCCCGCGTGCGCGGGAGTCGGATGATACGAAGGAGACGATTGCGACATCGGCACTCCGTGCCAGCTCGGCCCCGGGGTGGGGGCCGCTGGGCAGCAGAGGCGATATCAATCTCATATGGTTAAAAAACCGGTAATCAACTTCCGGGGTCGGTGAAATTCCTCAGCAATTGCCGGGCATTACAAGCTTCGGACGGCAAAAAGAACCTCTTCGGCGTGGCCCGGCACGCGGACCTTCGGCCAGATCCGGATAATGCGGCCCGCCGTGTCGATGAGAAACGTGCGGCGGATGACACCTATGTAGGTGCGGCCGTACATCGATTTCTCTCCCCATGCCCCATAAGCTGTAAGCATGCTTTTGGCCTGGTCGGACCCGAGCGCGATACCGAGCTTGTGCTTGGATTTAAATTTGTCCTGGGCTTCCACCGGGTCGGCCGAAATCCCGAGAATCGCGGTATTTGACTTGGCGAAATCGGCGCGAAGCCGCGAGAATGCGATCGCCTCCTTGGTACATCCAGGTGTATCGGCCTTCGGATAGAAATAGAGGACGAGATTGCGGCCCTTAAAGTCCTTCAGGGAGACCCTGCCGCCGCCATCCCGAGGAAGGGTGAAAGCGGGGGCTTTCGTGCCCTCAATAAGCTCCCGCATGTGCCTTCCTTTCGTCGTTTTCGAGCGGTCATGTCGCACATGCCATTTGCGTCGGAGGGGCGCAACGGGTTCCACAGAGATGTGCCGCGGGCCGCGCCGGGTGTTCATCAGGCTGCCTGCTCGGACCTTTTACGTCCGTTGCGTCAAACGAGGGGCGCGACCTAGCGCATGACCGGTACTGAACACGAGCACGGACAAGGGCATCGCGCCCACGCTGTCGCGGTTGGTCATGCGACGCATCAAAAGCGTGTGGCGCGTAGTCTCCGTCGCCGGCCATGGGACGGCCTGCAACATCGCGCGGCCAAACTGCTGCGTTCCCGCTACCTGAGACGTTTGGGTTGGGGCCTTGCGATTTGTCTCGTGTTGGCGACCGTCTCGGTCCTCGGCCTCTGGTGGAGATTATCGAGCGGGCCGATCGAGCTAAATGTCGCCACGCCGTGGCTCAAGGCAGCGATCGAAGAAAACTTCGGCGGCAACCACAGCGTGACCGTCGGCGGCACTCAGCTCGAACGTGATGAAAGGGGCCGCACTTCGCTCCGCTTGCGCGACATCGTCGTGCGCGCCGGCGACGGGACGATCGTGGCGAGCGCGCCGAAAGCCGAGGTGGGGCTTTCGGGCCGTAGTTTGCTTGTGGGGCAATTGCGGGCCCAGAGTCTCAATCTCGTCGGAGCCGAAATGTCGGTGCGAATTGAGACGGACGGCCGTCTCACGGTTTTCGCCGGTGCCGACACGCGGCCAATCGCGACAGCTGCGCCGACAGTCAGATCTTCACCCGCCGGAGAGCCCACTCCTGCCGTTACGCCACTGCGTGCCGAATTTGAAAGTCTGGCCGGCGTTATGTCGCGGCTTGATGCGGTCGGTGAGAGTGGCCTCGACGGCCACGACTTGCGCGAACTCGGCTTAAAAAATGGAAATCTGGTTGTTGACGACCGGCGCAATGGAAAACGTTGGACGTTTGATGGCATCAACGCCAGCCTTACCCGGCCGCGCCAAGGCGGCGTCATCTTTCGGCTTGAGTCCGATAACCCTGAGCGTCCGTGGGTGCTGAGCGCCGCGATGCGCCCGCTTGCGGACGGTGTGCGTGCGGTCGGCATTGAAGCCCGCAAGGTTTCCACGCGCGATATTTTACTAGCAATGCGACTCAACGCCGGCGCGTTTGATGTCGATTTGCCTTTATCTGCGAGTGTCCGTGCCGACGTTTCGGCGGACGGCACGCCCCAAGTCGTGCAAGGCCAGCTCATCGCTGACGCGGGGGCGATCACTGACCGCGAAAACGATAAACTCCAACTTAAAATCGACCACGCCGACTTTCGGTTCAATTGGGACGCGCGGCGACACAGCTTGGTTGTGCCATTTCAGATTAACTCGGGTGGCAATCAATTCACTCTGCGTGCGACCCTCGATGCGCCGCCCGAACAGAGCGGCACCTGGCTGCTCGCTGTGGCGCGCGGGGACAGCGTGATCGATCCGGTCATCCTTGCTCCCGGTGCGACAGCTGAAGACGAGGGCATAGCTATCAACCGCTTAGCAGTACGCGCGCGCATCGACATGACACGCAAGCGCATCGAGGTAGAACAGGGCGACTTCGGACGTATCGATACGCGGCCATCTCACAACATCGGTATGGCCGTGACTGGCAGCTTTGATTATTCCGGCAGTGAGCCGCGTATCGCCTTCGGCGTGGCCGGTACAAGGATGCCGGTATCGGCGTTGAAGCGGCTTTGGCCGATATTCGCCGCGGTCGATGTGCGCGACTGGGTGGAGGATCATATTTCAGGTGGGATGGTTGAACGCGTTTTGATTGCCGGAAATGCGCCTTTGGAGGACTTCAAACACAATGGCCCGCCGATGCCGGAGGACGGGCTGTCCATTGACATTGAGACCAGTGGAACGACTTTGCGGCCGATTGCCTATCTACCAGCCATTCGTGATGCCGATCTCGCTGTCCGCATCGTCGGCCGCAACGCTGTAGTTAATCTGGGGCGCGGCACCGTCGAGGCTGCGCCAGGACGCAAACTCAATATAGCCGGTGGTGTGTTCGAGGTTCCTGATACCCACTCCAAGCCGGCACCGGCGCGCTCGAGCTTCCGTATTGACGGCGGTGTTCCAGCGGCCGCAGCGCTTCTGGCCAGCGATGGCCTGCGTGACACGGTGGGCATTACGCTCGATCCGGCAACGACACGCGGCACAGTTGCGGCGCAAGTTGCTGTGAAATTGGCCATCGCGAAGCCAATGCCGGAAGATGCGTCAAGTTACACGATTAGCGCGGATCTTATAAATTTTGCCGCCGATAAAATGTTGCTGGGTCAAAAAGTCGAAGCACCAATACTCAGAGCCACGGCGACGAGTGACGGCTTTCAGATCAAAGGCGACGTGAAGATCAACGGCACGCCTGCAACGATCGACGTGCGCAAGCAGAAAAGCGATGCCGACGCCGAATTGCACATGCAGTCGATCATCGACGAAGCTGCCCGCCATCGCCTCGGCATGGACCTCGGTACAGCTGTTATCGGCGCGATTCCAATTAAAGTCGTAGGGCGTGTCGGCGACAACGTCAAAGACGAAAGCATGAGCGTTGAAGCCGATCTAACGCCGGTAAAAATCGACAACCTTTTGCCTGGCTGGCTGAAGGCGGCGGGTAGGCCGGCGCGCGCAACCTATACGATGCTGAAAACCGGAAAATCGGTCCGTATCGACGACTTGAGTATTGACGGATCGGGCGCGACGGTGCGCGGCTCGCTTGAATTCGACAGTTCAAACGAACTTTTATCGGCGAATTTTCCTGTGTTTGCCTTGTCCGACGGCGACAAGCTCACCTTGAAAGCAGACCGCGGGACGGACGGAGCACTGCGCGTAGCAATGCGCGGAGATATTTATGACGGACGAAATTTTGTGAAGTCGACGTTGGCGTCTACTGACAAGGCCAGGCAGAAGCAGGAGGATCTCGATCTTGAAATCAAGGTCGGCACGGTAGCGGGGCACAATGGCGAAACGCTACGCGGGCTTGATCTGAAAATGTCGCGGCGCAGCGGCCATATTCGCGCTTTCTCAATGACGAGCAAAATTGGCCGCGATACGCCCCTCAACGGCGATTTGCGCGTGCGTGCTCGTGATAGCCACCAGGTGATCTATTTCGAGACCGACGATGCGGGCTCGCTGTTCCGGTTCACCGACATGTATCCGCGCATGTTCGGCGGCCAGATGTGGGTTGCAATGGATCCGCCAACGCAGGAGCAATCGCCGCAAGTCGGAACGCTTTACATCCGGACTTTCGCCGTGCGCGGAGAGCCCGCCCTCGACAGAGTGGTGTCGGGGGCCCCAAACGCCGCCGGAACGACGGGCGTCGATTTCAGCGAGATGCGGGCGGATTTTACGCGTTTCCCCGGCAAGATGGCCGTCCGCGACGGTGTCGTACGAGGGCCTCTGGTGGGTGCAACAGTCGAGGGGAACATCGACTACACGCGCGATGATGTGCATTTGCGTGGCACCTTCGTGCCGTTCTACGGCCTCAACAATATGTTCGGGCAAATTCCGATCGTCGGACTGTTCCTTGGTGGGGGCAACAAGGAAGGGCTGCTCGGCATTAACTACGAGGCGGTTGGTCCGCCCGGAGCACCCCGCATTACAGTCAATCCGGTGAGTGCGATTGCGCCTGGCCTGCTGCGCAAGTTTATTCCTTCGCCGGGAACGTTTGATCCAAGCTTCGCTCCGCCCTCTCGTTAGAGTGGTGACGGCGCTTTAGTCCGGCGCGCGCGTCAATATTCCACGTTTTTTTGCGCCGACGCGCAGAAGAATGCGGCCGTCTTTGTCAAAATCCTGTTCGCGAAATTTGTAATTTGGGTCGGTGATTTTTTCATCGCCTAAATAGATTGCACCGTCTTTTATGAACTGGCGCGCTTGACTGTTCGAACTTGTAAAACCCATTTTTGTGCTTGCAGCCAGAATTCCGTCGCCAACCTTGGCTTCCATCGCGGGCAGGTTGTCGCCCATCCCGCCCTGCTCGAACGTCGTTTGGGCGGTCTTGGCCGCCTGATCAGCGGCAGCACGGCCGTGAACAAGGGCGGTCGCTTCAGTTGCGAGTATTTTCTTGGCCTCGTTAATCTCATTACCCTTGAGCGCGCCTAAGCGAGCGATCTCATTGAGTGACAACACAGTGAACAGCTTCAGGAAACGCACAACGTCGCCATCTTCGGTGTTGCGCCAGAATTGCCAATAGGCATAGGGAGTCATCAGGTCGGCATTGAGCCAGACCGCACCGGCAACCGTCTTGCCCATCTTTGCGCCGGACGAAGTCGTAATTAGCGGCGCAGTCAGCGCAAACAGTTGTGCGTTGAGCATCCTGCGGCCGAGATCAATTCCGTTGACGATGTTGCCCCACTGATCGGAGCCGCCCATTTGCAGGATGCAATTGTAGCGCTTGCTAAGCTCAACGAAATCGTAGGCCTGCAACACCATGTAATTGAATTCGAGGAAGGAGAGCTCTTGTTGTCGATCGAGCCGCAATTTTACCGAGTTGAAGGAGAGCATGCGGTTGACAGAGAAATGGCGTCCCACGTCGCGCAGGAAGTCGATATAATTGAGCTTGTTAAGCCAGTCGGCGTTATTGCTCATGACGGCATTGCCGCCGGCACCTTCGAATTTCAGAAATTTCGAAAAAACTGCGCGGATACCTTTGAGGTTCTCATTGATGGTCTCGTCGGTAAGAACCCGGCGGCTTTCATCCTTACCGGACGGATCGCCGACTCGCGTTGTGCCGCCACCCATCAGCGCGATCGGGCGGTGCCCCGTCTGCTGCAGCCAGTAGAGCATCATGATCGGCAGTAACGAGCCAATGTGGAGCGAGGCCGCCGTACAGTCGAATCCGATATAGGCGGTAATCGCGCCAGCCTTGGCGCGCGCGTCGAGGATGTCGGGTTCCGACACCTGATGGATAAATCCGCGTTCCGCCAGAACGTTGAGAAATTCCGATTTATAGGCACTCATGGCGGGTTCTCGGGTCGCGGCCTTGTCCGTTTTGTCCGCGGGTGGTGTAACAGGTCCGGCGTTGGATTCAACTGAAGGGGCAGATTTTGGGGGTTGTCAGGGCGATTGGGCTAATGAGTGGGACCTCGCTCGATGGCGTCGACATTGCGCTGATTGCTACCGATGGCGAACGCGTTGCAGGCTTCGGGCCAACCGGTTACCGGCCATACTCGGATGCCGAGCGAGACCTGCTGCGGCGGGCGCTCGCGGAAGGCGCGACGCTCTCCGACCGGTGGCAACGTCCTGGTGTGCTCGCTGAGGCCGATGAGTTCGTCACTCGTGTCCACGCGGAAGCGGTCGAAACATTTCTCGTAGCCGAACGGATTAAAAAATCGGACGTCGACATCGTCGGATTTCACGGTCAGACCGTTTTGCACCGTCCGGCGGCGCGGCTGACGGTACAAATTGGAAACGGAGAAAAGCTGGCCACGCGACTTGGGTTGCCGGTTGTTCATGATTTTCGTGCTGCGGACGTCGCTTTAGGCGGTCAGGGCGCGCCCCTCGTGCCCGTTTTTCATCAGGCGCTCGCGCGCGATCTCGATCGTCCGCACCCCATCGCGGTGCTAAATGTCGGTGGCGTTGCTAACGTTACGTTTGTTGACGGCGGTGATCCTGTCGCTTGCGACACCGGCCCGGGTAACGCACTGATCGATGATTTCATGCGCGCCCGCACTGGTGCGCCGCTTGATCGAGATGGGGACCAGGCGGCGAAAGGCCGCATTCACGAGGATTTCGTCGCGCAGGTGCTTTCAAATCCGTTCTTCGACCGCCCATGTCCGAAGTCGCTGGACCGAAATGCGTTTGCATTCGCTAATATCGGATTGCCCGATTTTTCGGTTGCCGATGGTGCGGCGACGCTCTCGGCTCTGACGGCCGCGAGTGTGGCCCGCATTGTGCAGCAACTACCGGAGCCGCCCCGCGCATGGATCGTGGCGGGCGGCGGCGCGCGCAATCCGACCCTGATGAAAATGCTAGTCGGAAGGCTGAAGCCGGCGACCGTGGAGACCGCGGATGCTGTAGGCTGGTCGTCACAGTCGATCGAGGCGCAGGCTTTCGCTTATCTTGCCGTGCGAACGCTCAACGATTTGCCGATTACTTTCCCAAAGACAACCGGAGTCCAGAAGCCGGCGAGCGGTGGGGTAGTGGCGCGGCCTTAGCGCGAGGCCTTCGCTTCGATTTTGGCTTTTTCTTCAAGAACGCCGCACAAAATCCAGGCTCGAACTCCCTGTAATCGTTCGTGAGCTCCTCGCCTTTGCGGATGCTGCGGCGCGCCACGATGTAACCATTTCTCCAGTGGGTGTTTGCGTCTTCCGAATGGTTCATATGATGATCGTGGTCGATCGTCAGAAGGATTTCTCCGTCCACGCGGTACCCGTAATTCTTGATATAGTCACGCGCGGGCTTGGGCAGTTTGGCGAATTGGCTCGGCGAATAGACGCGGTCAAAGCCTTCGACGAAGCGCCAGACTTTTGTGTCCTTACGAATAGCTTCGCCGGCGAAAACACCAAATCCGTGAATAGCGCTTTTTCCGATATAAGTTTTAACGAGAAGCATGGGTGATTTCGCAGGCAGGCATTCGCGCGTCGTTAGTCGCACGCCGACCAGCTGCAGCCGCTTCAGACCGAATGCGCCGGCGGAGGATTTATGCCGCCGGCTTGCGCTCGGTCTTTAGCCGCTTGTCGAGGTAAGCGCCAATCGAAGTAAGCAGCGCTTCCACCTTGCCGTCAAAGAAATGGTTGGCGCCTTGCACAACCTTTTGCTCAATCACGATGCCCTTTTGGGTCTTGAGCTTGTCGACAAGCGTCGTGACGTCCTTGTGCGGCACCACAGCATCTTTTTCCCCATGGATAATGAGGCCCGAAGACGGGCAGGGTGCCAGGAAGGAGAAGTCATAGAGGTTAGCAGGCGGGCAAATCGATATAAACCCCTCGATCTCCGGTCGGCGCATCAATAGCTGCATGCCAATCCAGGCGCCGAACGAGAATCCGGCGATCCAGCAGCTCTTGGCTTCCGGGTTGATTGTTTGCGCCCAGTCGAGTGCGGAAGCTGCATCAGACAGCTCACCTTGACCGTGGTCGAATGAGCCTTGGCTACGCCCCACGCCACGGAAATTAAAACGCAGTGCCGAGAAACCGCGGTGAACGAAGGCGTAGTAGAGCTGATAGATGATCGGGTGGTTCATCGTCCCGCCAAATTGGGGGTGCGGATGAAGAATAATAGCGATCGGCGCGTTCTTTTGCCGCGCAGGGTGATATCGCCCCTCGATACGACCGGCAGGGCCGGTGAAGATAATCTCAGGCATTGCTTTTAACCTCGAACCGGGCTTGCCACGGAGCACGCGGCCTCCGGACTTGTTTTGGCCTGGAGGGACTGACCGAACCCGGGCCTTAGATTAGAATTATTCTAATTATATGATTTCCGCTGTTCCCGGCCTCGCCACACGCTATAAGGACCGGGCGATTTCGGGCTTCTACCACGATCCCCGGGGCAAAAAGCAAGCTTTTTGCGCGATGTAGAGCGAAAACGGTATTTAGGCACTGGCGAGAATTATGTCCGAACGGGCGTATTTTGACTGGAATGCGACGGCCCCTCTCCGCGAGGAGGCGCGTTCTGCTGTGAATGAGGCTCTCGCACTTACAGGCAATGCCTCGTCCATTCACGCAGAAGGCCGCGCGGCCCGCCGTTTGGTCGAAGAGGCGCGTCAGCGCGTCGCGGATTTGGTAGGAGCCGATGCTAAGAACGTGACCTTCACCAGCAGCGCCACCGAAGCCAACATGCTGGCGCTCACGCCAGCAATCGAAATCGGAGGGCGCAAAGAACCGCGCGATCGCCTGTTGGTGTCTGCAATCGAGCACCCCTCGGTACACTGCGGCGGTCGTTTCGCCGCGGGACAGATCGACGAATTGCCCGTGACGGGCGAAGGTCTTGTCGACCTTGCTGTGCTTGCGACTGCCCTCAGCAATGCTAAGCGGCCGTTAGTGTCGGTGATGCTGGCGAATAACGAAACCGGCGTAATCCAACCCATCCGCCGGATCGCAGAGCTCGTACACGCCGCGAACGGGGTATTGCATGTCGATGCAGTGCAAGGCCCAGGCCGCATCGACAGCGATATCACGGCGCTCGGTGCCGATTTTATGAGCGTATCCGCACACAAGCTTGGAGGCCCGCAAGGTGCCGGTGCACTCATCAGCCAAGGCGACATCCACATCGCCGAGCCTCTGATCAAGGGCGGCGGGCAGGAGCGCGGTCAGCGTGCTGGAACTGAAAACGTTGCCGCCATTGCAGGCTTCGGCGCCGCGGCAGCAGCCACAAAACGGTCGGACGCTGCTCGCATGGCGGCGCTCCGCGATCAATTCGAAGCGAAGCTAAAATCAGGAACTTCGCACGTCGTGATTTTTGCCGAAGCCGCCGCACGTCTTCCAAACACGAGCCTTTTTACGGTTCCAGGCCTGAAGGCCGAAACGGCAATAATCGCCTTCGATCTCAACGGTGTAGCGGTATCGTCCGGTTCCGCCTGTTCGTCCGGTAAGGTTCAAACGTCGCATGTGCTAGCGGCGATGGGCGTGGAACCCGCGCTCGCGCGCGGGGCAGTGCGTCTTAGCCTGGGTTGGAGCACCAGAGATACTGACGTTGAGTTGCTGCTAACTGCTTGGAATAAGGTGGTTTCGTCATTACTTAACAAGCATGCCAACGCCGCCTAAAGCGGCATCAACCAGGATCGATCGCAACACACAAAAGCGAACCGACCATAACCGACAAATCCAACCCGCGGTCCTTGCAACCGTGAGCGGAGGGAAAAATGCCGGCCGTACTTGAGACCGTCGAACAGGTCCGCCGTATCGACGTTGACCAATATAAATACGGGTTCGTCACCGACATCGAATCCGAGAAGGCTCCCAAGGGCCTGTCTGAAGACACCGTCCGTTTTATCTCGGCCAAGAAAAATGAGCCGGAGTGGATGCTGGCTTGGCGGCTTGAAGCCTACAAGCGTTGGCTGACGATGCGTGAGCCAACCTGGGCGCGCGTAGACTATCCCAAGATCGACTATCAAAACGCCTACTATTATTCGGCGCCGAAGAAGAAGGCGCTGGCTTCGCTCGACGAGGTTGATCCTGAAATTCTCAAGACGTACGAGAAGTTGGGCATCCCGCTGCGCGAGCAAGAAATCCTGGCCGGCGTCGTGCGTCCCGAGGGCGAACGTCGCGTCGCAGTGGATGCGGTTTTCGATTCTGTCTCGGTCGCCACCACATTCAAGGACGAGTTGAAGAAGGCCGGCGTCATCTTCATGCCGATGTCGGAGGCGATCCGCGAACACCCTGAATTGGTGAAAAAATATCTCGGTTCTGTGGTGCCGACCTCAGACAATTTTTTCGCCACGCTTAATTCCGCGGTGTTCTCCGACGGCTCGTTTGTCTACGTGCCACCCGGCGTGCGCTGCCCGATGGAGCTGTCGACCTATTTCCGCATCAACGAAGCAAACACCGGCCAATTCGAACGTACGTTGATCATCGCCGACAAAGGCGCCTACGTCAGCTATCTCGAAGGTTGCACCGCGCCGATGCGCGACGAGAACCAGCTGCACGCCGCTGTGGTCGAGCTGGTGGCCCATGACGACGCCGAGATCAAGTATTCGACGGTGCAGAACTGGTATCCGGGCGACGCCGATGGCAAAGGCGGTATTTTCAATTTCGTCACCAAGCGCGGGGACTGCCGCGGGGCGCGATCAAAAATCTCCTGGACGCAGGTGGAGACCGGGTCAGCCATCACATGGAAATATCCGAGCTGCATCCTCCGCGGTGACCATTCGCGCGGTGAATTCTATTCGATTGCGATTTCAAACGGCCGCCAGCAGGTCGACAGCGGCACCAAGATGTTGCATCTCGGCAAGAACACGACGAGCCGCATTATCTCCAAGGGCATTGCAGCGGGCAAATCGAACAACACCTATCGCGGCCTGGTTACCGCGCACCGCAAGGCAACGAACGCGCGTAACTTCACCAATTGCGACTCGTTGCTGATTGGCCACGACTGTGGTGCGCATACTGTACCCTATATCGAAGCGAAGAATTCCTCAGCGGTGTTCGAACACGAGGCCACCACGTCGAAGATCTCTGAGGACATGTTGTTCTACTGCCGTCAGCGCGGCATGTCGGCGGAAGAGGCGACCGCGCTGGTCGTCAACGGCTTCGTCAAAGACGTGCTGCAGCAGCTGCCGATGGAGTTCGCAGTCGAGGCGCAGAAACTGATTTCGATCTCGCTCGAAGGAAGTGTGGGCTAAACAAAATGGCATTTCTTGAAGTCAAAAATCTCCATGTCGAGGTCGAGGATAAGAAAATCCTCAATGGCCTGACGTTGTCCGTCGAGAAGGGGCAGGTCGCCGCCATCATGGGTCCGAATGGCTCCGGCAAGTCGACGCTCGCTTATGTGCTGGCTGGGAAGGACAACTATAAAGTTACAGAGGGTGACGTGCTGCTCAACGGCGAGAGCATCCTGGAAATGGCGCCCGATGAGCGCGCGGCTAAAGGCGTGTTTCTCGCATTTCAGTACCCTATCGAGGTGCCCGGCGTTGCGACCATGACGTTTCTGCGCACTGCACTTAACGCGCAGCGCAAGACACGGGGTGAATCAGAACTCTCTACGCCCGATTTCATAAAGCTGGTTCGCGACACCGCTAGCCATCTAGGGATCAGCCAGGAAATGCTTCGGCGCGCAGTCAACGTCGGGTTTTCCGGCGGTGAGAAAAAGCGCAACGAAATTTTGCAGATGGCGATCCTTCAACCACGGCTC
Source organism: uncultured Alphaproteobacteria bacterium (assembly GCA_963820805.1). Lineage (GTDB taxonomy): Bacteria > Pseudomonadota > Alphaproteobacteria > Rhizobiales > Xanthobacteraceae > Pseudolabrys. Next base: position 81,659 of record CAWGBH010000016.1, read on the forward strand.
GCGGTGCTCGACGAAACCGATTCTGGTCTCGATATCGATGCACTCAAGATTGTCGCTGAGGGCGTCAACCGGCTGCGATCACCTGACCGGTCGATGATCGTGATTACCCACTATCAGCGGCTGCTCGAGTTTATCGTTCCTGACGTGGTTCATGTGCTGGCCAAGGGCAAAGTCGTCAAATCAGGTGGCAAGGAGCTGGCGCTCGAATTGGAAGCCAAAGGCTACGCGCAGTTCCAGGGCGAGGCGGCCTGATGAACGCCGACGTTCGTGCCATGAAGACGCCGACCGAACAGGCGCTCAGCGCTGCCTTCGCCGCTGCGCGCGGCAAGTTGCCGGGCAAAGGGGCGATTTCGGCGCTGCGGGAGCAAGCGTTCCGCGAATTCGACACGCGCGGTCTTCCGCACCGGCGGGTCGAGGAATGGAAATACACAGATCTACGGACGCTGATGCGCGAGCTTAATCCGCTCGCGTCACCGCCTGATGGGGCAGCGCGAGCGCGGGCGAAGAGTGCCGGTCAGTTACCAGGGCGCGTCGACATTCGTCGCGTCGTCTTTGTCGACGGGACGTTCGTGTCCGAGCTGTCCGATTTGGCTCCCGAGCCCGGCCTCACCATTGGGACGATGGCCGACGCACTTCAAAAAGGCGACCCGTTTGTAGCGGCTCACGTAGGCCGCACGTTCGCGACCGACGACGTGGCAGTGGCGCTCAACACCGCCTTGATGGGCGACGGTGCGGTGATCCGCGTATCCGCTGGCGCCGCACTGAAGCGGCCGATAAATCTCATTTTCGTGACCGGTAGCGATAAGCCGAGCTCCGCTTTCGTGCGTTCGTTAGTCGTCGTGGAGACGGGCGCGAAAGCGACGATCATCGAGAGCCATGAAAGCGGCAATGCCCAGGTCAATACCGCGCTCGAATTGGTCGTCGGAGACGCGGCAAAGGTCGACTACATCAAGATCACCCAAGCGCGCGCCGTCCATGTGGCGACTTTGCTTGCTTCGATCGGCACACGTGCACAGTTTAACAGTTTCGATTTCACGGCCGATTCCAGTATCGTCCGCAATCAGAAATTCATCCGCTTTGCCGGCGAAGGTACGAAGGCGGGCATTTGCGGTGTGGCTTTGTTGCGCGGCAAGGACCATGTCGATACCACCCTGCTGATCGAGCATGCCGCCGGACATTGCGAGAGCCGTGAACAATTCAAGGCGGTGTTGGACGATCAAAGCCACTCGGTGTTTCAGGGCAAGATTGTCGTCAAGCAACACGCGCAGAAGACCGATGCCAAGATGATGACGCGGGCGCTATTGCTTTCCGACGAATCCGAAGCAGACAACAAACCGGAGCTGGAGATCTTCGCCGACGACGTGGTCTGCGGCCACGGTGCTACTGCCGGCGCTCTCGACCCGAGCTTAAAATTCTATCTGATGTCGCGCGGCATTTCCGAAAAGGAAGCCGAAGCGTTGTTGATTGAGGCCTTCATCGACGAGACAATCGAACAGATTGCGCATGAGGGAATTCGCGACGCGCTGAAATTCGCTGCACTTAAGTGGCTGGGGACGCGAGGTTGACCATGCATCCTGCGGTCAGCAATGGCTCATACGACGTCGCGAAGATCCGCGCGGATTTCCCTGCGCTGGCGATGAAAGTTTATGGCAAGCCGCTAGTTTATCTCGATAACGCGGCGTCGGCGCAAAAGCCAAAGCGGGTGCTCGACCGGCTGCAAAAGGCCTACACGGAGCAGTACGCCAATGTGCACCGCGGGCTGCATTACCTCGCAAACGAGGCCACAGAAGGTTACGAAGGTGCGCGCGAAACGGTTCAAACGTTTTTGAATGCCGGTCGCAAGGAAGAAATCGTCTTTACCCGCAACGCCACCGAGGCTGTTAACCTGGTCGCCTACACCTTCGGCCGTGAGCATATCAAGGCCGGTGATGAAATCGTTCTGTCGATCATGGAGCATCACTCCAACATTGTGCCCTGGCATTTTTTACGTGAACGCCAAGGCGCAATTATTAAATGGGTCCCGATCGACGACGACGGCAACTTCCTGCTCGACGAATTCGAAAAGTTACTCACGCCGCGAACAAAGATGGTCGCGGTCACCCACATGTCGAACGCACTCGGAACCGTGGTGCCGGTCAAGGACGTCGTGAAACTCGCCCACGCGCGTGGCATTCCTGTGCTGATCGACGGGGCTCAGGCGGCAGTGCACATGGATGTTGATGTGCGCGACATCGATTGCGACTTCTACGTCTTCACCGGTCACAAAGTTTATGGGCCGACCGGAATTGGCGCTCTCTACGGAAAATACGAGCATCTGTCGAAGATGCCGCCTTTCAACGGCGGCGGAGAAATGATTCATGAGGTTTTCGAGGACCGCGTGACGTATGGCGAGCCTCCCTACAAATTCGAAGCGGGGACCCCGGCGATCGTGCAGGCGATCGGTCTCGGCGCGGCAATCGACTACGTCAACTCTGTTGGCAAGGCCCGCATTAGAGCCCACGAGGGTGCCCTGGTTAAATACGCGCATGAGCGGCTCGGCCAAATTAACTCGTTGCGCATCATCGGGAAGGCGCCCGACAAAGGCCCCATCGTTTCGTTTGAGATGAAAGGTGCACACCCTCACGATGTGGCAACAATTATTGATCGGGCAGGGGTCGCTGTGCGCGCCGGTACGCATTGCGTGATGCCACTGCTCGCGCGTTACGGGTTGACCGCGACCTGCCGGGCTTCTTTCGCCATGTACAACACCAAGGACGAGGTGGACGTACTTGCCGCTTCACTCGTCAAGGCGCAGGAATTTTTTGCATGACCGATGAAAAGACCGACAATGTGAGCGTTACGGAAAAGCCGCCGGAAAATGCCGCCATTACCGGCTCGCCGGCTCTCCCGCAAGATGAGCTGAACAAGCTGACCGACGACATCATCGCTGGTCTCAAGACCGTCTATGATCCGGAAATCCCCGCCGATATTTATGAGCTAGGACTGATTTACAAGATCGATATCGGTGACGACCGCGCTGTGAAGATCGATATGTCGCTCACGTCGCCAAACTGCCCGGCGGCTCAGGATCTCCCGATCATGGTGGAAAATGCTGTTTCCAGCGTGCCAGGGGTAAAAGAAACCAAGGTCGCAGTTGTGTGGGATCCGCCATGGGACCCTAGTCGGATGTCCGACGAGGCCCGACTCGTGCTCAATATGTGGTGATTTGCACTAAGCCGGCCAAAGCGCCACATACGGATTGAAGAGGATTGTCATGGCTACAGTACGCCCCCGACCTCAGGTGATGCGGCTTACCGATGCAGCTGCGGCGCGCATCAAGGATGTGATGGCGCGCGCGAGCACACCGGTCGCTGGCGTTCGCGTCGGCGTTAAAAACGGTGGCTGCGCCGGCATGGAATACACGATGGAATATGCCGAAGCGGTCAACGCGGCCGACGAGGTGGTCGAAGACAAGGGCGTCAAAATTCTGATCGATCCGAAGGCGATACTGTTCTTGCTCGGTACCGAGATGGACTACAAAACCGAGAAGCTGTCGGCCCAATTTATATTTAACAATCCGAACCAGACATCGGCATGCGGCTGTGGGGAATCGGTGCAACTCACGCCGGCAAAAACCACGGAATAGGGTGCGTTTAAGCCACCTGCGGAGTCGTGCCGGTGCTGGCCACTTCCGGGTCCGCTTCACACATGACGCGATTGCGGCCGTGCCGCTTGGCCGCATAGAGGCAGGTGTCCGCGCGCTCGATTAGCGATTGCACCGTGTCGCCCTGTCGCAAGGTAGCAACTCCGATCGAGATTGTTACGCGGCCAAGGTGCTCGCCCGTGGACCGTTTCATCAGCTCCTTGGTCATCACTGCGCGCCGAATATGATCCGCGACAGTTATTGCCGCGCGTAATACGGTATTGGGCAAGACAATCGCAAATTCTTCGCCACCGTAACGCGCCGCGGTATCCTGGCCTTTGACGTTTTGCTTCACCGACATTGCCACAAGACGTAGGACCTGATCCCCGGTGAGGTGACCGTAGCTGTCATTGAACGCTTTGAAATGATCAATGTCCGTGAGCATAAGCGACAGCGGCTCGTTGTTCGCGACCGCATGCGCAATCGCTTTTTCCAATGAGAGGTCGAAGAATTTTCTGTTGGCCAGCTGAGTGAGCGGGTCGGTGAGACTTTCTGTACGCACCGCCTCAAGATTCTCCTGCAGCTCGTTGATTTCCTGCTTTGACGCAAGAAGACGCTCTTCGAGCTGATGGTTGGAACGCTCCATGTGTTTTGTGGTTTGCACCAGGCTTTCCACAATGGCGCGCAATCCTTCGCGATCTTTCGACTGGCCAAGTTGCTCGGTCGCACCAGCAAGGCTTTCGGTGTAGCTGCTCGCAGAGCCGGCAGCCGCATCGATCATTGCCATTACCTGATCGATCTCGCCTTTGACCTGACTGCCAACCGCGTCGATCCGGTCCGTTAGGCGCGTTGGCGACAGAAAGTTTTCATAGATTTGCGTCAGGTCGGCTTCGGAAATAGTGCCCTTAGCTTTGAGCGTGGCATTGACTCGTTGATTTAACGCCGGGTGATACCCGCTCGCGTAGGCGTACCAAACTTCGTAATTGCTTGGGGTTGCGGGCTGGCGGAGCGCTTTCATCTGCCCAAGGGCAATGTCCGCGAACGCCATTGCGCGTTCGTAATCCTCGACACGCCCGGTCATCGTTAAGACCCCCAGGTGCCGGCCTAGACCTGCGGGAGGACAGCAGGTGCGGCGTCACTCATAGGCGAAAGGTATTCGAGGGAAATGAATTGGAAGTAAATCCGGAACTTTTCATGCAACCTTTGATTGCATGAAGGTGATTGCTCCGTCAGGCTTTAACGGAGACCGGCCGGAGCAAAAATGCCGGAAGATGGCCTTCTTCAGCGGGAAGCACCGCCGGTGGCGCCTTGCGTGCAGGAGCATCTGTTTTTGGTCGGTTCGGCGGACGTCGGTTGCGTTGTTGCCGATCGCGCTGAGGTTCAGCGTGCGCTACGCGTTCGCGGCCATCGCGCGCCTCAGTTGCCGCAGGTTCACCCATCCAGGTGATGGTCTGGCCCGTCAATCGCTCAATGGCGCCCACCGCCTTGCTATCGCTCGGCGCGACGATGGTGATAGCGGTGCCTGAGCGGCCGGCGCGGCCCGTGCGGCCAATGCGATGCACATAGTCGTCGGGATGATGCGGCACGTCAAAATTGAAGACGTGGCTGACTTCCGGGATGTCCAGGCCACGTGCGGCAACGTCAGAGGCGACCAGCACAGTGACTTCGCCTTTGCGGAATTGTTCGAGCGCAGTCGTGCGCGCGGACTGGTCCATGTCTCCGTGCAATGCGACCGCATTAAATTTGTGGCGGAGCAACGAACGATGCAGCTGCGCAACTTCGCGCTTGCGGTTACAGAAAACGATGGCGTTCTTGAAGCTGTCGGCGGAACGGATCAGATTGCGCAGGGTCTCGCGCTTATCGTGCGGTTCTCGGCCGGTAGCGACGAGCCGTTGTGTGATCGTAACGGCCGCGGTGGCGGGTTTGGAAACTTCAACACGTACCGGGTTGTGCAGGAATTTATCAGCGATGCGCTGGATTTCTGGCGGCATGGTCGCGGTGAAGAATAACGTCTGGCGGGTAAATGGTACGAGTTTGCCGATGCGTTCAATGTCAGGGATGAAGCCCATGTCGAGCATGCGGTCTGCTTCATCGATGACCAGCAGTTCGACGCCCGAGAGCAGCAGACGTCCGCGCTCGGAATGATCGAGCAGGCGGCCAGGTGTCGCGATCAGGACGTCGACGCCACGGACGAGTTTGGCGTCCTGATTGTCGAACGATACGCCGCCGATGATTAGTGCGACGTTGAGCTTGTGGTTCTTGCCGTATTTCTCGAAATGATCGGCGACCTGGGCTGCAAGTTCGCGCGTCGGCTCCAGAATGAGCGTACGCGGCATTCGCGCTCGCGCGCGGCCCTGCTCCAACATTGTGAGCATCGGGAGAACGAAAGCAGCAGTCTTTCCGGTGCCCGTCTGCGCAATACCAAGGACGTCGCGCCGCGCGAGAACGTGGGGTATTGCCTGATCTTGGATGGGGGTGGGGGTCTTGTAGCCGGCCGTCTCGATAGCGGCGAGAACTTTAGCGGATAAGCCGAGATGGGAAAAAGCCATATAACCTCAGAAGCCGCCCAGGCCGCGCCGGACTAAAAAACCGATTGCTTTGCGCGGGGGACGGCCGAATCTTCATGTCTAGATCGGTTGACCGGAAACATAGGGTGCAAAGGCCTAAAGTCAATGCTAGCGCCGCCTATAAGTCATATTAATTCTTAATGTTTTGGCCTCCTGGAGTGCAAAATGGCAGCGACTTTACCACTTGTGTTGATTCCTGGGTTGCTATGCAGCGCACGGCTTTTTACGCCTCAAATCGCAGGTCTGTGGCCTTTTGGCTCGGTTACAGTCGCCGACCACCGGCGCGATAGTGAAATGGCTGCGATTGCCGCGCGCATTCTCGCGGACGCACCCCCGCGTTTCGCGCTCGCCGGGCTGTCGATGGGCGGTTATGTCGCTTTTGCGATGCTTCGGCAGGTGCCAGAGCGAATTGCTAAACTCGCACTTCTCGACACCTCGGCGCGGCCGGATACCACTGAACAGTCAGCTGCGCGCGAAAAATTCATCGGCTTGGCGCAAGCCGGCAAACTCAGTGAGGTCGTCGAAACACTTACGCCGCGCTTTCTTCACCGCAATCGCCACAATGACGAGGCGTTAAAACGTATCGTGCGCGAGATGGCCGCCGATACCGGAGTGGAAGCATTTGTACGCCAGCAACAGGCGATCACATCGCGGCCGGATTCGCGGCCGCTGCTTGCTAGCATTCGCTGCCCGACTCTTGTGTTGGTCGGCGACGGTGACGAGCTAACCCCGCCTGAACTCGCAAAGGAAATTTGCACCGGCATTGCTGGCGCAAGGCTCGTCGTAGTGCCGGACTGTGGCCATTTGTCCACTATCGAGAAGCCGGAAGCAGTGAATGCGGCGCTCGCCGAGTGGCTGTCCACCTGAACTGGCTGTTAAAGGACCGGCAAACATGACGGAAATTCGAGATACGGCGGGCGTGATCGCACCTCCGCCGCTGATTGCGCTAGGAGCCGTCCTGCTTGGCGTCGCGCTCGACTGGTTGATGCCGGCCTATGTATTGATCGTGTTGGTGTCCCGGGAGACGCGCATCATCGTCGGTGTATTGCTCATTGCCGCTGGGATCGCTCTTGCGGTTGTAGGTCGGGGGACATTTGTGCGCTTTGGCACTAACGTAAATCCGTTCAAACCATCAAGCGTGTTAGTGACCACGGGCGTCTACGCTTATGTACGCAACCCTATGTATGTCGGCCTCGGCTTTCTGGTTGCGGGGATTGGCTTCGCGTGGGGATCGGATTGGACGATCGTTATGTTGGTGGTAGCCGCTTTCCTGATCCATTTCGGAGTGGTCAAGCGCGAGGAACGCTATCTGCTGGCTAAATTCGGAGATGTCTATCGCCGCTACATGGACGCCGTATCGCGATATGGCCTGCCTTTTTAGTCAAGGCAATTATCCAATTTTTTCCGGACTTCATCCCTTTGCAGCCGCGGTCGTCGGCGCCTATAGGGGACGTCAAATCTATTCGACGGGAACCAGGTGATGCGGACGCAAGTCGGGATTATCGGAGCAGGACCGGCCGGTCTTATGTTGGCAAGGTTACTGCACCGGCAGGGCATTGAATCAATCATCATTGAAAACCGCAGCCGCAGCTACATCGAAAATCGCATCCGCGCCGGCCTGATCGAGCACTGGGCTGCTGATCTGCTGATCGAGGTTGGTGTCGGCGCACGGATGCAACACGAAGGCATGCCGCATTGGGGGATCAATATTGGCATCAATGGCGATTTGCACCGCATCGATTTCAAGGCGCTGGTGAGCAAACGCGTCACCATCTATGGGCAGCAGGAAGTGGTGAAAGATTTGGTGGGGCGGCGTCTTGCGGACGGCGGGCCGCTATTGTTCGAAGTGGGCGACGTCGGCATTCACGACATGAATGGCAAGCAGCCCAAAATTCGTTTCACACATGAAGGCCGCCCGCAGCAAATCGAATGCGACTTCATTGCCGGTTGCGACGGTTTTCACGGGATCTGCCGGCCAAGCATTCCCGATGGGGTGCTGAGGGCCTTCGAGCGTGATTATCCATTTGGCTGGCTTGGCATTCTCTCGGAGAGTTCCGCCGCCCGACCACGAGCTTGTGTATTCATATACCGATCGCGGCTTTGCTCTATACACAATGCGCTCGCCAACTCTGGCTCGAACTCTATTTCCAATGCGAGCACGAGGAGGATATCGAAAGCTGGTCCGACCGGCGTATTTGGGATGAGTTGCACAAACGGCTTGGGGGTGCGCGCAACCTTGAAGAAGGAAAGGTCCTGCAAAAGAGCGTCACGCCAATGCGCAGTTTTGTCGTCGAGCCGATGCAATACGGGCGCCTATTTCTTGCTGGCGATAGCGCGCACATTGTGCCGCCGACAGGCGCGAAAGGCATGAATTTCGCTTTCGCAGATGTGGTTGTGCTTTCACGCGCGCTCGATGCTTATTACAAGAAAAATGTAAACGATCACCTGGAGAATTATTCGGCAGCTTGCCTGCGGCGGGTTTGGTATGCGCAGCGATTTTCTTGGTGGATGACACAAATCATGCATCGATTTCCGCACGAGTCGGCTTTCGATCGACGCCGGCAGCTATCCGACCTGCACTATCTCACGAGTTCGAAAGCTGCCGCTACATCGCTCGCCGAGCAATATGTCGGTTTGCCACTGGACTAGTGTTTTAGGAGGGCCCGCAAGGGAATACTCAGCAAGGCAATTGAAGCACTTGCTAAGCCAGAAATGAGCGCAAGCATCAGGAAGAATTCGGCTTGGCTCATGCTCGACCAAAATGTGCCCAAGTAACCGGCGAGAAGGTTTCCCGCAAAACTCGTGGCAAGCCACACGCCCATCATCATCGATAGTAGCGGAGCGGGCGCAATCTTTGTTACTAACGACAAGCTCGTCGGCGAGAGATAAAGTTCGCCGATTGTGATCACCACAAAAAAAGCAAACAACCACAACCAGCTTGCCTTGCCACCGTCAGCGTTCCACGCAGCGGCGACCATGATTAGATAGGCAAGCCCGTTGATTAGGCAGCCTATCGCGAGCTTCATTGGGGTCGATGGTTCTCGCCGTCCTTGCAAGCGCCACAGCGCGACGATGAATGGCGTGAATGCGAAAATCATGAATGGATTGAATGCTTGAAACCAGGTCACGGGGATTTCGCCCCCGAGGAAATGACGATCGGTAAATTGGTCCGCCCAAAGCGTAATCGTGTTGCCTTGCTGCTCGTAGGTTGCCCAGAAGAGACTGACAGGTGCGAACAGCAGCAGCAGTGACATGATCGATTTCCATGAAGCGCGATCGAGCTTGCGTGGCGACGTCCGCTTCTGGAAAGCGTCTTTCGGCAGGTGGGGGGTCGCCGCGAGATAAATAATGAGTGCAAGCGTCATGCCGACCCCGGCGGCTGTAAATCCGAAATGCCATCCGAACTCTTCGCCCAGCGTTCCGCAAATGAGCGGAGCGAGAAATGCGCCGAGATTGATGCCCACATAGAAGATTGAGAAGGCACGATCACGGCGGCGGTCGTCGGGCGCATATAGCGCGCCGACCTGGGTCGAGATGTTTGGCTTGAAGGCTCCATTTCCGAGAATAAGGATTCCGAGTGCAAACAAAAATAGCTGTTCGAAGGCCATCATGAAGTGGCCGACCGCCATCAGTGCAGCGCCCATGATAACCGTGCGACGTTGGCCGAGCACGCGGTCGGCCAGCAATCCGCCCAAAACCGGAGTTAGATAAACTAACCCCGTATAAAAGCCGTAGATCTGCGATGCGAGCGGCTGAGGGGCCAAGGGCCCAAACACGAATTCCAGCACGCCCCGGAACGTAGCGAGGCCGACCACGCTATTGGCATGTTGAGGCGGCAGCAGATACTTGAGCATGTAGAGGACGAGAAGTGCCCGCATCCCGTAATACGAGAACCGCTCCCACATCTCGGTTGCAAACAAGTAGGCGAGGCCCGGCGGATGGCCGAAAAACTCAGCGTTCACGCCTTGGGTGTGCCGGGGAATTGCGCGTTTTGCGCTCATGTCCTAGTTCGCTGGGCCGATGACGACAAAACAATAGCACACCATGACAAAGGCGTTTTCCAATGGCAGTAGTCAGTGTACGCTTTTCACTAGCGCGATCGGGTAGGGACGGCGCGCAAATGGGGGAAGGAATGACAAAGATATGTAGTGGCATAGTTGCGATTGTGATGGCGCTTGTGGCGTTTGGTGGAAACGCGCATGCACAAGCCGACTATCCGAATCGCCCGATCCATTTCGTGGTTGGTTTTGCTGCCGGCGGCGGCAATGATTTGTTTGCGCGTCTGGTGGTGCAAAAGTTCCAGGAAAATACCGGCGCCACGTCGGTGATCGATAATCGCGTCGGCGCCGGTGGGCGCATTGCCGCGGAATTCGCTGCGCGCCAACCACCTGACGGTTACACGGTGCTTGTGGGCGCGACGGGCCAGATGTCGATCGCTACCGCGATTTTTCCGGATCTCAGCTACCACGCGAGCAAGAGTTTCATTCCGCTCAATATGATTGCGTCGTTTCCGCTGGTGATGGTGGTGCCAGAAGATCATCCAGCCAAGACCGTCAAGGAACTTGTTGCCTGGGCAAAAGCAAATCCCGATAAATCAAATTACGGCACATCCTCGCCTGCATTTACAATTGCGAGCGAATTGTTGAAGCTGAAGACGGGAATGCCCGGCGTTGCTATCCCATACAAAAGCAGCAATGAATCCAGCCTGAGCGTCATGGCGGGGCAATGCCTCTTCACGATTTCCGACGGGCCACCAGTCATTCCGCTCGTCAAAGGGGGCAAGATCCGCGCGCTGGCGGTGACCGGTTCTGAACGTTCGCCCGAATTACCTGATGTCCCCAGCATGGCCGAGGCCGGATATCCCGAAGTCGACACCCATTTGTGGAGTGGATTTTTTGTGCCGGCAGGTACACCGGCGCCGATCGTGGCAAAACTCACGGCGGAACTTGGCAAGGCAATTGCCGACCCCGTTGTGCGGGAAGGGCTGTCGAGGATGGCTGTTAAACCCGGTGGCCCGACTGGCGAAGCGTTTGGCAAACGCATCGATGCCGATATCACCAGCTTTGCCGAAGTCGTGAAGGCCGCCAATTTGACATTCAAATAATCGGCGACATTTACCATTCGTAACCCGATCATCCACGCTTCGGCCTAAATCAATTGCCGTTGCGCGATCCGCTGCTATTGTTAGTTCAAGTGGGAGCGGCGTTAGATGCGGCTGACGATAGTCTTTTTGCTGGTGGCGTTTTTCTGCGTAGTGGGGGACGCAAGCGCCGCTTCGGTCGATGAATTGTTCCAGCAATTTGGCTTGTTCGGGACATGGGCGGCCGATTGCAACCAGCCGGCGACCCCCGCGAATCCCCGAGTCAGCATTATCACACCGAGCGCCGGTCTGGTGCTGGAAGATCACAACCTTGGTCCTGATTTTGCAATCAATCGCTACAGTATATTGTCAGCCGAAAAGACCTCGCCCAACGGTCTGTCGGTCGAAGTGATTTTTCAACCCGGTACAGAGGTCGAAGAACGGCAAAAACTTGTTTTCGCCGTACGAGACAATACGCGACGTACAATTTTCAATCAGACAAACGCCGGCGTCGTTCGCGTCAAGGACGGCATTGCACTTGCGCGGGGCAGCAAAACGCCGCTGCTGCGAAAGTGCGACGACAGCCGCTTGAGCCACTAATATTCGCCTCTCAGGTGATGCAATCGAACCGCACGGCGCAAGACGTTTCTGTTTCAGTTTTCAAACAGCACCGCACTGTTTTTTCCTGTCGTCCCGGGTGAGCGTCAGCGAGGCCCGGGACCCATCCCCCGCAGCCCATCGATAGGCACGGCGTATGGGTCCCCGCCGCCTGCACTCGGGCCGGAGAAGCCGGACCCGGGTGCGGGGACAACATCAGAGTGAGGATGAGGCGGGTAAATGCTGCGACGGTGGGGCCACCGAAATGGATCTACACGTCGAGAAGGTCCGCGCTCGCGAATTCTGCTTTCTCTTGGATGAACTCAAAGCGCGCCTCGGCCTTGGTGCCCATCAGCCGCTCTACGGCGCGGGCAGTGGGCTTCATCTCTTTTTCCGCCAGGACAACACGCAGCAAGGTGCGTTTGCCCGGATCCATCGTGGTTTCTTTCAGTTGCGCCGCCATCATTTCACCCAAGCCTTTGAAGCGAGAAACTTCTACCTTGGCGTTGGCGTGAAATTCCTTCTTGAGCAGCACTTCCTTGTGTTTGTCATCGCGCGCATAGACGATCTTGCCGCCGTGAGAAAGCCGAAAGAGTGGGGGGACTGCAAGATAGAGCTTGCCGCCCTCGATCATCTTCGGCATCTGCCGGTAAAAAAAGGTGATGAGCAGAGACGCTATATGCGCGCCGTCAACATCGGCGTCGGTCATGATGATGACCTTCTCGTAACGCAGATCCTTCTCGTGGTAGTGCGTGCTTGTCCCGCAGCCCAACGCCTGAATCAGGTCGGCGAGTTGAGCGTTCTGCGCCAGCTTGTCCTTGCCGGCAGACGCGACGTTCAAAATCTTGCCGCGTAGCGGCAGCACGGCTTGGGTTCGGCGGTCGCGCGCCTGCTTTGCAGAGCCGCCGGCACTGTCGCCTTCGACGATAAAAATCTCGGAGCCCTCCGACGCCGATGACGTGCAATCGGCGAGCTTTCCCGGCAGGCGCAGTTTGCGCACCGCGCTCTTGCGCGCAATGTCCTTTTCTTGCCGCCGTCGCAGGCGCTCTTCTGCGCGATCGATAACGAAATCGAGCAGCTTGTTGGCCTGCAACGGATTGCCGGCAAGCCAGTGATCGAAGGGATCCTTGATCGCCTGTTCGACGATGCGTTGGGCTTCGGCGGTTGCGAGCCGGTCTTTGGTCTGGCCTTGGAATTCAGGCTCGCGGACAAACACGGACAGCATGCAACCGGCGCCGGTCATCACATCATCGCTGGTAACGGGCGTCGCGCGCTTTTCCTGTCCAACCCGCGCGGCGTGATCCTTCAAGCCGCGCAGTAGCGCCGAACGCAACCCCAATTCATGCGTTCCGCCATCTGGCGTGGGAATTGTGTTGCAATAGGAATTGAGAAAACCGTCAGCGTCGGCCGTCCACGCCACCGCCCATTCCACCGCACCATGGCGTCCGGTTTTGCCGGTCGAACCGGTGAAGATATCCGGATGCACCAGGGTCACGCCGGTCAAATTGGAGGCGAGGTAGTCCTTCAGGCCTTCTGCGAAATGGAACGTGGCTTTTTCCGGCACATCCTCGACGCCCTTAAGCAGCGCCTTGTCGCAATGCCAGCAAATCTCGACGCCGCCGAACAAATAAGCCTTCGACCGCGTCATCTTGAAAATGCGATCGGGCTTGAATGCGGCCTTGGGTCCGAAGATTTCTGGGTCCGGCCTGAAGCGCACACGTGTGCCACGCCGATTGGGAGCGCGGCCAGCCTTTACCAGCTTTCCTTTTGGCTTGCCGCGCTCGAACGCCATTCGATAGAGCTGCTGCTCACGCGCGACTTCAACCTCCATTCGCTCGGATAGTGCATTGGCGACCGAGACACCGACGCCATGCAGGCCACCCGAAGTCTCGTAGACCTTCGAGTCGAATTTGCCGCCGGCGTGGAGCGTGCACATGATGACTTCAAGCGCTGACTTGCTCTTGAATTTCGGATGGGGATCAACCGGAATGCCACGGCCGTTATCGGTTACGCTGATGAAGCCGTCCGCTTCCATATCGACTTCGATCCAGTCGGCGTGGCCGGCCAGTGCCTCATCCATTGCGTTATCGATGACTTCCGCGAACAAATGATGCAGGGCTTTCTCGTCCGTGCCGCCGATGTACATGCCAGGACGGCGGCGGACCGGCTCGAGCCCTTCCAGCACCTCGATGTGCTTGGCGGTATAGCCGGACTCCGCGCTTGATCCGCGTGCGGCAGGCTTCGTGCGGGCATTGCCCTTGGATCGCGCCGACGCCTTCGGCGCCTTGCGGGCCGACGATTTTGCCGAACGAGCCAGGTCGAACAAATCAGGCTGTTTTGCTGTTTTTTTCTTGGTCGCTGTCTTGGCCATTGAAGCCTTCAGATGGGGTCGCGGCGATTCGCCTGCTAGCCACTATGCCACGGCTAGGCAGAATTGATCGATTCAGCCTGAGCTGCGCCGCTTAAGAGAGGTTTAAAGGTGGGTTTGGCCCATTTCCGCACGCGCATACCGACCTGTGGACGGAATAAACAGCAACTAAAAGGAGGGTCACCCGTTATCAATGCCATGGAACTAGTTAGCACCAAGGCCGATCACCGGCGCATCGAGAAGGATAGGGTGCGTGGGGAACGCGCCGCGCGTTTTGCCTTGACGGTCAGCGATCCTCAGCCGGTTACCGAAGTGGCGCGGCTTTGGCGCACCGCCGCGCAAACGGCCACAATTGGCATGTTTGTGATTCTTTTTATCATCGCGTTGAGCCTCGCACGGTCGGTCCTGCTACCGATCGTATCGGCCTTCGTGGTGACCATGATGCTTGGACCGCTGTCCGCGCGTGCCGAACGCTATCGCATGCCGTCGGTCGTATCGGCAATTGCCTTGTGGCTCCTCGTGATCGGCGTCTGCTACGGCGCTATCGCTCTTCTGTCGGCGCCCGCTGTGAATTGGATCGGCAAGGCGCCCGATATCGGTCGCAGCATCCAGGAAAAGTTGCACGTTCTCGATCAGCCATTGGCGGCATTGCAGGATTTGCGCGACAAGCTGCTTCCCTCGGATAGCAAGGGCGGTCTCGGCGTCGACATCATGACGTTCATTCAGCCCGCAGTGTCGATCGTCACCCCGGCCATCGGCCAGACATTCATTTTCTTTGGCACCTTGTTCTTCATGCTGCTCGGCCGCGCGCGAATCCGACGTGTTTTGGTGGCCTTCTTCGATGAGCGGGATGCGCGGCTGCGCATGCTCAAGATCATGAACGACATTGAACACAATCTGACCGGCTATCTCAGCATTGTCGCGCTCATCAACGTCGGCGTTGGCATTTGTGGTGGGATCGCCGCCTGGGCGGCCGGATTGCCGGACCCGGCCGCATGGGCGGTGCTCGGGTTTATTCTCAACTTCATTCCCTACATTGGGGCACTGATCATGGAAGTCGCCATGTTCATGGTCGGTCTGGTCACGTTCCCCACAGTTACGCATGCATTGCTGGCACCATTGCTTTTTCTTGCGTGCGCAACGTTAGAAGGGCATTTCATCACCCCTGGCGTCATGGGACGCAGACTTACGCTCAATCCGCTCACGGTATTTCTCTCACTGGTGTTCTGGACTTGGTTGTGGGGTCCTGTGGGTGCATTCCTCGCGGTACCGCTACTGATCATGGCGCTCGTCGTGGTCGACCACCTCTTCCCCGAGGACGAGCCTGAGCTGCCGGCCTAGCGTACTGGCGTGACGACCGCTGCCGGGCTAGACACAACGAATTGCCCGGCCCAACCCGATGGAAATTCATACAATCGTCCAACAGACAGTCGATTTCGTCCGCAACAACGAGGGTTGGGCGGCGCCCGTGGTTTTCGCGTTGGCCTTCGGTGAATCGCTTGCTTTCATTTCGCTATTGATTCCGGCATGGGGCGCGCTGGTGGCGATTGGTGCCTTGATCGGTCCGAGCGGTATCAATTTCTGGCCCGTCTGGATTGCGGCCTCGCTGGGCGCCGCCTTCGGCGACTGGATATCCTATTGGATAGGGCTCAAGCTCGAATACACTGTCGCAAAGGTGTGGCCATTGTCGCGCCATCCGGATCTCATCCCGCGCGGCGAAATCTTTATGAGGAAGTGGGGGATACCCGGGATTTTCATCGGCCGCTTCTTCGGGCCGTTACGTGCTTCGGTTCCCTTTAATCGCCGGCATTTTCGAGATGCCATTCTGGCGGTTTCAAATCGCCAATTTCACTTCCGCATTTGTGTGGGCGGCGGTGCTGCTCACAATTGGTGATGCCATATCGAAAGCGGTGAAGTGGATTTGGTGACAGACAGAAAAAATCCGCCGGTGTTTTGTCCCGGCGGATATTCGATTTCAGCCGGCTGTATTTGTTTAAAACCGGCTGAGCTGGATCAAGCGGATCTCACCTTTGACCAGATCGGGTACCGCGACCAAAAATCCTTGCTCGTTGGGGACGACGCAGAAATCGGCCGGGCCTTTGAAGTCGCCGGCAAGTTTCTGCATGCCGTCTTTCTTGTTCCACCGAATGAGCGAACCGGTCTTCCAGTCGGTAATCAGCATGTCGCCGTTTCGCATCTGGTAGAGTCCGTCGAGCAGTCCGAAATTGTCCGTTAGCGCCACCGGATCTTTGCCCGGGGCCATGGAATAGATCGCACGTGGATTGTCCTTGTCCTTCAGGCCGACCATCAGCAACGCGCCGCCTTTGCCGGGGAAGAGGCCGTTCGGGAAGATCGACTTATCCTTGAACACGACGGTGATCTTGGGCGTGGATTTCGATTTCAGGAAATCGGCAGGCTCCACGCGAACCAGCTGGTCGGACCGGTTGTCGCTGATATAGAGCGCGCCACCCATCACGGTCGGATCGTTGGCAAACGTGATGCCCGGCAGTTCAAGCTTCTTGCCTTCCTTGGTCTTGAGATCGAATACCCAGACCGAGTCGATGTCGGTCACCCACAACCGGTCGCTTCGGATCCAAATTCCCTTTGGGCTTGTTGAGCACCTGGCCCTTGGCGGGAAGGAATCCATCTTCGAGGATCTTCCCGTCCAGAGAAATTTTGGTGATCTTGCCCTTGCCGTCCTTGTCGGCGGACTTGAGTTCGGGACCGAAGTCACTGACGTAAAAAACCTTGCCTCTCGGATCGTAGGCGACGGATTCGACGTGGCCGAAACCAGTGACCGTATTTTCAGACAGCACTTTCAAATCTTTTGCCAAGGCGCTCGGTGCACTCGCCAATTGAAAAGCGGCTAGACCTACGCCGAGCGCTATTCCCGCAGAAAGTTTTTGGATCATGGGTCTCTCCCGAATGACGCATGAATACTCGGCCGGGGTTTACACCCCGACCGAGCTTTTTCTAAAGCGACCGTGATTACTTCAACGTCGCAGCACCTGCTTGCGAGATTGTATCGTCTTGCGAGCCGGTGCCACCGCTTACCCCAATGGCGCCAACGATCTTTGCCGCCAACGATGATCGGATTGCCGCCGCGTGATCCAATGAACCCATCGAGCGAAGGCAAGTAGGCGAAAAAGGTCCCTTGCCGAGCAGGCGTTCGAACACAACGGTGGGACGACGATAGCGTGCCGCAGTGCGCGCTTTGTGCTGCGAGATTGATATTGATGCGAACTGGCAATCGTCCATCTTTTCGAAGTAGATCAGATCGCCGGTCGGTCTCACGACGAAATGCACATTGGCCAGCCACGTTTGGTGGCCTCATCGAGGGCGGCAGCTGCCACTTTCTTAGCGTCGGCAATTTTGATTGTTTCGCCGTACGGCGTGAAGGCGGACTTTTCAGGCACGGTTTCGTTCGGGTTGTTCGGGTCCGCGGGGACCTGCGCCAACGCGCCCGAGCTTATCAACAGCGCGGCGCCAAGAGCACCCGCCAACACAGTTAAACGACGCATCGTATTCCCTCCCAAGTGATTGATTTCCCGGTTTATCCGGCTGGGCTCTTGTCCCGCGCAGCGTGACGCAGGACTATCCCGGCAACAGCTTATCCAACGACTTGGCTTTCGACTATATGGCTTGGTCCAGGGTCTCTGGCATTCCGTAAATGGAATAAGACACCCCAGACGGGGTCTTACGCACGTTTACCGAAGTCTCCTGACACATGGGACGAGGGCGGAAGGGCTCAGTTGACGGTCAGGATGTGCGGCTTATATGCCTCGCTATGACGACGCTCGTTGCAGCAACAGAGCTCCGCCGCCGTGCCATCAAGGCACGGGCGTAGTTTTGTCGTTACCCGTGCCGCCGGATTTGAGGCCGCGGCACATGTTCCCCAGTCAAAACCGCCGCTGTTGGCCTTCTTCCGGTAGTTCTTTAAGACTTCTGGATAAGGATCGATTCATGGCCACGAAAGCGAAGATCGGCGTGTTGGGTGCCTCGGGCTATACCGGGGGCGAGCTTGTGCGCTTGCTATTGCGCCATCCCCGCGCAGAGATCGCGCTGCTGACTGCTGAACGCAGTGCGGGCAAAGCGATGCGCGACGTGTTTCCGCAGTTTTCGCCGTTCGCATTGCCGCAACTTGTCGCGGTCGATGGAATTAATTGGGGCAGCGCGGCTCTCGATGTCGTCGTTCTGTGCCTTGCCGCATGCGACCACGCAAAAAGTTTTGAAGGAGCTACTGACGAAATCGCCGGCAACGAAAGTTATCGATCTCTCGGCCGACTTTCGGTTGGCGGACACCGCCGCTTACGCAAAATGGTACGGCCACGAGCATCATGCACCGGAACTGCAGAAGGAGGCGGTGTATGGCCTCACTGAAATTCATCGGCGCGAAATCCGTAACGCGCGGCTGGTTGCCAACCCTGGCTGCTACACCACGTGCGCGCAGCTTCCGCTCATTCCCTTGATCAAGAGCAAGGCGATTGAACTTGATGAGATTGTCGTCGACGCCAAATCGGGAATGACGGGAGCGGGGCGGACGGCGAAAGAAGCTATGCTGTTTTCGGAGGTGTCGGAGGGTTTCAACGCCTATGGCGTGGGGCATCACCGGCACATGGCCGAACTCGACCAGGAGTTCTCGCTCGCGGCTGGCCGGGAGGTGGTCGTCACTTTCACCCCTCATTTGGTACCAATGAACCGGGGCATTCTCTCGACGATTTACGTGCGAGGCAGACGGGGCCGGACGCCCGAAGACCTTCATGCGATACTTTTAAAGTCGTACGCGAAGGAGCCCTTTGTCCATGTCTTGCCTTTTGGCGAGACGCCGCAGACCCGTCATGTGCGGGGGTCTAATATGACCTTTGTTGGTGTAGCCAAGGATCGCATTCCCGGGCGCGCCATCCTTGTCTCGGCGCTCGACAATCTGGTCAAAGGTGCTTCAGGTCAGGCAATCCAGAACATGAATTTGGTGATGGGTTGGTCGGAGACGATGGGGCTGGAGCAAGTCGCGCTGTTCCCCTGATTCGACTGGTACAATGGCAAGGCCCTTGCCGGAGACCACGACGATGTTCGAGGTCCAGAACCAGCCTCCGCCGCTCGAACCCTACAATCTGTTCGCGAGCGACGTTGTTTTGCGCGAGGCGGTGATCCGCGAGGGTGCCGGCTGGGCGAAAAGCGAACTCTCTGTTCTCGGCGCCACGCTCGGCAAACCCGAAACTATCCAACTTGGTTTCGACGCCAATAAATTTCCGCCGCAATTGCGTACACTCGACCGTTACGGTCATCGCCTCGACGAGGTCGAATTTCACCCGGCGTGGCACGAGCTGCTCGGGTTAGCGCTCAAAGCGGGCTTGCATTCGGGCCCGTGGGCGGAGCCGAAACCAGGCGCGCATGCGGCACGCGCTGCGGGCACGTACATGCTGGGACAGATCGAAAGTGGGGTCTATTGCCCGGTTGCAATGACGTATGGCTCCGTGCCGTCATTGCGTCATACACCGGCAATTGCCGCGGAATGGATGCCGCGAATTTTCTCACGAGAATACGACCGCCGTTTTCGCCCAGCGGACCTGAAATCCGCAGCGCTCATCGGGATGGGTATGACTGAAAACCAGGGCGGCTCAGACCTGCGCACGAATACCACAAGGGCTGAGCGCTCTGACGATGGAGCCTATCGTTTATTTGGCCACAAATGGTTCATGTCGGCGCCGATGTGCGATGCGTTTCTGGTCCTTGCGCAGTCGCCGAAAGGTTTGAGCTGCTTTCTTGATGCCGCGATGGACGCCAGACGGAGAGCGCAACGCCATTCAAATTCTTCGACTGAAGGACAAACTCGGCAATCGCTCGAATGCGTCAGGCGAAGTGGAATTTCACGGTGCCTACGCGCAGCTCGTCGGGGAGGAGGGGCGCGGCATTCCGACCATAATCGAAATGGGCAATTACACGCGGCTCGATTGCTGCATCGGCTCTTCGGCGTTGATGCGGCAGGCGGTCGCGCAGGCGATACATCATGCTCACTATCGCTCGGCCTTCCAGAAGAAGTTAATTGACCAGCCGTTGATGACAAATGTGCTGGCCGATCTGGCGTTGGAATCGGAAGCGGCGACCGTACTCACGATGTGGCTCGCGCGGTGCTTATGACGAGGACGACGAGGCCGCACAGGTGATGCGTCGCGTCGTGACGCCGGCGGCAAAATTCTGGATCTGCAAACGAACGCCATTCGTGACTTACGAGGCGATGGAGGTGCTCGGCGGATCGGGATACATCGAAGAATGCATCATGCCGCGCCTTTATCGTGAGGCGCCCGTCAATTCGATCTGGGAAGGCTCCGGCAACATCATGTGCCTTGATGTCTTGCGTGCGATCGATCGCACGCCAAATGCCGTCGAGGTGCTCCAGCACGCGCTTGGTGATGGCAAGGACCCAAGGCTCACGCGCTTTGCCGGTCGCTTACGGCAGCGCCTTGCTGCGCACGACCGCAACGACGAGTCGCAGGCGCGGGCCCTGGTGCGTGAACTGGTGCTCGCGCTGCAGGCGGCGCTGTTGATCGAGCACGCGCCGCAGGTGGTCGCGGACGCCTTTTGCGCCTCGCGGCTGGACGGCGAGAGTGGTTCCGCTTTCGGGATGTTGCCGCGCGGAGCCGACTTGCGAGCGATCGCGGAGCGATCGACGCCCGCGAATTAAAGTTTACCGAATACCGCCAGAACGAGCGCGGCCTGCGCGGCGAAACCGACGGCGAAAGCCAGGGTACGAAGAACCGGCACGCCCATCGTGTAGACGATGACATGCGCCAGCCGCGCCCAGAAATACACAGCGCAGGCCATCACGGTACCCTGGGTTGAATGGCCTTGCGCGTCGAGGATCAGCACAAGGGGCGCAAAAATAATCAGGTTCTCGACCGCATTCGTGTGGGCGAAATAGAGCCGCTGTGCCCATGCTGATTGCGGCTTGTCATTGCGGGATGGGTTGGCCATTGCTCCCATCATCCCGCGCATCATGATGCGATCGAGAATGTAAGGCACCCACAACAGGCCGGTGAGGATAACCGTTAGTGTCAGCCAGAGCAGTTCCTTGGACATTGCGCTCCCCGTTTCTTGATGCTGTACAGGGCGCGAAGCATAGGCGATGCGACGGCTATTGTCGCGCCTGCTGGCATTGAGAACGACAAATCCGATTTAGGTGATAACGAGGGGCCTTAGCCGAATATTAGATATAGCATAAGATATATGTATAAGTGGTGGTCCGGCGAGTGGACGAATCAAGGACGGCGTTATGGCAAATACCGTCAGGCCGGATATCCGCGGATTTTTTGACGAGCCGACAAATACGGTGAGTTATCTCGTCTGGGACCCGGCGACCAAAGAAGGTGCGGTGATTGATCCGGTACTCAATTTCGATCATCGCAGCGGCGATGCAACGGTCGTGTCCGCCGATGCCTTGCTTGCCGAGGCCAAAAAGCTCGGTGTCAAAATCAAGCAGGTGCTGGAGACGCACGCGCACGCGGACCATCTTTCTGGCGCGCCCTACATCAAGCTCAAAACCGGCGCGACGGTTGCGATCGGCGAACATATCAAGGATGTGCAGAAGATTTTTCGCCCGGTATTTAACGCCATGGATGTTTCGGGCGACGGTTCCGAATTTGATCACCTGTTCAAGGATGGCGAACACTTCAAGCTCGGCAGTCTCGATGGCGAGGTGATTTATACCCCGGGGCACACACCGGCCTGCGTTTCATACAAGATCGGCGACGCCGTATTCGTCGGCGATACAATGTTCATGCCCGACTTTGGTACCGCGCGTGCCGATTTCCCGGGCGGAAACGCTCGTGAACTTTATCGTTCAATACGGCGGATTCTGTCATTGCCTCCACAGACACGATTGTTCATGTGCCATGACTACAAGGCGCCGGGCCGTGACCAGTACGCGTGGGAAACGACGGTGGGCGAGGAGAAGACGCGAAACGTGCACGTGCATGAAGGCATCAGCGAAGATGCTTTCGTCAGAATGCGGGAAGCGCGCGATGCAACACTGAGCACGCCGCTGCTGCTGTTGCCGGCAATCCAGGTCAATATTCGCGCCGGCCGGTTTCCACCGGCCGACGTGAACGGTGTGCAGTATCTGAGGGTGCCGGTGAAGTTGGCTTCGTAACGCGAGGTCAGGTCCAGCTTTTCACTTTGACGTAAGATCCTGGAGCGTCTTCGATCGCCTTTAGTTTGCCAACACCGATTTTTCGGGCAGGCACCGTTTCGGCGCCTTGCTCCTTGAGCCATTCGACCCAATTTGGCCACCACGAGCCAGCGTGCTCGGTTGCTTTCTTGAGCCAGGTTTCGACGCTCGAACCGCTCGGCTTGTCTCCGGTCCAGTATTGGTACTTCGGTTTGTTCGGCGAATTGATCACGCCGGCGATGTGGCCCGAGCCGGCAAGTACATATTTCACTGGGCCACCAAAAAACTGCGAACCTGCGAGGACTGATTTCGCCGGTGCGATGTGGTCTTCGCGCGTTGCAAGATTATAGACCGGCACTTTCACTTTATGCAGATCAAGCATAACGCCAGCAATTTCCATTTCGCCCTTGGTCAGCTTGTTGTCGAGGTAGCAATTGCGCAAATAAAAAGAGTGATTGGCTGCTGGCATGCGCGTGGCATCGGAATTCCAATACAAGATATCGAAGGGCAGTGGTGTCTTGCCGCGCATGTAGTTGTTGACGATGTAGGGCCAGATCAAATCGTTTGAGCGCAGCATGTTGAACGTGTTCGCCATGCGCGAGGCCTCGAGATAGCCTTGCTCTTTCATGTGCGACTCGAGCTGTTTGACGCGCTCCTCGTCGACAAACACCATGAGGTCGCCGGCGTATTTAAAATCGACTTGCGCGGCAAATAACGTCGCCGATTTCACGCGATCCTGCTTTTTCGCCGCCAGGTAGGCGAGGGTGATTGACAATAGCGTACCGCCGACGCAATAGCCGATGGCATTGACTTGTTTTTCGCCGGTAGCGGCTTCGACAGCGTCGAGCGCGGCAATGACGCCCTCTCGCATGTATTCTTCAAAGCTTTTCGCAGCGAGCTTGGCCGTGGGGTTGACCCAGGAAATAACGAAAACCGTAATGCCCTGGTCGACACACCATTTGATGAACGATTTTTCTGGCGTGAGATCGAGGATGTAGAATTTGTTGATCCATGGCGGCACGATGAGCAACGGAAGTTTCAGCACCTCTTTCGTCGTTGCTTCGTACTGAATTAATTGGATCAGTTCATTTTGAAAAACGACTTTTCCGGGTGTGAGCGCGAGGTTACGCCCCACATCGAAACCCGACGGGTCGGATTGACGGATCTTGAGGTTGCCGTGGCCGGCCTGAATATCCTCAGACAACATGTGCATACCGCGCACGAGATTCGCACCATTAGAGGACAGCGTTTCGCGCAACAGCTCCGGGTTCGTCAGCACGAAGTTTGATGGTGAGATCGCGTTGGCGATTTGCTTGACGTAAAATTCGGCCTTCTTGCGAGTATGGTCATCGACACCAGCGGCGTCTTTAACGAGACGGTCGCCCCATTGCGCGGTGAGCAGATAGGCCTGTTTCAGGAAATCGAAAAACTGGTTCTGCGACCAATCCGGATCGGCAAACCGCTTGTCCTTTGGGTCAGGAGCCGCAACCGGAGCGGTTTGCTCACCGGCCATGCGCTTAACAGCACTCGCCCAAAGATCGAGATATGCTCTGCCAAGGCTGGCCTGTACTTCAAGCGCGCGAGCAGGATCTGACATCCAGTATTCTGCAACCCGACCAACTGATTTGACGGCGTCAGTAAGGTCGTCGGCGAGGTCACCTTTAATCGCGCCTTTTTCGCGTGGCTTTAAATAGGCGGCAAGCGCCTTGCCACCTTCCTCGATCAGACGGGCCAAATTATGCGAGAGCGCCTCGATATCGACGTCACCGACCTTGGCTGGCGCGTTCTCTTTGGTTGGCTTGTCCATCCGCTTTCCGCTCGTGTCCGACCAACAGAAGTGGCCCGGACCGCGCCTCCTCGCAAGCTGCGTTTCAGCACATGGTTTCGCCGATCTTCTTTCGTACAGGCGTCGGCGCCCGACCTTTCTGTAGCCATATTAGCCCGTTAGCAGCCTTATGTTACAATTCATTGAGTCTGCATCGGTTTCGCCGTCCGGCCCGGCCTTACGGAGCATCGTGCGCGTGTTCAAACGATTACTCTGGCCTGTTTTTGGCGTCGTCACTGCGCTTGCCGGCTGCTCGCCGGGGCCCCTCATTGACCGTCTTCCCGGCGATTTGGGTTTGCCCGCACAGGCCCCAGCGCGGCCGGTTACCCCATATGACTTTCCGGCAGTCCACGATATGCCTCCAGACCGCTCCTCAACGCCGATGACGGAGGAGGAACAAGTTAGGCTTGAAAAGGACTTGGCCCGGGCGCGCGACCAGCAGGAAGGTCGTCCGCCGCAGGGCAAGCCGCCGGCCAAGAAGCCCGCCCCGGCGGCTAAAAAGCCGTCAAAAGACGACGAAAACGGGCAGACCGCTGGCGCCAAGCCGAACCCGTGATAAAAGCCAGCCGGGGTTATTACTTGTGCGGGCTGGACAGGGCAGCCAGCCTTTAGGGTTTGAGCCTATGGACGACTTTTACCGCATTCGGCGCTTGCCGCCTTACGTGTTTGAAGAGGTGAACAAGGCCAAGGCGAGAGCCCGCAATGCGGGGGCGGACATCATCGATCTTGGCATGGGCAATCCGGATTTGCCGGCGCCGGCACACGTGATCGAAAAGCTGAAAGAAGCCCTCGGAAAGCCGCGCACCGACCGCTATTCGGCTTCTCGCGGAATCCCCGGATTGCGGCGCGCGCAGGCCGCTTACTACGAGCGTCGCTTCGGCGTGAAGCTCGATCCGGAAACGCAGATCGTAACGACGCTTGGTTCCAAGGAAGGTTTCGCCAACGTTGCGCAAGCGATTACCGCGCCTGGCGACGTCGTGCTCGTTCCAAATCCGAGCTATCCAATCCACGCCTTCGGCTTCCTGATGGCGGGTGGTGCCATCCGCTCAGTGCCGTCGGAGCCGACACCGAATTTCTTTCACACGCTCGAGCGGGCGATCGTGCATTCAATCCCGAAGCCGACCGCGGTCGTGGTTTGCTACCCCGCCAACCCAACTGCTTATGTAGCGACGCTCGATTTCTACAAAGACCTCATCGCGTTTGCGAAGAAGCACGAGATCCTCGTGCTGTCCGATCTTGCTTATGCAGAAGTCTATTTCGACGACAGCCCGCCGCCCTCACTGTTGCAGGTGCCCGGAGCAAACGACATCGCGGTGGAATTCACATCGATGTCGAAAACTTTCTCGATGCCGGGGTGGCGAATTGGTTTTGCCGTTGGCAACGAACGCATTATCGCAGCGCTGGCGCGGGTGAAGTCCTATCTCGATTACGGCGCTTTTACGCCCGTGCAAGTGGCGGCGACCGCCGCGCTGAACGGACCAGATGACTGCATCAAAGACATGCGCGAAATCTACAGGCGCCGCCGGGATGTCTTGGTAGAAAGTTTCGGGCGTGCGGGTTGGCACGTGCCGGCGCCCCGCGCCTCGATGTTCGCATGGGCCCCCATCCCCGAGCCATTCCATAGTTTGGGAAGCGTTGAGTTTTCCAAATTGCTGGTCGAGAAAGCCGACATCGCGGTGTCACCGGGTATCGGCTTTGGTGAATATGGCGAAGGCTTTGTTCGAATTGCATTGGTGGAAAATGAGCAGCGCATCCGCCAAGCCGCGCGCAATATCCGGCGCTTTCTCGATCACGCGCCTGAGCAGTTACATAACGTCGTTCCGCTTGCGACGCGACGCTAACCACGGACGCACACCCGTGATGGCTCCAGCCCGAGCGCATGACTCCGGAAAGTGGGAACCGGTTTTCGGATAAAATCATGCGCACTCAATCGCTAAAAGTGGGCGTCGCCGGGTTAGGCACGGTCGGTGCCGCCTTGGTGGCACAAGTGGCAGGCCAACGGGAGGCGTTAGCTGCGCGCTGTGGTCGTGCCATTGAAGTCGTTGCGGTGTGCGCTCGTTCACGCGCCAAGAATTGCGGCGTAGACCTCAAAAAAATGAAGTGGTTTAGCGATCCCGCGGCACTGGCGCGAGAGCCCGGCATTGATGTGTTCGTTGAACTGATCGGCGGCTCCGGTGAGCCAGCAAAGAGCTCTGTCGAAGCGGCGCTTGCTTCGGGCAAATCCGTGGTCACTGCAAACAAGGCGCTTCTCGCCAAACACGGCACCAAGCTCGCCGCAATCGCCGAACGGAGACACGTGGCACTTAATTTCGAAGCGGCGGTCGGCGGGGCGATACCGATCGTCAAAACATTGCGCGAGGGCATGGCCGGCAATTCATTTGAGCGTATCTACGGAATTCTCAATGGCACCTGCAATTACATTCTCACGCGGATGGAGCAGGATAAGATGCCGTTCGCAGAATGCCTGAAGGAGGCGCAGCGGCTTGGTTACGCCGAAGCCAATCCGACCTTCGACATAGAAGGTAACGACACCGCGCAAAAACTCGCCATTCTGGCGAGTCTTGCCTTCGGTGCTAAAGTCGACCAACGAGCCATCTACGTGGAGGGCATTTCCTCGATAACGCCAGCAGATCTATTTGCCGCGGATGAACTTGGGTATCGCGTGAAGCTTTTGGGCGTGGCCGTGAAGACTCCACAAGGCATCGAGCAACGTGTGCATCCGACCATGGTGCGCAAGGAGTCCGCAATTGCGCAGGTGATGGGCGTGACAAACGCGGTAACGATCGACGCCACGGGTATTAATCCACTGACTTTGGTGGGACCGGGTGCCGGCGGAGCAGCAACCGCTTCAGCGGTCCTGTCTGACATCGGTGATATTGCGCGCGGGGTGCGCACTGCGCCGTTCGGGCGGCCTACGGCCCGGCTCATAAGCGTACGCAAGGCGCCAATGCAGCGTCATGAGGGCGGGTACTATATCCGGCTCGTCGCGCGCGATAAGCCGGGGACAGCGGCCACGATCGCAACTCGCCTTGCCGAACAGGAGATTTCACTGGAGTCGATTGTCCAGCGACATGACCCCGCCCACCTTGGGCGCGATGCGAAAGCCGGTTCCGTCCCGGTTATCCTCATTACGTACGCAACCAGCGAGGATGCCGTACGCAAGGCCCTTGCGGCGGTGGGGCGCGATAGGGTGATCTCGGGGCGCCCGCAGGTTATCCGTATTGAAAAGAACTAAGCGACCGTTTGTGAGGGGAGCGTCCAATGCCAAGTATTACCGTCCAGCCGGAATTGCTGCTGGAGCGAATTCTGACGCTCGAAATCGTCCGCGTGACTGAGCGTGCCGCGGTATCGTCGGCGCGGCTACGCGGGCACGGCAAGGACAAGGCTTCCGATCAGGCTGCGGTCGACGCGATGCGGCGAGAACTCAACAAGCTGCCAATCGACGGCACCGTAGTGATCGGCGAGGGTGAAATCGACGAAGCGCCGATGCTATTCATTGGTGAAAAAGTCGGGACTAAAAACGGCCCCAAAGTCGATATTGCGGTCGACCCGTTGGAAGGCACAACGCTCTGCGCCAAAAACATGCCGGGTGCGATCGCTACCATCGCGATGGCTGATGCTGGTACTCTGCTGCATGCGCCCGATTGCTACATGCAAAAGATTGCTATTGGCCCCGGTTATCCCAAGGGGACGATCGATCTCGATGCGCCGGCGGACGTCAACATCATGCGCGTTGCGAAAGCCAAGGGTGTCAAGCCTTCAGAGATCACCGCCATTTTGCTCGACCGGCCTCGTCACGCCGATATGATCGCCGCAATCCGAAAAACCGGCGCTGCGGTGAGCCTGATCACTGACGGCGACGTGGCAGGCGTGATCCACTGCGCGGACCCAAAAACCGGCATCGACATTTATCTCGGCATCGGCGGGGCGCCGGAAGGCGTACTCGCTGCGGCGGCCTTGCGTTGCATTGGCGGCCAGATGCAGACGCGATTGATCATCGATACCGAGCAATTGCGCGAGCGCACGCTGAAGATGGGTATCAAGGATCCGAAACGGAAATACGAGATCGAGGACATGGTGAAGGGAGACTGCCTGTTCTCTGCCACCGGTGTTACCAGCGGCGCCATGTTAAGTGGTGTTAAGTTCGGCAAAGATGTCATCGAGACCGAAACAGTGGTCATGCGATCAAAAACCGGAACTGTACGCCGGGTCATGGCCGAACATCGGCAATTCGATAAATTCCACCTCGATTGAGCGAAGCGGGCAGCCGCCCATCTGATTGTGTCTCGCCATGCGGGGCGAAATCTCGTCGCACTCTCTTGTCACCTCGAGGCGTCGTGGATTTAATCTCACGCGCAGTTTTAAGCGCGAGGGTCCCGAATGCGCAATGTTCATCTCGTCGGAAGCGTGCCGCTCAACGATGCGCGTTCGGTATTTGAGACTGTGAGTTCCGCACTTGGGCCAAAGCTCAAGCGTATTCCCGACGGCGAAACCGGAGAACGATCCGACTGGATCACCTGGCTGGAGCCTGCTTTTGCCGAAAATCCGGCACTGGAAAAATCAGATGAATTATTTCGCATTCATGCGACCGGTACCGCGCGCATTCGTTACAAACTCAAGCCGGGCAAAACAGTAGAAGATGTTTCATTTGGAAATCTATTTTACGCCGACATTGCCAAAGCGTCCTATGCCGAATTCGCCGCGCTCAAGCGCGCCGGAAAGATTGCGCCCCATGTTAAATTTCAAATCGATCTGGTGCCGGCGCATTCAGTGATTTGGCTGTTCCTGCAAGACGATCTGCATCAGCCGCTCGATCCGATTTTTAACAAAGCGCTCAAGCACGAAATTGACAAGATTGCGGCATCGCTGCCCCACGACCAGATTGCCATCCAATTCGATGTTGCTTCGGCAGTGTTTGCGCGGCTGCAGCGCAACGAGCCGAACGCCTATGGCAAAACGCGCGCGGAAATGCTGACGCGGTTTTCAATGATCCTCGCGGATCTGGCTGGACGCGTGCCCGAAGACATCGAGCTCATGTTTCATTTCTGCTACGGAGATTCCAACCACAAGCATGTCATCGAACCCAACGATATGGGCGACATGACAGACGTCGCCAACCGGCTCTGTATGGACATCAAACGTCCGATCCAGCTCATTCACATGCCGGTGCCGCGCGACCGTAGTGACGACGCTTATTTTGCACCGCTCGCGCGATTGTGGCTCAAGCCGGAAACA
Source organism: uncultured Alphaproteobacteria bacterium (assembly GCA_963820805.1). GTDB lineage: Bacteria > Pseudomonadota > Alphaproteobacteria > Rhizobiales > Xanthobacteraceae > Pseudolabrys. The sequence continues at coordinate 111,117 of CAWGBH010000016.1, forward strand.
GAGTTGAGTCTCGGCCTGGTGCACTACACCGATGGCGTCGCGGGTACTCGAAAGCGTCTTGCGGTCGCTGAGCGGCACGCCAAGCGCTTTTCGATAGCGACAGAATGCGGTTTTGGCCGGCGCGATCCGGCGACAATCCCCGAGCTCCTGCGTATTCATGCTGAGGTTGCTGGCTGACGCGGGGGCTGGTGTGCGACCGCGCCCTTCGTCACTATATGGGGTCTCCGGAAACCGATTCTCTGCGGGCTGACTAGTCCCGCGCAATGGCTTATGGCGATGGCGTTGCCCGCAATACAGTTGGACCCAAGTGACCGATATTTTCTCGGCGTTGAGAACTCATTGAGCGGGCGCGCCTGGAAGGATCGCCTCGACGAGCGGGGGTCGGCGCGCGCGCTCGCGATCGCGCAACGTCATGGCCTCGACGAGTTGCTTGCGCGTGTTTTGGCAGGCCGGAACGTTGATGTTGATGAGGTAGAGAGTTTTCTCGATCCAACAATTAAACGATTGATGCCGGATCCTCACACGCTGACCGGCATGGAAGCTGCTTCGGCGCGAATTGCCGATGCTGTTGTTCGCGGTGAAAGCGTCGCCATTTTCGGAGATTACGATGTCGACGGTGCGACTGCGTCGGCGCTGTTTGGACATTATTTGGGTCGTTGCGGCTTAGACCCGATCATTCACATCCCCGATCGCATCTTCGAAGGATATGGGCCGAATATCGACGCGATCCGGTCTTTCGCGGAACGCGGTACGAAATTGCTGGTCACCGTCGATTGTGGCGTGACGAGCATCGAGCCGCTTGCTGAAGCGAAAAAGCTTGGTCTCGACACGGTCGTGATCGACCATCATCAGGCTGATGAAAAGCTTCCCGAAGCCGTCGCTATTGTCGATCCGAACCGCGCCGACGATCTTTCGGGGCTGGGCCAACTTGCTGCTGTGGGTTTGGTGTTTTTGACACTGGTTGCGCTCACCCGCGAGCTGCGTCGCCGCAATTTTTGGAGTGGCACGCGCTCTGAGCCGGATCTCTTGGCGCTGTTGCATCTCGTGGCGCTTGGGACGGTAGCCGACGTTGTGCCGCTGCGCGGGCTCAACCGCGCTTTTGTGGCGAAGGGGCTCATCGCATTGAAGCGCCGCGAGCATTTAGGACTTACGGCGCTGATGGACGTCGCCCGACTGAGTGGCCCACCGGAACCGTGGCATCTTGGGTTCCTCCTGGGTCCGCGCATCAATGCTGGTGGCCGCATTGGCCGCGCCGATCTCGGCGTACGCCTCCTTCTGGAGGAGGATCCGAGCGAAGCTGCGCGCATCGCCGTCGAACTCGACCGCCTCAACCGGGAACGCCAGCAAATCGAGCAGGCGACGCTGGCGCAGGCCGAAGCCGAGGCCCTCGCAGCGCTGGGGCTCGAAGAGAAGGGCGCTGTGGTCGTCACCGCAGCAGAAGGGTGGCACCCCGGCGTCGTCGGGTTGGTCGCTGCGCGGCTAAAGGAACGCTACGGCCGACCGGCTTTTGCGATTGCACTTGAACCTGGCGGGACCGGCACCGGTTCGGGACGTTCGATCGCCGGGGTTGATCTCGGCCGGGCCGTGCGGCGTGCGGTGCAAGAAGGCCTTTTGTTAAGGGGCGGCGGGCATGCGATGGCGGCAGGCGTAACCCTAAAGAAAGACGCGCTCGGTGCCTTCCGCGCATATCTCGAAGATACTTTGGCCGCACACGTCGACATTGCCCGCCGCGACAGTGCGTTGCAGATCGATGGCGCTGTCGCGGCCGGCGGCTTCAATCTCGCCCTCGCGGACTTATTGTCACGCGCCGGCCCATACGGTGCTGGCAATCCAGAACCGCTGCTTGCGCTCCCGGCGCATACACTGACCTACGCCGAGCCGGTCGGCGAGAACCACATTCGTATGCGTTTTCGCTCCGGCGACGGAAAATTCGTCAACGGGATCGCCTTTCGCGCCGTCGGACGTCCGCTCGGCAACGCGCTGTTGGAAAACCGGGGCCGCACAATGCATGCAGCTGGCAACATCGCTGTCGATCGCTGGCAGGGCGAGGAACGTGTGCAATTCCGCCTCGCCGATTTGGCCGTCAGTCGGTAAGTCCCCCCGCGCACCAAACGGACTAACGGGCAATTGGTGGTAGTCTTGTTGGTTAGGGCGATTCGTGCGCCCGAGTTCGCGTTGGCGTGCTCGCGCACCATCAAAGCGATGCCTTTATCCAAAAGGGGGCGCCTATGCTCGATTTTTATTCAGCGTCGTCATTAGAGCCGACACACCAGGAAATTGCGGCACACAGTGACCGGCGCGAGCAGCTCGTCACCGTGGTTGCGGCGTCGTTGGCCGTGCTGATCGTAGCTGCGATCGCCGTGTTGATGGGGATGGCTTAAGAACCCGGCGCGTTGGTGCCGCAACGCTAGGATATTCGGCGCCCACATCAAACGCTTTCCGCGCGTCAGATGCGAATTGTCTTCGCCACATCACGACCAGAATTCCGGCGGTCGACAAGGCAAAAGGGACCGGACCGAGAAACCAGCCCAGATAACCGAGCGCGAAGAAAAAGCGCGCTGACCGCGATTGAAATGACGGCCGGCATCGGCACAAAGCTTTGCGGCCCTGTGCGCAAAAGCCTGAGCCTCCGCTGTATCCTTTTCGGCGGGGAGCGGCGCCGCACCGACCATGATGGCGAAATAGTTGAACAGGCGATACGACCAGGCAAATTTGAAGAACGCGTAGACGAAGATGACGATCAGTCCCATCATCTTCAAATCCCATAAGCTCCGCGACGGAGCAGCACCGAACGGCAACAGCGACATGACCGTCAGCACGTCCTCACTTGATCGCAGCAGCGTCAATGCACCCCCGATCGCAATCAAACTGGTCGACGCGAAAAAAGCCGTGCCGTTTTGTAGCGCTGCTGTGACCTGGGCGTCGACCATGCGCATATCGCGCTCGAGCAGGCGTTCCATCCACTCGTCGCGGTAGAGGTTCATCAAGGCATTGAGGCTGGTGCGGCCCTTTGCCGATTTCTCGATCACGATCGAATAGACGATCCATGCGCCGACGAACCAGGCGAGGGCGGCGAGATCGGGTGCGGTGAAGGCCGTCATGGGCTTTGAGTCGCTCCTCCCAATAATGGTGCCCGCTTGTGCGACCGGCTTCAACCGCTTGGCTTGAGTGCGGAGGCGTGCTCTGCCAGCATGTGCGGCCGAGGAGACAGGCCATGCAAAATATCACAATCGGATACAAAGCCCTGTGCGAGGCCGCCGAACGCGAAGTCGAGACGCTGCCGATTGAGCAGGCCGTCAAGCTTGCCGGGCGCGACGATACGGTGCTCGTTGATATCCGCGATATCCGCGAACTCCAGCGCGATGGCCGGGTTCCGGGCGCCTTTCATTGTCCGCGCGGCTTGTTGGAATTCTGGATTGATCCGCAGAGCCCTTACCACAAGCCGGTATTCGCGCAGGACAAGAAATTTGTGTTTTTCTGCGCCGGCGGTTTGCGTTCTGCGCTTGCCGCGCAAAGCGCGCAGCACATGGGCCTTAAGCCCGTAGCGCACATCCGCGGCGGGTTTGGTGCCTGGCAAAAGGCCGGCGGCCCGGTCGAAGCACCGGACGTCCGGCCGGGTCATGCAAAAAAAGCGTGAGCGTCAATGGCGTTGAAGCTGATTATCGGCAACAAGAATTACTCCTCATGGTCGATGCGGCCGTGGATCGCCATGAAAGTGGCGAACATCCCATTTGAAGAAACGGTGGTCTCGCTCGACGCACCGAATTTCAAACAAGTCGTTGGCCGGGTGTCCGGTACCGGCAAGGTGCCGGTTCTGATTGACGGGGACGTATTCGTGTGGGAAATCCCTGGCAATTCTCGAATATTTGGCGGAGAAATTTCCTAACGCCAAACTTTGGCCGGCAGACGGTGCGGCACGGGCCTTCGCGCGTGCAATTTCCAATGAAATGCATGCGGGTTTTCTCCCCCTGCGTCGTCTCTTGCCAATGAATATGTGGCGCCCGGTAATCAGGCGTGAATTGACGCCGGAGGCGGCAGAAAATGTAAAACGCATCGAAGCGATATGGGCTGAATGTCGCGCGCAATACGGCCAGAAGAGCGGCGAACCATTTTTGTTCGGTCGCTTTGGCGTTGCCGATGCCATGTATGCGCCGGTAGTGGCGCGCTTGCACACTTATGGCGTTGATGTTGGGGTGATGGCCCGGGCCTACATGGGTGCCGTCATGGCTTTGCCAGCCTGGCAGGCGTGGTATGCCGCCGCGATCAAGGAAACCTGGGTGCTCGCTGCCGACGAGGTCGATTGGCCGACTGTGCACCGGGTCTAGAGCTTAAGGCGCACGACCAATTCTTCTATGAACGGACGCTGTCCCGGAAGAATTTTCTTTCGCGCCGTCGCAAGCCCGAAATACGCGATTCGATCGATTTCAGGGAAACTCTTGCGTTTGCCAGTATGCGGTGGCCATTCCATTTCGAATGTGTTGCTGGAGAAATTCGTCAGGTCAAAATCGGCCTCAAGTGCATAGGCGTGTACAATCTTGCCGCTTTTCTGGCGGAGCGGGGCGAGCTGTACAAACGGACCCGTCGCGACAAGTCCCGTCTCTTCGTTGAATTCACGTTTCGCGCAGGCGAGCAAGTCGTTGGATTCGACGTTTCCTTTTGGAATGGACCAGACCCCATCATCCCGGTTGCGCCAGTAGGGGCCACCAGGGTGGGCGAGCAGGATTTCGAGCCGCGAATTGCGGCGATAGGCAAGGATGCCGGCGCTGACCTCGGATCGGCGGGACATTGGCTCTTCGGCTCTTCTCGGCTGTGCAGAAGAAAAGCAAAACACGGGCCGTTTCGCGATCCCTACGTGAAAAAGTGATTGTTGTTACGCTCGGGGCGGCGGGTGCGCACCGTCGGACTAGGGTCGTGCGATTTACCAGGGGCGTTCAATCGAATTGGTCACGTGCTCTCGGTCAGGGGCCGTCAAACAGACGCCGACGCATAGGTAGGATAGTTCAGGGTGCGGGTTATGACCGCGATGAAATTTGGCGATCGGCTCCGCGTAGCATTCTCCTGCTTTCGCTTTGACGAGGACACCCTCCTGAAAGTGTGCCTCGAATAAACCCTGTAACGCCACGAAAAACGCCGCCCCATTGTGGCAATGCCAGTTGGTGTAGCCACCCGGCACGATTTCGGCATTGTAGATTTGCACTTTCACCTGAGGGTCGCGCGGTAGCGAAGCATACAGGGTGTCGAACAGTAAGTTACGATGAAAACCGTGCCCTGGCGGCACAATGCCATCCAGCTTGAGCTTAAGATCTTTGTAGTCATCAAGGCGAGCTTGCATCTTCGTGTCCCCGCTAGGATGTGGAAGCCTAATACATTGCTTGCGGAGAGGTGAAGCACACAAAAACAAAAACCCGGCGCGTCGCCGGGTCTTTGCAGTCAATGCATTGCCAACCACTCGTTAGTCTTCAAGGGCTTCCTTCACGGAATCCTTCATCCCGCCGATTGTATTCTGAACCTTGCCGGCGATTTTTTGCGCTTTGCCTTCGCTTTCGAGCTTGGTGTCGCCCGTAGCCTTCCCGGCGACTTCTTTTACTTTGCCCTTAAGCTGTTCGGCGCTGCCTTCGATGCGATCTTTGTTCATAGAATCCTCTCGTTTTTCTGGTTGTTGGTGTCGATAAACCAACGTCCGACACCGCGCTTGTGTTCCAGCAAGCGTGCGGCGGCCCCGTATCAGCCATGTGGGTATGCTGAAGCCCCGCGCCGAATTGGCGGCACGGGGCCGAGCTAGCACCTGTACGCTACAATTACGCTACTGCTTCGAACCGGTTGTGCTCTTGTTCGGATTTGGCGAGCAATTCAGATTCTGCGGCTTTGCATCCTTTTCGCAGGCTGCCATGCTCGCATACTTGCAATTGAGACCGCCGCTCGCTGACGTGTTAATGCAGAACGCGGAGCTTCCAATGGTCTGTTGTTTCTGCATGCTGCCGCCCGAAGAGGGCGAGCCCATCGAGTTTTGCGCTTGGGCGAATGAAATCCCCGCAACGAGTGCGGCGACGGCGGTAAGAGTCGTCAAAGTCTTCATGATCTGCCTCCTTGGTGGCTGATGCCGGAGCGCGGCATCGGTGATCAACGAGGGGGGAGCAACGGTGTTCCGGGAACCCGGACAATTTCGGAAAATAATTTGAATTGCGGCTTCGGAAAGGCAAACGGCCGGGAGAGTTCCCCGGCCGTCGACCCGATATCGTGCTTGAGTGTTACGCCTCGACGATTGCAACGATCTCGTGCGTGCGTGGATCGACGATTACAATTTGATCGCCCACGAGAATGTATTCGTAGCCACGCCATTCCGGATAGACAGAGATGACTTCAACCGGCAGGGGGTAGAAGTGCACGTTGGTTGGCACGCGAGTTCCAACCGATACCGACACATTCAGATGGGTCGGCGATATCTTGTGCTGGCGGATGATCGAAGTGATCTTGGTTCGCTGCTCGGTTGAGAGGTTTGCCGAACCTGCAGCGGCACCTTGGCCGGTCGTGCCGCGACTTTTCTCGGGGGTCGACTGAGTAGATTTCGACGCACCGTTATTCTGCTCATTTTGCTCGCTTCGTGACCGGACGTCGGACTTGCCTTCGGACTTCTTATCGTTGTCCATGGTCCGCGACGGAGCCTGAGCCTTGTCGTCGGCATCTGACTTCGGTGCCTGCCCAGTCGTTTCTTTCGCCTTGCCGGAGTTGTAGGGAGTGGCCTGACCAGTCGTTTGCGGCGCCTTTTTCTCACTCTTTACGGAGGGCGCGACTTTTTCCGCCGGCGCATTTTGCTGCGCTGCGGGTGCGCGCTCCGGGGTATCCTTACTCATACCTTCTGCAGATGCGACGCCGGCGCTCAACAACAACGCCACCGCCACGTTCGATAACAATTTCGCTTTGCTCACGGGAATGTCTCCTCTGGTGCCCACGAATTTCTCGACGATGTCGAGACCTCTGGCGAAAACGTTCGAAGGGACCACTCGGTTCCAAAAGTTACTAAAACGCAACGGTACGGCACCATTGCGTTCCTGGTTCCATCGAGGCAACTTTCGATCCAATCGGGAGGGGCCCTTGGCGATTCTTGCGTCCTCGATAGACAAAAACGCTGCCGAATTTCGTGCCAACGCTGAGAGAATGCGTGCGCTTGTGGCCGAGTTGCAGTCCAAGCGCAGCGAAGCCGCCTCTGGCGGACCGGAGCGGGCGAGGGAGCGTCACGTTGCTCGCGGCAAGCTCTTGCCGCGCGATCGCGTTATGAACCTGATCGACCCCGGCTCGCCGTTTCTCGAGCTGTCGCCGCTCGCAGCCAACAGCATGTACGAGGATGCTATTCACGGCGCTGGCCTGATTGCCGGTATCAGCCGCGTCGAAGGCCGCGAATGCATGGTGATCTGCAATGACTCCACCATCAAAGGCGGCACGTACTTTCCAATGACGGTGAAAAAGCATCTGCGGGCGCAGGAAATCGCGCGCGAAAATCGTTTGCCCTGCATCTATCTGGTCGACAGCGGCGGAGCCAATTTGCCGCATCAGACCGAGGTGTTTCCCGACCGCGAGCACTTCGGGCGCATTTTTTACAATCAAGCGACTCTATCGTCCCTCGGTATTCCGCAGATTGCGGTCGTGATGGGTTCCTGTACCGCGGGTGGGGCCTACGTGCCGGCGATGTCCGATGAAACGATCATCGTAAAGAACCAGGGCACGATTTTTCTCGGCGGACCACCGCTGGTGAAAGCCGCAACGGGCGAGGTCGTGACCGCTGAGGAATTGGGTGGTGCCGACGTGCATGCGCGCAAGTCCGGCGTCGCTGACCACTATGCGCAGGACGACCATCACGCCTTAAGCATTGCGCGTCGCATCGTCGCCAACTTAAACACAAAGAAGAATGCAGACATTCAATTGATGAAGCCGCGCGAGCCGGCACTCGATGGAAACGAGCTCGATGGAATTGTGCCGCTCGATCTCAAAAAACAATATGATGTTCGCGAAGTGATCGCGCGTATTGTGGACGCCTCCGAATTCGACGAGTTCAAGGCGCTTTACGGCACGACTCTTGTTGCCGGCTTTGCGCACATCCAAGGCGTCCCGGTCGGTATCATCGGCAACAACGGCATCTTGTTTTCAGAAAGCGCGCTGAAGGCTGCGCATTTTATCGAGCTTTGCTGCCAGCGACGCATTCCGTTGCTGTTCCTGCAAAATATTGTCGGGTTCATGGTCGGACGTGACTATGAGGCCGGCGGAATTGCGAAGGATGGCGCCAAGATGGTGACCGCCGTTGCATGCGCGCGCGTGCCGAAGATCACTGTGATTATCGGCGGCTCCTACGGTGCAGGGAACTACGGCATGTGTGGTCGCGCGTATAGCCCACGTTTTCTGTTCACGTGGCCGAACGCGCGCATTTCCGTCATGGGGGGCGAGCAGGCCGCGAGCGTGCTGGCGACCGTCAAGCGCGACAACATTGAGTCCGGCGGAGGAAAATGGTCGGAGGTTGAAGAGCAGGAATTCAAACAACCACTCCTTGACCAGTTCGAGCACGAAGGAAATCCGTATTATGCCACGGCCCGGCTTTGGGACGATGGCATCATTGCTCCATCGGAAACGCGTCGCGTGCTGGCGCTCGCGTTTTCAGCGGCGTTGAATGCCCCGATACCGGAAACGAAATTTGGCGTATTCAGGATGTGAATTCGAGTAGCGCACGGTCCGGCTGCCTGATTGTCGAATTAGACAAATTCCAATGTTGCTTTCGCGTCTTGCATCGAATGCTACGCGGTGCCAGAGATTCAATCGCGTGCAAAAGAGGCTCGTCCATGTTTCGCCGAATGATCGGGATCGCGCTTGCGGCCGGACTGTTACCGCTCGCGGTAGGCGCACAAACACCATCCACTCCATCGGCAAAAGAAACGCCGAAAGAAATGAAAGACGCGCCTAAAGCCTATGTGCCCGGATTGGAGCAATTCATGAATGTGATCCTGATCGAGCACAACAAGCTTTGGTTCGCTGCAAAGGCGCGCAACTGGCCACTTGCCGAATATCAGCTTGGCGAGATCAAGGAAATAATGGGCGACGTGCAGGACTTTGTGCCGACGTTCAAGAACCTTCCGCTCGCCGAGATGCTTGACGCAGTTATTACCAAGGAGATTGTCGCGTTAGAAAAATCGATCGAAGCCAAGGATTATAAAGCTTTCACTGCGGGCTATGATAAACTCACTGCCGCTTGCAATGCCTGCCATCAAGGGACAGGCAATGGCTTTGTTGTCATCAAGCGCCCGACGCAGCCTGCTTTCACCAATCAGGACTACGCCCCGCACAGGTAGCGGCTCCGACCGACGCTGCGTACCTTCACTCTCGCTTGGCACCGTAGCCCGGTTCAACCGCGCATGCTAAATGACGAATGATGACGAACCTTGAAGATCTCAAGCAACTTGCGCCCACGGGGACATTGCGTGGCGGTGTCGTAGCAGCCCCCGCGGCTTCCGCATTTTTCGCAATTCGAGACAGTGGGGAAGTGAAGGGCGTCACCGTCGATTTGATCCGCAGCTTTGCTGCGGCGCTGAAGCTGCCGTTGTCTTTGCAAGTATACGACAATTCGGGGCAGGTGACTGATGCGGTCGCTAAAGGCGATTGCGACCTTGCGTTCATGCCGCAGGATGCCGAACGTGCAAAGCGGGTTGATTTCGGTCCTGCCTATTATTTCATTGAGAGCACGTACCTTGTGCCTGCGGGCTCCGCCATTAAAACGATTGACGAGGTCAATCGGCCTGGTTGCCGGATTGTCGCTATATCGAACACCACAACCGCGCGAAGCGCGCGCCGTACTGCTCCCAATGCGAGCGTTGAAGAGGTCCCAAGCGTCGACCGCATGACGGAAATGGCAAGGTTGGGGCAGGGCGATGCTTTTGCCCTATCGCACGACTCGTTTGCCGGGCTGTTGCCGAAACTTCCGGGCGCGCGTGTCTTGAGCGGAAATTTCCAGCAAACGGGCATTGCAGTCGCCGTACCCCAAGGGCGAGGCGTCGCTCTTAAAATCGCAAGCGAGCTGCTCGAAATTGCAAAATCGTCCGGACTCGTCCGGCGGGCGCTCGACGCTTCAGGGTTTCCTGATGCCCCGGTAGCGCCATCCTCAAGCGGCGCGTAGGCCTGTCACATCGTTACGATGACATTGCCGAGCGTACCTTGCTCCACAGCTTCGTGAGCTGAAACCGTGTCAGCGAGGGTGAAAGACGGCTGCGCCACGCGATTGAGCAGCATTTCTTGCTTGAGGCCGGCATTGATGCCCGTAATCGCGTGCTCGCGTTCAGCGGCGTCAAGCTCATAGATCAAGAAAAACTGCAGTTTGATCGAGTTGACGAGACAGAAGGCGGCCGGCAGCACCGCTTCCGGGCCGGTGCCGTAAACGACGAGAGTGCCTTTTGGCCGCAAGACGCTGGGAATGAGTTTTGCGTTGGCCGAGAGGTCCATTTCGATGACGGCGTCGACACCCCGTTTGTCGGTGAGTTCCATGACCCGCTCGCCAACGTTTTCGCGTTTGTAATCGATCGCATAATCGGCGCCGGCTTCCTCGGCGGCCTTGGCCTTTTGGGGTGAGGAAATCGTGGTGATCACCTTCGCCCCTTTCGCTTTTGCAAACTGGATAACGTATTGACTGACGGCGCCGGCGCCGCCCGATACCAATAAGCACATACCTCTTTGTGCTCGCGCCAAGCCTCCATGTGCGCTTGCCAATGCGACAGCGTGAATGGCGGTCATTGCGGGAATCCCAAGGCATGCGCCCGCTTCGAAACTTGTATTGTCCGGCAATTCCACCGCCTGCGCCGCCGGCAAGACGATGTACTCGGCCGCGGTGCCGAATGCTCGTTTCCACTGACCGTTCCAAACCCAGACCCGTTGGCCAATGCGCGATGGCGGCACGCCGTCGCCGACTTCATCAATGACACCCGCGCCGTCGCTGTGTGGAATGACCCGCGGGAAAGCGATCTTGCGGGTGGCCCCCTGTCGCGACTTCACGTCCGAAGGGTTTACGCCGGAGGCAGCGAGCTTGACGCGCGCTTCACCGGGACCCGCACGAGGTGTTGCCACGTCGCCCACCCGGAGGACGTCGCGCGCGGTGCCGTTCCGCTCATAATAAGCCGCTCGCATGGGACCCTCTTCGTTGATTGCCTGACGATAGCACGTCATCTCGGAACAAAAATCAGGCTTCCGAACCGACGCATGAATCAAGCGTTAGGTCTGTGATCCAATTTGAAAGGGAGGCAGGGGGCTTAAATTCGAGAGGTTCGAAATGGCTTATCGCGTTTACAGCGGCCCAAAAGGATCCCCCGATTTTTCGCCGGTCGAAAAATCACAAATGCTCTACAAGGAACTCCCGGTGCTCGACGACGCACTGTCGTGGGCGCGTCATCTTGATCAGACCGGTCGAGCGCCGCTCCTGATTGAGGGCGATGATGGCGTGCGAATGGATCGCCGGGCCATTATCAATGCGCTGCGGATCGGCATGCGGGAGGAAGTCGGCGCGGATCTTGCAGCGACTGCAGAAATCAGCCCGCGAGACGCGTCCACTCAGCGCGGGCACGGTCGGTGAGATGGTTCCATTTCGTGCTGACGACGTCCCAATTCACCATTGGTCGTTGCACGCTCGCTGATGTGCCTGTGCCGGAAAGAGCATTATGCGAGTCGTAGAGATACGCACCGCCTACCGTCAGCAGGGCGCCAAGAATAATCCCAATGAGCACGCGCATCTCGAACCTCCCTCGTTCCCCACGTCAGAACGCAGCTGCGAAGATGGAGTTCCCGTGGCAATTGTATTGCTTTAACGACCTACTATGACGTCAAACCGGACGATTTTGGGTCGCCATGCGTTAACCATACATACTCACCAGTCGTATTCTAACTTATTGAAAATACTAACGTTCTGCCCCAAAAAACTTTGCCCGCAAACAAAATTTGCTGCTATATTGAACTTATGAGCAGAAATTCAACAAAAGCAGCCGGGCGGACCACCAAGACGAGCCGGACGGCGAAAAAAGGCGCGAAAACTGTAAGTGCGACGGCAAAAAGTGCGTCGAAATCGGCGCGACTTCCCGTCGGGAAGGGCACGCGCGCGGCGCGGGCCGGCGCTGTTGTCGGTACAGCAGGTAAAGCCACGAAAATGATGCGGACCTCCAGTCCGCCGATGCAGCCAATCGTGGCACCTGAAGTCCCGGTGCGTTTGCACAAGTATCAGGTCGGTGAAACGGTTTATTACACTTCCCCGACGTTTGGTCGCGCCGCCGCGACGGGCAGCTACATTGTGGTCAAGCTGTTGCCCTCGGAAGGTGACGACTACCAATACCGGATCAAGAGTTCCGGTGAGGCGTTTGAACGCGTCGCCAAGGAAAGTCAGCTCGACCGCGCTTGAGCGGTCGCGATTTCGCCTCGGCTGTCACTTAGCCTGCTCCGAACCGCGCTTGTTGCGCATCAGGAGCTCTGAGAATGGCAGTTTACATTACGCAGGGGCGTTATACCCGCGACGCAATCAAGGGCATGATTGTTAAACCGGAGGACCGCTCCGATGCTGTCGCGCGACTGCTGTCAAAAATAGGGGGCCGGCTCCTGGGCTACTATTTCACGTTCGGTGAGTACGATTTTCTGGCGATCGCTGAAGTTCCGAACGACGTTCAGATGGCCGCCGTTCTTTTGGCCGCCGGCAGCGGTGGCGGCGTCACCGATTTGCGCACCACCGTTGCGCTGACGTCCGTCGAGGCCAAAGGCGCATTTGCTGCGGCGAGCGATCTTGCTCCAGGCTTTCGGTCGGCGGGCGGGACCTAGCCGTCGCGGGAATAAACGAACGAATGATGACCTTATAACCAAGCCGAACAGAAACATTCCAGGGGGAGATAATTAATGCGCGCGTTTATGCGTTTGGCCGCTATGATGCTGCCGATTGTTCTTGCGTGGCCGGCTGCTTCACAGACCTATCCAACCCGAACCGTAAAATTGATTGTTCCTTTCGGTGCAGGAGGCCCCGCCGACGTTTATGCCCGGGTGCTCGCTCAACATCTTTCTGAAGTGACCAAGCAGTCGTTCATTGTTGAGGACCGTCCCGGAGCCGGGTCCGTTATCGGGACCGATACGGTCGCCAAATCCGCGCCCGATGGTTACACGCTGCTCGTGATGTCGAATACGCATACGACCAATGAATCGCTGCTTCCAAATAAGCCATACCAATTGATGCGCGATTTCGTCCCGGTCGCGACCATAAATTATTCCGATCTCCTCTTGGTGGTTCACCCGTCGGTTCCAGCCAAGACGGTGAAGGAATTCATCGAGCTGGCCAAAAAAGAGCCAGGCAAACTCAACTACGCGTCATCCGGCCCGGGCACGCCCTATCACATGGCGGGCGAGCTGTTTAAGGCCATGACGCAGACCGACATCGTGCACGTGCCGCACAAAGCTTCAGGCGATGCGCGTAACAGCGTGATTTCCGGGACGGTCCAGATGATGTTCGATGCCGTGACAACCATGTCGGCGTTGGCAAAAGGCGGGCAAGTGCGCGCCCTCGGCACCACGGGCCTGACGCGGTCGGAACTCACACCCGATCTGCCGACCATCGCTGAAACGGTTTCTGGCTACGAGGCGACGATCTGGCTTGGCGTCATGGCCCCGAAGGGCACGCCCAAGGACGTCATTGCTTTCCTCAATTCCAACATCAACAAAGTGCTCAACGATCCCGAAGTTAAGGCCACGTGGCTCAAGCAGGGCGCTATTCCGCTTGTAAAAACACCGGAAGAATTCGACGCGTACCTGCGCAAGGACATCGAAAAATGGGCCAACGTGGTAAAAGTCTCAGGAGTTCAGATCCAGTAGCTGGAAACCGATGCCGATTACCGACAGCGCATCTATAGACGGGCTGCTTTCAACACCGCTGGTGTTGCCTGCCCCTTTGGCCGGCGCTCTGGCGGCGTTATTTTTGGTGATCGTGGTCATCGCAGTGCGGCGCGTGTCGCTCGGGACGGGAGGGCGTTTGTTGCTTCCGTTGTCCGCGATTGTCATCGCCGCCCTTGCTGTACTGGGAATCCTCGATCGCCTGGCGGTGAACGAACGGGCCGCAGAACAGCGAGCACTCCTTCAGCGCAGCACACAACTAAACCTGAGCGCGGTTGCGCCCGGTTCGCCGCTTGCCTGCCTCGACGGCACAGCCGGTGAGCAAGTTGAGAATGCTTGCGAAAAATCCGTGTTTGCTGATGCGCAAAGTACGGCAAGCGCTGTGGCTTATATCGCCGCGCGGCTCTCGCTCCTGTCGGAGGCTTTTGCGGCCGCCAAACATGGCGATCCCGATTTGCTCGCTGCATTCGCCAACACGCGACGGGCTATCGAGCTTGATCGCTACGGTATTGCAGCCCATGTGCTAGCTGTGCGTGACGGATGCATCGCCGAACATTGCGCTGCTTTGGCCATGTTTCAGGACAAAGGAGCGCTCATGGCCAATTTGAGGGTTCATGCCTTCGACACATATGTCGCCCGCTATGCCTCCAGTTGGGGCAAAAACGAGCCAGTGGCCGACAGGGAGCCCCAAGCGGCGGCCCCCACCGTTGCGCCTGTCGTTGGCGCGGCCGAACCCCTTTCAGTCGACCACCCCTTGGACAAACGCTACGATTTCCCCTCGGCTGCTTCGATCCCGCCGGTCAGCATCATGAATTCGGAGCCTCCGCCGCCAAAGGAGCAGCCGAACGCGACCAATGCCCAGGCGGCGCCCGATAAGACGGGCAGCAATCCCCCGGTGCCACCGAAACGTCCACAGGCCCAAGCGGCAACCCCGCCAGCACGCTAGTATCAGGGCTTCGAAATCCGGGCCCCCATGGTCAAATCTGTCCTCATCGCAAATCGTGGCGAGATCGCATGCCGCATTGCTCGCACCGCAAAGCGAATGGGCGTGCGTACCATTGCCGTCTATTCGGATGCTGACGCAGACGCCTTGCATGTGCGGCTCTGCGATGAAGCCTACGCGATCGGTCCGGCGCCGGCGTCGCAAAGCTATCTCTCGATCGACAAGCTCATTGCGGTAGTCAAAATGGCTCGCGCCGAGTGTGTTCATCCGGGATACGGCTTTCTTTCGGAAAATGCCGAATTCGCGCAAGCCTGCCTTGACGCCCGTACGGTTTTTGTCGGGCCGCCAGCGCAGGCGATCCGTGCCATGGGTCTCAAAGATCGCGCAAAGGCGATCATGGAGAAAGCCGGGGTCCCGGTTGTGCCAGGCTATCACGGGGAGATGCAGGACCCGAAATTCCTCAAACAGAAGGCCTATGAGATCGGCTATCCGGTCCTGATTAAGGCGGTGGCCGGTGGCGGTGGCAAGGGCATGCGGCGTGTCGAGCGACACGCGGAGTTTGATTTGGCGCTGGAAGGAGCTCAGCGCGAAGCCCAGGCATCATTCGGCGATACCCGTGTATTGATCGAAAAATATGTGACGAGTCCGCGCCATATCGAAGTTCAGATCTTCGCGGACCGGCACGGTAACGTCATCCATCTCAATGAGCGCGACTGTTCGCTACAGCGCCGTCACCAGAAGGTCATCGAAGAAGCGCCCGCACCGGGCATGAGTGCGGATTTGCGCGCCGTAATGGGGGCCGCGGCAGTGGAGGCAGCGAAGGCCGCGGGTTACGTCGGTGCCGGAACGGTAGAGTTCATCGCCGACGGGGCACATGGGCTCAATCCAAACGGTTTCTGGTTCATGGAGATGAATACGCGGCTCCAGGTGGAGCATCCGGTGACAGAGGCGATAACGGGGCTCGATCTGGTGGAGTGGCAGTTCCGGGTGGCCGCGGGCGAGAAATTACCGTTGGCGCAACATCAGGTTAAGCTCGTGGGCCATGCCGTCGAGGCGCGCCTTTACGCCGAGGATCCCGAGCACGGCTTTTTACCTTCAACCGGCCGTCTCATTTCGGTTCAATTTCCGGCCGCCGATGGGCTTCGTATCGACAGTGGCGTTGAATTGGGCGGCGAAGTCACCCCGTTTTATGATCCCTTGCTCGCCAAGCTGATCGCCCACGCGGACACGCGCGGAGGGGCCCTGGATCGCCTCGCTGACGCGCTCGACCAGACGATCGTTGTTGGGCCGCGTACGAATGTCGGATTTCTTGCCGCGATTTGCCGCGCGCCGGCCTTTCGCAAGGGCGATTTCGATACCACGTTTATCGACCGCAATCTTGTTGGGCTCGGCGCCGAACCACGGGGAGTCGATCGCGCGGCGGCGGCGCTGGGCGCACAAAAATTATTGGCACACGAACAAGCGCGTGTGCTGGAGCGACATGAACCCGACGAGCCTGCGTCGCCCTGGGATGCGGCCGATGCATTCCAATTGTCGGGCACGCGCCGGTTGTCGTGGCCGATCTTGGCGGAAGGTGAGCCCCTGGTGGCCGATGTGACCTATGGGCCAAAAGGCTCCGCCGTGTCGATCGAAGGCAACCTACCGGCGGGCGATGGGGTGGCAGTCGCCGAGCACGGTACGGTTTACGTCTTGCGCCGCGGGCGTCAGACCAAGGTGATGCTGCGCGACCTGGCATTCGACGAGTTTGGGGATCACGACAAAAGCGGGGTTGTGCGGGCACCCATGCATGGCAAGGTGCTCGGAATTCTGGTCGAGGAGGGCGCGCTTGTCGCTCGAGGACAACGCGTTGCCATAATTGAGGCAATGAAGATGGAGCACACGCTCGTCGCTCCAATCGAGGGCACCATCGCGGAGATTTCCATTGCGCAGGACGCACAGGTGGCGGAAGGCGCCAAAATCATGCGAATTGTGCCTGCAGAAAAAGAGTAGGTTGGAATACTTTAATGCCCCTTCATCTCATTAAATTGTGCGTCGGCTGCGATTCGGTCGCGGACCTCGAAGATTGGATCAAGCAAAAACTCAAAGAAAAGAAACGGCGCGGCCAAAAACCGGAGCACATCCACACGACACGAATGGTGCCAAAGCGAGCCGACGAACTCACAAGCGGCGGTTCGCTGTATTGGGTCATTCGTGGCCAGATCACCTGCCGCGAACGTATCCTCGATATACGCCCGTTTACCGACAAGGAAGGCATCGGCCGGTGCCGAGTTGTCCTCGACGGCAAAGTCGTTCTCGTGGAACCCCGGCCGCGTTCCGCATTCCAGGGCTGGCGTTATCTTGAAGCCAAAGAGGCGCCGCGTGACCTTTCTCGCGCCGCGCCGGGTGCCGCCAAGATGCCGGAATCCATGCGGCGCGAGTTGCGCGAATTGGGATTGCTCTAGACTGCGATATTATCGATCAGCCGCGTTTTTCCGAGCCGGGCCGCAACGAGCAAGCGAACCGGGCCGTCTTTCGGCGTGGCAATTGGGGCAAGCGTCAGTGCGTGCCGCGCTTCCAGATAATCGAGCGCAAACCCGGCAACATCGATCTCGATACGCCCGACATTGAGAACGTGCGGTATTTTTTCGCCGTTTTCGATCCGTGAAGCGCACCCCTTGAGGACGCGATAGAGCATAGGCGCAACGGCCCGCTCGGCCGTCGAGAGATATACGTTGCGTGAAGACAGTGCCAAACCATCGGGCTCGCGTACCGTGGCGACGCCGACGACTTTTATTGGCAAATCGAAATCCTTCGCCATTTGGGTCACGACGCGTAGCTGCTGGTAGTCCTTCTGGCCAAAAAGTGCGAAATCCGGTGAGACTTGTGTAAACAGCTTGGCCACGATGGTAGCGACGCCGCCGAAGAAATGTGGTCGATACTCATCTTCCAGGCCCGCTTTGGCGGCGCCTTCAGGCGCGATCCGAGTTGCAAAGCCATTGGGATACATGGCTTCAACTGAGGGCGCCCATACAAGATCGACTTTGGCTTCGCGCAAAATCTTGATGTCTGTCGCAAAGTTGCGCGGGTAGGTCGTGAAATCTTCGTGCGGTGCAAATTGAGTCGGGTTGACAAATATTGATACGACGACGCGGCTTGCCCGTCGTCTTGCATCTTGAACGAGAGCCAAGTGGCCGCGGTGCAACGCGCCCATCGTTGGTACCAGGGCAATGCGCTCACCAGCTTTCCTGTAAAGTTCCAACGTACGTCGAAGGGAGGAAACCGTACGTACGACCTTCGGGTGGTTTGCCATAATTGCGGCCTTGTCGGCGATTGTCGCAAAAGTCCGACTACGACCTAGCAAGACGCCATGAAAGTGGCCATGCAAAATGATCAACAGCGCGGGCGCGGGTTTAGCTTGACTAAGCTACGCGAATATTTTGAGAATCCGAAGCCGGAAGGGGGCGGCGTGTTGATCCAACCAATCCAAGAAAAGGCTCAGTCGGCCCACGTTGTCGTCCTTGGCAACGAGAAAGGCGGCTCGGGCAAATCCACGACAGCGTTGCACATCGCTGTCGCGCTCCTCAAAGCAGGGCAGCGCGTAGCAACGATCGACCTCGACTCGCGCCAGCAAAGTTTTACGCACTACATTGATAATCGCCGCGCTTGGTCCGACCGCTCGCGCACAAAGCTTGAGCTTCCCGCGCATTATTGCATCGCTCGCGCGGAGGGCAATTCGCTGGAAGCAAATGAAGCACAGGAGTTCTCAAACTTCTCGGCGGCGATCAGCGCGATAGAACACACGCATGATGTGGTGGTGATCGATACACCAGGTGCCGATACGTACCTTATGAGATTGGCGCATTCGATGGCCGATACGCTCGTGACGCCACTCAACGACAGTTTTCTCGATTTCGACGTTCTGGCCACGCTTGATCCGACGAATTTCAGCGTCACAGGCGAAAGCCACTATGCCGAAATGGTGCGCGAGGCGCGTCGGCAGCGGCGCCTCGTCGACGGCCAGCTGACCGATTGGATCGTGGTTCGTAACCGTCTCTCCACTTTGGCCTCACGTAACAAACGATTGGTCGGCGATGGCATCAACGAATTGTCAAAGCGCATGGGCTTTCGCTGTATTGAAGGATTTGCAGAGCGCGTCGTCTATCGGGAGTTTTTTCCGCGCGGGCTGACTGCGCTCGATGACCTCGACGAAGAGACGCTTGGGATGCGTCCGAACTTGTCGCATTTAACGGCGCGAGAGGAAGTCATTGCTCTCTTGAATGCGCTTCATTTGCCCTTGTCCGAGAACGGTAAACGGCGTGCTGCAGCTCGTGCCGAATGGTACTCGGTCATGGACCAACCACTGCAGGTCCACGACATTATCACTTAGATTTCAGCTAAACTTGTATCCGGCCGCGGATGTCGCCATCTAACTCTGTGCGGCGGAAAACTGCGCAGGCGATGCGTTTCAGTGTAGAATTTTGTGATGAGCAAAGACTCCCCAAACACGCCGGCGCCGGTCTCGTCCAAGCCGGAAATAGAGAATTTTATAGAGCAGGTCCGGGCGCTTGGACCGTCGACGGCGCAGGGTAATCGCGGCCGGCTCATTTTCGCTTTGGATGCCACGATGAGCCGCCAGCCGACATGGGATACTGCGTGCGCACTTCAGTCCGATATGTTTCGCGAGGCAGCGAGCATTGGCGGGCTCGACATCCAGCTGGTGTATTTCCGCGGATTGAGCGAATGCCGTGCATCCGGTTGGGTCGCAGCCGGCGACAAGCTCGGGGAACTCATGTCGCGCATCGATTGTCGGGGTGGCCAGACCCAAATCGGCAAGGTGCTAAATCATGCGCGCCAGGAGCATGGGCGCCAGAAGGTCCAAGCTCTCGTGTTTGTCGGCGACGCTATGGAAGAGTCGATTGACCACCTGTGTCAGGCCGCCGGCGAACTAGGGCTGCTTGGCGTTCCCGTTTTTATGTTTCAGGAAGGCAATGATGCGATCGCAGAGAATGCCTATCGCGAAATCGCACGACTATCCCGCGGCGCTTATTGTCGCTTCGATGTCGGTTCGGCGCATCAGCTGGGCGAATTGCTGCGTGCGGTTGCGGCCTATGCCGCCGGCGGGATCAAAGCACTTACTCAACTGTCGAAGAACCGATCGTCCGGCGCCCAAAAGTTATTGTCGCAGTTGAAATAGCCATGCCAGCACTCATTTTCGGCGTGCTTATTCTTGTGCTCGCGTTGTGGGTACTGAGCGTCATATCCAAGGTCGACCCGAAGGTCGCCGCCCGCGTGACAAAAATTGGCGGTGGTCTTGTCGCGCTGGGATTTGCGGTGTTCCTCGGCTTGCGGGGAGAAATTGGAGTTGCCGTTCCCCTTGGTGCTGTGGGGCTCGGTCTGCTTGGCTGGGTGCCGTTCGGGCCGAGCGGATTTTCCGCCCGCACACAAAAGAGTGGAGGACAGACCTCGCGCGTGCGGTCAGCCTATTTCGATATGGAGCTTGACCACGACAGCGGCGCGATGCGGGGACGCATTCTTGCCGGCCGTCATCAGGGCGCCGAGTTGGAACGCCTCGATGTGGCAACGCTCACAGCAATGCTCGGAGAAATCGACGAGGAAAGCCGCGCGCTACTTGTGGCTTATCTTGACCGCCGGGATCCCAGCTGGAGTGAGCACGCGCAATCGGATGCGACAGCGGGGCGGCGCGGGCCGGGCAGTGGCAAAATGTCGGAACAGGAGGCCTATCAGATCCTTGGCCTGGAAACCGGCGCGAGCGCCAATGACATCAGCCGCGCGCATCGCACGCTGATGAAGAAACTGCATCCCGACCAAGGGGGCTCGACGTATCTCGCCGCCCGCATCAATGAAGCCAAGGAAATCCTTCTTCGCCGCCATCGCTGAGGTACTCCACTAACTCGACCATCAGCGGCTCCTGCGTATTGGCGCGTCCCTGTAATTTTTTTGTTGTTCAATTCTTCAGCAGCATGCACGGAATCTCGCTGCGTTTGAGATGTTTGCAAACGGCTTCCGCTTTGTCTTTCTCAAGTCCCGCGAACCGGGCGCGATACATCGCCTTGTCACCCTTTGCGACCCGCTCGGTGAAAGGATTGGCGCGTCCGAGAAGATCTTTGGCTTTGCCCTGTGCCGCTTCCAGGCGTTGCTTGGCGTCATTCTCATCGTCGAAGGCGCCAACCTGAATGAGCCAGCCGCCGCGCGCTTTGGCGGCCGCGTCGGCGCTGGGAGTTGGCGGGGCCATTGGCACCGTGCTCGCTGCAGACGCGACCTTTGCCGGCAATGTGCCGAGCACGCCGGGTTTTGCCCCGGGGGGCGGACCAGGTGGCGATGAAACAGGTGGTGCGGCGGCGGGCACAGGCGGAGCGGCAGGAGCGACAGAAGCTGCAGCAACGGGAGCGGCGGCAATCGGAGCCGCAGGGGCCATCTGTGCTGGGGCTGGCGGCGGTGCGGCTGTCAGCGGCGGCTCGCTTCGCACGGTTGCAATGGTGGTGATGTTTGCCGGATTGGACACGGCGGGCGCCGGCGTGAGTTGACGGTTATCCGACGGCAACGGGGATAACGATGCCACATACATCGTGGCCGGGTGCACGGTTACGGTCTTCACTGTGTTTGGCTTGATCGGATCAGTCGAACCAGGAGCAGGCGCATCCGACGCCGCCGACGCGACCGGATCAACCGACGCAACGCGCACGACAGGTGCTGAGCCCGTGCGGTCTTCATCTTTGGCTTCTTTAGGGTCCTTGCGCGCTTGTGCTATTTGCGAGCCCTCGACGATCGGCGGGGCCGTTCGTTTAACCGATGCGATATTGATATTGTTGTCTATGAGACTGCGCACGCGCGCATCGCGCGCTTCGGCAGTGCGGCCGCCAAACACGACCGCCACAATATGATGGTTGGTGCGGCGGACGGATGTGACGATGTTGAACCCGGATTCGTGAATGTACCCGGTCTTGATGCCATCGACGCCTTCAACGGCGCCAAGCAGGTGATTGTGATTTCTGATCGAGGCACCGCGGTACTCGAAAGTGCGCGTTGAAAAATAGGTGTAGTACGCCGGGAAACGATCCTGAATGGCGCGCCCGAGGATGGACTGATCGCGCGCTGTTGTAATCTGCTGGTCTTCGGGCAGGCCGGAAGCATTGCGATAGACCGTTTGCGTCATGCCGAGCGCGTGCGCCTTCGCGGTCATCATTTTGGCGAAGCTTGCCTCATCGCCGCCGAGTGCTTCGGCCACAATAACCGCGACGTCATTGGCGGATTTTGTAACGATGGCGCGGATTGCGGTTTCGACGCGGATCGAGTCTCCGGGCTTAAGGCCGAGTTTGGACGGAGCCTGCACGGCGGCATGCGCCGACACCGGCAAATCGGTGGTGAGCTTGATTTTGCCTTGCTCCAGCCGCTCGAACAGCAGGTAGAGCGTCATAATCTTTGTCAGCGAAGCGGGATGGCGGGGGCTATCGGCGTTCGTGGCCTGCATCACCGCGCCAGAATTAGCGTCCACAACGATCGAGGCATATGAGGGCTGGTAGCTCTCGCCTGCTTCGGCCCGGACCCGTCGACGTGCGTCAGCGGTTTCAGTGAGGACGGCAACAGCAAGACATGCGGTCAGGCCCAGGGCGCCCCAGTGCACAGCGCGATGCCCAACAGGTCCCCCACGCAACATGCGCTCTCCCCAACCCCAATTTTCTGGTGGCGATCCCCTAGGGCGCCATCGTGGCCGTTTTGTAGCGTGCCGGCAGCGCGACAACTTACGACCGTAGGAGAACGCGGTTTACAAGTAATTAAGGCAATCCCCCGGATTCTGCTGGACTTTTCGCACTGCAATATTTCGCTTGACTTTATTGTGCAGTGCAGTATAAACCATCCTCAATCCCGGGTAAGGCCGGGTAGAAATTAGCACATTGGCGCCGCATAGCGGGCCGGGAAAGGGATGTCATGGTCAAGAATCTCGAGGACCTCCAGCAGGTCAGCAAAGACAACGTCGATGTCACACTAAAAGCTATGGGCGCGCTTTCTAAGGGCACCCAGGCGATCGCAGTCGAGGTTGCCGATTATTCCAAGAAGGCTTTCGAGGACGGCACTGCCGCGCTCGAGAAGCTGTTCGGCGTGAAGTCGCTCGATAAGGCGATTGAAGTGCAGACCGAATACGCCAAGACCGCCTACGAAGGTTTCGTGGCGAAGGCCTCCAAGATCGGCGAACTCTATGCCGACCTGGCGAAGGAGACCTACAAGCCTTTCGAAAACCTGATGGCGAAAGCCAAGTAAGTCGCGTCGCGTCAGTTGAGTTTGTTGCGTATCGTTGCGTAAAAGCGTTCTGGAATGCAAAGCCCGGCTCAATTGGCCGGGCTTTTTATTTGTCTGGTGTTATGACCGCAATATTGCCGGTGCGGTGCCGATTTTGTTGAGGCTTATGGTGAGAAGCCAACGTGACGAGCGGATGATGATCCGCTCGTCACGTTGATCGTTACTGCGCGACGCGCAGTTTGGTGAGGTTGGTGCCGATCGTGTTGAACGTCGCCGTCATCTGTCCTGCCGTCGTCAGCAGGAAGAACTTGCTCGAATCCGAGGCACAGTTCTGCAGCAGCGTTGAAGTCGGATCACCCCCGGTGTTGACCTGGATCGTGTACAGCTGGATGCCGGCGGCCTTGATGTTATCGCAGGTCATTTGCTCGCGATCGTCGATATCGCTCTGCGTGCTGCTCCAGCGGTTCTGCGTATTCAAGCCGTCGGTCAGCAGGATGATGACCTGCGTGTATTGAAACGCCGGATCCAGCGGCGGTGCTGTGAATGGACCGCCACCCACCAGTGACATCCAGCCCAGCTGCAATCCAATTCCCTGGTTGGTATTGCCGGCCGGTGACATGGCTGTGACCAGCGAGTTCATAGTGGACCAATCATAGCTCAGCGATTTTACGGCCTGCGGGCAAGAACCATATTGTTCGGCCGGGTACAGCGATGACCAGCGTGGCGTGATCGGATCGGGCGCGTCGGCATTGGTGTCAAAGTTGTACGTGGTGTCGGGGCCGCTGAGCCCGCCCAGATTGCTTGGGCTGGCTGGATAGCCGCGATCCATGACGCATCCATTCCACGTATTGTGGTTCTTCGGCGTCCACACACCCGGCGTCCAAACGTAAGCCGTGAAGGTAGCCGCGGTCCAAACGCCCGCCGTCCATATGCCGGGATTCGATGTCCAAACTCCGGCCAACCACGTGCCGCCGTGGCTTGTGCACTGATTCTTCGAGCCGTATTGCGACAACGAGCACACGTGGGCGCTCTGGCAGCTGCTCTGGGAGTTGTTTCCCGAAATGCTGCAGGATCCTGCGCCGAGACAGGTACTCTGCGTTGTGTAGGTCGACGGGCTGCACGTTCCCGCAGAGGTGCAGGAGCTTTGCGAATTGTGCCCTGAAATGCTGCACGTTCCTGCGGAGTTACAGGTGCTCTGCGACGTGTTGTTCCCGCCGATACTGCAATTTCCATGCGACAAGCAGGTGCTCTGCGTTGTGTAACTGTTGCTGCTGCAGCTGCCGCCTTTGGTGATGCAGTTATTTCTGGTGGTCCAGCTTCCGCTGTTGCAGTTGCCGTTGTTAGCGTCCCAAGACGCGTTATCGGTGAGGCCCGGGTCTTGCGCCGCCGTTCCCCAATAAACCCAGGTCGAATTGTATGCCGAGGCGCCGACGTTCACATCCTTGACGAACGGGACGATCGACACATAAACGTCGCCGGGAACGGTCACGGCGCCCTGCAACTGGGTAAGCAGGGCTTGTGTTGCGCTTTGAAGCGCCGGCATCTTGCCGTCGTCAGCCATCGATCCGGTGTTGTCGAGAACCAGCGCAACGCGCAAGCGGTTGATGCCCCACTTGGAAGTTGACGAGGCGGTCACATTGAACATGTCGTAGCCGAGGATCTTGGTGAAATCCGCCGGCAATTGCGCCGAGGCGCTAATCACGACCTTAGAGCCGCCGTCTGTATTATACGCGACGTGGATCGCGATGTTCTTGGCTTCCGACCGGTTGAACAGCGCCGTAAAATATTTCAGCGCGTTCGCCTTCAGCTGATCTTCGGTGTCGGTGGATGCTTCCTTCGACAACATCAGCGCTGTTGAATCGAGCGCGGTCTGCATCGCAGCCTTTACCGAATTGGCGCGGCTGTAATCCACCGCAGCTCCGACAAAGCCGAGAATTGGCAAAGTGGCGAGGGCAAAGGTGATCATGACGTTGCCGCCGCGCGCGGCGGCGAAACTCGTGAATTTCCGATAGAGCTTCTTCCAGGCGGTTATCATGGCTACCCACCAAAAGATGTGTGAACCCGTGTGCCGTGATAGGCCCCGGTACTAAAGGGCCGGTATATGCGCAGTGGCCGATTCAAGAACTGAAAGTAAGGCTTCGACGTGCCGTTTTGACATTGTCCGCGCTCTTTCAAGGACTTCGTTGGTAAACGGCATTTGCAATTGATGAGGCGAATGCCGGACAAACTTATGAGGCGTCGTTAACACACGGTTGGTGCGATGCTGGAATTGCGTCTGCAAAAAAAATGCCGCGGCGTTCAGGTATCCGCGCGGGATACCCGAACGCCGCGGCATCGCCATTACATTGCGAGGCGAAGTTTGGAGAGTGACGTACCGATCTGTCCGAAGGTCGTGACGATCTGTCCGGCCTGCGTCAGCAGGAAGAACTTGCCAGGATCGCTGGCGCAGTTTTGCAGCAGCGTCGAGGTCGGATCGTTCCCGGTGTTGACCTGCACGGTGTACAGAGTGATGCCTGCGGCCTTGATGTTATCGCAGGTCTTCTGTTCGCGCGCGTCGATCGAGGATTGGCTCGTATACCAGCGATCCTGCGTATTGAGGCCGTCGGTCAGCAGAATGATAACCGTCTGGTATTTGTAGTCAGGGTCAACCGGCGGGATGGTGTAGGGCGCGGCCGTCAAGGTTTGCCAGCCGAGCTGCAATCCAATCGCCTGGTTGGTATTGCCGTTTGCCGTCATCGAACTGATTGTGGTGCCGAGCGCGGTCCAGTTGTTGGACAGGCCCACGACCGATGCGGACGGGCAAGATGCATATTGCTCGGCCGGATAGAGCGTGCTGCCGGCAACTGGCGCGGCGTTGGTTGTATCGAAGTTCTGGTCGCGGTCGGTCACGCACCCGTTCCAGGTGCTGTGGGCCGCCGGCGTCCAGACCTTGCTATGCGAGTGGCAGGTCGCCTGATCCAAATATTTTGTGCTGCTGCACTTGCCGTTGACAGCATCCCAGAGATCCCAGCGGATCCACGACTGAGTATAGTTCGCTGCCCCGACGTTCACGTCTTTGACGAAGGGAACAATCGAAACATAAACGTCTTCAGGATGGAGGGCGGCCGCCTGCAGCTGATTCAGGAGGTTTTGTCCTGCCGTTCGCAAAGCGTCGATTTTGCCGGCGTCCGACATCGAACCGGTGTTATCGAGCACCAGTGCAACGCGCAGTCGCGTATTGCCCCAGGTCGATACCGACGATGCGCTGATGTCGATCAGGCTGACGCCAATAATGCCGAGAAATTGCGGGTGGTAAACGGCAGTGCCATTGAGCGTCAGTTTCGAGCCGCCAGCCGAGGTGAAAGTCGGCGTGACGGTGACGTCGGTGACATTGGCGCGGCTAAACAGTGAATTGAGCTTACTGGTGGCTTCGCTTTGAAGGGCGGCGTTTGTGTCCACCGCCGCATCTTTCGAAAGCATCAGCGCGGTCGCGTCGAGCGAGACCTGAAACGCCGTGCGGGCAGCGTTCGCTTGCGTGTAATCGACGGCCATGCCGACCGCAGCCATGACAGGGATGGCAACGACCGCCATGAGTGGGGCGACACCGCCCCGGGCGTTCTTCATAAAACGGGCTAACATGCGGCATCACCCATTGTTGTGGAAACTACCTACCAACGAGAGTTCCTCCATATGGGGGTACCCCCCTTGAAAAAGAGTGAGAGGTACACCGCGAATTAGGGGGAAACTCGCTTCAATTTGCCCGCAAACGGGTTGCGATCGTTTAAGCAATAGCTATCTGGTTGAGTGGAAAGAAAACCGCAGAAAATCGGTTGGTTGTGCCGGAACGGGGCAGGCTTAGGCGAATTGGCGACTTGGAATCACCGCGCTCCGGTCTTTATGATGGCATCGGGCCACGCGTCGGCGCGGCTCCGGTGCAGTCCGGGAATGCGAATTGCTTGGGCTTACGATGACGCTTCCAGTCAGAAAGACTCGCGAAATTTGCGTCGGTTCGCCGTCCGGCGATGCACCGCGAATGGCGGACGATGATCGCAAGCGCCGAAACGAACCGGGCGGCCCTGGCACTGCGGTTATCACCAAGACAAAAACGCAGACCAAGCGGCCGAACATGTACCGCGTGCTCATCCTGAACGATGATTACACGCCAATGGAATTCGTCGTGCACGTGCTGGAGCGTTTCTTCGGCAGGGATCACGAAGCTGCCACAAGAATTATGTTGCATGTCCACCATCACGGGATCGGCGAGTGTGGTGTCTATACGTATGAAGTCGCAGAAACCAAGGTCACACAGGTGATGGACTTTGCCCGCAAACATCAGCATCCTTTGCAATGCGTGATGGAAAAAAAGTGAGTCTCGGGGAGGGGCGTTCAATACAAATGGGACTGGACCTGTAAATGCCGACATTCTCCCGCAGCCTCGAACAATCGCTGCACCGCGCGCTCGCACTCGCTAACGAACGCCACCATGAATACGCGACGCTTGAGCATCTGCTGCTGGCGCTCATAGACGACCAGGATGCGTCCGCGGTTATGCGCGCGTGCAATGTCGATCTCGACAAATTGCGGCGCAGCCTGACCGCTTATCTTGAATCAGAGCTCGAAAATCTGATTACCGATGGCGCCGAGGATTCGAAACCGACCGCCGGCTTCCAGCGCGTGATCCAGCGCGCGGTCATTCATGTGCAGTCCTCGGGACGCGAGGAGGTGACAGGCGCCAATGTGCTGGTCGCGATCTTTGCCGAGCGCGAAGAGTCATGCCGCCTATTTCCTGCAAGAGCAGGACATGACGCGCTACGACGCGGTCAATTATATCAGCCACGGGATTGCCAAACGGCCTGGCCTGACCGAGTCGCGCCCGGTGCGCGGCGTCGAGGAGGAGGCCGACACCAAAGGCGGCGACGAACCGAAGAAAAAAGGCGACGCGCTCGAAGCCTATTGCGTCAATCTCAACAAGAAAGCCAAGGACGGAAAAATAGATCCGTTGATCGGTCGCGATTCCGAAATTAATCGCACCATCCAGGTCCTTTGCCGACGTCAGAAGAACAATCCGCTGTTCGTCGGCGAAGCCGGCGTCGGCAAGACAGCCATCGCCGAAGGGCTGGCGCGGCGAATTGTACATGGTGAAGTCCCGGAGGTGCTCAAGGGTGCGACCGTGTTCGCGCTCGACATGGGTACGCTGCTGGCCGGTACGCGCTATCGCGGCGATTTCGAAGAGCGTCTCAAACAAGTTATCAAAGAGATCGAAGCCTATCCCGGCGCGATCATGTTCATCGATGAGATTCACACGGTGATCGGCGCCGGCGCTACGTCCGGCGGCGCGATGGATGCATCCAATCTCCTCAAGCCGGCGCTCGCGTCGGGCACCATCCGTTGCATCGGCTCGACGACCTACAAGGAATACCGCCAATATTTCGAGAAGGACCGCGCCCTGGTTCGGCAATTCCAAAAGATTGACGTCAACGAACCGACGGTGGCCGATGCGATCGAGATTCTGAAGGGGCTAAAGCCTTACTTTGAGGAATATCACAAGCTCAAATACACAAGTGAGGCCATCAAAGCCGCGGTGGAATTATCTTCGCGTTACATTCACGATCGAAAATTGCCCGACAAGGCGATTGACGTGATCGATGAATCCGGCGCGGCGCAAATGTTGCTGCCGGAAAACCGTCGCAAGAAAACCATCGGCATCAAGGAGATCGAAACTACGATCTCGACGATGGCGCGTATTCCGCCGAAGACGGTCTCAAAGGATGATGCCGCGGTGCTGCAGCATCTCGAAAATACTTTGAAGACGGTTGTGTACGGCCAAGACAAGGCGATCGAATCTCTTTCGGCTTCGATCAAACTGGCGCGCGCAGGATTGCGGGAGCCGGAAAAGCCGATCGGCTGTTATCTATTCTCCGGTCCGACCGGCGTCGGCAAGACCGAGGTTGCCAAGCAGCTTGCGGTTTCTCTTGGCGTTGAACTGATCCGCTTCGATATGTCGGAATATATGGAGCGGCACACCGTTTCACGCTTGATCGGTGCGCCTCCGGGCTATGTCGGGTTCGACCAAGGCGGCCTGCTGACGGATGGTGTCGATCAGCATCCGCATTGCGTGCTGCTGCTCGACGAGATTGAGAAAGCGCATCCCGACTTGTTCAACGTGCTGCTGCAGGTCATGGATCACGGCAAGCTGACCGATCACAACGGCAAGCAGGTCGACTTCCGCAACGTCATTTTGATTATGACCACGAATGCGGGCGCTTCCGACCTTGCCAAGCAGGCCTACGGCTTTACCCGCACCAAGCGGGAAGGCGACGACCAGGAAGCGATTAGCAAGATGTTCGCGCCGGAATTCCGCAATCGGCTCGATGCGACCATCACCTTCGCGCATCTCTCACAGGAGATCATCGCCAAGGTGGTCGAGAAGTTCGTGCTCCAACTCGAGGCTCAGCTCGGCGATCGCAACGTCACGATCGAGCTTTCGGATGAGGCGAGCCGATGGCTGATTGCCAATGGTTACGATGAACTGATGGGTGCGCGGCCGATGGCGCGCGTGATCCAGGAGCACATCAAGAAGCCGCTCGCGGACGAGGTGCTTTTCGGCCATCTCAAGGCTGGCGGGCACGTGCGTGTGATCGTCGACAAGGACGAACTGGGCCGGGACAAGCTCGGATTCCAGTTCCTCGACGGTCCGGTTACGCCCAAGCCGGAAAAATTGCCGGTGGTGCGGCCCAAGGCGAAGCGGCGTGCTTCGCCGCGTCCCAAACCGAAGCGCGGCTCGGTGCCGAAAGTCCCGTTGGCCAAGGTCTAAGCCTCTCGCGGCAAACATCCACAAGGCCGGGCTTCTACGCCCGGCCTTCGTATTTCGCAGATGCCGCATGCCATGGGCGATGGTTGCGGGCGCCGCTACGCTATGAGACAGGTGTGAGGCGTCCATGCCAGCACCCATGTCATTTTCATCTTCGGCCACCGCTTATGCCGGTGGCATAAAATCGGCGCTCCTGTCGGTTTTCTCACTGGTGCTGATGGGCACTTATATTGGCATGGGCGCGTTGGCCCACGACGTTGGCGTTTCGCCCCTCTGGCTCGCATTATCGACGATCCTCGTCTGGGCGGCGCCTGCGCAGCTGATCATGATTTCCGCGCTCGGAAGTGGGGGGACCCTGTTCGAAGTGGCGCTTGCGGTTACTTTGAGCGCAACAAGACTTTTTCCCATGGTGGTAACGCTGCTGCCGCTATTGCGCGGCCCCGGCACGCGTCTTCGTGACATGCTGCTGCCCACACACTTTACCTCGATCAGCATGTGGGTTGAGTCATTGCGCTTGCTGCCGGCCGTGCCGCGCGAACACCGCATCGCTTTCTGCAACGGACTTTCGTCCGGTTACATGGGTACGGCGGTGACGTTTGGTTTTGCCGGTTATTACCTCGCAGCAGGTCTTCCGCCTTTGCTGGCGGGCGTGCTGCTATTTTTGACCCCGATGTCGTTCTTTCTTTCGACCGTCAACAACGCCCGAATGGCGGCCGACAAGCTTGCGCTGGTGCTCGGTCTGGCATTGGGCCCTTTGCTTGCGTATTGGCAGGTCCAGCTCGATCTGATGTGGACGGGTGTCATCGGAGGCACGATTGCCTACGCCTTTCATCGTGTGCGCGAGGCAGCGCAATGAAGGCGGCAGTCGTCGAACTCGGACCTTACCTCGTCCTTATTCTAGTGGGCTTTTTGCCCAATGAGGTGTGGCGAGTTGTGGGATTGATGACCGCGCGCGGCCTCAACGAGGATTCCGAGCTCGTCATCTGGTCGCGGACCGTCGCGACCGCGCTTCTGGCGGGCGTAATTGCGAAACTCATCCTGTTCTCAAGTGGTGAACTCGCGAGCGTTCCGCTTCTCGTGCGGATCGGTGCTGCGATGTTCGCTTTTGTCACCTATCTGGGGACGAAGCGGTCAGTTTTTGCCGGGGTCATTGCCGGGGAAGTGGCTTTGCTGCTCGGCGGGTTCTTTTTCGCGCGCTAAGATCAAACCCCCGCGATGGCTCCGGCGAGCTTCTTGGCGTTTTCGGCCAGAACGTCCGGCTTTTCTTTCTCGCTCGCCGGCGGTTTCATGGGTACGCCGGCTTTGCGTGGAATAACGTGAAGGTGCAAGTGGAACACGACTTGTCCTCCGGCTCCCTCGTTGAATTGTTGAATAGTGATGCCATCGGCCGAAAATGCCTTGATGGCCGCCTTGGCGACTTTTTGCGCCACCATTGCAACGTGTGCGAGGTCGTCGGCACCAATGTCGAGGATATTGCGGGCAGGGGCTTTCGGCAGCACCAACGTATGGCCTAGCGACCGCGGCATGATATCGAGGAACGCCAGCGTCTTGTCGTCTTCATAGACTTTGTAACAGGGCAGCTCGCCGCGCAAAATTTTCGCGAAGATATTGTTTGGATCGTAACTCGGCATCGGCTCCCCCGGAATATTTCACGGTCTTGGGATTGTGCTTATTCCTGTTCAACCAAATCCTTGCGGAATGGCGCGGCCGCCGCAAGCTCTTCTGCTGCGGCCTGTACATAAAGGCGCTCGCGCGAAAGATAATCGGCGACGGCACGGCGCAAAGCTGGATTTGCGATGAAATGCGCAGAATAGGTGGGGTGGGGCATATAGCCTCGCGAGAGCTTATGCTCGCCTTGCGCGCCGGCTTCGACCCGCTTCAATCCATGCGCGATCGCGTAGTCGATGGCCTGATAGTAGCAAATCTCGAAATGCAGAAAGGGGTGATGCTCGATCGCTCCCCAGTTGCGGCCGTAGAGCGTGTCCACGCCAATGAAATTGATGGCACCGGCGATCCAGCGGCCGGCGCGGCGCGCCATGACGAGGAGGATCCGGTCGCGCATTTTCGTCGCGACGACGGAAAAAAATTCACGGGTCAGATAGGGACGGCCCCATTTGCGTGAGCCGGTTTCCATATAAAAAGCAAAAAAAGCGTCCCAGACGGATTCCGTCAGGCCCTGACCGGTCAGCCAGACGACTTCAATACCGGCGCTGAGCGCCTCTTTTCGCTCGCGACGGACGGTCTTGCGCTTGCGAGAGGCAAGTACCCCCAGGAAATCGTCGAATGAGGCATAGCCCTCGTTTTCCCAATGAAACTGTTGGTCCGTGCGTTGCAGGAATCCCCGTTTGCCTAGTTCGCGCCATTCCGATTGGGTCAGGAACGTCACGTGCGCGGAGGAGAGTTGGCTCGCGGTCGTAATCTCAACGAGGGCGTCTGCCAGGCCGCCGCGCACGCCCTCCGCGAGCGGGCCGGGGGCTGCGAGGAGCCGAGGGCCGGTCACCGGGGTGAAGGGCACCGCGACCTGGAGCTTTGGGTAATAGTCACCACCAGCCCGCTCGAAGGCCTCAGCCCAGCCGTGATCAAAGACATATTCGCCACGAGAATGGCTTTTCACGTAGCAGGGCGCGACGCCGAGAAGGCCGCCGTCGCGGCCTTCCGCCAGCAGGTGCCGTGGCTGCCAACCGGTTCGTCCGCCCACCGAACCGGACTCTTCGAGAGAAGACAGAAACTCGTGTGAAATAAAAGGGTTACTGTATTGTCCTCGTGTCGATAATTCCGGAGATGAATTATCCTCATGTGTTAGTTTAATTTCGTCCCCTATCTTGCCGATGTTAGCGACCGGTTCGGCAGCGCAGAGGTTCCACGCCGCAGCTGGAATGCGGGCGAGCGATTGCGCAACGCGAATTTGGATTTCTATGTCGCTCATCGGGGGCAACGCTATCCTACCCCAACTTTAAGCCGGATTTCGTCCGAATTTCAGCCGGGCTTGGCTGCGCCGGACACATATCGCGCAGCGGGTTGTGGTCGGGGTTTGCCTGTAACCGAGAACTTACGGTCTCCACCCCTCGAATATGATCTGGTCCGCCCACCGCGTGGCGCGGTTTCGGTCGTCTTCGGTGCGAACCGTCCACGTCAGCAACGGCAAACCGAAAAATGTGCGTGCCACGAGCGGGGGAGCAGCCGGCAAATCTCTGACCGAATAGGCGAGAAATTGTGGTCGACTTTTTGGCGTGTGCAGCAGCCATGCCAGGCTTCGCCTCTGTGCGTTGGACAGGCTGCCCCACTCAGCATCGGAATAATGCCGCTCGGCAACGATACCGCGCGTCAGAATC
Organism: uncultured Alphaproteobacteria bacterium; assembly: GCA_963820805.1. Classification (GTDB taxonomy): domain Bacteria; phylum Pseudomonadota; class Alphaproteobacteria; order Rhizobiales; family Xanthobacteraceae; genus Pseudolabrys. Next base: position 144,295 of record CAWGBH010000016.1, read on the forward strand.
GGCGCGGCAAGTTGCACGGCCTCGATCAAATCCGGATCGAACGACATCACCGCGACCGGCCCCGAATAGCCCGAGAGCACATCCACAGTACGTTTCGCCACCCGCAGATCGCCATCGAAACGGCTCTTGAGTTCAAGGAGAAGCGGCGCCTGACCGGCAACGAGATCGCACAACTCGCTGAGCGTGAGAATACGTGCCGCGCTCGCCTTGAAACGGACAGCCTTGATTTCCGCTGCGGTCATCTCGGCCAGACGGCCGCTGCCTTCTGTCAGTCGCCCGAGCGCATCGTCGTGATGCACCATGGCTTCACCGTCGGCGCTGATTTGCAGATCGGTTTCTATGCCGTATCCGCAGGCAATTGCGGCTGAAAAAGCCGCTGCGGTGTTTTCGATGGCGCCACTCGGCGCGTCATGGAGGCCGCGATGGGCAATCGGACGCGCGGTGAGCCATTCGAGGACGGGCATCGGGATTTATTTCGGTTTGCGCATGATTTTTGACAATCAATCCCCGCATTTCCGGATCACGTGCTGGAAACCTCGAAGAGACCTTCGACTTCGACCGCAGCATCCGCCGGTAGCGCCGAGACTCCAACGGTGCTCCGCGCGTGACGGCCCTTTTCACCAAATACCTCGACCATGAGGTCGGATGCACCGTTCATGACCTTCGGGCCATCGGTAAATCCGGGTGCTGAATTGATGAATCCGCCCAGGCGCACGACACGCGTCACCTTATCGAGATCGCCAAGCGCCGCTTTGAGCTGGGCCAGCAAATTCACGGCGCAGGCGCGCGCCGCTTTCTGTCCGTCCTCGATCGACACACCGCCGCCGAGCTGACCTTTTGCGGCCAACTTGCCGTCATCGCCAAAGCAAAGCTGCCCGGATATGACGAGCATGTTGCCGCTGCGGACGAACGGCACATAATTGGCAATGGGACTTGCCGGGGTGGGCAGGGTGATTTTCAGGCTTGCGAGCGTCTTTTCGACAGATCCAGCCATGATGTGCTCCCCGAGGGATGATTTGTCGCGATCCTTGGCCAATTGCATGCCACCGTGCAAGCCGCCAAACGGCGCGGTTGCTGGAATCTGCGTCGGCCTCTATCTTGCCCAGATCTTGCATCTTTCTGCTCTTGCGCGTGGGGCGCACGCTGCGGCGGAAAGGCCCAAATCGATGACAATCAACATGAGAGCCCGCCACTGGACCGCTTCGGTCCTGGCGATTGCCGTTGTGACGGTGGGGCTCTACCGACCGTCTGCGGCGGCTCCTCCAGCCGACCATGTCTTATTGGCGCCGCATCGCGCAATCTACGACCTCAAGCTGTCCAAAGCACATGGCAGCCGCGGCATCGAGGCGGTCCGCGGCCGCATTCTTTACGACTTTTCCGGCAACGCCTGCGAAGGCTATCAGCTGCAATTCCGCCAAGTGTCCGAACTGGATTCCGGTGAGGGGCAGCCCGCGCTGAGCGATTTACGCTCAACCACATGGGAAGACGGCGAGGCCAAGAAATTCCGCTTCAACTCGGAAAACCTTTTGAACGAACAACGTACGGACATCGTTGACGGCCAGGCCGAGCGAAATGCGAAGACAGTCGGGATAAGTCTGAGCAAGCCGAAGGAAAAAACCTTGACGGTCCCGGTTGGTGCGGTGTTTCCAACAGAACACATGCGGCGGATTATTGCCGCCGCGCGCGAGGGCAAGTCCGTCCTGGAATTTCCGGTTTATGACGGTTCGGAAACCGGCGAGAAACTCTACAACACGCTCACAGTCATCGGCCGCCCAATTGCACCGGGCGAAAAGCCGGCAGACGATGCCGGGGGTAAGATCCCAGAGCTCGCGAAGCTCACCCGTTGGCCTGTGACCATCAGCTATTTTGAGAAAAAGGATGAAAAGGACGAAAACGGCGGGGAGCAAACGCCGGTCTACTCGATCGGCTTCGAACTTTATGAGAACGGCATTTCGCGCGCGCTCGTTCTCGATTACAGCGATTTCACCATTACCGGCGAGATGACCTCGCTGGAGTTGAAGACTCCGAAGCCTTGCCCCTAGGCGCAGGTTGATCGTCATCAAAGGCCAGGCCTTTCACGACGGCGTCGCGGCCGAACTTTGAACGCAGCCGGTCGATTGCGTGTTCGGCGTCCGCGGAGCGGCGATCGATGAGATCCGCCAGATCATCGCCAGTCGCATCCTCCAAATGACTGACGCCGATGCCAATGAGGCGGAAGCGGGTCGTGCCTACCTCGTGTGCGAGAAGGTCGCGGCCGGCGGCGAAAATACGTGCCGCAAGCTGCGTGGGGGCAGAAAGCGACCGTGCCCGTGTCCGGATTTTGAAATCCGTGCTCTTGAGTTTCAGCGTCACCGTTGAGCCGGCAATCGCGTTCGCTTTGAGGCGCGCCGATACGCGTTCCGTTAAGTCCCACAAATGCTGTTCGAGCGGGCGGAAATCCCCGATATCCCGCTCGAAAGTCGTTTCTGCGGAGACGCTTTTGGTGTCGCGTTCGGGGTCGACAGGACGGGTGTCCCATCCGCGCGCGAGGCGCCACAGGCGCCCCCCTTCCTCTCCATACCGACGCATCAAGTCGCGCTCGTCAGCGTGCTGCAGATCGGCGATGGTGCGGAAGCCATCGTTTGCAAGCTTGGCTGCACTCACTGCGCCAACGCCGTAGATGAAGCCAACCGGTTTGGGTGCGAGAAAAGCGACGGCGTCGGTTTGACCGAGCGCCGCAAAGCCGCGCGGCTTGTCCATGTCCGAGGCAATCTTTGCAAGAAACTTGTTGGCCGAAAGTCCAATTGAGACGGTGATGCCAAGGTCGCGCTCAATTTTGGCGGCGAACTGCGCGAGCACTTTTGCGGCGCTCATTCCGTGCAGCCGCTCGGTGCCAGTGAGATCGAGAAATGCCTCGTCAATTGACAAAGGTTCGACAAGCGGGGTGAGCGCAAACATCGCACCGCGCACTTCCCGCCCGACCTTCACATATTTTGCCATATTCGGTTTTATCACGACGGCGTCCGGACAACGCTGTTTGGCTTCAAACATCGGCATTGCGGAGCGAATTCCGTAAGTGCGTGCGACATAACATGCGGCCGCCACGACGCCTCGCTTGCCGCCGCCAACAATCACCGGTTTGTCGGCTAGTGTTGGATCATCACGCTTTTCGATGGTCGCATAAAAAGCGTCGCAGTCGATATGCGCGATGGTGAGAAGATCGATGTCGGGGTGGCGAACCAATCGCGGCGAACCGCAAACCGTGCAACGCACGGGTTGAGCGGGCGTGTCGGCCAGGCAGTCGCGACAAAAATTCATGGCATTTCGCGCTCCCAGGGACGGCCGGCAAGTGCGGTCCGCCCCCTGTCGACATCCGTGGGCTCTATGCCGACCTCGCTTGCAAAAGCTGCGATCAGTCTGTCGTCAGAAGCCAAATACTCGAGGACGCCGGCCAGAAACCCGGGCTCGCGGGCGGCTGTGCGAATCTCGGCTGGGCCTATACCGGTCACGGCGAGAAAGCGCCCAAGGCGTTCACCATCCCCGGCAATGAACGAAAGAGCCTGAATCGCAAGCCCTTCTGCCTGTTCTCGTGTGAACGGATGGCTTTGCTTCATCAAGTTAATTTGCCTTTCCGTAACAAATCGGCACTACCGTGCCGATCATGCCCGAGCGGGGCGGCAGTGGCGACTGCGCCGACGCGATTTGACGCGCATTGGGGACAAAAGGGCGGGATGGGGAATGCCAAAGACCGTCCTGATCGTGGAAGACAACGAGCTCAACATGAAGCTCTTCCATGACCTTCTTGAAGCGCATGGTTACCAAACTATCGGCACCCGCAACGGGATCGAGGCGCTCGACCTCGCCCGCAAGCACCGGCCGGACCTGATTTTGATGGATATCCAGTTGCCCGAAGTTTCGGGCCTCGAAGTCACCAAATGGCTCAAGGATGATCCCGATCTCAAATCCATCCCGGTCGTGGCGGTCACGGCGTTCGCCATGAAGGGCGACGAAGAGCGCATCCGCGAGGGGGGCTGCGAGGCCTATCTCTCCAAGCCGATCTCCGTCGGCAAATTCATCGAGACCATCCGTCACTTCCTCGGTGCGGGCTGACGGTGCGCCGATGACAGCCCGCATTCTCGTCGTCGACGACGTACCGGCCAACGTGAAGCTGCTCGAAGCGCGGCTGTCGGCTGAATATTTCGACGTCGCGACTGCGCACAATGGTCTTGAGGCGTTGGCGCTGTGTGAACGCGCCGAGTGCGATATCGTTTTGCTGGATGTGATGATGCCGGAGCTCGACGGCTTCGAGGTCTGCCGCAAGCTCAAATCCAATCCGCTCACCCATCACATTCCCGTCGTCATGGTGACTGCGCTCGACCAGCCGTCCGACCGTGTGCGCGGCCTGGAAGCCGGCGCCGACGATTTCCTCACCAAGCCGGTCAGCGATATCGCGCTGCTGTCGCGTGTGCGCTCGCTGGCGCGGCTGAAAATGGTCACCGATGAACTGCGTATGCGCGCGGTCACCTCGAAGGAAATCGGCATCCAGAGCGCCGAGCGCGAGGCGGTGCTGGAAACCGGCCGCAACGGCCGCGTCCTGGTTGTCGACGACCGGGAAAGTTATTGTGAGCGTCTGACGGCAATTCTCTCAGCCGAGCATACCGTTGACGTTGAAGTCGATCCGGATGAGGCGTTATTCCGCGCGGCTGAAGGTGACTATGACCTGGTCATCGCATCGCTCGGCCTGAAAGACTTCGATGGTCTTCGTCTCTGCAGCCAGATCCGCTCGCTCGAGCGCACCCGGAATATTCCAATCCTGGCAATTGCAGAAGCCAATAACGGCGCACAGCTCGCGCGCGGACTGGAAATTGGCGTGAACGACTATCTGACGCGCCCGGTGGACAAAAATGAGTTGCTGGCGCGTGTCCGCACGCAAATCAAGAAACGACGCTACACCGAGCGCCTGCGCGACAACGTGCAGATGTCGATCGAGGCGGCGATCACCGACGGCCTAACGGGCCTCTTCAACCGCCGCTATATGGAAACGCATCTTGGTACGCTGGTGGAGCAATCGGCTGCGCGCGGCAAGCCGATTACGGTACTTGTGGTCGATATCGACTATTTCAAAGCGATCAATGACAACTATGGCCACGACGCAGGCGACGACGTGTTGCGCGAGTTCTCGCTGCGAATCCGCAAGGCCATCCGCAACATCGATCTCGCGTGCCGGTATGGCGGCGAAGAATTCGTGATCGTGATGCCCGAAACCGACATGGCCGTCGCGACAATGGTCGCCGAGCGGCTGCGCCGGCGCATCGCCAGCGAGCCATTCACGATCGAGCAAGGCAAACGCAGCATCGAAGTCACAATTTCGATTGGCATCTCCGCACTTTCGGGCGCATCTGACAATGCGGGGACCATACTCAAACGGGCCGATCAGGCGCTTTATCGCGCCAAACGCGACGGCCGAAATCGTGTGGTGCCGGACGCCGCCTGAGGTCGCGGCAAGAAACACAGCGAGAGAATAGGAAGCTACGGCAGGAGCCGAACTTAGCCAGTTGCGAGGGGAGGCGTCTTTGCTTAAGCGGTTCTACGGAGCATTTGCGAAATCAGCTTCTACGATCGTCGCGATGAGCTCAATGTTCATTGCGGCGTTATCGTTGTACCACACCGTGACCGCTCAACGTCGCGATCTTGAATACAAAGAAATCTCGATCCAGCCGCGGCCGTCACTATTGCCGGTCTTTGCCGATATGAGCCTGAGCATCAAGAACCTTGGGCTGGGGCCGGCCGTCATCCGGCAAATTGATTTCGAACAAGACGGTCAATGCATCTCGTCGGCCGGAAAAGACGCCGGCGAGTGGCAGAGGATCTACGCCGCATTTCTGAATAGCACCGCGGTCGCCGTTTATTCGAAATCGCTTTCGCTTGTGTCCAAGGTGCCCGGCGACAAGAAAAAATTCGATTTCGAAGTCGACGCATTGCAGGTGAATGACACTATTCGCGCCGGGGAAGATCGATACCTTTTTCGGCTGGCTCCCGGCACGCTGAAGCTGTTTCGCGGTGCAGATACTTCGGCGCAGGTCGCGGCGGCCGATAAATTCAGCCAGAACGCCTACACGGTCCCGATCATCATCCACGCCTGTTCGGCGACCGGCCGCACCTGCATGTTCGTCGGTGAGGCGGCCGCGTGTACATCGCCAACAGGCGGTGGCGCGACCACGGTAGTTGCGCCGCCCAGGTTTGCACCCGGCTGACAATCGGCACTGGCAAGCCAAATTGCTTGTGGGGCGAGAGACTTAGTGAACTTGGTGCAGCTGCCGGGTGAGGGCCAAAGCAGGCGGGCAGGGCCGGTGACACTGCCCCCGACTCGCCCTACGCTTGTCGTTGAAAACCCTGCTGGTGCCAGGTCCGCCGCATCTCCTGGGTCCGTGGGGTTTCGGCCGGCTTGGAAGCGGCGCGAGTGGCCTCCTCATGCTGCCGCTTCCGGCCGGCCACCAATTTGATTTGCGTGCGTTAGGGGCGAACGATCGTCCAGCCTTTTTCGCTGAGTTCTATCAGCGTGACGACGCCAGCCTTCACCCGTTCGGCGTTTTCGACCAGCGGCGGCTCTTTGCCCTCGGTGCGGGTCATCGCCTCAAGCGTATTTTCGCACGCCATGAATGAAACGTTGGGCATGCCTTGCTTGAACGATTTCAGGCGCGGTTTAACCGGGGAGGTATCCTCTCGCAGCATGTGCAGCCCGGCATTGAAGGCGACAATCTGGATATCGATCTCTTCGCCTTTGTCGGAATAATATTTTGATACGTTTGCAGCAACATTGAGCACGGCGTTCATCTTGGCCGGATCATTGTCGCTGATCTGGAGCGCGAGTTTATGCTTTTCGACGGCGCCCGCCTGCGCGCAGACGAGCGGTAACAGCAAGAGCGCGGCAAAAAGCGAGCGAAGCATCGTAGATGCCTCCGCAATTACTTAATCTTGGACTCGCTATACTCGACGTGCTTTTTCGCGATCGGGTCGTACTTTTTCTTTTTCATTTTATCGGTCTGCGTGCGCGAATTTTTCCGGGTCACATAGTAGTGTCCGGTGCCGGCGCTGGAGACCAGCTTGATCTTGAGACTGGCGGCTTTGGCCATGGAATTGTCCTTAAATCATCTCGTGCGGTGGCGGGGATGCCTTTGGCGCGGAAACTAGCGCCGAAGCGGCAAATGTCAAGAAAAGCACTGTTTTTGCGTGTTTACAGCAGTTCCCGGAAGAACTGCTGGTCGACCATGAAGTAATAAGGCACCGGAAGTTGGTGGCCCATGCCGGCTTCCACCCTTGCCAGCAGCTCTTCCAGAATAATTCCAGTGATGGTCGGCATATCGAGCTGAGCCGCTTCTTCGATTGGCACCCAGGTGAGTTCGACCAGCTCGGAGTTCGGTCCGACCACACCCTCGATGGTATGGGCGATTGCCGATGCATCTGCGGTCAGAAAACGCGTGTCGAAGCGGCGCGGCCGCCGCGGCGGCGTTACAGCGCGCGCGACGAAATGGATTTGGCCGAGATCGGGATGCACCATGGCCTTCGCAAACTCGGTCCAGATTTCGCCGGGGACCGTCGGTGGCCGGTCGCGTTTCACGCCGAGGAGAAGGCCGGTCTCTTCCGCGGTCTCGCGCACCGCCGCCAATGCAAAAGCGCGGGCAAATTCGGCGGTCGGCTCCGCAACTTGCACCATGAGTTTCTTTTGGGCGTCGGGGTGCAGTTCGCTCACTGCGGTCATCAGGCGGTCCATGGGCTCGATGCGGCCACCCGGAAAGACGAATTTCCCCGGCATGAACTTATGCCCGGCGTGCCGCCGGCCAAGCAGAACTTTCGGCTTGGCGCCAGAGCGGTCGATCAGCATCAAGGTCGCGGCGTCGCGCGGCTCGCTGTCGGGAAATGACATGTCGCGCTCTGACTTTGTCATGCGCTCAGCCCAAATTTTTCCGAGGTCTTTCGTCATCGTCCCTTCCGTTGCTTGCCGCGATGCCGGTTCGGGACATACCGATCGTTTGGCCGCGTTGCTTGACGCGCGCGGCGGTCCGGACGTCCGGATCGTCCTTCTGACATCAGTTCGAAGCGGAGTGCTCCGGCAACCGGTGCGGCTTCCACCAGCTTGACCGTCACCGGATCGCCGAGCCTGTAGGTCTCGCCAGAGCGCGAACCGACCATGGCGTGTCCTTTTTCGTCGTACCGGAAATATTCGTCGCCAATAGTTCGCGCCGGGACGAAGCCGTCGGCTCCGGTTTCTCGTAACTTTACGAATAACCCGGCCCGCGTGACTCCTGAAATGCGGCCGTCGAATTGCGCACCAATGCGATCGGAAAGGAAATGCGCGATCAGCCGGTCGTTTGTTTCGCGTTCGGCCAACATCGCGCGACGTTCGGTGGCAGAAATCTGCGCACTGACTTCGGCCAGGGCCTTCTGGTCGGTGCCTTCCGGCAGGCCGTCAGAGCCAAACTTCAAGGCGCGGATGAGACCGCGATGCACGATCAGGTCGGCGTACCTACGGATCGGCGACGTGAAGTGCGCGTAGCGGCGAAGATTGAGACCGAAGTGACCGTAGTTTTCGGCAGAATACTCCGCCTGCGCTTGCGTTCGTAAAACGATCTCATTGACGAGCTGTTCTGCATCGCGGCCTTTCACGCGGGCGAGGATACGATTGAAGGCCTCCGGCTTGAGCACGCCGCCTTTGGCGAAGGGAATATCGAGGGTCGCCAAAAATTCTCGCAGCGCCTGCACTTTTTCGATCGCGGGCTCGTCGTGCACACGGTAGATGAGGGGACAGCGCGCCCGTTCGAGCGTTTCAGCGGCTGCGACATTTGCGAGGATCATGAATTCCTCGATGAGCCGGTGCGCTTCCAACCGCTCGACAGTCATCACGCGGTCGACGGTGCTGTCGCCCTTGAGAAGAATCTTGCGCTCCGGCAAATCGAGATCGAGAGGCTGTCGCTCGACGCGCGCTCGCGCCGCTGCTTCGTAGGCCGCATAAAGTGGCGCAAGCATTGGCTCCACAAGTTTCTTGGTATCCTCATCGGGACGTCCGCTGATCGCCAATTGCGCCTGCTGGTACGAAAGTTTTGCGGCCGAACGCATCAGGATACGGTGAAACGAGTGCGATCGCTTGCGGCCGTCGGCGCCGATCACCATCCGCACGGCGAGCGCGGCGCGGTCCTCGTGCGGCCGCAGCGAGCACAGGTCGTTCGAAATGCGCTCGGGCAGCATTGGTACGACGCGATCGGGGAAATAAACCGAGTTGCCACGCGTGAGCGCTTCGCGGTCGAGCGCGGAACCGGGGGTTACGTAGTGGGAAACGTCGGCAATGGCGACGTTGACGATGTACCCGCCTCGGTTGTTTGAGGCCGTATCCAACTCGGCCTGGACCGCGTCATCATGGTCTTTGGCGTCGATGGGATCGATCGTAACGAACGGCACATGGCGCCAGTCTTCGCGGCCCTGGGGTGTTGCTGGTTTGGCGGCGTCAGCCTCGAGTTGCGTCTCACGGCGGAACACCGAGGGGATGCTATGCGCGTGAATTGCGATCAGGCTGACCGCGCGTTCGCTTTTGAGAGAACCGAGACGCTCGACGACGCGGCCAGTCGGTAGGCCCAATCTTGGCGCACGCGATGTTTCGACCGCGATAAGATCGCCATCCTCGGCATCGGCGGTCGCGCCGGCAGGGATGACCAGCTGCTTGCCGATCATTTTCTTGTCGACTGGTTCCAGCCGTCCGCCGCCGTGCGCAACTTTATGGAAGATTCCAAGCACACGATGTTTGGGATGATCGATGATCTTGATGACGCGGCCTTGATAGCGGACGTCGCCTTCCGGCTCGATTTCTTCCACCCGAAGCAGGATGCGGTCACCGACTCCTGCAGCCTCGCCCGGACGCGCCTTGCGCGGCGTGTGAATGCGGATTTTCGGAGCGGCGCCGCGGGCGTCCTCATCCCATTCGTCCGGCGTGGCGATGAGATCGCCGTCGCTGTCACGCGCGGTGACGTCTGCGAAGACCGTGGAGGGAAGGGCACCGGCATGGTGCAGTTTTTTGTGCCGCTTTTCGATCGAACCTTCGTCGGCAAGTTCACGCAACAGACGCTTGAGGTCTGCGCGGAGCGCATTTTTCAACCCGAACGCGCGGGCGATTTCGCGAGTGCCGACTTTGCCGGGATTGTTACCGATGAAGGCGAGGATATCGGCCTTTGAGGGAAGCGTGGTTGCTTTTTTAGTGTGTTTTTTCAAAATCGCAGTCCGGCGCCTTGCGCATGATCCCGAAAAGTGGTGACCGGCTTTCGGACAAGATCATGCGCAAAAAATTGAGGCGCGATCGTAATAAATGTAATGTCTAGAACTCGGCTTAGCCAGTTATTCGGCGGCCGAGATTTTGGCGGCCTTTTTCGTCGCCTTCTTGCGCGGCTTGGGGGCTTTCTCACCTGTGTCTGCCGCTTCGGCGGCTTTCTTCTTCCGGCCCTTTGGCGCTTCCGATGACTCGCCCGCTTTCTTGCGGCCGGCGGCGCGCCGCGGCTGAGAGCCGAGCTGGTCGGCGCGGGCATCGAGCAGCACGATCGCCTCGGTCATAGTAATTGTTTCCGGGGTCTTATCGCCGGTGATCGTTGCATTGATGCCGTTATGGCTCACGTAGGGCCCGTAACGGCCGTTTTTGACGACAACCGGCCCGCCTTGGTCCGGATGTTCTCCCAAAACCTTGCCAGGATCGGCGCCGAAGCGGCGGCCCTTCTTCGGATTGGCTTTCTTCTCGGCGACCAGCGTAACCGCGCGGTTGAGGCCGATGGTGAGCACATCGTCGCCGTCTTCCAGGTTCGCATAGATCTTGCCGTGCTTGACGTAAGAACCGAACCGTCCGATGCCGGCCAGAATGGGTTCGCCGTCTTCGGGCGATAGACCGACTTCGCGTGGCAATGCGAGCAAGCCGAGTGCTTTTTCAAGATCGATATCGTCGGGCGCGACGCCTTTCGGAACGCTGGCACGCTTGGGCTTCTCGACTTCCTGTTTCTTCTCGCCCTTCTTTGGCTTCGGCGGTTTGATCTGCTCACCGAGCTGCAGGTAGGGCCCGAAACGGCCGCCACGCAGTGTCACTTCAAGACCGGAGACCGGGTCCTCGCCCAACACTTTTTTGCCCTGAACACCGTCGGCATTGGGCGTGATCTGCCGCGTGAAATTGCAGTCCGGGTAATTCGAGCAGCCGACGAAGGCGCCGAAACGTCCGGTCTTCAGCGAAAGCTGACCGGTTTCGCATTGCGGGCATTTCCGGCGGTGCACGCCATCGGTGCGCTCCGGGAAAATATGCGGCTCGAGCAGATCATTGAGCGCGTCGAGCACCACGCGATTGCGCACTTCCTTGATTTCGTTGACGGAGCCGACAAACTGCTCCCAGAACTCCGCGAGCACCGCGCGCCATTCGATCTTGCCTGCCGAAATTTCGTCGAGCTTTTCTTCGAGCCCGGCTGTGAAATCGTATTCGACATAGCGCGTGAAGAAGCTTTCGAGAAAAGCAACGACGACTCGGCCTTTGTCTTCCGGGATGAGGCGCTTCTTGTCGATGCGAACATAGCCGCGGTCCTGCAGCACCTGCAGGATGGAGGCGTATGTCGAAGGACGCCCGATTCCGAGCTCTTCCATTCGCTTGACCAGCGCAGCTTCTGAGAAGCGCGGCGGCGGTTCGGTAAAATGTTGCGACGAGGCGATCGCCTGCTTGCTGAGCAACTCGCCTTCCGACATCGCCGGCAGCCGGCGCGACTCGTCGTCATCGGCGGTTTCGTCCTGGCCTTCCTGGTAGAGAGTGAGAAAGCCGTCGAACTTCACCACTTGTCCTGAAGCGCGCAACTCAATGTTCCGCGACCCTGCTGTGGCAACGATATCGACGGTGGTGCGCTCGAGTTCCGCGGATTCCATCTGACTTGCGATCGCGCGGTTCCAGATCAATTCATAGAGCCGCGCCTGGTCGCGATCGACATATTTTGCGACTTCTGCGGGCGTGCGGCTGGCGCTGGTCGGGCGTACCGCTTCGTGCGCCTCCTGCGCGTTCTTCGATTTGTTGTGATACTCGCGCGGCGAAGCGGGAACGTACTCCTTGCCGTAGTTGTGTCCCAGCATGGTGCGGATGTCGGCGATCGCCTCCGGCGCCATATCGATGCCGTCGGTGCGCATATAGGTGATCAAACCGGTGGTCTCTCCGTCGAGCTCCACACCCTCGTAGAGGCGCTGCGCGAGACGCATGGTGATCGCCGGGGCGAAGCCGAGCTTGCGGCTCGCCTCCTGCTGCATTGTTGATGTGGTGAACGGCGGCGGCGGGTTGCGGCGGGCGGGCTTTGCTTCAACGCTGGTAATCTTGAAAGTTGCGACCTCGAGGTCGCGGGTGAATGCTTCAGCTTCGGCGCCGGAGCCGATATCGAGACGCTGGATCTTCTGCCCGTCGGCGCCGACCAACCGCGCTTCGAAAACCTCGTTGCGCGGGGTCGCCAGTTTGGCGACGATTGACCAATATTCTTTCGCGACGAATTTCTCGATTTCCAGCTCGCGGTCGCAGACGAGGCGCAGCGCGACCGATTGCACGCGGCCGGCGGAACGGGCGCCCGGCAGCTTGCGCCAGAGCACCGGAGAGAGCGTAAAGCCGACAAGATAGTCGAGGGCGCGGCGGGCAAGATAGGCATCGACGAGCGCGCCATCGATTTGGCGCGGATGCTTCATCGCCTCGCTCACCGCCTGCTTGGTGATGGCATTGAATACGACGCGCTCGATCTTGTGGTCTTTGAGCGCGTTCTTTTCCTTGAGCACTTCAAGCACGTGCCAGGAGATTGCTTCGCCTTCACGATCCGGGTCGGTGGCGAGGATCAGCTTGTCGGCGCCCTTGAGCGCGCGCGCGATATCGTTCATCCGCTGGTTTGACCGGGTGTCGACCTCCCAAAGCATGCGGAAGTCATTATCCGGATCGACCGAGCCATCTTTGGGAGGCAGGTCGCGGATATGGCCAAATGAGGCCAGAACCTCATAGCCGGAGCCGAGGTACTTATTGATCGTCTTCGCCTTGGACGGCGACTCGACTACGACAATATCCATGAAAATCCAGTGGGTTATCCGCCAGAGTCAGTGTGAATCAGGGCGGAATCAGCCGCATCTTTGGCCCGGAACATGGGGAAGGTGGCCCCTAGTGTCAAATGAGCGGGTTAAGAAGCCGTGTCAGACCAGCGAAATAGGGCATGAAAGAGACCACTATGGAGGTAAATGCAACCAAGGGTAGTTATAATTAATTTCCGCTATTCTGGCTAGCAGGATGCTTGCCGATCTTAAAATTCGCTGGCGCGGCTTCTATTGGGATTTTACGCCAAGTTTTTCCAGCAAGACTGCTGTCGGTGTGCCGTCGGGCAACATGCCGAATTTTTTCTGCTCCACGCGAATGTTGTCTCTCAAATCAAAATCGATGTGACCCTCGAAATCGCTCACCTTGTAACCGAGTTCTGAAAGTTTTTTCTGCAAGGCGATGCGCGCATCGCGAGAGAGTTGATGGTCGTCTTTCGGCCAGGCCGTCTTGACTAGGCCGCCGCCATGCATGCGGTCGGCGAGGTGACCCACTGCAATCGCGTAGGCGTCCGAGTTGTTGTACTCCTTCAACACATCGAAATTTTCTGTGACGATAAATCCAGGACCTTTCGCGCCGCTCGGGAAAAACAGGATTCCCTGGCCAGCAGATGGAAATGGTTTCCCGTCCGCTCGGCGCACGCCAAGTGTTTGCCAGTCGGCGAATGTCGCGCGGCTACGCATGTAGTCGAATCCGTTCGGGACAATGACTTCAAAGCCCCAGGGTAGCGCGGCGTTCCATTTCCATTTATGCAAATAATTGGCGGTCGAGCCGAGCACGTCTGGCACATTGCTCCAGATATCGATGTGGCCGTCGCCTGAAAAATCGACGGCATAGTCGACGAAATTGGACGGCATGAATTGGCTTTGACCCATGGCGCCGGCCCATGAGCTGACCATTTTGTCGCGGGTAAAGTGATTGTTCTGCATGATGAGCATCGCAACGATCAACTCGTTGCGGAAATAAGGATGGCGATACTTCACATAGGCGAGTGTTGCGAGCGAGCGAAAGACGTCCCAGCGATCTTTTTCGGTGCCGAAGTCGGATTCCATGCCCCACAATGCGAGCAGCACCCAGCGATCAACCCCAAATTTCTTTTCGACATCGTCAAAAGTTTTGGTCCACTCGCGCGCCTTGAGCTGGGCGTCCGCGATACGACGGTTTGAAACGATCGCGTTGACATAATCACCGACCGGCTTGCCGTACTCCGGCTGACGCTGCGTGGCAGCAATCACGCGCGGGTCGGGCGTGACCCCCTTTAATGCGAGCTCGAATGTCGCTCGGGTAACACCTTTGGCTTGCGCATCCGGCCATAGCTCGGAAACAAAAGCTGCGAACGGCGGTTCCTGTGCAAGCGAGGGGACGCTTTGAAATACCAGAAGGATCGCGAGTGCTGTGACGGTTCTGCGAAGCATAAAAAGATCCGATAGGGGCCGTTCGTATCGCACGTTACAGGAGCGATACCAACCCGGCACCATGGCGTTCGAGCCGGCCGGCGATTTCGAGTTCCAGCAACACACTCCGCACGATTGTGGTGGAGGTACGCGACAGCCGTACGAGATCATCGATCGACACGGGGGCCGGTTCAAGCAGTCCGATAAGACGCGTACGCTCGTCCGCATCGGGCTCCGAAGTCAGTTCCTTGAGCGGCTCCTGTATTGGTTCTTGCGCTGACACCGCCGCGATTGCGCGCCCAAGTATAGGTTCAATCGCTGCGACGACGTCCGCCGCCTCGGTGACCGGGATTGCGCCTTGCTTGAGCAGTCCGTTCGTGCCTTCGCTGCGTGGATCGAGGGGGGAGCCTGGCACCGCGAAGACCTCGCGCCCTTGTTCGCCGGCCAGCCTTGCGGTGATCAGTGAACCGGAGCGCCGCGCTGCTTCGACGATGACCACGCCGAGTGAAAGACCGGAGATCAGGCGATTGCGGCGGGGAAAATCATGAGCGCGCGGCTCCCAGGCAAATGGCATTTCCGAAATGGCCGCGCCATCGACGACAAGTTTTTCCACTAAAGTTACGTGTTCGGCCGGATAGATGCAGTCATGACCGCCCGCGAGCACGGCGATGGTTCCCGTGCTCAAACTGGCACGATGTGCGGCGGCATCGATCCCTCGCGCAAGTCCCGATACAACGGCAAACCCGGCATTGCCAAGATCGCGCGCGATCCGCTCGGCAAATTTTACGCCGGCACCCGAGGCATTGCGTGAGCCGACAATGGCAATGAGTGGTCGCGCGAGAACATCGCGGTTCCCCCGTATCGCAATCACCGGGGGTGGATCATCAATCGCGCGCAATCGCGACGGATATTCAGGCTCGTCAAGCGTGACGTATTCGAACTCCAGCCGCTTGCGCCGCCAGCAGTTCGGCCTCAGCTTGTTCGCGCGAGAAGATGCGCGGCCCACGTGAGGAGCCGCCGCGGCGCGCGAGGCCGGGCAGGGCGCCAAGCGCGGCACCTACGCTACCGTAGTATCTGACCAGATCATGAAATGTACGCGGCCCGACATTTGCGCTGCGAATGAGCCGTAGCCAGTCGAGCCGCTGCTGGTCATTCAATAGGTCGTGTGCATTCAACGTGAAACGCGCTCCGCAATGCAGGAGCACTACAACCGATTTGAGATGAATACAACCCTAAGTTTAGTGAGGTGCGACGGCCTTTGCGCCGATTTTGCCCTCGCTGCCATCGAGCAGGCGGCTGATGTTCGCGCGGTGCATGAACCACAAAAGGAGGGTGAGAAGCAGAAACAACGCAGCAATATTCGGACGATTAAAGAACCACAGGCCGAGCGGGGTGAGCGCGCTGGCAATCAATGCTGCCAGTGACGAATAACGACTGGCGGCGGCAACCGCGATCCAGATCGCGCAGAAAAGAAGTGCCGCGGGCCAATAAAGACCGATGAGCAGGCCGATATAGGTGGCGACACCTTTGCCGCCTTTGAACTTCAGCCAAACCGGAAATAGATGGCCGAGAAAGGCGCCAAGGCCGGCGGCGAGCGCTGCATTGGCGCCATAGCGGGCCGCGACCAAAACGGCGAGCGTTGCTTTGAGCACGTCGCACAGAAGCGTGGCCGCCGCGAGCCCCTTGCGCCCCGTCCGCAACACATTGGTTGCACCGATATTGCCCGAGCCGATGTCGCGGATGTCCGGACCGCCGGCGGCACGTGTAAGCAAGAGCCCGAATGGGATTGAGCCCAGCAGATAGCCGAAAGCAAAGGCGAAAGCCGACGTCATACGTACTCGTAAACTGTTCGACCGGAAACGATCGTGCGCACCACGCGGCCAGTCAGCCGCGCTTCGTCGAACGGCGTATTTTTGCACTTTGATTTCAGCTCAACGGGATCGAGCACCCAAGGCAACTCGGTGTCGACCACGATGACATCGGCCGGCGCGCCGCTTTTGAGCGTGCCGCCTGGGAGCCCGAGCAATTCCGCCGGGCGCGTCGACATGGCACGCAACAAAGTAATCAAGTCGATCTCACCGCTGTGCACGAGCCGTAAGCCGGCCGTGAGCATGGTTTCGAGCCCAATCGCGCCGGCCGCTGCTTCCGCGAAAGGCAGACGTTTGGTTTCGACGTCTTGCGGATTGTGATCCGACATCACTACGTCCACGAGCCCGGCACTCAACGCTTCGACGAGCGCTTTGCGGTCGTCTTCTGCGCGCAATGGAGGCGACACTTTCAGGAAGGTGCGATATGGCCCGATGTCATTTTCGTTAAGTGTCACGTGGTTGATCGACGCCGATGCCGTCACGTTGAGGCCGGCATCCTTGGCGCGGCGCAAGACCTCGAGCGTGTCCACGCAAGTCACGGACGCCGCGTGATAGCGGCCGCCTGATAAGGCGACCAGCCGGATATCTCGCTCAAGCATCACGGTTTCTGCGGCCTTCGGAATGCCGAGCAGGCCGAGGCGTGCGGCAAATTCGCCTTCGTTCATAACCCCGTCACCGATCAATGCGGGGTCTTCGGTATGATGCACAATCATCGCATCGAAATCGCCAGCGTAAGTCAGCACGCGTCGCATCACCTGCGCGTTGGTGACACTTTTGGCGCCATCGGTGAAGGCCACCGCGCCTGCGGCCTTGAGCAGGCCGATTTCCGTCATTTCCTTGCCTTCGAGCCCTTTGGTGATTGCGGCCATCGGGTGCACGTGGACGATTGCGTTGTCGCGTGCACGGCGCAGGACGAAGTCGACGGTTGCCGGATTGTCGATCGTCGGCGAGGTGTCGGGCTGGCAAATAATTGTGGTGACGCCGCCAGCGGCTGCCGCCTGGCTCGCAGACGCGAGCGTCTCGCGATTGGCCTCTCCGGGCTCGCCGATAAAGGCGCGCATATCGATAAGGCCGGGCGCTATCAACTTGCCACGGCAATCGATCACCTCCGTGCCTTCGGGCACGCCGGCCGCGCCGATGCCTTTCTTCGCTTCGCGGATCACGCCTTCGGCAATCAGCAGGTCGCCGACGATATCAAGGTCGCGCGATGGATCGACGATCCGGGCGTTGGCAAGCAGGATCGGGCGGCGATCTGACAACATCATGTCACGCGTTCGGCAAGTTTCGAGAGAGCGCTTCCAGGACAGCCATGCGCACTGCGACACCCATTTCGACCTGTTCACGAATTAACGATTGGGCGCCGTCGGCGACGATCGAGTCGATTTCAACGCCGCGATTCATCGGCCCCGGGTGCATCACCATCGCCCCAGGTTTTGCGTAGGCGAGTTTCTTTTCATCAAGTCCCCAGTAGTGAAAATATTCTGACATCGAGGGGACGTACGAGCCGTTCATGCGCTCGCGCTGCAGCCGAAGCATCATGACGATGTCGGCGCCGGCGAGGCCTTCGCGCATGTCGCGCGCAACCTCGACGCCGAAGCGTTCAATGCCCGGCGGCAGAAGAGTGGAGGGGGCGACAACGCGCACGCGTGCGCCCATGGCGTTGAGCAAGATGATGTTCGAGCGCGCAACGCGCGAATGCAGGATATCGCCACAGATTGCGACCAGCAGGCCTTCGATGTGGCCTTTGTTGCGACGAATGGTCAGCGCATCGAGCAGCGCCTGGGTCGGATGTTCGTGCGAGCCGTCGCCGGCGTTAATGACGGAGCAATCGACTTTGCGCGCCAGCAATTCGACCGCGCCCGAGGCGTGGTGCCGGACGACAATAATATCCGGATGCATGGCGTTGAGCGTGATCGCGGTGTCGATCAGCGTCTCGCCCTTACGCATCGAGGACGAGCTGGTCGACATGTTCATCACGTCGGCACCGAGGCGTTTGCCCGCCAGTTCGAAGGAGGCCTGGGTCCGTGTTGAGACTTCGAAGAACAGGTTGATCTGGGTGCGGCCGCGCAGCGAAGCGCGTTTCTTCTCAACCTGGCGGTTGAGCTCGACGAATTCCTCGGCGAGATCGAGCAGTCCGGAAATGTCGGTGTGAGAAAGCCCTTCGATCCCCAACAAATGACGCCTGCTGAGGACGAACGAGGGTTTCGGCGCAATGGTCATTAAAGCGAAACCTATAGGCACAACCCGCCCTCACGGCAAGGGCGTTGCCCGTCGATCCACAAGCCACTGATTTAGATCGTTAATGGTGCCGATCGCCGCCGATTTGCGACAGGTTCGAGTCAAATTTAGCGATAAGGGCGGCGGGAGGGAGGCGTGGTTCTTTAACGTGATGGCAGCACCATCGTTGCAGGCATTTTCCCGGATCGCGGGAGCGCCCGGCGTGTTTTCCCGAAAGCGCCAGGCCCGTCATCCGCGGCACGATCTGAATTCCCGTCAGTACCGGCAATCGGGCTGGGCAAATGGAGTACTATGCAGATGAAGTCCATCTTGGCTCACGCAGGCATCGCCGCCTTGGTCGCGACAACATCATCCCGCGACGGCGGCCAGTGCTGGATCGCTGCCGACGCGAGCCGTCCTTACGGATATATGGCCTCTTGCGCTAACCCGCTCGTACAAGATCCATCGCTCGACCCAACGTACAATCCGGAATGGTAATCACTGCGCCGCGCACCACGGCGATCTAGAGCGGACCTCCGGTCCGCTCTTTTTTTACAATGTGTCGGTCTAAGGGCTGCGCGAAGTTCCCCCACATCTTCGTGAACGATCCCGGTTCAATCGTGACCCGTGGTTCCCGCTCTACCGGAACAACCCCGCGTGTTTCTGGGTTGAACTTCGATAACCCAACGCCGGCACGGAAGGAGGCCAACATGAATACGATTATGAAATACGCCACTGCGGTGGCACTGACAGGCGCGATCGCGGTAGCCGCGATATCGCCAAGTCAGGCGCGCGATGGGCGCAACGCGGCTGCAGCGATCGGGTTTGGTGCAGGCGCCCTGGTAGGCGCGGCGGCTGCCAGCTCGGCTTACAACAATGGCTACTACTACAGTGACCCGGGCTACGCCTATGCGGATCCCGGCTACGCCTATGAGCCCGATACATATGCCTACGATTCGTACGCGTATGAACCCGCACCTCAGTATCGTTATGGCTACTACGGCGATCACTGGTCGCGTCAGCACAACACGAACAACTTCGCAATCGACTCCCAGCGTTAAGCTGACGTGAAATTCGTGTTTGAAGAGGCCGCTCTTCTGGGCGGCCTCTTTTTTACAGGCGCGCCAGCCGATCGAGGGCGCCCTGCAGGATGTAGGCCGCGGCGTGCTGATCGATGACGGCGGCGCGCTTTTTGCGGCTGACGTCGGCAGCAATCAATTCGCGCTCGACCGCGGCTGTCGACAGGCGCTCGTCCCAAAATGCAATTGGCAGTCCGGTAAGCTTTGCGAAGTTGCGGGCAAATGCACGCGTTGACTGCGCACGGGGGCCCTCGCTGCCGTCCATATTGATCGGCAAGCCAAGGACGAACCCGACAGCAGACCGCTCTTCAGCCAACGCAAGGATGCGGCGTGCGTCGACCGTGAACGTTTTCCGCGCAACGGTTTCGACGCCTGTCGCAAGCTTTCGATCCGGATCACTCACCGCAACGCCGATGGTCTTGGTCCCGAGATCGAGCCCAATCAATGCTCCGCGCGCGCCCAAGTACGGGACGGCTTCAATGAGCGGCAGGATAAGAGACATGTCTAAGCGCTACCATGCAGGGGAGAAAGCTCGCCAATCGGAACTGCTTCAGGGCACGGTTCCCGGTGGCAACTGCGTCGCATGGTTCGCAATGTCGCCCGCGGTGGTGAACCACACGCGTTCATCGGCGCGACGCTGAATATGTTTTAACGCGCGCGCCAGATGCTTGTAGCGGTGTGGCCATCCGACAATGTACGGATGCAGCGCGATACCCATGACAAGTGGACGTTTCGTGCATTCGTCTAACATCACTTCGAAGGAATTCACGATCATATCGGCAAACTCTGCGCCCTCACGCTTTCGCGCCACGATCTGCGGGATGTCATTAAGTTCCTGCGGGTAGGGCAACGATAGTATTCGACCTCCGCGTGTTTTCATCCAGACAGGTTGGTCGTCGTGACACCAGTCGAGGAGATAGCCATAGCCCGCCTCATGTAACAGATCAGGCGTCAGCGGTGATTGCGAGATCCAGGGGCCAAGCCAGCCGCTCGGGCGTTGGCCCGAATGTTTTTCGATTGTTGCCGTGGTCTCTACGATGAGGGCTTTTTCTTCGGCCTCGCTGAGTGTGCCTTGCCGTTCGGAATTACTTCGGCCGTGACCGACAATCTCGGCGTCGGGAAAGGCCGCGATCGCTTGCGGCGCCTGGCGATACATTTCGGCATTGATCAATAGTGAGATCGGGAGCTTGAGATCGGCGAATAGCTCCGCCAATCGGAAAGCACCCACGCGGTTGCCGTAGTCACGCCAAGCATAATTGAGAACGTCGGGTTGCGGGCCGCCCGGCGCTAGTTCGGCGCCGAGACCTTCGCCGAATGAAAACCACTCGAGGTTAAGGCCGATATAGATCGCAAGGCGTTTGCCGCCCGGCCAATCGTAGACGGCGCGCTCTCGAATTGGAAGAATAGGGGTAACGGTCGTGAGTTCGGATCGGCATTGTGGAATGGTAACCTGTC
This sequence comes from uncultured Alphaproteobacteria bacterium, assembly GCA_963820805.1. Lineage (GTDB taxonomy): Bacteria > Pseudomonadota > Alphaproteobacteria > Rhizobiales > Xanthobacteraceae > Pseudolabrys. The sequence goes on from CAWGBH010000016.1 coordinate 165,398, forward strand.
CCGTGCTCCGTTTCTTCCACTTTTCGTGCGATGGTCGAAAGTTGCCTTCGTGGCTGGGGAGAGGCTCGCTTCAGCCATGACGAATGCTCGCCGCCGTTGAACGCGCTAGATGTTGGCTGCAGATGCCGGAATCAAGCTGATGTGGGCTAACCGACGACTGCTGGAGCTCATCCAGGTCGACCACCCGATCCTTCTGGCGCCGATGGCAGGCGTTATGGATGCAGAGCTTGCTATCGCGGTTGCCAATGCCGGAGGGCTCGCGGCCTTGCCGGCGGGGATGCTCAACGAAGAACAGTTACGAGCCCAGGGCGCGCAGTTTCTTGCTGCCACCGGCGACAAGCCGATCAATCTCAATTTCCTCGCGCATAAAATGCCGACACCCAACAACGCGCGCGAGCATGTATGGCGAGAAAAACTCAAACCATACTATGTCGAGCTTGGCGTTGACCCGGCGTCCCCGGTCACAACCGCAGCCCGAATGCCGTTCGACGCGGCAATGTGCGCCGTCGTTGAAGAGCTCAAGCCCGCGGTCGTAAGCTTCCACTACGGTCTGCCGGACGCGGCGTTGGTTGCGCGCGTAAAGGCTGCCGGTTGCAAGCTGATGTGTTCGGCAACGACGGTCGCGGAAGCGCGTTTTCTCGAAGCAAATGGTTGCGACGCGGTCATCGCGCAAGGATTTGAAGCCGGCGGCCATCGTGGCTCGTTCTTGGCCGATAACACTTCTACTCAGGTTGGTCTGTTCGCGCTTTTGCCGCAGGTGGTCGACGCGGTGAAAGTGCCAGTGATAGCAACCGGCGGAATAGGAGATGCTCGCGGGATTGTAGCAGCGCTGGCGCTTGGAGCAGCAGGCGTGCAAATGGGCACGGCGTTTTTGTCCTGTCCCGAGGCAAAAACCCTGCCGCCGCACCGTGCCGCATTGCGAGCGGCGCATGACGACAGCACAGTGCTTACCAACGTCCTGAGTGGCCGGCCGGCGCGTGGCTTAATCAATCGAGTTATTCGCGAACTCGGACCAATGAACGACATCGTCCCGGAGTTTCCTTTGGCCAGCGGCGCTCTTGCGCCATTGCACGCCAAGGCACAGGCGCGGGATCCGGTGATTTTTCGCCAATGCTGGCGGGTCAGGCCGCCGCCCTTAGCCGCGAGTTGCCTGCGGGCCAGCTGATCGAACAATTGGTTACCGAGGTGGAGGGACTACTGCGCGGCCAGGCCTCGTGAAATCGCTTGTGCTTGCCGGTTGTCGCGATGAAAGCTGCTCTGCTATAGGCTGGCCAACGCCGCAAGGGCCGCTTCACCGGAATTTCCATGGCTGTTGACGCTGATACCGTTCGCCGTATTGCCCACCTCGCCCGTATTGCCGTGGCTGAGGACGAGATCGAGCATCTCAAGGGAGAACTCAACGCCATGCTCGCTTTCGTCGAGCAACTGGCGGAAGTCAATATTGAAGGCACGGAGCCGATGACATCCGTTACACCGATGACGATGAAGAAGCGTGCAGATATCGTAACCGATGGCGGCATCGCTGGAGATATCGTTAAAAACGCACCAGCGAGCGAAGACAATTTTTTCCTCGTTCCGAAAGTGGTCGAGTGATGTGCATCGCGTGCGAACTCGGATATTGGTCTATGGTCGACGCTCTCGATGCCGAGCGGAGCGCGGCCAAGAAAAGAAAGTCGCGTGACGACGACGCTTTCACATGCGACCCGGGCACGGACCAGCCCACATCGGAACTACGCGAGCGCGGGCCGCGACCGTCGGAAGAGCCTACGCCGTGACTGAACTCACCTCGTTGAGTCTAGCGCAGTCGCGCGACGGGCTGAAGAAAAAGTCCTTTTCTGCGGGCGAGCTTACTGCCGCGCATCTGACGGCAATAGAAAAGGCGCGCGCCCTCAACGCATTTGTGCTTGAGACGCCGGAGCGTGCTCTCGGCATGGCGAAAGATTCCGACGCGCGTCTTGCTGGCGGAAAGGAGGGTCCGTTGGAAGGCATTCCACTCGCGATCAAAGATATGTTTTGCACAGCCGGCGTGCGCTCGACCGCCTGTTCGCACATTCTCGATAATTTCGTCCCGACCTACGACTCCACGGTCACCTCTCAATTATGGCGCGATGGTGCTGTGCTTCTTGGCAAGACGAACTGCGATGAATTCGCGATGGGTTCGTCGAATGAAACGTCGCATTACGGGCCCGTGCATTCGCCGTGGCGGCGCAAAGGGTCAAATACGCCACTGACGCCCGGCGGTTCGTCCGGAGGCTCGGCTGCTGCGGTGGCTGCGCAGCTATGCCTTGGGGCGACTGGCACCGATACCGGTGGTTCGATCCGCCAGCCTGCCGCATTCACAGGCACAGTTGGCATCAAACCGACTTACGGCCGCTGCTCACGGTGGGGCATTGTTGCCTTCGCATCCTCTCTCGATCAGGCCGGCCCTTTCGCGCGGAGTGTGCGCGACGCGGCCATCCTGCTGCGCTCGATGGCTGGTCCGGACCCAAAGGACACGACTTGTGCGGATCTTGCGGTGCCGGATTACGAAACGGCTGTCGGGAAATCGGTCAAAGGGCTGCGCATCGGCATTCCCAAAGAATACCGCCTCGACGGGATGCCCGCCGAGATCGAAAAAATCTGGGAGCAGGGACGCGCCTGGCTGAAAGCGGCGGGCGCCGAGCTGGTCGAGGTTTCACTGCCGCACACCAAATACGCCCTTCCTGCGTATTACATCGTCGCGCCAGCGGAGGCGTCATCCAACCTCGCGCGCTATGACGGCGTGCGGTACGGGCTGCGAGTTGCAGGCCGCGATATCATCGATATGTATGAGAAGACGCGTAGCGATGGATTCGGTGCTGAGGTGCGACGGCGCGTCATGATCGGCACCTACGTGCTTTCCGCCGGCTACTACGATGCCTATTACCTGCGCGCACAGAAGGTACGCAACGCTCATCAAGAAGGATTTCGAAGATTGCTTCAAGGCCGGCGTGGACGCCATGTTGACGCCCGCCACGCCTTCCGCCGCGTTCGGATTGGGTGAAAAGGGCGGCGCTGACCCGGTGGAAATGTATTTGAATGACGTATTTACCGTGACCGTGAATATGGCAGGGCTCCCGGGCATCGCGGTGCCCGCTGGCGTTGACGCGCAGGGTTTGCCGTTGGGATTGCAGCTGATCGGCCGGCCATTCGACGAGGAGACGTTATTTTCACTCGGCACAGTGATCGAGCAGGCGGCAGGAACGTTTACGCCACAGCCTTGGTGGTAAGGCCCAGCCTTACTCGCCCGACGTTGCTACCGGCGGCAAATCCTGGTCTCCGTCGACGGTGGTCTTGCCGCCCAACTCGCCACCACCGAGAATGAAGATGGCCGCGATCACAGCGACAACGCCGCCAATGATGATGCCGAATGTGCCGTTGTTATCTTTGTTCATGACGTTATTCCAACGTCTGCCGCGCGTGTGCGTTCCGAATGCGAGATGCTCCGCGAATTTGCAAAAATCGTTGCAGAATTCG
>CAWGBH010000017.1:0-220232 GCA_963820805.1 uncultured Alphaproteobacteria bacterium
GGAATGTACTTGAGTGCGCGACGAATATGTTCCGCAATTTCCTCGGGCCGCTCAACCTGGAGTGAATGATGGTCGATAACGCCGATGCAGATCTTCTTTTCGGTGATGATCTTGCCAAATGCCTTGAAGATCCATACCGCCTGCACTCGCCGACTCAAAAGTAATAACGTCGGCATCTACTTTGTTTAGCATCTCAAGAGCGTTCTTGTAGGTCTGTACTTCCTTGAACATGCGTTGCTGCGAAGGATTGCCCCAGCAGGTATGACACCAGACTTCCGTTTTTGCACGGAGACCTTTGACGGTGCGATTGAACACATCGACGCTGAATGCCGGGTTGATAACTTCATCCACGATATTGCGAACGGCCAGGAGATGGACCTGGGGTTCCTCGAACTGGATGACTTGGCAGCCGGCGTCAGCGAGATCGTGGAGCTCGGCGTTCAGCGCATCCGTGATCGCCAGAATACGATCTTTAATCGACTTGTAGTGCTTGTCCTGAACAGCGAACGCAACCAACTCCGGCCCGATAGTGCCGAATTTAACCGGCCTCTTGGTCATGCGCTGCGCGACCTTCCACATAGCGGCATATTGAAGGTCGCCTCGGGTAACAGGCCCGTTGATGCCGGGCATGACGCGCGATTCCAGATAGTCATGCAAAATGTGGCCGGGCGGGAACGCGAGGCCACCTTTGCCCGCAGGCGTGGGCTGTGGATTTTCTGATCGAAGCCACCCATGTGCCTCGGCGGATAATTCGTCCAGCTCTGGCCGCCGACGTCGGAATCAAAATGTGCATCGCCGTCGGTGATGATATCGAGCCCCGCCATCTCCTGTTCGTGCAGATAGACCGCGACCGCATCGACATACTGTTCGCGAAACTGGTTGTTCACCATCGCGTCCAGAAAACTACGCGTACCAAGATTTGCGTGTACCAACTCGGCCGCGGGAGCGAGCCGGTAATGGTGGTTGGCAGCATGGTGTCTTTGGTAGCGCGAAGCATGGCGAGCATCTCCCCCGGGATCGCTGTTTCGTTAAACGTAGTCTATGTCCGTCATACGCCGCTTGGAAACGATCTTCGTCGTTTCGTGGCCTCGGACCATGGACAAAGTCGCTCCGCTGCCCACCTAAGTTGGGCAGTTTTCACGCTGTGGCAAAAATTCTGCTATAATTGAGCGATGAGCAAAGACCGCGACAGCTATATTATCCGGCCCGACCCGCTCGATCCGAAGCTGACCGAGCGGGTCTCGGGTGTCGACCAGGCCGGAGCGCGCATCGAGCATCTGTAACGGTCGAGAGGGCGTTGACGATCTTCCTCAATAGCCAGGAAATTGTCACCGCGATGACCATCGGTGATTATCCCGAATATCTTGCAATCGGATATTTGCTCAACCAGAACATGCTCAAGCCGGACGATGTCGTTACCGGGGTCGACTATGATGAAGAACTCGCGGTCGTGGTCGTGCGGACCAAACGCAAAACCAATTATGAGAAGAAGCTAAAGAAGAAAGTGCAAACGTCCGGCTGTGCGCAGGGCACGGTTTTCGGCGATCTCATGGAAGCGCTGGAGGATGTTTCGCTGCCGAAGGCAGAATTGCGGACGTCTTGGCTTTATGCACTCACCAACAAAATCAATACGACGCCATCGCTTTATCTAGAAGCGGGTGCAATTCATGGTTGCGTCCTGGCGCTTCGTGACGAGCCCTTGGTCTATATGGAGGACGTTGGCCGCCACAACGCTGTCGACAAGATCGCCGGTTGGATGTTCAAGGAGAAGGTGCCAGCCGCCGACAAGATTTTTTACACCACCGGACGGCTAACGTCGGAGATGGTTATCAAGACCGTGCGTATGGGAATTCCGATTCTCATCTCACGGTCTGGCTTCACGGCGTGGGGCGTGGAGCTGGCGCGGAAGGCAAATTTGACTTTGGTCGGACGCGCGCGCGGTAAACGCTTCGTTGCGCTCGCCGGGGAAGATCGCATTATATTCGATCAGGATCTCTCGTTTGTAGAAGAAGAAAGCGCCAAACATCGGCGCAAAGCGGCAGTGCATGACGATTAGCCATCCTCCTACCTTCGGTCTCGTACTTGCCGGTGGTTTGGCGCGGCGCATGGGCGGCGGCGACAAAGCGCGAAATCGAAATCGGCGGTATATCAATTCTCGACCGCGTGCTCGCGACTCTTCTCCGCACAATGCCCCGGCATCATCATCAACGCGAACGGTGATCCAAAGCGTTTTGCCGATACGGGCCTGACCGTCGTTCCCGACAGCGTGCCGGATTTTGCCGGCCCTCTGGCCGGGATATTGGCCGGGCTCGACTGGCTCGCAAAGCAGAACCGTGCGGTCGAGTGGATCGTTAGCGTGCCGGGCGATTGTCCCTTCCTACCGGACGATCTTGTCGATCGCTTACACGAGGCCCGCCGCAGCATGGGTGCGGGTGTTCCGCTCGCCTGCGCACGCTCCGGCGAATGGCGTCACCCGGTGGTGGGCTTGTGGCCACTCGCGCTGCGCGATGATTTACGTAAGGCGCTAATCGAGGATGACTTACGCAAGATTGAGGTTTGGACTGCGCGGCATGGCGTCGCCATCGCCGATTGGCCCGACCAACCGATCGATCCGTTCTTCAACGTCAATACGCCTGAAGATGCGGCACGCGCCGAACACATTGCGCTGCAGCATTCGTGAAACTCGGCACCCGATTCTTGATCGTCGTCGCGCCAGCTCCATATTTAATGTAATTTGCGGTAGCGTTGATATGCGGGACTGTGAGAGGAGCGAATTTCATGAAGACATTCATCGTGGCTTGCATTGCGGCCATCGTCGTAGCTGTCATCGGCGGCGCGGTGCTTTACAACGTACCGGACTCGGCTGAAAAGGCCTTCAGTAGCGCGACCAGCGTACGCCTCGGTGCGTGAGAGCGAAACCTTCAGCCGATCAGCGCTGCATAGGACAAGAACCCGACGCGAGTGCCGGGCTCGACCGCGGTCACATCTTCGGGAAACTCCAGCAACCCGTCGGTTTCCGTTAGCGATGTAAGAATGCCCGCACCATCTTGCGGATGCTTGACCGCCTCGATTTCACCGTCGGCGGCACGCCTCAGCGCCACACGCACATATTCGCGGCGGTCTTTCTTTTTCTTGTATGCAAATGAAGCACGCACCGGGAGCGGCAATAATTTATCCGCATGCGCTCCGGACAGCCGCCGTATCAGCGGCTTAACCACCCGTACAAATGTGACGAATACCGCAACCGGGTTGCCGGGCAAGCCGACAAATGCAGCGCTCTCTCCTGGCTTAGCGCCCCGGATCACGCCCATCACCACTGGACGACCAGGCTTTATTGCAACACGCCAGAACACCAGGCTGCCGACACTCTCGACCGCGGCGCGTACGTGGTCGGCCTCGCCGGTTGAAACGCCGCCCGTCGTGATGACAAGGTCGTGATTCGCAGCTTTTTTCAAAGCCTGTGCGAGCATCTCGGGATTGTCAGAAAGTATGCCCAAGTCGGTTACGACTGCGCCGAAGTCGTTCGAGCAATTCCGCAAGCAAGTAGCGATTCGAAATCATAGATCGCCGTACTGGCGCGAACCGAGCCGGGGTCGATAACTTCGTCGCCGGTCGAAAAAACCGCGACCCTCAGCCTACGCCGCACGACGAATTCGGTGAGCCCAAGCGCAGCGGCCAGAGCGATATGTTGCGCTTCCAACACAGTGCCCGCCGGAAACACCAAGGAATCGGCGGGCACGTCCTCACCGGCAAGACGGCGATTGGCGCCGAGCTTTAAGCCTTTCGGCACGGTGACTTGGCAGCCATCAACAGTAACATCTTCCTGCATGAAGATTGTATCGGCATTTTTGGGCATAGCCGCGCCTGTAAAAATTCGGATGGCTTCGCCGGTCTTGAGGTGAACGTCCGCGCGCGCACCGGCAGTCAATCGGCCAGAAATTGTAAGTGTGGTATCGCCATCGGCACGTAGGTCTTCGTGTCGCACCGCGTATCCATCAACGGCCGAATTATCGAATGGCGGCAGATTGTCCGGTGCCTTCATGTCGACAGCGATGACTCGGCTGCGCGCACCAAGCAGCGGGATACGCTCGGTCTCCGCCACAGGCGCAATACGCTCGCCGATTAGCCGTTCCATATCGTCAAGCCGGAGTAAAGGCCCTGAAAATGCGAAGCAATCATCGGTAAGCTGCGCCATTATCCACCCTTTGCAGAAGTGGTGCGGCCTACAGCTCCGATCGGCACCGCGCGCGAGAGCAACAGATCGGCGATAGCCTCGATATCATTGAGATCGACAATCGGGATTTTTACCTGGGGTAATTTAACGTCCGAGGCGATCGCGACAATGTGCGGGTCATCGGGATGGATGAGAGGCTTTCCGTTTACCGCCCGGTGGATTTCGAGTTTTGGAAATGCATCGCGCTTAAAACCTTCAACTAGTACCAGGTCGACGGGCGACATCTTTGCGACCAGCGTGTTCAGATCCCACTCCGCTTCCTCGCGCAGCTCGTGCAAGATCGCCCAACGCTTCGCCGATGATATAATGACCTCCGTGGCGCCAGCGGCGCGGTGGAAAAAAGAATCCTTTCCCGGTTGATCCAAATCGAAACCGTGATGGGCGTGCTTGAGCGTAGACACCTTTATGTCTCGGGCAATCAGGCACGGAATCAGCTTAGTAATCAGCGTGGTTTTACCCGAGCCGCTCCAGCCGGCGAGACCGATAATGCGCATGGGATCTTTAATGGGCGCGTTCATCGTTGTTTCCTTGCGCGCCCCTTATAGCAAAACGCCCGGCCATAAAGACCGGGCGTCGTCCGGACTGGATTTATAAGCTTTATTCGGCAGGTGTCGCCATCGGCCGGCGCTGCGACTCGTTTGAACCCGTGCGCGCCAACTTCTTCCTTCACCCACAGGCTATGGTGCTCCTTCGCCCAATTAATATCCACGGTGCCTTCACCCATAGCCTCGAAGGCACCCTCCATGCCGATAGTGCCGATGTAGATGTGCCCAAGCATCGCGGCAACGAATAGCATGGCCACCACGGCGTGAAACATTTGCGCGTATTGCATGGTGTCAATATCGGTGCCGTAAAACGGGAACATCAATGCGTAACCGGTGATCGCAACGCCGGTACCGCCAAGAACCACGATCCAGTAAATCGCCTTCTGACCCCCGTTGAAGCGGTAGGCCGGGGGATGATCGTCGCCCACGATGCCCCCGCCCCGCTTGAACCATTCAACGTCAACGGCATTCGGAATATTTCCACCGATCCACATCAGGAATATCAGCACAACGCCAATGGTGAAGGGAAAGCTGAGAAAATTATGTGAATATTTCGCCAGCTCGGACCATGTCGTGAAGGCCTCAGGGCCAAGCAAAGGCAACAACAACGGGCGTCCGAACGTGATATTTAGGCCGGAAATTCCAAGGATGATGAAGCACGTTGCCGTCATCCAATGCACGAATTGTTCAAAGGCATTGAAGCGGACAATCTTGCGCCCCGAACGTCCGCTCTTAATCATGACCATGCCGCGCCACAGATAGAAGATGACGAGAATAGCCAGCATGCCAAGGATAGCGATCCCGCCGATCCAGCGCAGCGTCACGTTGTGAAATTGCTGCCAGTTGCGTCCAACGGGGTGCTCGAGCACATAAGACCTTACGTCAGGAATGGTACCGCGGCCCTCGATTGTCTTGAGCTGCTGGAGCAATTGTTGCTCCTTCACTGCATCGGCATTCGGGTTGACCAAGGTCGGCTGCTGGGCCGAAACCGGTGCCGCCAATGCGAGAATTAATGCGAAAGCCAAAGCACCCGCGTATCAAGCGCACATGCGCTACAAGTTTCGCCATGCGTTCCTCTCCCTGCATTCGTGTGCCCTTCTGAGCGAACCGGCTGTGTGCCACGTGCTGCCCGACGCAGTTTACATCACGTCGCAATTGATCTTTGTAAGCAGTTTGCCAACCCCATGCGCCCGAGCCATAGCCGCGCTTCGATACGCGCTCCTTATAGATCTGGGCAATGACATCGCTATCGCCGGCGAGCAGAGACTTCGTCGAGCACATTTCGGCGCACAACGGTAGCTTGCCTTCTGCCAGACGATTATTGCCGTACTTTTCAAATTCCTCCTTGCTACCGTCGGCGTCTGGGCCGCCAGCGCAGAAGGTGCATTTATCCATCTTGCCGCGCGAACCGAAATTGCCAACTTTCGGATATTGCGGGGCGCCGAAAGGACACGCGTAGAAGCAGTATCCGCACCCGATGCACAGGTCTTTTGAATGCAACACCACTGCATCCGCCGTGGTGTAGAAGCAGTTCACTGGACATACTGCCGCGCATGGCGCGTCGGTGCAGTGCATGCAAGCCATAGAGACCGACCGCTCGCCGGGCTTGCCGTCGTTGAGGGTAATGACCCGCCGCCGGTTGATACCCCAAGGCACTTCATGCTCGTTCTTGCAAGCGGTGACGCAAGCGTTGCATTCGATGCAGCGGTCGGCGTCGCAGAGAAACTTCATTCGCGCCATGATCGTTGCTCCTTATGCCGCTCGAATTTCACAGAGAGTGACTTTTTGGCTCCTGCATGCCAGTCGCCGGGTCGTACCCATATGAAGTAATGGTGTTTGCGCTTTCGCCGAGCACAACAGGATCCGTGCCTTGCGGATAATTGGCCCGCAGATCCTCGCCGGCGAACCAGCCGCCGAAGTGGAACGGCATCCATGCAACGCCCTTGCCAACGCGCTCGGTGACGAGCGCCTTCATCTTGGCCTTGGAGCTGTTTTCCGCGCCGGTGACCCAGACCCAGCCGCCATCCTTGATTTCCGCGGTCGGCAGCATCGGCAGGATTAATCTCGACGAACATGTCCTGTTGTAGCTCGGCCAGCCACTTGTTGGAGCGCGTTTCTTCACCACCGCCCTCGTACTCAACGAGACGGCCGGACGATAGAATGATCGGGAATTGCTTGGCGATTCCCTTCTCGATCGCAGCTTTTTGCACCGAGAAGCCGATATTCGGCAGCCGGAATTGCTTGGCGTCGGGCAACGTCGGATACTTGCTCACCAGATCGACCCGCGGTGTGTAGATCGGTTCGCGATGAACCGGGATCGGATCAGGCAGACCAAACGCATTCATACGAGCTTTGGCATTTCCGTAAGGTATGCAGCCGTGCTGCAAGGCGACGCGCTGAATCCCCGCCGGACAGGTCAAGCGACCATGACACCGCGTCAGGTGTGGTCGGATTGACCTTATTGATTACAGCCATTTCAGCTTCGGTGAGGTCTTTATCCCACTGAGCTTCTTCAGGACGGCGAGCGTGAATTCGGGATAACCATCCTTGATCTCGGAATCCTTGGAGTAGGATCCTTCAGCAAGCAGGTTGACCTTCACAGTCGAACCGTCCGGCTTTTTCTCTTCGCGTTCTACGCCAAAGCGCGCGCGGAAGCAGCCGCCGCCGTCCATCGCGGCGAGATTGGTGTTGTAGAGGAGTGGCGTTCCGGGGTGTTTGACCTCGGGCGAGCCCCAGCATGGCCACGGCAACCCGTAGTAGTCGCCTTTGTTCGGACCGGTGGTCGCGCGTTGTGTGAGCATGTCGAAGTCCGCCTGGTGCGCCATGTGCGACTTGATGCGCTCAGGTGACTGGCCGCAGTATCCGGTGGACCAGCTACCGCGATTCATTTCGCGAAGTATGTCCTCGGCCACCGGCAAATTGTTCTCGACCTTAATGTTCTTGAACATTGGATCGGCGAAGCCGAGCTTCTTGGCGACGAGGTATATAACCTCGAGATCGTCCTTCGATTCGAATATCGGCTTGACGATCTGCTCGCCCCACTGCATCGCGCGATTGGACGCGACGCGGGAGCCTTTACATTCGAACTGCGTGGCGACAGGCAGGAGGTACATGTTCTCCTTGCGTCCCGCCTGTACGGCAAGGGACGCCCAGGTGGTCGGATGCGGATCCGCCACGACCAGGAGATCGAGCGCCTTCAGTCCTTTCAACGATTCGGGAATGCGCGTGATGCTATTGCTGGCGTGACCTTGCACGAACATCGCACGCACATTGTCCTTTTGCGCGACCTGATCCTTTGGCAGGATCGCCGCATCGAACCAGCGGGTGAGTGGTATGCCCGGTGTCTCCATGATCTGTTTGGAGTTCGAACCGCGCCTGCAGGAAATTGTAGTCGACTTCCCAAACGCGTGACCAATGCTTCCACGCACCTTCGACTAGGCCGTAGTAGAAGGGCAGCGTGACGATATCGAGGCCGACATCGGTCGCGCCCTGCACATTGTCATGACCGCGGAAGATGTTGGCGCCGGTACCAGGTGCGCCGACATTGCCGGTAAGCAGCAACAGCATGCAGCTGGCGCGAACATTCGCTGTGCCGACGGTATGTTGGGTTTGGCCCATGCACCAGATCAGCGTCGAGGGCTTTTGTGTCGCGAACATCTGCGCAACTCGCTTGAGCTGCTCGCCGGGAACTCCGGACACGCGTTCGACCTCTTCCGGCGTCCACTTCTCCATTTCCTTGCGCGCGTCTTCATAGCCATACACGCGCTGCTGGATGAATTCGTTATTCTCCCAACCGTTCTTAATGATGTGCCACATGATCCCATAAAGCACGGGAATGTCGGTGCCGGGCCGGAGCCGGACGTATTCGGTCGCATGCGCAGCAGTCCGCGTCAGCCGCGGATCGATGACAATGACATTCGCTTTGTTGAGCTCGGCGCCCTCCAGCAAATGCTGGAGGGATACCGGATGGGCTTCGGCAGGATTACCCCCCATGATGATCTGGGTTTTGGAATTGCGAATGTCTGTGTAGCTGTTCGTCATCGCGCCATAGCCCCAAGTGTTGGCTACGCCGGTGACGGTTGTTGAATGGCAGATACGCGCTTGATGATCGGTGTTGTTGGTGCCCCAGAACGCGCCGAGCTTGCGGAAGAGATACGCGCCCTCGTTCGTCATCTTGGCCGAACCCAGCCAATAAACCGAGTCGCCCCCGGACTTCTGACGGATCGCGCTTAGTTGATCGCCGATCTCATTGATCGCAACATCCCAGGAAATTCGCGTCCATTGTCCGTTCGTTAGCTTCATCGGATATTTGAGCCGCCGCTCGCCGGATACGAGCTCACGCACGGATGCGCCCTTGGCACAATGCGAGCCGCGATTAATGGGCGAATCCCAGCTCGGTTCCTGACCAACCCAGACGCCGTTGGAAACTTCTGCGGTAACGGTGCAACCGACTGAGCAATGCGTACACACACTCTTGCGGATGGTTGCGCCAGCGACATTGGGTCCGGCCGCTTCCGCTTTTTGCACGCTGGCGAGTGGCAACGCTCCAAGCGTTGCAAGCCCCCCGGCGGCAAGACCGGACCGACGCAAGAAACTGCGGCGATCGAGACTGCCGCGCGCGTGATCGCCAATCGTCGTCCCGAGATGGCTACGACGTGCCTGACGTTCTGCTCTCTTGATTAGCACGGCTGCGTCTCCCTCAGCTCGGATACCGGTTCACTTTGTAAAAGGTTTGCACGTCAGTGGAGTTCGGCTGATAGCGGGCCTTCCTCTTTTCAGCGTCCGATTCGGATGCAGCGGCCGCGGTGGCGAGCGGCACGGCCGCCGTTGCAGCGGCTCCCGCCCCGGCGCCCATCGCACGCAGAAAGTCGCGGCGGCCTAACTTTGACTTGTCCTGTTGCTTCATCGCCGTTCCCTCCTCAAGCGGGCAGATCGAAAGCTTCGGCTTCGATACCCACGAAAACTCGCCCAAGCGCACCTAGCCGTTTGTAAAAATCCGCACCCTCGGCGTTTTCCAAATCACTGAAAAAACGTCCGATCCAGGGCGCCATATGCCTTTCAAAAATTATACGGTCGGAGTCGGGCGGCGCCGGTAACCGGCGGCACGCCAGCCCCGACATGATTTCACATAGAATGCCGACATGATCTTCCGGTTCCACCACTCCATCGCGGCGAGCGATTCCTATCCGCGTTAAATCATCTCGAAGCCGCGCTAGTGGACGCTCGTGAAGAAACCCGGTGAGATAATAAGAACCGTAAGGTAACAGCTCGCCACGACCCAAGCCGATAAACAAATCGAAGAACTCACGCTCGACACTTTTGACGGTAGCCTTTTCAGCAGCTTCGGCAAGCGCCGCGTGCGCCAATCCTAGCGGCGATGCATCGGCGCGTACTCCGGAAAGTCCGGATAGCAACGCCGCATCAGGCGCGCGCATTAACAGCGTTGCGAGTAGCGCATACTCTTGAGCGCGCGCGGCATCCACTTCGTCAATGTTGCTGTCTATCGTTTTTGCGCCATAGAGGTCCGGCCGCAGCAGTGTGCGATCGACACCCGTGACGGTCTCCACTGAAACGACGCGTTCAGCGGGGACACGAATCCAATTCGAGACGGACGGTTGGGAGATACCAATTTGGCGCGCGAGTTCGCTGACGCCGCCAGCGGCGCGGATCGCTTCGGACAGGCCAAGATCCCTCATCCGACTCTCTACTTTTTAATAGGTACAATGAAAGCGTAGTGGCCCAGCAGAAGGTGGGTCAATAGCTTCACGCTATATCTAAGGAACAATCTTCCGCGGTTTTCATTCCGGCATCGCGCCGCCATGCCGCCGAGCAATTCTCTGCTCAGGCTGAACTTGCGGTAGATGCTTTTGCGATGCACCATTTCCGGTGCTTTCCGAGCGCCCTTTTTCTGCGGTCACAGGCGCATCCGCTGACTTAGGCGCTTGGGCATCTTCAATTATTTCGGCTGACTTGTCGGTCGTCGTAGGGGATACAGACGCTTCGGCCGCTTCCGGGGCTTTTTCTCCGAAAAGCTCGGACACCATGCGTTTTACGTCCAGGCCGGGGTCGAGATCGCCAAACCCGGGGATTCCATCTGGGCCCACTGCATCCCAATAGTTTTCGGTGGGACCCATAAAATCTCGGATCGCCGGGTCGGCTGACCAGGCGCGACGAAGCGCCGCATGACGAAGTGCCAACGGCACACCCGACTGCATGAAGGCCGTAAGGTCAGTACCGGGTCCAATCGACTCAATCGGCGGCAAGCTGCTCACATCAAATTCGACCGCGCCTTGGCTCGATTGCACTGAAGCGGGAACGCTCTGCGTTTGATCGCCGGCGGGCCCCGGACCGACTTGGCCGCCGTCTGTTTTTTCTGGCCGCGCATCGACGGCTTGCCGTTTACGTCGCGACCAACGGCTGAGGAAATTGTCGGGATCGTTCATTTCCCATCATCCCGCGATGAGGGTGCGCGGTGCGCCAATGCCTCGGTGTTCGCGCGGTCCCGCTTTCGTTTCACGAATGTTTGCTCGACATGGTGCTCAGCCACGAAGGCCGCAATTGCCTCACGCAACGGTTCCGGCATCGCGACCGCCTCTACAATATGAGAACCAGCTTCGGTCATACCTTCACCCTCGGCTGGATCCGCGGTCACCGCCGCCAACTCGTATGGAGGGTCGCCCTCAACCGGCCGCAAAATGATCCAAAGCAGCGGCAGATCCATTCGCAAGTTGTCGCGATAGTGCGCGGACTCAGTCCGATACAGATCGACGGGAGCTGCACCTACATAAAAAGTTGCACGCTCACCGTCCTCTGCAAGTTTTGTCCAGGGTGGCGTATCAGGTACCCCGGCAAGCACCCTGACCGGGCGCCAGTGAAAATCCGCCCATGGGCTCGCGCTCTTGCTGCGCTCAACCAAAACGCCAACAGGAAAGCTTGCAAGCGGGACTATGGCGCTCAAGTCACGGCCTCCAGATGTCGCACCGGCAACCCGATCAGCAAGTTCTGCGGCTTCATACGAATAGTCTTGTCCGGAGCCATAGCAAGTATGAGATAGACCGGCTCGCCCTTCACCTTGTCGAGCATGAGCGTTGGATCGCGGAAGCTCAACCGGAACAGGCCGACGACACGCGCCATGGTCGCTTCGTCAATATCCTCGCCGCGCCAGAGCATATCGCCGATTTTAGTAGCATCCCCGTCAAGACCGACATACCACGCGAGATTAACCTCGCTTAGTTCGGCTAGCGCTTCAATGCTTACATCGACGCCAATTACATGAGCGATCCAGCGCTGCATCGCATGGGCAAGCGCGTCGAGTCCTTCACGACCCGCAGTTAGATCGAGCGCCATGTCGAACTGGTCGCTGCGCTCCCAATAATTGTCGGCATTTTCGACGTTGATAACATCGATGTTAGCTTCAGGTGGAATCCCCAACATCGAAACCAACGGAGTGACCGGTGCGGTATTGACGCCGCCGATGGTCTCCTCATCGGCCGCAATCAGCGAGCCGTCGTGCAAGGTTACACGTTGTGTACGAAAAAAGAGTTCGGCGGCGCGTACGACACGCGCGTCTTCGATACCGTCGAGAGCATTGCGCAGAATCACATGTACGAGCTGGTTGATGAATATCGGCGGGATTTTACCCGCTCCACTACGCATCAGTTCTGCATAAGCTCCTTCCAGCGTTTCATGGCACAGAAGGTGATCTCTGAAAGCGACAAGGAGTTGCCAATTTTCACGCGCATCGGGATCGGTGATGGCCGCAATATCGGATGATGAAACAGAAATGCGAGGATCAGCAAGCAGTGCTGCGTGCAATGTACGCTCGACCACGCAGGCTTCCGATGGCGGCAGCAATTCAGGCCTGGCCAAATACAATTTCAGAAATTCATCGGTGACGTGAAGGCCGCCGCCCTGGCCGCGGTCAAGCAGGTGATGGCCACTGGAGATCCAGAAGTCATTCATTTGCGTTCCCGGTCGGCCATAGCGATCAGGTCAAGCTGTTCGCTCGTCGGCTCTTCTTCACCTTCGACCTCGAGGAAAGAGAAAGCCCGTGCCGGTTTTTCGCCGTCACGCGGACGCAAGGTTCGAAATGATTCGCGAACCGCTCCGTCTTCGAATGTTCGATGCACCGCGACCAACATGTCTTTTGCCTGCGTACATAGTGATTGGGCGAAGGCGACTTCCTCTTCCGCAGCCGCGACAGCATTCCCTAACGTGGGCGCGCCAAAATTTACTACCAACTGTTTCGCCGAAAGAGTCGACCACTGCCAGCCGATCGCCTTCGCTTGCTTCGACGATCTGCACCAATGTCGACCACCCGAGTGTCGATATTCCGAGAAAGCCGCTGCGAAATGCTGCGCGTGCCTTGCCTTCGAGGAGGCCCGGATCGCGATTCCAAAACACAAATGCGCCCGAGACCGCCCATTCTCCCGGTTCAGCCGCCTTTTCAAATACAAACGTATCCGATGCATCGAGTCGTATGGTGCGGATTAGCTTCACGAACGCGGCCCCTTGCTCACCGGATCAAACCAGGCAGGTAGAGCGAGCCGCGATACAAACTCTTGGCGGACAACCTCAGAGTTGCCCATACGGCGAACCAGCAAATCGCCGTTCTCATCAATATCGCGCCGCACACCCTGCTCTCGCGGTAACCGCTCCAGATAACTTTTAGCCACAGCACCAAAGCCGTTTTCTTGCCAGGCATCGACCGCCACCATGAAGTGACGTGCAAAACTCTCGACGACGCGGTTGGACATTGCGTCGGTGAACCCTTCTTCCTCCAGTGCTGTTACGAACGGATTCAAGCCCGGTTCGACGCCCGTCATCGACACAGTGCGGACCATGCCACCGAATACCAGCCACTGCGGCGTTTCGTCTTCATCGACATTCTGCGGGCAAGCAAGCCGGCCACCGCCTACGAGACCGTGATTGACAAGGAGTGTACCCGGCCAATCGATGATGATGGAGGTTTCGGGCTGTGCGTGGGCCGCGAGGGCATCGGCCAGAGCGGTCATACCAGCGTAAAACGTGCGGCGGGCCTTAACCAATGGCTCATCTGGCTCAAGAACCACCGCAAACTCCGCGAGGTCGAAACGCCCGACATATACCAATGTCCCAGCACCTTGCTCCGGAGCGATCGATATCGCATGCGCGAAAGCGTCGCCAACCTCGCGCAAACGCACCACGGAGAACGGCGGCGGTAACACCAGTTCCGGTGCCAGACGGTGATGCGGACGGGACGTCTCGAGCGGCATTGTTCCTCGCTCTACCCATTATGTTTGAATACATATAATTATAGCCTTGGCAGGTTCCGAGGCCAGCCCTGCGGCCGTGGGAATCGATGCGCGGCCAATGCCAAGTATGCGATTTGCCTTGAATTGGCGGGAAAACAAAAAGGTTAGTGAGCCCGATGGCCGAACGGCCACGTAACATCCTAATCTGTTCTTGCGAAGACACCGTGCCGCTTGACGGCGAAATGGTGCGCCGCGCCTGCCGCGACTCTTTCGTGATTGAGGGCCGCCAATTCTGCCGCAGCGAGCTTGAGCGTGTTCGTAAAGCCCTAGCGGGCGACGAGCGGGTTATTGTTGCCTGTACGCAAGAAGCGCCACTGTTCAATGAAATTGCCGAGGAGTCCGACGGAAGCGGCGCTGTTTCTTTCGTTAACATCCGGGAGACAGCTGGCTGGACAAAAGATTCGGCGAAGACTGGCCCTAAAATGGCGGCACTCATCGCCGCAAGCGCGGAGCCGGTGTCGGAAATTCCACTCGTATCCCTCGAAAGCGATGGAGTGACGCTCCTCTACGGCAAAGATGAACGGGTGGTCGAAGCCGCGTCTTTGCTCAAAGAGCATCTCGACGTCACCGTGCTGATCAAACCGGGTGTCAATATCGCGCCAATGCGCGTGACCGAGTTTCCGGTGGTGAAGGGTACGATCCGAGCGGCCAAAGGTTATTTAGGCGCGTTTGAGATCACCATCGACGATTATGCGACGCCTAGTCCCTCCTCGCGCGGCTCATTTGAGTTCGGTCCCACGCGCAGTGGCGCCGTATCGCGATGTGACATTCTCGTTGACCTGTCCGGTGAGCCATCGCTGTTCAATGCCGCCGATCTGCGTGACGGCTACCTGCGAGCTGACCCTGGCGACTCAGCGGCGGTTCTACGTACGGTTCTGAAGGCGCGCGATCTGGCGGGCACATTCGACAAACCGCGCTATATTACATTTGCGGAAGATCTCTGCGCTCATTCGCGTTCGAAGATCGTCGGCTGCCGCCGTTGTCTCGATCTTTGCCCAACTGGCGCAATCACGCCCGCCGGCGATCATGTTGCGATCGACGCGCATATCTGCGCCGGATGCGGGCAATGTGCGGCGGTCTGTCCAACCGGCGCGGCCAGTTATTCTATGCCGTCATCCGATGCGCTGCTACGCAAGCTGCGCGTACTGCTGTCTACCTATCATGAAGTCGGCGGGAAACAACCGGTCGTCATGTTTCATGATGCTGAGCACGGTGGCGGGTTGATCGAAGCACTCGCTCGGCACGGCGATGGTTTGCCGGCAAACGTTCTGCCCGTCGAGATCAATGAAGTGACACAAGTCGGCCTCGAAGCAATCGCTGGAGCAATCGCATACGGCGCCACGGCTGTCCGCTTTCTTACTCGCGCGAAGCCGCGCCATGACGTGGCCGGCCTCTATAAGACCGTTGCACTGGCCGAACCGATTTTGGCCGGAACTCGGCTTCAAAGGAACGCCTGTCGCAACAATCGAGACCGACGACCCTGACAAGCTTGGCGAAAGCTTGCGTGCCATCCATCGAATCGATGGCGTGCCTAAACCTGCAACCTTTTTGGCTACCGGCGGCAAGCGTGAGGTGATGCGATTGGCCTTGCGTGAATTGCACGCGGCCGCCCCTGTAGCGGTCGATGTGCTGCCGCTGCCGGAAGGCGCACCCTTTGGCACGATCGAGGTTAACGTTGAGGGATGTACGCTATGCTTATCGTGCGTATCAGCCTGCCCGACCGGCGCGCTTTCGGATGATCCTGAGCGACCAATGCTGCGTTTTAACGAAGACGCTTGCGTTCAATGCGGACTATGCAAGGCGACCTGTCCGGAGAAAGTGATCAATCTAAAACCGCAAATAGATTTCCGTGCGGCCACAGCCATGAGCCGCATCATCAAGCAGGAGGAACCGGCCGAGTGCATTCGCTGCGGCAAGCCATTCGGCGTGAAGAGTTCAGTTGAGCGGGTCGTCGCCAAGCTCGAAGGCAAACACTGGATGTATAAAGACTTGAAGAAGCGACTTGATGTCATCCGCATGTGCGAGGACTGCCGTGTAGTCGCAATGGCCGAAGAGCAATTTGATCCATTTGGCGCGCCGCAGCGGACGCGGGTGCGAACAACCGACGACTATCTGCGCGAACGCGAGGAAAAAGGCGAAGGTTAGTTACTTCTTTGTCGTAGCCTTGGCGAGGAATTCTACAAGCGCCTTCCGATCATCTTCCGATCCGATCGTTTGCTCCGGCATTTTGGTGCCCGGCGTGTAAGTCATGGGGCCGACCTCAAACATTTTTGATAACGTTTCCGGCGTCCATACAATGTTCATTTGTTTAAGAGCGTCCGAATAATTGTAGCCTGGCAATGTCGCGATCTTGCGGCCAAAAATACCAGCGAGGCTGGGGCCAGCTTTATTCCCCTCATCGGTGGACAAGGTGTGACACGCAACACAGGCGCGAAATACTTCGGCGCCATGGTCACCGGCAAATGCCGCCAGCGGATCGTCCGGCGCACCGACCACGACAGCACCCACCGGTTCTCCGCTTGATGCATCCCAGCGGCGGATTGTTCGATCGGCTCCGCCAGTCAACAAAGTACGGCTGTCAGGAAAAAAAGCGACCGACCAGACAGGCAAGCCTGGTCCAACTAGGGTACGTGCGAGTCTCCGTGTCTTGCGGTCGATCACCGCGACAGAACCACGAATCCCGGCGGCAGCAACAAGATTACCATCAGGCGATGCCGCGATGGCGATAACAGGTGTGGGCGCTGCCTCCACTTCGCCAAGGACGTCGCCTGTTGGTGACAAGAAATAGACTTTCCCATTGGCACCAGCCGCAATGATTTCCCCATCAGGCGCGACTGCAATAGCATTGAGCGGCGTGGGTAAACTGCGAACAATCTCACGGCTACCCTCGAGGGACCAAATGCGCACCGTCGTATCGTAGCCCGCGCTTAAGACGTTCTTGCCATCAGCCGAGAACGCGACGCCATTCACATTTTGCGCATTGCCCTCATGTACACGTGGTTCTCCGCCGTTTAGCGGCCATAACCGGACGGCACGATCCCACGACGCAGAGGCGAAAGTCGTTCCATCAGGTGAAACCGCCAGGCTCGCGATCGGTCCGATGTGGCCATCGAAAATCCTGTCGGGTTGTTGATGTGAAGGAGTCCAGATTGCGATACGCGCATCCGCGCCGGCAGTCGCGAGACGTCCGTCCTTCAGATAAGCGACGGCATTCACTGCATCGTCATGGAAACGCAACACTTGTTCCGCAGCATTGCGAGTGAGCGACCAACGAATTACCGAGGTATCGAAGCTCCCTGATATTGCTTGCGTACCATCCGGAGAAATCGCGAGTGCCCGCACCGGTCCGCCATGACCGCGTAGCTGAGCGTCGACCGCGTTGAACGTCAGTGACAGCAACACCAGGCTAATGCTGAGCCGCCTGATTAAATACGACATCGTCCCGTCCAGTTTATCCCGCCGCGCGGCAGAATCTAGTCGTTGCTCGGTTCCATACCAAGCGCGCGAATGCGGACGCGCATTTGCTCATCACACAACGCGCTAAGGAATGCCTGCACCGCCGGACGCATGCGCCGTTCTTCAACGATGAGGAAATCATAGTGTTCAGGTGACACTGGCAGGAAGCCGAGGCCATAGAGCTTCGCCACCGGCTCGATGGCGAGACCCCAATCGGCGCGGCCCTGCGCGATCGCCGCCGCAACTGCATTATGGGATTTCGGTTGATTCGAGTAGCCAGGTGGCCGCGCGCCATCGAGCAGTTTGTCAATCAAAACACGTGTACCTGCACCAGAATTACGGTTGACCATCAGGGCGGATGTGTCAGCCAAAATGATTTTAAGTGCCTCTTGCGCACTGCGGCCATCGAAACGAACATCACCCAGCCGAAACAATATGCCCTGCATTCGCCGCCAACCCGGCACCAGCGATAGGTCGGGTGTCACCAGGTGCTTGTTATATTGTCCGCTTGACGGGTCGATCAGATGAACCGGCGCAATATCGCACTCGCCACGATTTGCAGCCGCCACGCCGCCCATGCTGCCAACTGCCAGGATTCGGGCATAAAAGCCGCGGTCGGCAAGCCCGCTCACCACCACGTCGAGCGCCACGTCATGGCTGCCCATAATGACGAGGTCGGGCGCCTGCGCCGCGCCGCTGATAAGCGTCACTTGCACCTGACTATCTGCCTCCAGCACCGATGCAAGAGCGTCGATTTCGAAAAATCCATCGGCCTGCGAGAAACTCGTCACAGCACCGGAGCCCTTCCCGATCGGGAATGCCACGGGGCCGCCCTCACCCTCGACTAATGACACAAGGACGAATTCCTCGCGGCCCAGTTCCGACGCTACTCGCACCGGTACTCGCGCGTTTATAGTTTCGGCCGCCTCCGGAGGAAACCCCGCGCGAGCGCGGATCACCGGCGCGACAAAGGCGTGGAACGTAAAGATCGCCGAGGTCGGAAAACCCGGCAACACGACAATTGGTTTTTCGTCAATGACGCCAAGGCACAGCGGCTTTCCCGGCTTGAGCGCAACCCCGTGCACGAGAATTCCCGGGTTACCCAGCTGCGACACAACGCGATGCGACAGATCGCCGGCGCCTTTCGAAGTGCCTCCGGAGATGATTACGATATCGCTCGCCGCAAGCGCTTCGCGCGCAGCTTTTTCCAATACCGCGGCATCATCGGGATAGGAGCCAAGCAGCAGCGGCTCACCACCGGCCTCAGCGACGGCGGCCGCGATAATCGCACCATTGCTGTCGTAAACGCCGGCCGGCTTGAGGGGGCTGCCTGGCTCGACGAGCTCGTCGCCAGTTGAAAGTACCGCAACTTTCGGCCGCCGCACCACTTCGACACGGTCGAGGCCGCAGGCCGCAAGCATCCCGACTTCGCGGGCGCCGATACGCGTGCCACGCCGCAATAATACCTCGCCGCGCGCAATGTCGGAGCCAGCATATGAGACAAATTGGCCCGGCATTGCAGCACGGCGGAGCTCAATACGTGGCGCGCCTTCGTCGACCAGTTCCGTTTGCTCGATCATCACAACAGAATCGGCGCCACGCGGGATAACTCCCCCGGTAGCAATCGCTGTGCATGTTCCCGTCACGACCGGTACGGTGGGCACGTGACCGCAAGCGATAACTTCTGCGTTGAGCAAGAGCGTTTTGGGATTACCGTCACCGGCACCTACAGTATCGGCCGCTCGTACGGCAAAGCCATCAACAATGGACCGGTCAAATGGAGGTGCATCGACTACGGCTACGACGTCATGCGCGAGCACTCTCGTTCGCGCCGCAGCAAGCACCACTGTTTCGGCAGTAAGCGGCGTGAGATCGAGATGACGTTCGAAGCGCGCGTGCGCCTCCTCGGCTGACACGACCTCAAGGAATTGCTCTTGCCGCGCTGCAGCGCGCACACGCGATACCAAGTCGTTGTCGTTGCCCGTCCGTGGCTTTCGGTTTTCGCTCATTGCCAACCGCTTATATTGCTTTTTTCATGGCCACGGCCTTAACTGAACGAGCGACCCGCCAGGATATCCTTCGCTACCCGCCGGCACCAAAATCCAACCGTCTGATCGGGCAAGTAGCGACAGCGGCAGATACTTGGTTGCCAGCGGCTCAGCTTGGCCAGCGTTGCGGCGCACTGCGACCATTTCCGCCAAGCCCACCGTTGAGCTGATCTTGCGCGCGAGAGGCAGGACCTCAACCGGCTCGTTTTCACTATTTTTCGCAGCAGCAAGTCGATCAAGCAAGCGGCGGCCGACAACGAGCCAAACACTTAACGCAGCATCAAGACGTCCCGGCAAAAGGAGTACCGGCCTTGCGCCAACGAAGCCAAGTGCGGCTGTTTCACCCGGCGTGAGTGCCATGCCGTGTACTACAAGGCGGCCCTCGCGAACGAGTGTCTGGACGCTGTTGTCGTTGCGCCCGCTGCCCGTACCACCAATTGCGACAATTGCATCCGCGCTTTCCGCAGCCATTGCGACGTCGAGACCTCGGCCGCTTTCGTCAAGCTTTGCCGAACCGCCGCGGCGCTCGATATCTGTTGTTACCAGACGGGCGGCAGCGTTGATGATACCGCTGCCTCGCAACGGGAGGATTCGAATGCGCGGCTCGCGCACAGTAACGCGTGCGATACCAATAGCTGAGAGAGCCGCGAGATCTGTGGCTCGCAACCGTTCTCCAGCGCGCCGCAGCGGAATTACCAAGTCGCTGTCACCGCCCGCCGCCAACACCCCGTCTCCCGGATTCACCACAAGCAGTACTTCGGCGCGACCGTCGATGACTTTCACCGCACTGAGCGGCGCAACACTGTCAGTGCCGGCAGGCATCGATTGTCCTGCCTCAATGCGTGATGGGGTGCGCATGAGGAGCGACGGAGCGTGCCCTGTGGCACCCAGCGTCTCATCTGCGCAGAGCGCCCAACCATCCTGCAACGCTAGCGCTGAAGCCGGGCGCGCCGGCGCCGATGCATCGGCAGCAAGCGTGCGCCCGGCGCCTGCCGACACTTCGATCGTGCGCTGGGTGACTGTCTTCACTTCAGTATCGACAATTGCCAATACGTCAGCGAGTGACGTCAGTCGCGAGATGGTCTGTAATGCTTCTGACGCTGCCATTTTTCCTGCACTTGACCTTGTTGTCCGTAGTGACTTCAGTTTACCTCAACAACGAGATACGTGCAGCGCAGCTTGCCATAGGTGAAACCGGAGAAGTACGCGTGTTTACAACCACCAAAGACCGGGCCCTTCTCACCACCACTACAGGAGCCCTTCCCCGCCCGAGCTGGTACACCGAGAACCTGCGGGGCATTCCACTATCGCAAGGATTTTCCCGGCTAGCCTACCGAGAACAGCATTTCGATTGCCTCGCCTGCCATGTGGCTGCCCAACATCGCGCCGGGATCGACATTTTCGTCGACGGGGACACACGGCTCGATGATGACGTCGCCGGTCGCGGCTGGGTGAGTTACGTCACGGAGCGGGTGGCCGGCATCGGCGCGCCGCGCGTTGAGGTGCCGCCCGCGGGCTTCATGGCGGACAAAGGTCCGGGCGATTTAATGTGGGAGGTAATTGAGACCCGCATGACGCCGCCGGTCACACAAAACATTGGCGAGACAGCATTACAGCTCGATCGCGCCTACAAAGCCATCGCGCCGATGACCGACAGGCCAGTGAAGATCGGGTCGATCTCAGCCCAGATACTGGCGCTCATGCTCACCAACGAACATTACAAGAATCGGCTCGACTTGCTGATGGATCTGTCGGCCGCATTGAATAAAGAATATCACGCACTCGCGGACGCCGGCGCACCCCTGGTGCAGATCGAGGAGCCCGCCATTCATCAAGTGATTGCCGACCCAAAGCAGGCAATCAAGCCGGAGCAATGGGTGGAAGCCTTTAACGTCGAGGTGAAGGGGCTCCGGGGAAAATGCGAGGTGTGGTGCCACACCTGCTGGGGCAGCCCGGCTGCACAGCGTGTTGCAAGCAAAGATCAATCTTACAAGGCCGCCCTTCCCTATCTCGACCAGCTCGACGTCGACGTGCTCACGGTCGAAGGCGCCTTCAATCGCGGCATGGATCTCGAGCACGTAGGGAAGATGATTTCGAAAGACAAAAAAATTGCGCTCGGCGTTATCAGCCACCGTACACTTCAAGTGGAGCGGCCGGAGGAAGTGGCCGACCTCATTCGTGTTGCGCTCAAATATATTGAGCCCGAGCGGCTTATTCTCACGAGTGACTGCGGCTTCGGCAGACAATCCATGAGCCGCATGCATGCGTTCTATAAAATGGTGGCGCTCACGCGTGGCACCAATATTGTTCGCAAGGAGCTCGGCATCGAAGAGGCTTACATCCCGGCGACCGACAGACGGCTGTCGATGGTCCCACTCAGCGCATGATTCCCGCGAAATGAAAACGCATGGCTGAAACTGTAATGAACCTACGCGGATTGAAGTGCCCTCTGCCGGCACTGCGCGTGCGCAAAAAGCTGGCGCAATTAAAGCCTGGCGATTTTATCGTGGCAGAATGCACCGATCCATTGACCAGCATCGACATTCCCAACCTGCTGCGCCAGACCGGCGATACACTGGAAAACAAAAGCAAATCGGATGGCCTGCTCAGCTTTCGCATCCGCAAGAAATAGCGCGGTCATTCAGTCGAGACGAAAGCCCTTGGCCCGAACGAACGCGCCAAAGTCGGTGCGCAACGGCTCGGCGTATTGGCGCGCCTTATCCTCCGACCAACCATAAAATTCAGCATGGCCGAAACGCTCGGGCTCGCGCTGATTCCGATACGGGCGCTTCGCGGCGCGCCGGCGGTCGTACGCATCTATCTCCTTTGTAACATCAGTCTCCGAAAAACTCTCTTCGTGCACCGTTGTCTCCAATGATAGCCGCGGAGTAATTCCCCCCTGCTCCGCCGGCCACCCGACACACATGCCAGCGATCGGAATGACTTTCTCCGGCAGAGCAAACATCTCACTGATGGTTGCGGCGTGATCCCGAATGACACTGATAGGACAACACCCGAGACCGACCGCCTCCGCTGCGCGCACAAAAGTCGTCATGACGATGGCACCATCGACTGTCGCGTTGAAAAACAAATCCAGATGGTCATTAGGGAATGGCTTGCCATTCCTTTGCGACATCTGCGGCAATCGGCGGCCGTTCGGCAAGAAAAACGAGAAACACCGGCGTCTCGCGAACCCATGGCATTTCCGTGAGCAAATCCGCGACAGCACGAATCTTAGCCCTATCACGCACTATGAGAATATCGGCCTGCTGCAGGTCGCTTTTCGATGGCGCCGAAAGCGCGCACGCGCAAAGCAAGCGCAACTGACTGGACGTGATGTCGCGCGCGAGATAACGCCGATGCACTCGGTGCGCCGCAATGCGTGCAAGTTCGTCAAGTCCAGACAATCCCTCGTCGACATCCAGCTGCTCACCGAAGCGCTCGGAGAGCGCGGCTTTTATCGATGAGACAGGGCTGGACATCAGGGAACTCCTGGCCGAATGGATGCTTGCCACGCTATCGTAGCGTGGGAGATGATGCGTCAAATAGCGCCAAGAACAAGACGCCCGGGAGGGAGGACAATCGGTGATTCCGATCGCGCGGACCAGCCGGAAATGTAGGCCCATGCCCGATATCTTCAATCAGTGGCATGGCCGATGACATCCGTTTTGCTCGAGGTGGCCGGTGTAACCCTCCAATACAAAACGCCGCGCCACCTGGTGACGGCGACCTATCGAGTGGATTTCTCGGTTCATCAGGGCGACCGCTATGTGATCTTGGGACCTTCCGGCTGCGGCAAGTCTACGCTGCTGAAGGCAGTCGGCGGATTTATGCGACCGGTGGAAGGCTCGATCCACATTCGGGGTCGTGAAATTGATTCCCCCGGGCCCGACCGCATGATGGTCTTCCAGGACTTCGAACAACTAATGCCATGGAAAACCGTCTACCAAAATGTCCTATTTCCAATGAAAGTGACGAAGAAATTCAACTCGAAGGATTCTGCAGCGCGCGCGAATGCGGTGATCGAAAAGGTCGGGCTAACCAAGTTTCGCGACGTCTATCCACATATGCTTTCAGGCGGCATGAAGATGCGGGTCGCGATCGGTCGCGCGATGGCGCTGGAGCCAGATATCCTCTTGATGGACGAGCCGTTCGCCGCACTCGACGCACTCACACGGCGCACGATGCAGCAAGAATTATTATCATTGTGGGATCAGCTTCATTTCACGGTGCTTTTTGTGACGCATTCAATTGAGGAGGCAATCCTTGTCGGCTCTCGGATTCTCGTGTTGTCGCCACATC
Organism: uncultured Alphaproteobacteria bacterium; assembly: GCA_963820805.1. GTDB lineage: Bacteria > Pseudomonadota > Alphaproteobacteria > Rhizobiales > Xanthobacteraceae > Pseudolabrys. The sequence continues at coordinate 23,879 of CAWGBH010000017.1, forward strand.
CGGGACGCGTACGTGCTGAACTCGACGCTAGCGGACTCGATCATAACAGTATTGGCAAAACTGAATTCGGCATTCTCACGCAACGCATCAACGGTCTGGTGTTTGGCGGCGTGGATATCCCTCAAATCTATGAGGATGCCCGAGCGTGACCACGCATCGACCGGAATTCGAGACTGAACTCGCCGATACAGGCGTGATCGGCGATGTCGAGCGCCCACTAACCGTTGTTGAGCGCGTCATTAATAATGAGGCGGTGCAGCGACTGACAATTCTAGTTGTGCTTATCGTTATTTGGGAACTCTACGCACGCTGGCTCGATAACGCGCTGCTGTTCCCGACTTTCACCGAAACCGCAAAGACATTCTCGAAGGATATCGCCAACGGCGTGCTGGTTGACCGCACGATAACCTCGCTGCGAACACTTGCGATCGGCTATGCTCTTGGGCTGGCACTCGCGACACTTATGACGACTTTCGCGGTCGCAAGCGGAATAGGCACACGCGTCCTTTCCACGCTGACTGCAATGTTCAACCCGCTTCCCGCGATCGCGCTTTTGCCACTAGCACTAATCTGGTTTGGCCTCGGTACGCCATCGTTGGTGTTCGTCATTGTTCATTCGGTGCTTTGGGCGGTTTCGCTCAATACGTTGATCGGCTTCCGCAGCGTGCCGGAAACTTTGCGCATGAGTGGACGCAATGTCGGCCTGAAAGGCGCGCGCTATGTCGGACTTATCCTTATCCCGGCCGCGTTCCCTTCGATTCTCGCTGGACTGAAGATCGGCTGGGCCTTTGCGTGGCGTACGCTGGTTGCTGCGGAACTGGTGTTCGGCGTCTCCTCACGCTCTGGCGGCATCGGTTGGTACATATTCGAGGCAAGAAACGATCTCGACACCGCAACCGTTTTCTCAGGCTTGCTCGCGGTAATTTTGATTGGCCTCGTTATTGAAATCGGTGGTTTTTCGCTCAATTGAAGCGCGGACCGTCAATCTTTGGGGTATGCAGCGGTGACGGACATTCGTATTTCTCTCCCCCGGCACTATATCTGTCGCGACGATCAACTCGCCGCGGAATTCAGGAATGCCCAATAGTGATTTCGAGACTGTAGTTATTGGCGGCGGTGCAGCCGGCATTGCCGCAGCCCGTCGCTTGGACCAAGCCGGCGTCGATTGCCTGATTGTTGAGGCTCGAGCGCGGCTCGGCGGGAGGGCATGGACCGTTGCTGGCCCCGCAGGATCGGCGATCGATCTCGGCTGCGGATGGCTGCATTCAGCCGACCGTAATCCCTGGGTTGCAGTCGCCGAAGAGCAAGGCCATACGATCGACAAAACGCCCCCACCTTGGCGACGACGCTCATCATCTCTCGGATTTACAGAAGGTGGCCAACGCGAATTTCTTAAAGCGCAGGAAGAATTTTTTTCGCGGGTCAGCGAACGCGCTCAGAAAGAGCCGGATGTGCCGGCGGCGGCGCTCATGGCGGCAGGCTGCCGTTGGAATAATCTCATCAACGCGATCGGAACTTATATCAGCGGCGCAGAGCTTGATCGTGTTTCCGCCCGTGATTTCGACAATTTCGAAGATACCGGTGTGAACTGGCGCGTGGCTGAGGGATACGGCGCGACGATCGCTGCTTGCGGCGAGAAATATCCGGCCGCGCTCAATTGTCCGGTTCTGCGGATTGATCATCACGGGAAACGATTGAAGATTGAGACGCAGCAAGGCGTCATAAGGGCCGATCAAGCGATCGTTACGCTCCCCAGTACGATTCTCGCTGAGGCGGATAATCTGTTCAGCCCCGCGCTACCGGACAAGACGCAAGCCGCCCAAGGCTTGCCACTGGGCCTCGCTGACAAACTGTTCCTCTCGCTCGAAAACGCGGAAGAATTTGAAAAAGATAGTCGCCTATTCGGATCAACAGACCGGACCGCAACTGCGACGTACCACCTGCGGCCCTTTGGCCGTCCGCAAATCGAGGTGTTTTTTGGTGGAACGCTAGCGGCCGAACTTGAACAAGCTGGCGAACAAGCTTTTTTCGATTTCGCGGTATCTGAGCTGACCGGCCTCCTCGGCAACGCTTTCTCACAACGGGTGAAGCCGATTCGCATTCATTGCTGGGCCGCTGATCCGTTTGCGCGCGGCTCGTATTCGTATGCACGTCCGGGAATGGCTGATCGCCGCGCGAAATTGGCAGCTTCCGTGAACGATCGATTATTTTTTGCCGGCGAGGCCTGTTCACCCGGCGACTTTTCGACCGCACATGGCGGCTGGATTACGGGCATAGCTGCAGCAGACCAGGTGCTATCTGTTCGATCGCTTGTGGGAAAACGCAACAAAGCTTGAAAGTCGGTCGCTGGCAAAATCGAACCGAGTTTCATCTCGTATAGGCGATGCGCCGGAACGCGGCCAGATCAAGAATTGTCAACGATCGCTCGCTGATCTTGATCAATGCCTTGCGGCGAAAATCGGACAACACTTTGCTGACATGCACGGGGGTAGCCCGACGGCATCCGCAATGTGATGCTGCCGCAATGGAAAATCCAACTCGATCGGGTCTCCGCCTGACATCCCGCGTTTCGCGAGCCGTTCGACCAGACTTAAATCAGTCGCGCAATGCGTTCATCCGCCGTGCGCCGCCCCAGATCAACGATGAGTTGGTCGGCGCGTATCTTCTCTTCGACCCATGTTTCTGTAAGCTTATCAATCAGACTCGGCTGGTTGAAGCACATTGCCTTTAATTCGGCTCGGCTGAAGATGCGATAGTGAACATCAGTGATTGATTCGATCACGTAGTGCGATCGCGGTTCGACCATCAAGGCCGCCAAGATAACGTCGCCGGGAAGCAAGAACGATAAGATTTGTCGGCTGCTATCCGACAGCATAGCGATCGATGCCGCCCAACCACCACAAATAATCGGGACCGCATCGTGCATGTCATGGTCGTGGCAGATAATTCGACGGGCTGGAGCAAAATGCGCGAACTGACGAACGGGCGCTCGGTTTGTTGTGGATTTTGCCCATGGCGCCTCCGATGCGGCCTGGCAAACATTCAACGCGAGGGCCGGACACGCCGCGCATGCCAATTGGTTTGGAACTGCTCGGGTCTCGATTGTTCTGAGTTGCAGCTGAGCGGTCATGATACGATCCGCGAGACATTTCACGACAAGTCATCGGTTTCAATCTGAGACGACTTCGAAACCATCCGAAATTCGTATCAGATGTAACGCAGCTTCATAGCGTGTTCGAAAGGACCAGGCCTACAAAAACGAATTTCGTCGTTCTTGACTTGTCGTTTGTCGCTGTTGACGGCATTTGTGTCGAACAAGCCTCCAATTTTTTCCTCAGATCAAATGGCCGATTGCCGGATTCGTTGTCCCAAATATCGAAATCGCGTTTCTCCGCGACGGCTGTCACCTAACGAATAGCGCCGCCGCGACTGGCGGCCCAGGTGGGTCATTTCCCGACATTATATGCCGAGAACGGAATATGCAGAGAACACGCGAGCTTTTGAAGGCTATTGCCAAGCGGGTCCGCGTGCTCGACATTGCCACGCATTCCAAATAAAATTTCAGCTGTGAATTTTCAGGCACCTGAATGTTAAAGACCTCGATGCGGGTTCGGTTTTGGGGCGTCCGAGGAAGCATCCCCTGTCCCGGGTCATCGACAATTCGCTATGGCGGCAATACCCCATGTATCGAGGTGCGTTGCGGTGATCGTGTGCTTATTTTCGATGCCGGGACCGGATTACGGCCGCTGGGCATAGAGCTGCTCAAAGACAAAAGAATACGCAATGTCGACATTTTCATAACGCATTGCCATCTCGACCATGTATCCGCTTTGCCGTTCTTTGCCCCTTTCTTTCGCGAGGACTATCGCGTCCGCGTCTGGGCAGGAAATCTTTTGCCCGCAGACAGCATCGAACAAGTCATGCGACGGCTGATGAGTTCGCCGTGGTTTCCGGTACCGCTGGAGATTTTTAAAGCGGCGATCGAATTCCACGACTTCAAATCCGGAGACGTATTGCGCCCATTCGACGATGTATTGTTGCGAACGGCGCCTTTGGATCACCCCGATGGGACAAACGGCTACCGTCTCGAATACGGCGGCAAGGCGTTCGCTTTGCTTAGTGACACCGAAGGTTTTCCCGGCAAGCGCGACGCCGAAATGGTGTCGCTCGCCCGTCGCGCCGATCTTGCAGTCTATGATGCGACGTTCACAGAAGAAGAATTAGCAACCCGCGCAGACTGGGGGCACTCCACCTGGACCCGCGGTATTCGGATGGCAAATGAAGCCGACGTAAAACATCTTTGTCTCTTTCACCACGACCCGTCACACGACGACGATTTTATGGATACGCTCGCGGCTGAGGCAAATGACGCTCGCGCCGGAACCATCGCCGCGCGCGAAGGTCAGATCATCGATCTATAATCTGATCGACCGCGACTGCAGCAACTTTCCGCGCGCCTTCCTGATCGAGCGCCATTATCGGACGGTAGTGCTGCACATCCTCCGCGTCGAGGATTGCCATCGTCCGATTGTCGAGAACCAACCACTGCTGTTCAAAATGAACTGCCACGATCGCATGATCGGTTTGGTGCTGCTCATCGCGCACGATAACGAGCCGGAGGTCGCCGCTCGCTACACCCAATTCGCGCAAGACTGCGTATTTTACAATCGCGTAATCCTCGCAATCGCCAGCTCCGCTCGCCAGTGTTTGAAGGGGCGAAGCCCAAAAATCGGCGTATCCGTATTGGGCCCAATCGCTCGCCGGCCTGATGCTCATATTCACCGCGCGGTTGATCCATCCAAGCCTTGCGCGTCCTTCGCCTCTCTTGCCCAGATCGACGATCGAGAGAAAGCGAAGTGCGGCTTGCGAGCACGAATTTTCGTCTGAGCGGCAACCCGCAATTGCCTTTTCGTCTGCGGCAATGCGCGTCTGGAGCTCGCTCCATTTTGTGGCCATCTCTCCGCGCGGCTTAGTGTCTGCCGGCAATTCAAAAGGCTCCGATGCAGACGATTGAGCCTTATCACGCGCGCGAAAGTCTGGTCCGAGCGAAGCAAGCTGCGGCACGATCACGTCACTCGAATTATCCACGGGCGGAAGGCTAACATTGCTTCCGCCACCTTCATGTGTTCCTGCGCCTGGCAAACGCTGAGGCGGATGCATATCCGCAAACGCGGCGCTGCAACAAAACGCGATCAAAATAAAGATGCGCGCTATCCGGACGATAGCAAACATGATTGAGCGCCCCTGCGTCCGGAAATGTCGGTCGGTTTTTCCGATCCCATTTCCGTAGATTTGCCGGACGTTTTGCGCTCAATCTTTTGAGGTGCGGTTTAAAACCTGGCAGTCGAGCAGACTTATTAGGCCTCGCGGTGAATGGATTCTGAAAACCGTGCCGGTGATCGTTTTTGCAATAGAATTCCGTCAGAACCAAACGACCAACATTTATCAAGAGTAAACAAACGCGCCCCGTGCAGTTACCCGAACGTTAACTGGGGCGGCTGGCGCGATGTCAACGCGATACTCGTGTATCGCGTTGCAATTCGGATAATGCCGGATTGTCTTTAATTCACGCCGTAATGTGAGAACTCGCTGGCGATCGTTGTTTCAAGCTTCTTTGCCGCTGCGACGTCAGCGTTGCCGCCGTTCGCATCGCCTTTTTTCAGCCTCGCAAGCCCACGCCCATAAAGCGCACTCGCCATCTTCGGATCGATACGCAGTGCTGAATTATAATCTTCGATTGCTGAATCAATCTGTCCCATTTTCAAATAAATCAACCCGCGTGAATCGAATGCTGCGGCGTCATTCGGCTGAATGAGCAACGCCTTATTGCAATCCGCCAACGCCGGCTGCAATTCTCCGATGATCGCGCGGGCCCAGCAACGCCCGTTCCACACCGCTTCGAGATCAGGCTGCAGGCGAATCGCGTCATCATAGTCGCGCGCAGCTTGTTGAAATTCATGACGTCGCTGGTTGGTTTCCGCGCGATTAGCAAATGCCCTGGCATAGTCAGGGTTGAGTTTAATTGCCTGATCGAAATCTTTTATCGCGCGATCGTAGTCGCCCTTTTTTTGGTAAGCCACGCCACGGTTGTTGAATGGCTTTGAGAAGGTCGGATTGAATTTGATCGCCAGATCGTAATCGCTGATGGCACGATCAAACTCACCCTTCGCGGCAAGGGCATCGCCTCGATTGTTGTGTGCGATTGCCAATACGAGAGCGGTTTCCTTTCCGGTCTCGATCAGCGCCGTGCAGCCTTTGATCTGGGGATCCGGTGAACTGCGATCTGAACCGTTACACAGCTCAATATTGCTGAGGCGGTTTTCGAGGATTTCCTTTGGTGACGCAGCCAGTAACTCGCCCACTGCCAGGCTGAACGCGAGTATCAAAACCGCGCCGGCCGCAGCTCTGCGACCGATTGAAACGAGTTTAAAGCGATCAAAGGCGTAAGCCGCCTTTTGCTCGGGCTGGCGGATTGTTGAGATGGGCTGTGTTGGCATCGCTAACACCAAAAACAGCTTGCCCCAAAAAATGCGGGATCAGCACCCTCGACAAATATCGAGTTCTGGGCTTCTTGCCTTCATCCGTGGCCGGCGATGCTGATGCCGAACCCGGACCAGCTTTTTCCAGGACCTTATCTTTGCCGTCCTCGAGAAGGGTCGAAAACTTCACGGTGCCATCGTCCGATATTTCAACGTGCGGCGTCGTCCCTCGAATACCCATTGTTGCGACAGGGGTATCGACTTTCATGTCGCCCGATTTTGCAATCTTGCCGGCGACAAAGGTGAAAGTTCCTTTTGTCAGGCTCAGCAAAGTCGAGTTCGATTTGCTGTTCGGGTCGTAGACAAACTCGGTCATGACCATGCGGGCATTGCTCGACAGATCGAACGCGGTGCCGTCGGCAAATGTGATACCGACACGCCCATCTGATCCCGTCGAAACAATATCGCCGAGGTAGATGGGATCACCAATTTTCGCCTGGCCGGGTTGGCTGCTCAGGGCGGCTTGGACCACCACCGCGTTGACGTGTTCCACAGTGATCGAACCCGCCGCGGTTATGACCTTCCCAATCGGCTTCACCGACACATCTTGAACGGCCGCGCGCGCAGGAGCGTCCTGCGTCCACGCCGGACTCGTAATAAAGCCAGCTGCCGATACTAAAATGGCACCCGTTACGTACATCGCTGTTTTATGCGCGCGCATCGTCCGACCCTCTGGGCGGGTGTCCCCTCGGATAGGTACCAGTATTAGTGTGGCACATCAATAAGGTCGTGACCGGCGTTCATGAAATACTTGCTATGGCTGCACAGACCATTATCCGCACGACCTGGTAGTCCAAAGTTCCACCAATATTTGGCCGTAAAACCTTCAAAATAAACCATTAATTTGAACCTATAAACTGTGCAGCCATTGATTTAAATTGTATTCAGCGCGATAGTCTGCACACACAGAATTTACAAGCGCGGGCACGAAATCTGACCAAGAATATTGGCCGGCGCATCTTTTAGAGGGGGGCAGGACCCTTGTCCGGTCATTGCCGCGTTACGCTGGATGGAGGGGCGACTGGCTCAGTTTCAGAGCCGGCCAGCGCATCTGCTTTTTATATCGGTACGGTCGAAACGCTTATCGGCTCCTGTACCATTTCGCGATCGGGCGGTGCGCCGGTTCAGACCGCAGCGGGCGACCCGCTCTTTCAAGGCGACATCATAGAAACCGCAGCCGGTGGACGCGTCTGCGTTCGTTTCATCGATGGTACCGTGTTCAATTTATCTGACAATGCCCGCATGCTGTTGAAGGGGTTTGGCGGCGACGGAACGTCAGCCCCAGTCGACGTCACGCGCGGGACATTCTCCTTCGTCGCCGGCGAGATGGCGAATGCCGGCCGTTTCAGCATTGAGACTCCCTTTGGACGTGTTCGGCCTCGCGGCCGCGCCGGCGGGATCGGCATGCTGTCGCTTGTCTCTCTCTTTTTCACCGCCTTTCATGAAGCCCACGGCGCTACGTCCAATGTTGCGTTTTTAGACGACGGCGCAATCACGGCCAAAGACCTGGGACAGTTCGGCATCGTCGAGTTGACTGTTCACGCGACGGCAACCTCGCCTGAGAAACATATTTTGCTTGATGATCCCGGGGAGACAATCGTCCTTCGCCGGATTGGATCCTCCATTAGCGAAGATCACGTCACGAACAGCATTACGCGAATGGTGCAGTTGCAGTCGGCGCAGCAAGACGCGCTTCACACTTTTTCGCTGGGGCTACAGCAAGGACCGACGAATACAGGAGCGAGCGGTTCGAGTACGCCTCCGTCGATCGAATTTCCAACGATCCCAATTAATTTTACTCCACCGCCCGGCGGTGGCCCGCTCCCACCGACGTTCCCGAATTTAAATGGCGGATCGAGCGGGTCTACGAGTACCGGTACGATCTTTGTGCCGCCTCCTCCGCCTCCTCCGCCGCCACCCGCAGCGCCGGGCTTGGTCATTGAGCGCGTCAATCAAACTGGTGATGGCGCACAGGACACGACAACCGGGACGCTTTCCTCCACTGGCGTCTCTTTCGGCACGCCGAATTTTACCTGGTCAGCCGGCAGCCTGACCGGGGGCCAGCAGACCGCGCTTGCTGCAGCGAGCACCCTGGCATTCACCGGCCCAGGCCCGACCGACTTTACATTTAGCATCACCGATAAGGCGCTAGACTTCCTTGCGGCCGGCGAGACGCTGGTCGTGACTTACAATGTCGCCGTCAGCAATGGCACCACACAGCCAGTTGTCGTGACCGTGTTTGGGACCAAGGACGCACCAACACTGGCGGTGGACACGTCGGGACCACACACGATCACTGAAATCGCGCAGGTTGGCAAGCACTTCTCGACGCTTGATCAGACTACCACCGTTACGCTCCATTTCACGGACGCCGATCTCCACGATACGCACACGATCGGTACAAGCGTAGCGTCAATCATCTGGTCGGGCGGGACGACGCTTCCGAGTGGCCTGTCCACAATTTTAGGCGGCGCGCTGTCGACCACGGAAACGCATGACAGCACCGGTTCCGGGGCCGGCACGGTCGGCTTCACATTTAGCGCCCCGGACAAGAACTTCGACTTCCTCGCCAAAGGCGAGACCCTGACCATCACCTACGACGTGACGGTCACGGACAGCAACCACGTCAGCATCGACCCAACCGGTTACGGTCGTCATCACCGGCAGCGAGGATGCGCCAGTATTGACGGTGGACACGTCTGGACCACACACGATCACTGAAATCGCGAATGACAAGAACGACTCGACGCTCGATCAGACTGTCCCGGGCACGCTCAACTTCACCGACGTCGACCTCGACGACACTCATACGGTGAGCAGCAGCCTGTCCTCGGCCACATGGTCGAGTGGCGGCGCATTGCCGAGCGGATTGTCGACGGTGCTGGCGACTGCGCTTTCGACCACAGTATCGCATGACAGCACGGGTTCAGGGGCCGGTTCGGTCGGCTTCACCTTCAGTGCCGCCGACAAGAACTTCGACTTCCTCGCAGCGGGCGAGACCCTGACCCTCACCTATGACGTGACGGTCAAGGACAGCCAAAACGTCACATCGACCCAACCGGTTACGGTCGTCATCACCGGCAGCGAGGATGCGCCAGTATTGACGGTGGACACGTCTGGACCACACACGATCACTGAAATCGCGAATGACAAGAACAACTCGACGCTCGATCAGACTGTCCCGGGCACGCTCAACTTCACCGACGTCGACCTCGACGACACTCATACGGTGAGCAGCAGCCTGTCCTCGGCCACATGGTCGAGTGGCGGCGCATTGCCGAGCGGATTGTCGACGGTGCTGGCGACTGCGCTTTCGACCACAGTATCGCATGACAGCACGGGTTCAGGGGCCGGTTCGGTCGGCTTCACCTTCAGTGCCGCCGACAAGAACTTCGACTTCCTCGCAGCGGGCGAGACCCTGACCCTCACCTATGACGTGACGGTCAAGGACAGCCAAAACGTCACATCGACCCAACCGGTCACGGTCGTCATCACCGGCACGAACGACGTACCGGTTATGGCGCCGGACGCCTCTGGCCCACATCTGGTCACAGAGCGGCCCGGCAATACAGGTGACACGCTCGACCTCGATACGGTCTCCGGAACGCTTACCTTCACTGACGTCGATCTCACCGACACTCACACCGTTGGCAGGAGCCTTATCTCAGCCGTCTGGTCAGGCGGCAGCACTATGCCAAATGGCTTGACCGCGGTGTTGGAAGGCGCGCTTGCGACTACAGAAGTGGACAGCACTGGCTCGGGGGCGGGTTCGGTCGGCTTTACGTTCAGCGCCGCCGACAACAACTTTGACTTTCTCGCCGCCGGCGAGACGCTGATTGTTACTTACAATGTGAGTGTTATTAATAAACTAGGCTCCACGAGCTTCATAGCGTTCCAGCCAATAACTATCACCATCACTGGCACCAATGACGCACCAGTGCTCAGCGTCGATCATCATTATAACGTTCAGGACCAGTTCAGTTCACAGGCGTACAACCTCAATACCGGCAGCGTCGCATGGGCGACGAACTGGATTGAGACAAACGAACCGGCAAACAACGCGGCGACAACGGGTGACATTCAAATCGCTGGAGGTCAATCTGACGTTTTGCCGGGCGATGGCGATTCTGATCCAGCGGACCGCCAATCTGACGGGCGCGACCGCTTCAGCAATTTTGACCTTCGACTATCAGCGGTCCAACTTGGACCAGAGCGATAGTCTTCAGGTCCAGGTCTCAAACGACGGCGGCGCGCATTTTAGCGACATTGGTGGGTCCTGGACCATCTTCGGGACCGTCTGACAGACTGTGCTTTCCACACCGTCAGTATCGATATCTCGTCGTACATCTCTGCGAACACGATCAGTGCGATTTGTCGAGAACGACTTGAGCTCAAGCTGCGGGTGAGACTGAGATCGTCAATATCGACAATGTCAACATTTCCTATACTGGGAATGGTCCGGCCTATTTCGAAAACGGCGCCGGCGTCGCTATTGTCGGCTCCGGCAATGTGATCACCGACCCCGACAACTCGCTGATGCAGTCGGCGACGATCACGGTTACGAACCACCAGGCCAACGATCTTCTGACAGTGAACGGAGCTCTCCCGAGCGGTATCGCCGCGTCGAGCTACGACGCCGCGACCGGGCTGCTGACGTTGACCGGACCGGCGTCGATGGCCGCTTATGATGCCGCGCTCCATCAAATCCTTTTCAGCAATAGCAGCGATAATCCCAGCGCATTAGATCGAACCGTCACGATGACGGTCAGCGACGGCATTGATAACAGCAATTCCGTCACAACGACCGTTCACGTCGTCCCAGTTGACGACGCGCCAACCGCCGCGGCCGACAACGTCATTACCAATTTCGGTACAACACGGCTTTCCAAATTCCCGACTCGGTGTTGATCGCGAACGACAGCGATCCCGACAACACGCTGGCTCAGCTCAACATTACCAACGTGAGTGGTGCCAGCGGCGGAAACGCAAGCCATGCCGGGAGTGCGGTAACGTTTACCGACACTGGCAGCAGCGGTGGCTCGTTCAATTATACTTTGTCCGACGGCACGTTGACTGCTTCCGGCCAAGTTGCGGTGACACAGGATACGAGCGGGGCGCTCGACGGAACGAACGGCAACGACATTCTCATCGGCAAAGCTGGCGGCTCAACAATCAATGGCAACGGCGGGAATGATATTCTGATTGGCAATTCCGGAGCCGATATTATGAACGGCGGCGCCGGCAACGATACATTCGTATTCAGGTCTATTACGGATTCTCAACCGGGAAGTGGCCATTTCGATACAATTGGCGACTTCACTCATAACTCAGACCACATCGATCTTTCAGCCATTGCGGGCGCAACCAGCGTACAAGGCGTGGTCGGTGCGGCTAGCACCGTAGCGGCAAATAGTATCAGTTGGTTCGTTGATAACGCGCACAATGAGACGGTCCTATATGTGAATACGACCGCCACGGCCAACCACGTTGATATGGAAATCCATCTTACAGGGACGAATATCAACCTCAGCGGCACCGATATCCTTCATCACACGTAATTACAGCCAGTGTGGCTGCTGGGCCACGGGTTGCCGTTAACTTTTGCGCCCGCGCCGGGGACGACAATTCGCAGCGCGCGTGGCATAATTTAGACAGGATTTCGGCGATGGCTCGGTCTCTGCAAAGGCTGTGGCCTAGCGATTTCGGGTTTTCAGCGATGCAACGCGGCAGCTCAAATCGAAATAGTAATCCGGCTCGTTCGGAGCTCGCGGAGGCGCTCGCCGCATGCCGTGGGGCGTTTTACGGCACCGCCGTGCTCAGCGGCATGAGCAATATCCTGATGCTGACCGGCGCGATGTTCATGTTGGAAATTTATGATCGTGTGTTGCCTAGCCGCAGCATGCCGACGTTGGTTGGTCTGTTGGTTCTGGTCGCGGCACTGTTCGCGGCCCTCGGTCTTCTTGATGCAATTCGTGGACGAATTCTGGTGCGTATCGGTGGCGCGCTCGACGAGACCTTGAGTGGGCGAGTGTATGACACGCTCGTGCGGCTGCCCTTGAGGGCTGGCGCGCGTTCTGACGGCACTCAGCCGTTGCGCGATCTGGACGCCATTCGCTCTTATCTTTCCGGCTTGGGTCCGGTCGCATTATTCGATCTGCCGTGGATTCCACTCTATCTCGCAATTTGCTTTGTCTTCCACCCGCTCATCGGTCTGACCGCCTTGGCTGGAGCGATCATTTTGATCGTTCTCACCTTCCTTACGGAAGTCTCTCATGCGCGCACCGACCAAAGCGGCGACGGAAGCCGCTGTCGTGCGCAATGGCCTGGCAGAAATCAGCCGGCGCAATGCCGAAGCGTTGATCGCTATGGGTATGGCCGGCCGTATTTCCCAGCGATGGCGCGACGCCAACCGGCAATATATGCACAGCCAGCGCGAGGCGAGCGACCTCGGTGGCGGTCTCGGCGCCATCTCCAAAGTGCTGCGCATGATGCTGCAATCCGGAGTGCTTGCCGTCGGCGCTTATCTCGTGATTCATCAGGAGGCTAGCGCGGGCATCATTATTGCCGGATCGATTCTCAGTGCGCGCGCGCTCGCGCCTGTCGATCTGGCCATCGCAAATTGGAAGGGTTTCACTGCGGCTCGGCAAAGCTGGCAGCGGCTGAACAATTTGTTGGCCTTATCGCCGGTGCAAGTAGCACCGATGCAGTTACAAGCACCCGTGCAACGGCTGACGGTCGAGAGTGTCAGCGCTTCGCCACCCGGCGTGCCAAGAATTGTCGTGCAAGACGTCACGTTTGAGCTCCAGGCTGGCCAAGGGCTCGGCATCATTGGGCCGAGCGGCTCGGGGAAGTCCTCGCTGGCACGATTGCTGGTGGGCGTCTGGCAGCCGGTTCGCGGCAACGTGCGTCTCGACGGCGCCGCTCTCGATCAGTGGTCGCCAGATGCACTCGGCCAACACGTCGGCTACCTGCCGCAGGATGTGGAATTGCTGGCCGGTACGGTGGCGCAAAACATCGCCCGCTTCGAGCCGAACGCCGACAACGAAGCTGTGATTGCAGCCGCCAAGGCAGTTGGCGTGCATGAATTGATCGTTCGGCTGCCTGCGGGTTACGACACTCCAATTGGCGATCAAGGCTCGGCACTGTCCGCGGGACAGGCTCAGCAAATCGCGCTCGCGCGCGCCGTTTATCGCGACCCCTTCCTGGTTGTGCTCGACGAGCCCAACTCAAATCTCGATTCGGACGGCGAGGAGGCGCTGACCCGGGCAATTATGGGCGTGCGTGAACGTAACGGTATCGTCATCGTCGTCGCGCATCGGCCAAGTGCTATTGCCGCGGTTGATCGCATTCTGGTGATGAATCAGGGTAAGGCACAGGCTATCGGCCCGAAAGACGAAGTCCTGTCGAAGGTCCTGCAGCGGCCACTGTCGGTACCGCGGCCACTTAAAGTCGTTCCCGAGACCGGGAGTGCCAGCGCATGATGATGCAGCGAATTGCAATGATGTCGCGACGCGTTACCGACTGGTTGACGGGTCTGCTGCCCGCAGCCGCGCCGGGCAGCTCTCGTGAATCAATTTATCGCCACTTGCTCGCGGGCGGTGTGATCGTGCTTTTACTTGCGGCCGGTGTCGGTGGATGGGCTTCGACCACGCAAATTGCCGGTGCTCTCATTGCGCAGGGCTCGATCGTCGTCGATTCAAATGTGAAAAAGGTACAGCACCCGACGGGCGGCGTTGTTGGCAAGCTCAACGTGCAGGACGGCGACCGCGTCAAAGCCGGCGACATTCTCGTGCAGCTCGACGACACCATCACCCGCGCTAATCTGGCGATTGTCACCAAAGGCCTCGATGAGCTTGGCGCGCGAAAAGCGCGACTCGAGGCCGAGCGTGATGGCGCTGAATCCGTTTCCTTCCCCGCCAACTTGCTCGCCCGCGGCGAAGAGCCATCAGTCGCCGTTGCGGTGGCCAACGAACGCAAGCTGTTCGAACTTCGCCGCTCCGCACGCCTCGGGCAAAAAGCACAGCTGAAACAACGCATCACCCAGTTGCAAGACGAAATTCTCGGACTGAGCGCCCAGCAGGAGGCAAAAGCACGCGAGATTACGCTGATCAACCAAGGAGCTCGAGGGCGTGCGCGAACTCTGGAAGAATAACCTCGTGCAGATTACCCGTCTCACCGCACTCGAACGCGACGGCGCCCGGGTCGAGGGCGAGCGGGCGCAACTGGTGGCTTCCGTCGCTCAGGCGAAAGGCAAAATTACAGAGACCGAACTCCAGATTATCCAGATCGATCAGGATCTGAGCAGCGAGGTCGCGAAGGATATGCGCGAGGTCGACGCGAAGTTTGGCGAATTCGTCGAGCGCAAGGTCACAGCCGAAGACCAGCTTAAGCGCATTGATCTGCGCGCGCCGCAAGACGGCATCGTACTGGAATCAAAAGTGCATACTGTTGGTGGCGTCATTCCTGCGGGCGACACAATAATGCAAATTGTGCCGGAATCGGACAACTCTACTGGTTGAGGCCAAGGTGAACCCGCACGACATCGATCAAGTACAAATTGGCCAATCGGCGGTATTGCGCTTTTCTGCGTTCAACCTGCGCACGACACCGGAGATTAATGGTACGGTCACGCGAATTTCCGCCGACACAACGACGGATCAACGCACCGGTCAGACCTACTACACAACGCGCATCGCAATGCCAAAAAACGAAATCGCACGCCTCGGCGACGTCAAGCTCATTCCCGGCATGCCGGTCGAAGCCTTCGTACAAACTGGCGAACGCACGGTCATGTCCTATCTAATGAAGCCCTTGCACGACCAATTCATGCGGGCATTCAGGGAAAAATGACGAGCTCGCCGCCTCGCTCGGCCTCGGGCGATTTCCGATGAAGTGGCTCGCACGCCTGGCACGGCACTTTGGATTTGCGCGCGGTGTTGCGCTCGCTTTACTGATTGCGCTCGCCGCACTGCGGGTCGCCGACCCCCTGCCAATCCAGGAACTTCGCGTTCGCGTCTTTGACCTTTTCCAGGTCTTACACCCGCGCGACGCAACGGAACGACCGGTCGTTATTATCGACGTCGACGAAAAGAGCCTCAATACGATCGGCCAGTGGCCTTGGCCACGCACGCGCATCGCCGATCTCATCACACGCTTGACGCAAATGGGCGCGCTCGTCATCGCATTCGATATCGTCTTCGCCGAGCCCGACCGAATGTCGCCAGGCGTCGCCGCTGACGCATTTCACGACCTTGATGAGACGACACGCGCAAAGTTGCGGGCATTGCCGAGCAACGATGCTGTTTTTGCCGATGCGCTGCGCAAGTCACCCGTTGTGCTTGGCGAGTCGGGTCTGCCATTTGCGGCCGCGCCGATTGCGGGCGCCCAACTGCCGGTTGGAATTGCGGCGATAGGCGGTGATCCACGGCCATTTCTTTTGAATTTTCCGGGGCTGTTACGCAACGTGCCCATCCTAGAACAGGCTGCAAACGGGCGTGGCCTGTTCACCATCCGCGCCGAGCGCGACGGCATCGTGCGGCGTGTGCCGGTTGTGATGCAGGCGCAGGGTGCGATCATGCCTTCGCTGACCCTGGAAATGCTTCGGCTCGTGAGCGGAAGCAATACTGTCCTGATCCGCTCGGACCACGCCGGCGTGCAAAACGCAGCGGTGCCGGGCTTTGTAATTCCAACGGATCGCAACGGCCAGCTATGGATTCACTTCGCGCCTCACGATATGTCCCGCTACGTATCCGCCGCCGATATCCTGGAAGGACGCGTGCCGGCTGATCGAGTGGCCCGCAGGCTCGTCCTCATCGGTACATCAGCCGTCGGATTGCTCGATTCCAAAACCACCCCCATCGATCCGGTGATGCCCGGAAGTCGAGGTGCACGCTCAGGTGCTCGAAAGTGTGTTGACGCAGTCGGTGTTGTCAGAGCCCGGCTACGCAGTTGGCGTCGAGCTTTGCGCCGCGCTTCTGCTGGGGGCAGCCATCATCTGGTTGGCTCCGATCTTGAGTCCGATCTTCCTGCTGATCTTTGGGTTTGCGATTATCGTATTGGCATTGGGTGCGTCGTGGTATTTTTACGTCCAGGATCGGCTGCTGCTCGATGTCACCTATCCACTCTTTTCGAGTGCGCTCGTATATCTCACGCTGGTGTTTAGCAATTATGCCAGCGAGCAGGCGCAGCGCCGCCAAATCCGGTCTGCCTTTGGCCAATATCTTTCTCCCTCCCTCGTCGAGCAACTTGCACTGTCGCCAGAGAAGCTCGTGCTCGGCGGGGAAGAGCGCGAAATGAGTATTTTGTTCAGCGATGTGCGCGGGTTTACCACCATATCTGAACTCTACAAGGACGATCCGCAGGGCCTGACGTCCCTCATGAACAGCTTTCTTACGCCGCTGACCAACGCAATCATCGAGCACAAGGGGACGATCGACAAATACATGGGCGATGCGGTCATGGCGTTCTGGAATGCGCCCCTGAACGACGCCAATCACGAACAAAATGCCTGCGATGCGGCTCTCGAAATGCTTCACCGCGTCGCGACACTCAATCGTGAGCGCGAGCAACAAGCCAAAGAAACCGGTCAGCGTTTTATTCCGATTAAGGTCGGGGTCGGCATCAATACGGGAAAATGTGTTGTCGGAAATATGGGATCCGACCTTCGGTTTAACTATTCGGTGCTTGGCGACCCCGTGAACCTCGCATCGCGGCTGGAGGGCCAATCGAAGCCTTACGGTTTGTCTGTCATCATCGGCTCAAAAACGGCTTCAGGTCTTCGCGACAAGTTTGCCGTATTGGAGTTCGATCGGATTACGGTGAAGGGAAAGACCGAGCCGGAATCTGTCTTTACCTTGCTTGGCCGCGCCGATGTCGCTGGCAGCGATAAATTTCGCCAGCTGCGTGGCGCTGTCGCCGAGATGCTTTCTTGCTATCGTCAGCGCAATTTCGCCGGAGCGGCAAAATCAATTGTTCGGTGCCGTGAAGTGAGCGACGGTTTCGGCCTTGATGGTCTGTTTGAACTCTATTCCGAGCGGATATCGTCGTACGAGAAAAACCCACCCCCCGCCGATTGGAACGGCGTCGCTGTCCTCGATACCAAATAGCCTGCTGCACTTGCCGGCTTTAAATGGACATCATTGACCGGCTGTGAGCCTCCACGGCTGTTCTTGCAGTTCGCCGCACATTACGGTCATCTATGCGCTGACTGAAAGACAGCTGGGTAGAACATGGCGAAAAACGGCCGGAAATCCGCGCGCTCATTGCGATCACAACTTTGGTTCGACAATCCCGACAACCCTGGAATGACCGCGCTCTATCTTGAGCGCTATCTCAACTACGGCCTTACGCCCGCGGAACTGCGCTCCGGCAAGCCAATTATTGGCATCGCACAGACCGGTTCCGACCTCTCCCCCTGCAATCGTCATCACCTTGAGCTCGCCAAGCGCGTACGCGAGGGCATCCGCGCCGCCGGCGGCATAGCCTTCGAGTTCCCATGCCATCCGATTCAGGAAACTGGTAAGCGCCCAACCGCCGCACTTGATCGTAACCTCGCCTATCTCAGTTTGGTTGAAGTTCTTTACGGCTACCCGCTCGACGGCGTCGTCCTCATGACGGGCTGCGACAAAACCACGCCGGCGTGTCTGATGGCGGCCGCCACTGTGAACACACCGGCGATCGTTCTTTCGGGCGGACCGATGCTCAACGGCTGGTGGAAGGGCGAACGGGCAGGCTCAGGGACCGTTGTCTGGAAAGCGCGAGAAGAACTCGCAGCCGGCCGCATCGATAATCGTGAATTTCTTGAAATCGCCGCGGCCTCGGCGCCCTCGGTCGGCCATTGCAACACCATGGGCACGGCCTCAACAATGAACGCGCTTGCTGAAGCGCTTGGCATGTCACTGCCCGGTTGCGCCGCTATCCCCGCGCCGTACCGCGAACGCGGGCAGATCGCCTACGACACCGGCGTACGTGCCGTCGAAATCGTCGAGGAGGATCTGAAACCCTCCGATATCCTCACGCGCAAGGCATTCGAGAATGCGATCGTTGCGAATTCGGCAATCGGCGGATCAACAAATGCACCGATCCACATCAACGCCATCGCGCGCCATATCGGCGTAAAACTTTCAATCGAGGATTGGGAGAAAATTGGTTACGACGTGCCGCTACTGGTGAATATGCAACCGGCCGGATATTACCTCGGCGAGGAATATTATCGTGCCGGCGGCTTGCCCGCGGTGATGCAGGAGTTGCTGAAAGCCAGGCGCATCCATGCCGACGCACTGACGATCAATGGCAGGACCATGGGTGAAAATGTCAGGCGTGCGCACAGCAAAGACCCGGATGTTATCAAGCCTTACAAAACACCGATGAAAAAACAGGCGGGATTTAAAGTTCTGAAAGGGAATCTATTCAATTCCGCAATTATGAAGACCAGTGTGATCTCGGATGAGTTCCGCCAACGCTTTCTCTCCAATTCGAAGGACAAAAACGCATTTGAAGGCCGCGCGGTCGTGTTCGAAGGACCTGAGGACTATCACCATCGCATCGACGATCCTTCATTGAAAATCGACGAACATACTTTGCTGTTCATGCGAGGCGCGGGCCCTATCGGCTATCCAGGCTCGGCAGAAGTCGTCAATATGCAACCGCCCGCAGCGCTCATCAAAAGAGGCATCACCTCCCTGCCCTGCATCGGTGACGGGCGGCAATCAGGCACTTCCGGTTCACCGTCGATCCTCAACGCTTCGCCGGAGGCGGCGGCCAATGGCGGCATTGCACTGCTCAAGACCGGCGACCGCGTGCGCATCGATCTCGGCAAGGGCACGGCCGATATCCTGATTTCAAAAGCAGAGCTGTCACGGCGGCGGGCGGCGCTGCTCAAACGGGGCGGTTACCATTATCCGGAGAGCCAGACTCCGTGGCAGGAAATCCAGCGCGGCATGGTCGATCAATTGGCTGACGGCATGGTGCTCAAGCCCGCGGTGAAATATCAGCGCGTCGCGCAGAAGTCTGTGCCGCGCGACAACCATTGAAAGAGAGTTTTTCTCGTGAGCAACAGACTGGAAGGAAAGCTGGCGCTTGTAACCGCAGCCGGACAAGGCATTGGCCGGGCCATCGCAGAGGCATTCATCGCCGAAGGCGCGAGTGTGATCGCCACAGATATCTCGACCGAAAAGCTCAAAGGATTGAAAGCGGCAAAGTGCGCGAAGCTCGACGTGCTGTCGACCAAGGGAGTCGAAACATTTGCCAAAGCAATCACGAAAGAATTCGGTGCGCTGAACGTGCTCACCAACGTCGCGGGTTACGTTCATCAGGGCACTGTTCTTGAATGCTCGGAAAAGGACTGGGATTTTTCGTTCGACCTCAACGTCAAATCCATGCACCGCACGATCCAGGCCTTTCTTCCGGCGATGCTGAAGAATGGTGGCGGCTCGATCGTCAATATGTCGTCGGGTGTTTCCTCCATCAAAGGGCTGCCCAACCGATATGCCTACGGTGCGACCAAGGCGGCGGTGATCGGCCTCACCAAGGCGATCGCTGCCGATTTCATTACAAAAGGCGTTCGTTGCAACGCCATTTGCCCCGGCACGATCGTGTCGCCCTCTTTCGAGGAGCGTGTGCAAGCGGTGGCGAAGCAGACCGGCCACCCGCTCAAACAGGTGCGCGAAAATTTCATCGCCCGCCAGCCCATGGCGCGGCTCGGCACTGCCGAAGAGGTAGCCGCTTTGGCTGTTTTTCTGGCCTCGGATGAATCGAGCTACATCACCGGCCAGCCCCACCTCGTTGATGGCGGACTGGCACTTTAACAGGGCACTTGCCCACCCCGCTCGACCGGATAGTCGCCGCAAGTCGGGCTTGCTTTTCGGACGGCGAAAGCCCGATGATTTGCCTGCGCGGGTGTCCCACTAAGGGGGGCGCGCGCAAGCGGTTCAAAAAATAGAAGAAAACGAAGAAAAGTGCGTTGGCTGCTGTGGTGGCCTGGGAGGAATGAATGGCTTCGGTCGCAATCCGCGATGTACGGAAGGCCTTTGGCGCGACAAGCGTCATCCACGGCGTCAATGTCTCGATCCGGGACGGCGAGTTCGTCGTGCTGGTCGGCCCATCGGGCTGCGGCAAATCGACTTTGCTGCGCATGATCGCAGGTCTGGAAAATATTAGTGCCGGTGAAATCCGCATCGGTGATCGCGTCGTCAATAATCTGCCGCCGAAAGAGCGCGATGTGGCGATGGTCTTCCAAAATTACGCGCTCTATCCGCACATGACCGTCGGCGCCAACATGGCCTTCTCCATGAAGTTGCGTGGCGCGCCAAAGAGTGAAATCGATGCGCGCGTTAATCGCGCCGCAGAAATCCTCGGTTTGTCCCAGTTGCTTGAACGCTTTCCGCGTCAACTTTCCGGCGGCCAACGCCAACGCGTCGCTATGGGACGTGCCATCGTGCGCGATCCACAGGTGTTTCTGTTCGATGAGCCTCTGTCGAATCTCGATGCCAAGCTGCGCGTGCAAATGCGCACTGAGATCAAAGAACTCCATCAGCGGCTGAAAACAACGACGATTTACGTTACGCACGACCAGATCGAAGCAATGACCATGGCCGACAAGATCGTCGTTATGCATGACGGGCTTGTCGAACAGATCGGCGCGCCGCTTGAACTGTATGATCGGCCCGACAACTTGTTCGTCGCCGGCTTTATCGGTTCCCCGGCGATGAACATGATCAAAGGCCGCATCCGCGTTAATGGCACTGCCAGTTTCGAGGGGCCGGCCGGCGTGAAATTTTCTCTTGCCGCCGCAGGATCCGGTAACGATGGACGTCCGGCTGTGTACGGGGTGCGGCCCGAACACTTCTCACTTTCCGATGATGGCGCGGAAGTCGAAGTCCAGGTTATCGAGCCTACCGGTTCGGAACTTCAAGTTGTCGCCAAGCTCGGCGGTGAGGAAATTACCGCGGTGTTCCGTGAGCGGTATCAATTCAAGCCGGGCGAAAAGATCCGGCTCAAGCCAGATCCGCGGCTTGTCCATCTCTTCGACGAAGAAACGGGAAAACGCCTTAGCAACTAGAACCACAACGGAGGAACGACCATGAGTTTTTTTACGCGCCGTACCCTGGTCAGGGGCGGCACTGCGGCTGCGGCGGCCGGTGCATTAACCGGCCCAGCGTTACTGGAATGGGCGAAAGCGTGGGCCCAGAACGCACCTTGGAAGCCGGAAAAGGATGCCAAACTTTCCATGCTGCGCTGGAAATATTTTGTTCAGTCGGAAGATGACGCATTCGTCAAGCTGATCGAGGCGTTCACCAAAGCAACGGGCGTAAAAGTCGATATCGCGCGCGAGTCCTACGAGGATGTGCAGCCGAAAGCGTCGGTCGCAGCCAATACGGGTACCGGCCCGGACCTGTTCTGGGGCCTTTACTCGTTGCCGCATCTCTTCCCGCAAAAATGCGTCGATGTGACCGATGTTGCCGACTATCTCGGCAAAAAATACGGCGGCTGGGTGCCGACCGCGATCACCTACGGCAAGAGCGGCAACAAATGGATCGCGATCCCGATCTGTTACTCGGGCAACATGATCAACTACCGCATCGAGGCATCAACCAAGGCCGGTTTTTCGAAATTTCCGGAGACGAGCGATGCTTTCCTCGAATACGCCAAGGCAATGAAAAAGAACAACACGCCAGGCGGCTTCGCGCTTGGTCACGCTTCGGGCGACGGCAACGGATGGGTGCACTGGTGCCTGTGGTCGCAGGGCGGCAATACCGTCGACAAGAGCGACAAGGTCATCATCAACTCGCCGGAAACGGCCAAGGCGCTCGAATTTGCCAAGGCACTCTATGCCGAGATGATTCCCGGCGTTGCTTCCTGGAACGACGCATCCAATAACAAGGCGTTCCTGGCGGGGGAAATCAACTGGACCGACAACGGCATCTCGATCTACGTCGCGGCCAAGAAAGACGCAACGAAGAAACAGATCGCCGACGACATGAACCACTCTTATTGGCCGGTCGGCCCCATCGGAAAGCCGACCGAGCTGCATTTGATGTATCCGGCCATGGCAATGACCTACACCAAGTATCCGCAGGCCTGTAAGGCGCTGTTGGCCTTCATGCTGGAGGCCGACAACTTCAATCCGTGGATCCAGTCGGCGCAGGGCTATCTCACGCATTGCCTCAATGCCTACGACAATAACCCGATCTGGACGGCCGACCCGAAGAATACGGTTTTCGGCCAGGCGGCGAAGCGGACGTTGACAGCCGGCGGCCTCGGGTCGGTCGGCGAAAAGGCGGCAACCGCAATTGCCGACTTCGTCGTGCTCGACATGTTCGCGAATTACTGCACGGGTCGTGAAGATGTGAAGGGCTCGATCGCGATCGCCGAGCGTCAGCTCAAGCGTATCTATCGCTAGTCAACCCGGCCGGCGGGAGCAGCAAACCTCCCGCCGGCCATTTTAACTGCACACGGAATCCGGGTTGCAATGACGATTGCGTTAGAACAAGGCGGCGCAAAACGTGTCATGCGCGACGCGACGGCCTGGGAGCGTCTCAAGACAAACCGGGAATGGCTAAGCTTCTGGTTCATGTTGCCGGCGGCGGCGTTTCTTATTCTTTTTCTGGCGTATCCACTCGTGCTCGGCGTCTGGCTGTCGTTCACCGACGCCCGCATCGGCCGTCCCGGCGAATTTATCGGCCTCGAAAACTACGAATGGCTGATGGGCGACTCGACCTTCATGCTCTCGGTCTTCAACACGCTGCTTTATACCGGGGTCGCCAGCATCATAAAATTTGCGGTCGGACTCTATCTTGCGTTGCTGCTGAACGAGCGGTTGCCGTTCAAGGCAATCCTTCGCGCTCTGGTGCTGATCCCGTTCATTGTGCCGACGGTACTATCCGCCATCGCCTTCTGGTGGCTGTTCGATCCGCAATTTTCGATCATTTCGTGGTCGCTTAAAAAAATGGGTCTGATCACGGCCAATATCGATTTCCTGGGCGACATGTGGAATGCGCGCTGGTCGGTGATCTTTGCCAATATCTGGCGCGGCGTACCATTCGTAGCGATTACGTTGCTCGCCGGGCTGCAAACGGTATCGCCATCTCTTTATGAAGCGGCGACGATCGACGGCGCAACGCCGTGGCAACGGTTCCGCTACATCACATATCCGCTGCTTACACCTATCATCGCCGTGGTGATGACATTTTCGGTGCTGTTCACGTTCACCGATTTCCAGCTGATTTGGGTGATGACGCGCGGCGGCCCGGTCAACGCCACCCATCTGATGGCAACGCTCTCTTATCAACGGGCGATATTGGGAGGTCAGCTGGGCGAAGGCGCAGCGATTTCAACCGCAATGATTCCGTTCTTGCTCGCAGCCATTCTTGTCTCATGGTTCGGGCTGCAACGAAGAAAGTGGCAACAGGGAGAGAGCAATGACTGACGCTCTTGCCGCCAAAGCCGCTGATCCGAAGGCCGTGTTGTCGGCGATCGCAAGCGACGACAGCGAGGGCATGAGCTATCTGCACAACCTGCCGCGGCGCCTCGTCACAGTTTATCTGCCGTTGTCGATCATTATGCTTGTACTGCTCTTCCCGTTTTACTGGATGGCGTTGACGTCGATAAAGCCGGACGAGCAATTGCTCGATCTCGAGACCTACAGTCCGTTCTGGACGTGGAATCCGACGATCAAGCACATCTACAAGCTTCTGTTCGAGACCGAGTATCCGATCTGGCTGTGGAATACGATGTTTGTTGCGGTATGCGCGACCGCGCTGTCGATCATCGCGAGCGTGCTTGCGGCTTATGCGATCGTGCGATTGCGCTACAAAGGTGCGCAATGGATTGGTGGCGCGATTTTCCTTGCCTATCTTATTCCCCCCTCGATCCTTTTTATTCCGCTTTCGACTGTTGTGTTTCAGTACGGCCTGTTCGACACACCCTTTGCTCTTATTCTGACCTACCCGACCATCCTTATTCCATTCTCGACCTGGCTGCTGATGGGTTATTTCAAGACCATCCCCTTCGAGCTGGAGGAGTGTGCATTGATTGATGGCGCCAGCCGATGGCAGATCTTGCTGCGCATCGTGTTGCCATTGTCGATTCCCGGATTGATCTCGGCTTTCATCTTCTGCTTCACGCTGTGCTGGAACGAATTCATTTACGCACTCACCTTCATTTCCTCGACGCAATACAAGACCGTGCCCGTTGCGATCGTGACCGCACTGGTCGACGGCGATATTTACCGATGGGGTTCTTTGATGGCGGGCGCCATGATCGGGTCGCTGCCGCTGGTCATCCTGTACGCGTTTTTCGTCGAGCACTATGTCTCGGCAATGACGGGCGCGGTAAAGGAATAGTCCCTTATTTTCTTCAAAAAGTTTGACGACGATTTCCTCGTTGATTTGCGCGAATTGACGCATCGAACGGAACGTCGTGCCCTCTCAATTGGAGCCAATATCGGAATAGGGGGCGCCAGACGGGAACTTTCTTCGTTGTTGCTCGTTTACGCGCGGGTCTTTTGGGAGGTGAATTTTGCCGTCTGCGCGCCTTGCATTCGAGAAACTCTTCGTTGGCGCGCAGCCTTTTCGCCGTTTCTTCATCAACGCAAAGGGAAATCCATGAATTGCACAGGTGTCATGGGAATGCTCGTCTTATTGATTATTGTCGCTTTCGCGTCTTCATCGGCTAACGCTTATCACCGCGACCACCGTCATCATCACTACAGCCGTCTACATCAACAGCTTTCATATCGCGGATCCGACATTTGCGTTGCTACCAACAGCGGGCGTCGCGTTTGCAACGTGAACACACCGGTTCTCGACGCCGCTGGCAATGGCGCAATCGGCATGGCTGACGCGGACGCGGTTATTGGCAGGCGTCCTGACGGATGCCCCCATGCCTATTGCGGCTGTGGCTTGCGCAAGTATCTCGGGCTTTCCGATGCGCGCCTCAACCTCGCTTCCAACTGGGCGAAATTACTCCCACGCGAGTTTGGTCCGCGCGCGGGGCTTGCTGCCGTTCGAAATCATCATGTGATGTATATCGAGGCTGCCGCCGGCAATGGGCAGTGGATGATCCGCGATTACAATTCTGGCGGCGGATTGTCGAGAGTCCACGTGCGCGACGTGCGCGGCTATGTCTTCGTCAATCCACACTCACAATTGGCAACGCAGTAATCACGCGAGATGGGGAGTTGACCATGCAGCACACGACAAATGCCTGGGTGCGCGGCCGCGCCCGCGACCTAAATTCCTATTTTGGTCTGGAGAATCGCAGGCAAGTATTTTCACACCGATATGAGCATTCGGATCAGCAGACGGATTTTACTGGTGACCTTACGCGCCGCCTGCTGGCTTTACGCAAGGTCGGTATCAGCATCCCGCGCGTCTTGTGTCCGCAATGTGGAAATAAAATGCGGCTCGCCGCTCTGGAACCGCATCCCGGACCAAACTCCCGCAAGGAAACAACGACGTTTACTTGCGAATGCGGTGAAGGATTTAGCTACACAATCGCGCCGCACCTTTAGAGAGCTTCGCCACGTTCGTCTGCCGGGCCAGAAAACGCTGCAAAACTGGGCGGCGGCTATCTCATTAAAAATGTGCTTACATAATTGCTTCAATTGCAACGAGCGATATTAAGTCGTTGCCAAGTTTTGTATTTTAGTTTGCGTCAAATTATAGGGAATGACTTATGGCAGAACGCCGGCAATATCCGCGCTTACGCGTCCTTAAAGGCGCGAAGATTGTTCTCGGAACAACTTCGCTTTTCGACTGCGTCGTGCGCAACCTGACGAATACCGGCGCGCGCGTTGAAATCCCGAGTTCTGTTGATCTGCCGGACGTTGCGGCCATCACATTCGACGGCGGCCGCACGTGCAGACCATGCCGACTCGCCTGGCGCAGCCTCAACGAAGCGGGCGTGCAGTTTTTGGAAGCCGACGTAGCAGCTTAACTCCGTGCCGACTTAGGTGAGAAAAGACAATGGAAGATCGGCAATTCGAAACCCAATCAGCGCCGTGTCCGAAGTGCCGATCGATTATGGTGCATGTGACCAACTTACCTCATCCGCTCGCGCCGAAGATGATGAAGAGCATGTTTGTGTGCCGCGCTTGCAATCAGACGCGCACGTATATTTTGCCGTCATGTCTGCCTGCGCAGCAGCCTGATCCGAACGCGGCGGCTGCTTAATACTTTTTGAGCCGCGAAAGCGCACATTTTTATAACCCCGAAACGCTTTTTGCTCTGATACCAGGCCGTTCCAGTTTGGGCGGGTCCTAACGATCCACAGAGACCGAACTGAACTTTGCGAGGGTCAGTGTCTGGCACCTGACATTCTCAACATCAAGCAAGGGGTCGTGGTCGCAGTGACAGTTGAAATCCTGCACCATGCTACCGTTATGTTCTTGCACATTCAGTCGCGGATGCGCGACAAAGTGACATCGGAATCGCATTTCGCGATTTACAAAAGGCAACACGGTGCTCAATCAAATCGTTGAACTTTGCACCTCCAACAGCGCTCTCTATTGGCTGGTGCTTGGCAGCGATTTATCCATAGCCGTTTCGTACTTTGCCCTCCCCATCATAATGGGCATTGTCCTGCGCGACCGCAAAGAGGACATTCCTTATCCGTGGCTTTGGACGCTCTTTGTGACGTTTATCGTTGCATGCGGACTTACGCATACTGCGCACGTCTGGTCCGCCGTGACAGGCTCAGACTACCTCGAGGTACACGCCGGAATAGGTGTGTTTTGTGCGGTAGCATCAGTGGGGACAGCAATCGCGTTCACACTTATCCTTCCTCAAATTAAGTTGCTTCCATCACCGGCGCAGAAGCGCGCAGAGCTGGAAAGGCTTGTAACGCAACGGACTGTCGAGAAAGATCTGCTTATTCGGGAAATCAATCATCGTATCGGCAATCAACTACAAATAGTCCGGTCAATGCTCTCGGTTGAGAGCCGACGTACTGAACTGGAAGAAACACTCGCGGCGTTGAACCGCGTCATCGCCGAGGTCGATAAAATGTCTGCTGAACACCGGCAGCGTTCACAAGGTGACTACCTGGGCCTTGGCGGCAGCGGAGCGACCGATGATTCGACAAATGGACCAACCAACGCGGCATCGGCTGAGCCGCAGACCGTCTGATTTTCTGTCCACGCGTGGCGACATCCGCGTTTGGGTGTTAAGCGGACATGCCGCAAGTTGCGGCAGCCATATCGAATTTTCCGAACAAATGAATTCGTTTCGCCGGTGACGCCGCCAGCACGAATTAAATGAGGGACAAAAATTGGGACGCGCTTGGTTGGTTCTTGCGGAAGCCCCGCAAAATCAACTGACTAGAGCGCGGGACTGGCGGAGAGGGAGGGATTCGAACCCCCGATACCCTTGCGAGTATGCCGCATTTCGAGTGCGGTGCTTTCAACCACTCAGCCACCTCTCCGAAGGCCGGACGGGCCTGTAAAGGCCCGAATAGACGGCGCTATGTAACCAAGCGGGCCAAGACAGACAAGGGTCGCACGGCGTATATTCCAGCTTCAGCAATGAAACTGGCGGCGCCGGCAAAGCGATGCAAGACGCTCTGAGACTGGACCGTATTCGTAAGGAAATACCAGGCGTCGTCTGGACGCTCGGCCTTGTTGCCATTCTGACCGCCGTGCTGTTCGCGCTGGTCTGGGAAGTCGGCCTCGCCCACGGCTCGGTGCTTTTCCTCATCCCGGTCGTGATTGCGGCAACCCGCTGGGGAATTGTGCCGGCGGTCGTCGCCGCTATCTGCGGCGTGCTCGCGTCGGCGTTCTTCTTCTATCCGCCCCTCTACAGTTTTCGGATCCGGGACCCGCAGGAAGTCCTCGATCTGGCGTTGTTTATTTTCGTGGCGGTCGCGGTGAGCCAGCTCGCGACTCGTCTCAAGCGGCAGCTTGAAATGGCCCGCCAGCGCGAGATCGACCTGCGCGACCTTTATGCGTTCTCGCGGCGCCTGGCCGTGGCGTTCGACGTCTCCGATATTCACGCTGCCATCGAGGACCATCTCGCGAGCATCATGCAGCGCAATGTCGTGCTGTTCGCGAGCGCGCGCGATGCGTCAAACAGCACAGGAAGGCGCGCCGGCGTGACTGTGCCGGAGCGTGTCCTCACCGAGGTCGTGGAAGTCGCGTCGGGCCATCGGGACACGACGCCCGGAATGGTGACGGCTGCGAGCGGGGAAATTTGGCTTGTCCGCGCCGTGTCCCCAAAGAGCCTCGAATTCGGAGTCATCGCAATTAATCTTGGCTATGAATCGAAGGAACGCTCCGATGAGCTTCGTATTCGCGTTGACGCAGTGCTCGCGGACGCGACCGCGACACTCGAACGGCTCGGCGTCGCGCACGCTATCAGCGAAGCGCGCATGCGCTCGCAGACGGACCAGCTGCGTGAGGCGCTGATCGGTTCCGTCAGCCACGAGCTGCGCACGCCGCTCGCTTCGATCCTCGGCGCCGCCACGGTCTTGAGCGCAGCTCCGGCACTGCAAAAAGAAAAGAAGTTGACCGCGCTCGTTCATGACGTGCGCGACGAAGCCGAGCGGCTCAACAACGATATCCAGAATTTGCTCGACGCTACGCGCATCAGCAGTGATGGCGTCAAGCCACATGATGAGTGGGCGGACCCGGCCGACATCATTAACTCAGCCGTGGAGCGCTGCCGT
This sequence comes from uncultured Alphaproteobacteria bacterium, assembly GCA_963820805.1. Lineage (GTDB taxonomy): Bacteria > Pseudomonadota > Alphaproteobacteria > Rhizobiales > Xanthobacteraceae > Pseudolabrys. Next base: position 53,077 of record CAWGBH010000017.1, read on the forward strand.
CATCGCCTTGTCGATCGGCGCCTCGAAGTCGATTTGCCACCGGACCTTCCTCTGATTCACGTCGATTCAGTGCTGGTCCAGCAGGCATTGATTCAGATATTCGACAACGCAGTGAAATATTCCATCCCTCATTCGAAGATCGCCGTTGCGGCGCGCGCGCGCGACGGCCGTCTGGTCATCAGCGTTTCCGACCAGGGTGCCGGATTGACCACCGCCGAAAAATCGAAGATTTGGGATCGCTTCGCGCGCGGGGAGCGGCACGCCGCGACGACCAGCGGCTCGGGACTCGGGCTGTGGATTGCCAATGCCTTTATTGCCGCCAATGGCGGAAAGGTGAACGCAGTCAGCGAGGGGCCCGGTCTTGGCACAACGGTCGATATTGAACTTCCGGTGACACAAGCTGCTGTCCCACAAATGGAAAGCGATTCCGATGAGTGAGCCCGCCCCCATCGTCCTCGTTGTGGACGACGAGATCCAGATTCGTCGGTTTTTGCGCACCGGCTTTGAACTGAATGGCTTTGTGGTCCACGAGGCCGGCACCGGCACGGAAGCCATCCGTTCGGCGACATTGCGCCCCATCGATCTCGTGATCGTTGACCTTGGTCTGCCCGACATGGATGGCGCCGACGTCGTCGAGCGGATCCGCTCCTGGTCGAGCGTGCCGATCATCGTGCTATCGGTGCGGTCGAACGAAGCGGAGAAAGTGCGGTTGCTCGAACTCGGCGCGGACGACTACGTGGTCAAGCCGTTCGGTATGGCGGAGCTGCTCGCCCGCGTACGGGTCGCACTCAGGCGGCAAATGCGCGCGGTGTCCGGCGAGCCCACCGTCAAGGCTGGCCCCCTCACAATCGATCTTGCCGCCCGTGCGGTGCTGCTCAATGACAAGCGGCTCACTCTGACGCCGAAAGAATATCGGCTGCTACAGGTCCTTGCCCAGCACGCCGGTAACGTGGTGACCCACCAACATCTGCTCAAAGAGGTCTGGGGTTCCATCCACGTGCATGACACCCACTACCTCCGCATTTTCGTGCGCAAGCTGCGGCAGAAGATCGAGCCGCATCCGGATTCTCCGAAAATACTGGTGACCGAACTGGGTGTTGGCTACCGGCTCGTCCAATCCGGCAACGAAGGCGATGCCGGATCTTGGTCGGATTCAACGCAGGCCAAGAGCGAAACCTGACCCGTCGGGACTGCCGCTGCCGTTAACGCTATCTCCCCGCCCCGGCGGCGGCTCACTAATGATGCCGGGTTTTCTTGACAGGCCCTGCTTTTCCCCGCCATAAGCATGGCGCGCGGGCCTTTGGGTCCGCGTGCTTTTTCAAGGGCCGACTAAGCCCTTAAAAACAAACAGCAATCCGACTGAAAGAAGCCGGTCCGGAATAATCCGAGGGCCGGGATCGAACACGAGGGCGAAAGATGTTCGCAGTCATTAAAACTGGCGGCAAGCAGTACCGGGTCGCCGCCGAGGACGTTATCCGGATCGACCGGGTGAACGGCCAACCGGGCGAGATCGTCGAGTTCGGCGAGGTGCTCGTGCTTGGGGGCGACGCGCCGCAGCTCGGGACGCCGACTATTTCAGGCGCGACCGTTGCCGGCGAAGTGCTCCAGCACACGCGCGGCGACAAGGTCATCGCGTTCAAGAAGCGCCGGCGCAAGAATTCGCGCCGCAAGCGCGGATATCGCCACGAATTTTCGGTGGTCCGCATCACTGAAATCCTGACCGGCGGCGCCAAGCCGTCGAAAACAGCGGCGCCGCGGCCCAAGCGCGAGCCGAAGCCCAAAGCGGAAGCTGACGTCGCTGCGGGGGCGGAAGCCAAACCGGCAAAGGCAAGGGCCAAGAAACCGGCCAAGACGGCCGCAAAAAAGCCCGCCAAGGCCGCTACAAAGAGCAAGAAGAAGTGAGATGATTCCGTCACGGAATCGGTGTACACAGTAAGAGAATTTGAGAGACCACTATGGCGCACAAGAAAGCAGGCGGATCTTCACGTAACGGCCGCGACTCCGCGGGCCGTCGGCTCGGTTTGAAATCGACCGGCGGCGAGATCGTGCTCGCGGGCAATATTCTTGCGCGCCAGCGCGGCACCAAATGGCACGCCGGCCGCAATGTCGGTACCGGCAAAGATCACACGCTGTTCGCGCTCGTTAATGGAAAGGTTCAGTTCGCAACGAAAGCCAAAGGCCGCACCTACGTATCCGTTGTACCGATGACGGAGGCTGCGGCCGAGTAAGACGGTGGACAAAATTGAGGTCCGCCGGTCATTCAGTCGAACCGGCGGGGCCTCGTAAGGGCTTCGAGAGGGGGAGACGGGTGACCGGCTCCCCCTCTCAACTTTTTAACTGGAGCCCGTGCCATGACACTGCTGGAAGAAATACCGACCGGACAATTCCGCGAAGCCAGTATTCCCGTCCTCGAGACCAAGCGGCTTGCCTTGCGCGCAGCGCGCCTCGAGGACGCTAAAGCGGTAGCAGCGCTCGCCAACGACCGCCGCATCGCGGAGAACACCGCGCGCATTCCGCATCCGTACAAGCTTGCGGATGCCGAGAAATTTATCGGTGGGGCAAACAAAAATGGAGAAGCCGCATTCCTGATTACGCTGCGCGATAAAACGATTATCGGCGCATGCGGAATCATGTTCCATTACGACGACACACCGGAGCTGGGCTACTGGCTAGGCGTGCCGTACTGGAACCAAGGCTACGGCACCGAAGCGTTGCATGCTTTGATCGACTACGCGTTCACCGACCTGACGCACGAATCATTGCAGGCCGGGGCGCGCGTCACCAACCCTGCTTCCAGGCGGGTGCTGGAAAAGTGCGGGTTTCAGTGGACCGGCGTCGGTCTTTACCGCATTAACTCGATCAAATCGTCGGCGCCGATTGATCGGTTCCGGCTCGAGCGGCGCATCTGGTCGGCGCTCAAAACCTGGGGCCGCATGAAGCGAGTCTCGTAGTGCATTGCGCGCCCTCCCTCGCTTGAGGGAGGGCTAGCCCGCGTGCATCAATCGCGAGGCTTCCTCGAACTTTGCGCCGAATTCTTCGAGCTCATCGGGACTGAGGTCGCTCACCGCCAGCAGATTCAGGCCCTGGTCGGTCCAGCGTCGAATGTTGAATCCTTGCACGCTCTCGAGTTTGGGTGCGGGCAAGGAAGGCCCCATTCTCTGCGCAACGAAAAGATTGATCACATGCACACGGCGACGATAAACGATCGCCGCCACCGGCTTCCCGTCGATAAAGTCGAGTCGCCCGCCGACTAAGGTAAAGCCTTGGCCCGCAAGATCGATCACCGGCGGAGCAAGATCGATGTGCCCGTTGAACCACGGTTTCACGGTGTGCTGATCGCTCGATAAAACGTCGGTCAAATGATCGGCCTGAAGCGAGCGCAAATGCGCTGAAATTGCTTCATGAAGAACACGCTGGTCGCGGTCACCACGTACGATCACCAGCGTCACACTCGCTGCCGCAGCCGCTGAAACAAGACCACCGAGCGCAAAGCCTTTGAGCAGAGTGCGCCGGCTCGTCGCGGATGGCGAGGGTACGGCACGATCGATGCTCCGGCGCAATGCCGCCGGTGCTGCGTGGCGCAATTCGCTGCTGCGCATCGCGTAGCGCAGATCACGATAGGCCGAAAGCTGAGCGGCACAACGCGGGCATTGTGCCATGTGCAACTCGACGTCACGCGCATGCCCGGCATCGAGCTCGTCATCGACCAGCGCATGCAACATGACTTCAGCTTCGTCGCAGGTCATGACCCGCCTTCCTCCCTCAGCCATGCGGCGCGCAACAGAGAGCGCGCACGCGCAAGACGCGACATAACAGTGCCCACCGGCACGCCGGTGACATCGGCGATCTCGCGGTAGCTCAAATCGTTAACCTCGCGCAGCACGATCGCTTCCCGGAACGCGTCCGGCAATTGTGCAATCAGCCGTTGCACGGTTTCACCATCGAGCCGATGCAAGGTTTCCAGTTCAGGCGATTGTTGCGCGTCATTCCACAAACCGTCGGCGACAGCGTGCTCGGCCTCGCCAGAATCGTCCGCGACAACCGCCGCAAGCGCGCCGCGACGTGCGTATTCGGCGTGACAAACGTTGCGCAGGATCGCGAGCAGCCAAGGCTTGATCGGACCGCCCCGGAACGTTTCGAAATGCCGGAATGCACGCAAATAGCATTCCTGCGCGGCATCTTCCGCGTCGGCGGTGTTGCGCAAAAGATAGCGCGCGAGGGTATAGACATCATCGAGATACGGGAGCGCCGCGGCGCGGAAGCGCTGCGCCTTTCCATGATCCCCGCGCCCTTCGTACGCCATGCTTTCCGTCTGCACCGTTGCGTCATTACTGCGGCGCAATGCTTCCGGTCGCCGCTTCCACGACGATTGTCCCAGTCATGTGCGGATGCAAGGAACAAAAGTACTTGTACGTACCCGGTGTCGTGAATGTGAACGAGAACTTGTCGTCGCTATCGAGCGCTTTGGATCTGAAATTATTGGGCGAAACCACGGTGTGGGGTATGTCATCTTCATTGGTCCAGGTCACCGTGGTCCCGGCCTTCACTTTCATCTCCTGCGGTCCAAAAGTGAAATTTCCAATCTTGACCGCAGCATCTTCCGCCCAGACCGGCGTCGCGGCCAGGAGAAGCACGGCCGCGACCGCCACAACAACGCATTTCATCCGAGATTTAATTTTTCTCATTTTCACACTCAACCTTGCAGCGGCGTATCAACGATGGCGAGACGCTGCTCATTTTGCTTGAAGGTGACACTGGCAATGCCGAGCATGCTGCGCAGCTTGTCGTCCGGCACTTTCATCGGGCCGGCCGAGGGCGCCGAACCGGGCGCCGGCTGCGGGAAAGCGGTCGAGCGCGCGGTATGAAAGGTGACGTTGCCTTCCACCTTCTGCATAACCTGGTGGATGTGGCCGTTGAGCACGGTCACCGACCCAAAACGTTTCATCATTCCGAGTGCGCGAGCGCTGTCTTCGGTGCCCCAGCCCCATTCCGGATAGACCGTCCACAACGGGATGTGTGCGAAGAGCACAATCGGAGTCGAGGCAGATTTTCCCTTGAGGTCGTCCTCAATCCATTGAAGCTGCTCGTCGCCGAGGCTGCCCATGCCGCCAGCTTTCAGATTGGCGACGTTGACCAGGCCCATGAAGTGCACGCCGTTCGCGTCGAAGCTGTAATAACCCGAACCCTTGGTGCCGCGGCCGTAGCGTTCCTTGTAAAGCTTGATGTCGGGATCGATAACGTCGTGCTCGCCCGGCACGTAATGCACGTCCAGCTTTGCTTGCGAGATGATTTTCTCGGCGTCGTCGAATTCGCTCTCTTTCGACAAATGCGTAATGTCGCCGGTATGGATCATGAACGACGGTTTTATGGGTAAAGCCTTCACGCGTCCGATCGCTTCTTCAAGCGTGCCTTTGGCGTTCGGATTAGCGGGCTTGTCGAAACCCATGTGGCTGTCGCTGATTTGCAGGAAGGTAAATCCCTTGTTCCCCTGTGCGAGTGCCTCATCGATGAGGCCGAGAGATGTGGGCACCCCGCCCGCGAACGTCCACAGCACGCCAGTTCCCGCCCACGTCATGCATTCAAGCACCTTGCGGCGGCTCGGGCCTTCATCGCGATTTTGGGTCGTCATGTCCGATCTCCCTGCAATTGGCTGCATGGACTAGATCGGAATTCGCCAAGATTTATTCCCGCCAGATCTTTCGCCAATAGCGGTGCGATGCGATATACCCTAAAGCCATGAAATTCCTCGATGAAGCCAAGGTCTATATTGCGTCCGGTGCGGGCGGGGATGGCTGCATATCGTTCCGCCGCGAGAAATTCATCGAGTTCGGTGGGCCCAATGGGGGCGACGGTGGTAATGGCGGTGACGTCGTGGTGGAGGCCGTTACCGGCCTCAATACCCTGATCGACTATCGCTACCAGCAGCATTTCAAGGCGCAGCGCGGCGGTAACGGTATGGGCAAGGACTGCGCCGGCGCCAACGGCAAAGACGTCGTACTGAAGGTTCCGATTGGTACGCAAATCTATGAAGAAGACGGCGAAACGTTAATTGCGGATCTCACCCACATTGGCGAGCGAGTGAGGATCTCCAAGGGGGGCAATGGCGGCTTTGGAAACGCACATTTCAAGTCGTCGACCAATCGCGCGCCGAGACGCGCAAATCCTGGCCAACCAGGCGAAGAGCGAACTATTCGCCTGCGTCTGAAGTTGATCGCAGATGCCGGGCTGATCGGCCTGCCGAACGCCGGCAAGTCGACGTTCCTTGCCGCGGTCAGTGCGGCCAAACCAAAAATCGCCGACTATCCATTCACCACCCTGCATCCACAACTCGGTGTGGTCGGAGTGGACGGCCGCGAATTCGTGCTGGCTGATTTGCCCGGCCTGATCGAAGGCGCACACGATGGAATAGGTTTGGGCGATCGATTTCTAGGTCACACCGAACGTTGCCGTGTGCTGCTTCATCTCGTCGACGGGACGTTGGAAGATGCAGGCGCAGCGTACAAAACCGTGCGTGCGGAGCTCGAAGCCTATGGCCATGGGTTGGTGGACAAACCCGAGATCGTGGCACTATCGAAATCGGATGCGATGACTAAGGATGCAATCAAGGCTCAGGTCGCAAAGCTGAAAAAAGCCTGCAAGAAAACACCGCTGGTGCTCTCGGCGCAGTCGCACGAAGGCGTGCAGGAAGTGTTACGTGCTTTGCTCAAAGTTATCGATCGGGCACGCGACGACGGGGATACGAGCGAAACCAAAAAAGAAGCAGCCTGGCATCCTTAGGCCGCGAGGGAGACATCAATGCAAACGCGCGCGGCCGTCGCCTGGAAAGCCGGCGAGCCACTCACCGTCGAGACTATAGAAATCGAGGGCCCAAAGGCCGGCGAGGTGCTTGTCGAAATCATGGCGACCGGCATCTGCCACACCGACGCCTACACCCTTTCGGGCGCGGATCCGGAAGGGCTGTTTCCGGCGATCCTTGGTCACGAGGGCGCGGGCGTCGTGCGCGACGTCGGCGCAGGCGTCACCACATTAAAAGCAGGCGATCACGTCATCCCGCTTTACACACCGGAATGCCGGCAATGCAAAACTTGCCTGTCGCGCCGGTCAAATCTTTGCACCGCCATCCGCGCAACGCAGGGAAAAGGTGTCATGCCGGACGGCACCAGCCGCTTTCGCTGCGACGGTGACCCGGTATTTCACTACATGGGTTGCTCCACGTTTGCGAATTTCACGGTACTTCCGGAAATCGCGCTGGCCAAAGTCCGCGAAGACGCCCCTTTCGACAAAATTTGTTACATCGGCTGTGGCGTCACAACCGGCGTCGGCGCCGTTATCAATACCGCGAAGGTATGGCCGGGCGCGAATGTCGCCGTATTCGGCCTTGGCGGCATCGGACTTAACGTGATTCAAGGTGCGCGCATGGTCGGCGCCGACAAGATTGTTGGGGTCGACACAAATCCCTCCAAACGCGCGATGGCTGAGAAATTCGGCATGACGCACTTCATCAATCCTGACCAAGTCGGCCGCGACAAGGTTGTGCAGGCTGTTGTCGACGTCACGGGCGGAGGCGCCGATTTCTCGTTCGAATGCATCGGCAATGTGCACACGATGCGACAAGCGCTCGAATGCTGCCACCGAGGTTGGGGCGAGAGCATCATCATCGGTGTTGCGGGCGCCGGCCAGGAGATCGCGACGAGGCCGTTTCAATTGGTAACGGGCCGCGTCTGGAAGGGCACCGCGTTCGGCGGCGCGCGAGGCCGCACGGACGTACCGAAAATCGTCGACTGGTACATGGACGGCAAGATCAATATCGACGACCTGATCACCCACACCATGCCGCTCGAGAAAATCAACGACGCATTCGAGCTCATGCACGAAGGAAAATCGATCCGCAGCGTCGTTATTTATTGAAGTGCTTTTCGCCCGCTACCAGCGCAAGCCGTGCCTGCGGATCACGATAACCTGGGCCAAATCGTCATCTTCGCCCGGGCCGCTGTCGTCCATCTCATCGTCAGTATCGTCGCGCGTTTTCACAGCCCGCTCGGCATTGCGCGGTTCGGAGTCTCTGCTCCACGTGCGCCGCTCCGGTTCATCCCGCTGATCGCGGGCTGTTCGCTGCACAGGCGGCTTCTCACAGAATCGTCGCGAGCCATCGAATGGCTGATAACTGCAATCCGATGCACGGAAAGATTTATAAGCGCTCGCGCAGGCCTGAACATCACAGCGGTTGTTGGTTGCTGCCGCCGACTGCGGTGGGGGTCGATTGGCGACGCGATTCGGTGCGGCAAGGGGAACCGCGGCAGAAGGCGCCGGACTTAGATCATCCGTCCGGGTCGCAACACCGGTTGTCTCAGGAGGCTTTTGCACCAACTCAGCCTTGGGCGGTGTGTCGACCACAGGCTGTTGCGATGACGTCGCGCTTATGACCGGGGGTTGCTGTACAGGCGCAGCCTGAACTATCGCGTCGTTCGACCCGCCCGTGCTTGCTGCGACTGTGTCAGACCGTTGTGGGTTCGATTCAGTTGTTACGAGTCTCGGCGCCTCGGGTTTCGGATAGACCGGACTGAGCTCGGCGTTAGGACCTTCTATCTTTGGTCGCGCCGCGTTTATGTGCGCGGTCTGTACAGCCGGCTTGGGCTGCGGTGGTGGCGATGTCAGCCAATGCACTTCGAGCAACACGGTGCTGACAGACACCATCAGCACTGTAGCGTAGACCAGGAACTGCATTGTGTGACCTATGGTTACAACGGCGTGTCGTAACGAAACGCGGGGGTCACCAAGCCGGTTCCGAGGAAGTGCGGGGGGCGGCGACTGGAACTTATGTATTCGTGCCAATATGCGTCCGGATCAGCGTCGATGCGCGTCATGCGCCTGGATGAGCGACGATGCGCGGCGGCGTGATACTTATTTTTTCGTGCAGAGCCGCCGCGGGCCGTTACTCGGTTGGTACGTACAATCCGAAGCCGTGAACGAATGATAGGCCGCGGTGCAAGCATCAACGTTGCAACGCGCCGCTGGTTCGGGTGCAACGACCGGCGCTGGTGGCGTGTCCTGCACCGCAGCGCCGGCTGAGACCGGCGGGGTCGGATTTGCCGGTGCGACGAGACTCGGCGGAACGATCGGCACGCCGATATTCGTATTTGGCGAGGCAGGCACCGGTGGGGCGGCTGGCAAAGGTGCGGCAATCACTGGCGGCGGAGCGACGGCACGCAGACCTGCCTGGGTGTCCACCATCGGTGACATCGGCGCAGATAGCCAGTCGAGCCCCAGCAGAACGCTGCCAAGGGTAATCGCCAGCACGGCACCAAAAACCACTAGCCGCATCGCCTCGCCCTCTGTGCAAGGATAGCACGCTCAACCGCCCGCAAGAACACGTGACCAAGGCTGGGTGACCAAGACGAGGTAGCTGAGAGCAGTCAGCGATGACGCCGTGGCGGGTCCCATGCTACACAGCGCCCGCCATGAACACATCTGCCGGGCCCAAAACGCCGTCACTCAAGGACTTTCGACGCATCGTCGTGAAGGTCGGCTCATCGCTGCTGGTGGATTCGTCCGCCGGTGCACTGAAGCGCGAATGGCTCGCTTCGCTCGCCCAGGATATCGCCGAACTGCACAAGGACAAACGCGACGTTCTCGTCGTCTCTTCCGGCGCGATCGCGCTCGGCCGCGCGGTCCTCAAGCTGCCAGCGGGGTCGCTCAAGCTCGAGGACAGCCAGGCAGCGGCTGCGGTGGGACAAATCGCACTCGCGCGCGCGTGGTCGGAAGCGCTCGGGAGCCATAGCCTGACCGCCGGACAAGTTCTGGTCACCTTGGGCGATACCGAAGAGCGGCGGCGCTATCTCAATGCTCGCTCCACCATTACCAAGCTCCTGGAATGGCGCAGCGTGCCGGTCATCAATGAGAACGACACCGTGGCCACAACCGAGATTCGTTACGGTGACAATGACAGGCTTGCCGCGCGTGTCGCGACGATGGTGAGTGCGGACTTGCTGGTCCTGCTTTCAGATGTCGACGGCCTGTACGATAAGCCGCCCGGCATCGGAACTGGCGCCAAGCTGGTCCCGGTGGTCGCGCGGATTACGCCTGAAGTCGAGGCAATGGCCGGCGCGTCCGGCTCCGAGCTTGCGCGCGGCGGGATGCTGACAAAGATCGAAGCGGGCAAGATCGCCACGACGGCCGGCACGCATATGGTGATCGCGTCGGGACGCGTGCAGCACGCGCTACGCGAAATCGGGCGCGGCGGCGCATCGACCTGGTTCCTCACGCCTGCCAATCCGGTGACGGCGCGGAAAAAATGGATCGCAGGTTCGCTCGAACCACGCGGGGCGTTGCTGATCGATGCGGGAGCAGTGAAGGCGCTGCGGGGCGGCAAGAGTTTACTGCCGGCCGGCGTTATCAAGGTCGAAGGCGAATTCGGACGCGGCGACGCTGTGATTGTGCGCGGGCCTGGATGGTCACGAGGTCGGACGCGGGCTCGTCGCGTACGATGCCGGGGACGCAGAGAAGATCAAGGGACGATCGTCAGCCGATGTGCTGCTGATCCTCGGCTATACAGGCCGGACCGAGATGATCCACCGCGACGATCTCGTTCTCGGCGGTGAGTAGAGCGCGTCTGCCTCTGTGCAATCTCACGATGGAACCTGGACACGGTCCGCACGTTGTTTCTGCACGACGCGACACACGTGACAAAGGCGATTGACCGATCGCCCTTCAACCCCAGCCCACCGGAGGCTGGGGTTTTCGCATGCGAAGCTAGGCCATTGGCCGACTCGGCCAAACCCAATCGACCGCGCGTGAGCCCACCGCGCTCTGCCAGCGGACCCACAAAATCAAACTCGGCCAAAGGACGATAAAGGTGGGTCAGTGGCTGCGCGAGCGGCCGCGCCTGGCGCGCCGCCCGGCTGGTGGAGATTTCTGCTTTGAAGGGCGGACCGGCAAAGGAAAAAATGTGCCGTCAGGGAATTCCAGATAGCGATTGAAGACCTGCACCTGGCCCTCCGCCGCGCGTTTGCCCTCGATCACGAATTTGGTGCCCACAGGAAACCGGCTGGGAAGACGGCTCGAACTGTACGCCATGACTACCTCCTGCGACATCGCCACCCTGTCATTGCAATGTGTAGGCAATAGATCCGTTGCATGGCCCCCGGCGGTTATCCACGTTATCCCCAGGGGCACGCCTGCCAGGAGGCTGCCGGGCGTGCCTCGCCGCCGGACGCCCAACGTGATAGGAAAATGCCTCGAACAAGGGGTTTTTACGGGTTTTCCGGGAAAAATGACCGCACCGCTCAAAAGCATTGAGGGATCTGGCGATATAGCCGCCGCGATGAGCGACATCGGCCGCCAAGCCCGTGCCGCAGCGCGGGTGCTGGCGCTTGCCCCTGCGGGGCAAAAAAACCATGCCCTGGAGCTGATGGCGGCCGCCGTCCGCCGACAAGTTTCGTCAATTCTGGCCGCCAATGCTGAGGACGTCGCCGAGGCACGCTCCGCCGGGGTGACAGGGGCCTTCCTCGACCGCCTGGCACTCGACCCTGCGCGCGTAGAGGCCATTGCAAAAGGGATCGATGCAGTCCGTGCGGTCAATGACCCCGTCGGGGTCGTGACGGAATCCTGGACTCGGCCAAATGGCATGAAAATCGAGCGGGTGCGCGTCCCGCTCGGCGTGATCGGCATCGTCTATGAGAGCCGACCAAATGTGACGGCGGATGCCGGCGTGCTCTGTCTGAAATCCGGCAACGCGGCGATCCTGCGGGGCGGTTCCGACAGCATGCGCTCGAGCCGCGCCATCGTCGCAGCGATGACGGAAGGGCTGTGCGCTGCCGGCCTGCCGGAAGCCTCGATCCAGCTCGTTCCGACACGCGATCGCGCCGCTGTCGGCCAGATGTTGGCGCGGACTCGACGGCAACGTCGACGTGATTGTGCCGCGCGGCGGCAAAAGCCTGGTGGCGCGCGTTCAGTCGGAGGCACGGGTGCCGGTATTCGCGCACCTCGAAGGCGTCTGTCATGTGTATGTTCACAAGGCGGCATCGCTCGAAATGGCCAAAAAAATCGTTCTCAACGCCAAAATGCGGCGCACCGGCGTCTGTGGCGCCGCGGAAACATTATTGGTCGATCGAGACTGCGCCGCGACACATCTTAAACCGCTGATCGAGATGTTGATCGACGCGGGATGTGAAATCCGCGGCGACAAGGCCACGCTCGCCGCCGACAAACGCGTGAAGGCGGCCACCGAAGAGGACTGGGGCACCGAATATCTCGACGCGATCATTGCCGCGAAGGTGGTCGACGGGATTTCCGCCGCGATCGAACACATCGGGCGTTATGGATCGCATCACACCGACGCGATCGTCACCGACGACCACGACCGCCGCCGAAAAGTTTCTGCGCGAGGTCGATTCGGCCATCGTGCTTCATAACGCCTCGACCCAATTCGCCGACGGCGGCGAATTCGGCTTCGGCGCGGAGATCGGGATCGCGACCGGCCGGCTGCATGCACGCGGTCCCGTCGGTGTCGATCAGCTTACGACGTTCAATTACCGCATCCGTGGCAGTGGCCAGATCCGCCCGTGAAAGCGAAACAACCCGCCACTACCGGGCGACTTTTGCCTCCGCATGCGCCCGGCATGAGGATTGGCCTTTTCGGCGGAACCTTCGACCCGCCACATCGGGCACATCTCGCGGCCGCTTTACTCGCGCTCAAACGACTACGGCTCGATAGGGTCTGGTGGCTTGTTACCCCTGGAAACCCACTGAAAAATACGAGCGATCTTGCACCATTGCCAAAGCGAATCGCCGCCGCCCGCGCGCTGACAAACCATCCGCGCATTGACGTGACGGGGCTCGAAGCTGTCATTAAGACGAGATACACTTACGATACGATATCTTGGTTGTTAGCACGGTGCCCGGGCGTCCGATTCGTCTGGATCATGGGCGCCGACAATTTGCGGAGTTTTCATCGCTGGCAGAAGTGGCGCAAAATTGCGGAGCAGGTGCCTATCGTCGTGATCGATCGGTTGGGACCCAGCCTTTACGCCGCCGCCAGTCCAGCGGGCAATGTTCTCGCCCGCGTCCGCATCCCCGAATACAACGCCGTCGCCCTGCCCGACAGAAAAGCTCCGGTTTGGACGTTTTTGCACGGGCTCAAATCACCGTTGTCATCAACGGCATTGCGAGCATTGCGCACAATCCGGGGAAGCTCCGGACAGCCACGCCGCAAGACAAAGGCCAAAGCAAAGTCGAAAACAAAGACGGTCAGCAGATCGAAAAGCGCAAAAAAGACCGATAAGAAACGTGGAACCAAGGCCTCGAAACGGAAATTGGCAGTTAAGACCCGCAAGCGTCGGGGTAGAAAGAGGCGAGCAAGATAGTTACGTTTGTTTGAGCCCCGGTCCGAACCGGGGTGAGTGCAACACATCGAAAGGATCAAAACCCCTGATTACACCTGCACTCTCTCGGGCACCGCGTCGTACGCCCGAACCCGTGTCCCGGCACCCAACTGCCGAGGAGACGCTCCGCATCGTCCTCGCGCGTCTTGAAGACATGAAAGCCGAGGACAGCGTCGTCATCGATCTCAACGGAAAATCCTCGATCGGCGATTACATGGTCGTGACCAGCGGCCGATCGCAACGCCATGTCGGTGCCGTCGCGGACCACCTCGTCAAGGACATCGAAAAAACCGGTGTGGCCAGCGTTCGCGTCGAGGGCATGCGACAGGGCGACTGGGTCCTGATCGATGCTGGCGACGTGATCGTGCACGTCTTCCGGCCGGAAGTTCGCGCCTTCTACAGTCTGGAAAAGATGTGGGCGGCGACGAGCAAGGACGCGCGGCGGCCGGGCTGATAGTCTAGGCGGCGCGATGCGCATTATCGTTGCCGCCGTTGGGCGCCTGAAGAAGGGCCCTGAAACCGAACTGTCCGAGCGCTACCGTAAGCGCACGGCGCAGACGGGCCGCCAGCTTGGTCTGCGCGACATCGAAATAATTGAAATCAGGGAGAGCCGCGCGAGCGATGCGGGCAAGCGCATGCTCGAGGAATTGATCGCGCTCGCCAATGTCATTCCCCAAAACGCGGCGGTCGTACTGCTCGATTCCCGCGGGACCAGCCTCGACAGCGCGGCGTTTGCAACCCAGCTCTCAAAATGGCGGGCCAATGACCGACCCGCAATCGTGTTCTTGATTGGCGGTCCCGATGGGCTGGCGGCGAGCCTGCGGGAGACGGCGGAATTACATTTATCATTCGGGACAGCCACCTGGCCGCACCAGATGGTCCGCGTGATGCTCCTGGAGCAGCTATATCGCGTAACAACGATATTAACGGGCCATCCGTATCATCGGGCGTGAATTCTACCGGTCGCCCGTATTGCACCCCGATTTAGTCGCAATCGCCATGAATACGTCTGCCGACAATGATCTTGCCGTACAAACCTGCGGGCGTAACGTGACCGCGATGATTTGGCTTGGGGGATTCGGCGGTCTCAATCCGCGCGCCGCGCTCGTCGCGGGGCTTGGTTTTGTGCTGCCGATTTCGCTTGCCATGGCGGCACTGGCGCAAGAGCGGCAAGAACGCCAAGAGCGCCAAGAGCGACCTGTCCGGGTCGCACAAAACAGCGCCGCAGAAAAACTCGATGCGCTCAAGCAGCATGACGAAGAACTCAAGGCTGCGCGCGATCGCCAGCGACAATCCGCCGAAGCCGAGGCAAACCTCAAGCGCGAGATCGAACAGATTGGTGAAGACCGGCGCAAGCTCAACCGGGATTTGATCGATACCGCCGGCCGGTTGCGCGGCGTTGAATCCAAAATCGCTGCAACACAAGAACGGCTCAAGCCGCTCGACGACAACGAACGCAGCATTCGAAAATCACTCGACGGCCGCCGTGCCGTCATCGGCGAAGTTTTGGCCGCGCTCCAACGGATCGGCCGCCGTCCTCCGCCGGCGCTTATCGCAAGTCCGGAAGATGCGTTGCAGTCGGTGCGCACCGCCATGGTGCTCGGGGCGGTTTTGCCGGAGATGCGCCATGAAGTCGAAGCGCTCGCCAGCGACCTGTCTGAGTTGCTCACGGTGCGCAAGAAAATCGACGCCGAACGCGAACAGCTCAAAGCCGAAGTTGCATCACTCGATGGCGAGCGTGCGCGCATGACAGCGCTGGTGGACGAACGTCAGAAGCAAATCGCCGACCGCGAGAAAGCACTCGACGCCGAGCGGACACGCGCCGGAAATTTGGCGCAACAGGTGGATAATCTCAAAGATTTGATCGCCAAGCTCGAACAAGGCCTCGACACCGCAACGCGCGAGTCGCGCGACGCAGCGCGCTCTGATAGCCGCCCGGCGCTCTCGGCCTTCCGCGACCCGGGGCGCCTGGCGCCTGCCGTTGCTTTCGCTTCTTTGCGCGGACAAGTTCCGATTCCGGTTAATGGTGTTAAACTGAAGGAATTCGGCTCTCCCGACGGCAATGGCGGCGCCGAAAAGGGCCTTTCTATCGCTACCCGGGCTGGCGCTCAGGTGACCGCACCGGCTGATGGCTGGGTGGTATATGCGGGCTCATTCCGTTCTTATGGCCAACTCTTGATCCTTAATGTCGGTGGCGGGTATCATGTCTTGCTCGCCGGGATGGATCGGATATCAGTTGATCTCGGTCAGTTCGTACTGACCGGGGAACCCGTTGCAGTTATGGGAAATGGCTCCCATATCGCCGCTATCCTGGCGACAGGTTCCAGCCAACCGGTGCTTTACGTAGAGTTTCGAAAAGACGGGGTTCCCGTCGATCCAGGCCCATGGTGGGCGGCTGGCGAAGGTGAAAAGGTTCGCGGATGATGCGCAAGACTTCACTTATTCTCGTCGGCGCGGCGGCGGGAGCGGCGATGACGCTGCTCGCGGTTCAGCCACGCATGATTCTCGTTGGTGCAACGGCCAAAGCCGCGGCGGCCGACACCTACCGTCAGCTCAATTTGTTCGGCGATGTATTCGAGCGCGTGCGCGCCGACTATGTCGAGAAGCCGGACGACAGCAAATTAATCGAAACCGCGATCAATGGCATGTTGGCCGGGCTCGATCCGCACTCGAGCTACATGGACGCCAAGAGCTTCCGCGACATGCAGGTGCAGACCCGCGGCGAATTTGGCGGGCTCGGCATCGAGGTCACGATGGAAGACGGCTTGATCAAAGTCGTCGCACCGATTGATGAAACGCCCGCTGCCAAAGCCGGCATCATGGCCAACGACATTATCACCAAGCTCGACGACGAGCAGGTGCAAGGCCTCACTTTAAATCAGGCCGTCGAAAAGATGCGCGGCCCGGTGAACACCAAGATCAAGCTCACGATCACGCGTAAGGGGCAGGACAAGCCGGTCGAGGTGTCGATCACCCGCGACGTGATTCGCGTCCGTTCGGTTCGTTCACAGAACGAGGGCGACGACGTCGGCTATATCCGGCTCACGCAGTTCAACGAGCAGACGACCGAGGGGCTGAAGAAAGCGATTGCCGACATCTCCGCCAAGATCTCGGATGACAAGCTCAAGGGTTATGTCCTCGATCTGCGCAACAACCCGGGCGGCTTGCTCGATCAGGCGATCTCCGTGTCGGATGCGTTCCTGCAAAAGGGTGAAATCGTTTCCACCCGTGGCCGCAACGCGGAAGAGACGCAGCGCTTCAATGCTCGCCCCGGCGATCTCACGAAGAACAAGCCGCTGATCGTTCTGATCAACGGCGGCTCGGCCTCCGCTTCCGAAATCGTCGCCGGCGCCTTGCAGGATCACAAGCGGGCAACCGTCGTCGGCACGCGTTCGTTTGGCAAAGGCTCGGTGCAGACCATCATTCCGCTCGGCTCCGGCAACGGCGCGCTGCGGTTGACCACTGCCCGTTACTTCACGCCCTCCGGACGTTCGATTCAGGCGAAGGGCATTTCTCCCGACATCGAGGTTTTGCAAGACGTGCCTGAAGACCTCAAGGCGAAAACCGACACCAAGGGCGAGGCGTCGTTGCGTGGCCATCTCAAGGGCGATGAGGGCAAAGAGCAAACGGGCTCGCAGTCCTATATTCCACCGGAGGCCAAGAACGACAAAGCGCTCAACATGGCGCTGGACCTCTTGCGTGGGACCCAGGTGAATTCGGCATTCCCGCCGAACTCCAAGGTTCCCGTGCCAAACTAAGACGGTTGGAGTTTTCGAGCATTTCAAGGGGCGGCCGAAAGGCCGCCCCTTTCGTTTGTGCATGGCCGAAGGATCAGTACCAATAGCAAACACCCAGTGCCGAATCGTCGCGTGCTAGACTCTGCTGATGATTCGCGAGGATCTTGCGCCGTGGCATCAGACGACCTGAACGCCCCACTCGGCCAGGACAAACCAAAACGGCCGCTCCCAAAACTCCCGGTCTCTGCGCCTCAAATGGTTGCCGGAGTGCTGGGATTGTCTGGCCTCATCGTGGTTGCATGGGCGACCTTCGTTCATGATCCGCTCGGCGGTGAGCCGGTGGCGGTCGTAACGACGACGACGCCAGGGGCGCCCAAAGTTGCGCGCGATGCCGACAGCGACGGTAAGCAGCACGCCCGCTACGATGGCCCGCAGAGTTCCGCGCCCGTTACGCCACCCCCGCCGGAACCGCCCCCCGGATCAAAAACTGTCACCATTATCGACGGCTCGAGCGGCGCCAGGCAGCAAGTCACGATCCCCGGCAATAGCGGGGCCGCGGCGGCTTTGCTTGATCCGAAACTGCTCGAAACCACGCGCCAGGGCACGATCCCGAAAATCGGGCCCGACGGCACGCGCCCGTCGGCTCGATACGCGCATCCGCGCCAACTCTCGTCGAACAAAAAAGATTCACCCGTCATCGCGATTATCGTCGGCGGCCTCGGGATCAGTGCGTCGGGCACTGCCGATGCATTTACGCGATTGCCGCCGCCGGTGACTTTTGCCTTAGCACCTTATGGTGCCGACCTCGAAAAGCTGTCCGAGCGTGCAAGAGCAAGCGAACATGAAGTCCTGTTACAGGTCCCGATGGAGCCCTTCGACTTCCCCAATAATGATCCGGGCCCACAGACGTTACTCACGTCACTCACGCCGGAACAGAACATTGACCGCCTCCATTGGCTCATGAGTCGCTTTCAGGGCTATGTCGGAATGATGAGTTATATGGGGGCGCGTTTCACCGCCTCCGAACAGGGGCTGACGCCGGTGCTGCGCGAAGCCGCCCAACGCGGGCTCATCTTTGTCGACGACGGCGCGTCCTCCCGCAGTGTGGCCGGACAACTTGCCGGCAGCCACAACCTGCCCTTTGCCAAGGCCGACATTGTTCTAGACACAGTCCCAACGCCGGTTGAAATCGATCGGGCGCTTGCACGGCTCGAGATGAAGGCGCGTGAAAGTGGAACCGCGGTCGGTTACGCCACTGCACAGCCGGGCACCATCGCGCGCATTGCCGAGTGGGCCAAGAAAGTAGAATCGCAAGGCATCTTGCTGGTGCCGATCACCATGGTGGCGATCAAGGCAAAGTCGTCGTAACGTTATTTTCAGCCGCGATATCGCACGGCCAAAATAACGGAGCGTGAATGCCATCCTACGAATTACTGCCCTATCGTCCTTGCGCCGGCATGATGGTGCTTAACCGTGCCGGACTTGTTTTCGTTGGTCGGCGAACGGACGGACCGGAGCATGTCGATGCCACTCATGTGTGGCAAATGCCCCAAGGCGGCATCGACGAGAATGAAGATCCTTACAAAGCCGCGCTGCGCGAGCTCCTGGAAGAAACAAATATTCGCTCCACACAAAAGCTTGGCGAAATCGCCGAGTGGCTGACCTACGACTTGCCACGCGAAGTCGCCCAACAAGCGTGGGGCGGCAAATATCGGGGCCAAAAACAGAAATGGTATGCGCTGCGATTTACCGGCGACGACAGCGAAATCGATGTCGCCAATCCCGGCGGCGGCCATAAACCCGAGTTCGTGGAATGGAGATGGGTCTCGATGCGAGAGTTGCCCGACCTGGTCGTGCCGTTCAAGCGGCACACTTATGATCGTGTCGTGAAGGAGTTCGAGCAGTTTGCGCGCTGAAACGCGGGAGCGCGGCGCGTGGAGTTGGTGCGGAGACTAAGGAGCAACTTGTCCGAAAATGTCTGTTTCGCAAGGTCCAAAGCGCATCGAAGGATATGCCATAGTCTCAGAGGACGGGATGCTGGCGAATTCAGCGGGTGTGATGCCGGATTCGCTTAAATTCGAAGCTGATCAGGCATTCTTCGAACGAGGTCTTGATGGCGTCGACGTTGTTGTGCATGGACGCCATTCGCACGAGCAGCAACGACATTCGGATCTGCGGCGAAGATTGATTTTGACTCATAGAATCCCAGCAATCGCGCCAGATCCCTCTCACAAAAAGACGCTGTTCTGGAATCCCGCTGGCGCAAGTCTGGAACAAGCCATGGTGGTGCTAGGAGTACCGGAGGGCAGCATTGCCGTAATCGGGGGAACCGGAGTGTTTGGACTTTTTCTGGATCGATATGATGTCTTCTATCTGTCACGCGCACCAGCTGTGCGCCTGCCAGGTGGAAGGCCGGCTTTTCCGGAAGTACCAGCACGAACGCCGGAGCAAGTACTCGCGCGCCACGGGCTCGAACCCGATCAGAAGCGGCTCCTTGATGCAGAAAAGGCCGTCGCGGTCGTTGAATGGCGTCGTCCTGCAAAAGCCAATTAGAGTTTCGGGGTATTTATGAAACGACGTGATTTCATCACAATATTCGCGGCGGCGGCCATTATTTTCGGCCAGTCGCCAGTATCCGCGCAAACATTTCGTACATATCGCTGTTACGATGGCTCTCAATTCGTGCTCGCCATCTATCAGGGCGACAAACGCGCACATTTGCAACTTGATGGGAAGGCCATCACGCTTCCAAAGCGCATCTCTTTATCGGGGTCGCGCTACGCGAGAGGCAACATCACTTTGAGGATTACGGAGTCAGCCGCCACGCTCAAACGCGGAAAGCAATCGACGGAATGCATCACGCGGAATTGGGTTGGATGGTTGCTGCCGGCGAAGTGATCGAGGATTGCTCAATTCCTCTGTTGCCACAGAGCGGACATACGCGGCCTAGTGTGCCGCCGTTCCTGTAAGATGGCGATCCACTTCTTTGAAATGATCGAGCCGCGTGATCAGCTTGTCGAGCTCGGATCCGGGTTCCGTTTTCTCTATCCGGGTTTCCAGCTCGCCAATGCGTGCCGAAATTGTCGCACGGTCGATGTTCTCAACCGCCTCGGCCACATCGGCCAGCACGGTTAGTCCCTCTGCAGACACTTCCGCAAACCCGCCAAGCACGACGATTTTCTGCTCGCCACCGGAGCCGTGCACCGTCAGGATGCCGGGACGCAGCGTCGTGACCATCGGGGCATGTTCGGCGAGAACGCCGAAGTCGCCTTCCGCGCCGGGCACATCCACCTGCTCTACGTCCCCCGAGAAGAGAAGTTTTTCTGGCGAAACCAGTTCAAAATGAAAGTTAGCCATTGTTGATCAACCTCTGCGCCTTCCAGCAGCAAACCCCACCGCCAGCCCGATGACGCCGCCGAGCGCAGTCAAGATCGCAATGTGCTGGACTTGACTGCTGGTGAGTGGCCCGCCACCGCGCGCCACTTCGTCACTGCGCACCTCGAAGCTCAACGGCCCCAACTTGAACTCGGTCGACTTCAGGGCGCGTCAGGTAGCCGGACAAACCGCCGACCACCAGCCCGATCAGCAAAAACACAATTAGGTTGGAGCGCCCCTGCATCCTCGTTACGCCGCTTCAGCGGCGAGTTTCTTGCCCTTCTCGACCGCCTCATCGATGGTGCCAACCATATAAAAGGCGGCTTCAGGCAGGTTGTCATATTTACCTTCGCATAACCCCTTGAAGCCTTTGATAGTGTCCTGCAAATCGACCAGCTTGCCTGGTGAACCGGTGAACACCTCAGCCACGAAGAACGGCTGCGACAGGAAGCGCTCGATCTTGCGCGCGCGCGAAACGGCAAGCTTGTCCTCTTCCGACAACTCATCCATGCCCAGAATGGCAATGATGTCCTGCAGTGCCTTGTAGCGCTGAAGAATTTGCTGCACCTGCCGCGCCACGCCGTAGTGTTCTTCGCCGACAATCAGCGGAGACAACATGCGAGAGGTCGAGTTCGAGCGGATCCACCGCCGGGTAGATGCCCTTGGCGGCGATGTCGCGCGACAACACGGTGGTCGCGTCGAGATGCGCGAACGAAGTTGCTGGCGCGGGATCGGTCAGATCGTCGGCAGGGACATAAATCGCTTGCACGGACGTGACCGAACCCTTGGTGGTCGTCGTGATGCGCTCCTGCAACGCGCCCATGTCGGTCGCGAGCGTCGGCTGATAACCCACCGCCGAGGGAATACGGCCGAGCAGCGCCGACACTTCCGAGCCAGCCTGCGTAAAGCGGAAGATGTTGTCGACGAAGAACAGCACGTCCTGGCCCTGATCGCGGAAGTGCTCGGCGACCGTCAGGCCGGTAAGGCCGACGCGGGCGCGAGCGCCCGGCGGCTCGTTCATCTGCCCGTACACCAGCGCACATTTCGAGCCCTCGACCGAGCCTTTATGCGGGTCCTTATTGACGCCCGACTCGATCATCTCGTGGTAGAGGTCATTGCCCTCGCGCGTGCGCTCGCCGACGCCGGCAAACACCGAATAGCCGCCGTGCGCTTTGGCAACGTTGTTGATCAATTCCATGATCAGCACGGTCTTTCCAACGCCGGCTCCGCCAAACAACCCGATCTTGCCGCCTTTGGCGTAAGGCGCGAGCAGGTCCACTACCTTGATGCCCGTGATCAGAATTTGTGCCTCGGTGGATTGGTCGGTGTAGGCAGGCGCATCCTGATGAATAGCGCGCTTGCTATCACCCTTGACCGGGCCGGCTTCATCGACCGGATCGCCGATCACGTTGATGATGCGGCCAAGCAGTCCCGTCCCGACCGGAACAGAAATCGGCGCGCCGGTGTCGGTGACATCCTGCCCGCGCACGAGGCCTTCGGAGGAGTCCATCGCGATGGTGCGCACCGTCGATTCGCCAAGATGCTGGGCGACTTCCAGCACCAGGCGGTTGCCGCCATTCGTCGTTTCGAGTGCGTTCAAGATCGCCGGCAAGTGCGTTTCGAACTGCACGTCGACGACGGCGCCGATGACCTGCGTGATTTTTCCGACTGCGTTGGGTGTAGCCATATCGTCCTCGTTACAAAACTAGAGCGCCTCGGCTCCGGAGATGATCTCGATCAGTTCCTTTGTGATCATCGCCTGACGGGTGCGGTTATAGGTAAGGGTTTGCTTGCGGATCATCTCGCCGGCATTGCGGGTGGCATTGTCCATCGCGCTCATGCGCGCACCCTGCTCGGATGCGGCATTTTCCAGAAGCGCGCGAAACACTTGCACCGTCAGGTTACGCGGCAGCAGCTCGGCGAGGATTTCCTCCTCTTCCGGCTCGTATTCGTATGCAGCCACAGGTCCTGCCCCGCCTTTTTCGAAGACCGGCGGAATGATCTGCTGCGCGGTCGGGATCTGCGCGATCACGGACCTGAAGCGCGAGAAAAACAGGGTGGCGACGTCGAAGGCTCCCTGGTCGAACAGCGCGATGATCTTTTTCGCAATCATGTCGGCCTGCTCGAAGCCTATCGTACGCACGCCGCGTAATTCGATGGTCTCGATGATCAATTTCCCATAGAGCCGGCGCAGCTGGTCATAGCCTTTGCGGCCGACGCAAAGAATTTTGACCTCTTTGCCCTCGCCAATCAGTGCATTCGCCCTGTCACGGGCAAGGCGCACAATCGACGAATTGAACGGGCCGCACAGCCCGCGCTCAGCGGTACAGACAACGAGCAAATGGACTTTATCGCCGCCGGTGCCGGCCAGCAGCTTGGGCGCTGAATCACTGCCGGCAACAGCGCCGGCTATCGACCCCAGAACATTGTCCATCCTCTCGGCGTAAGGACGCGCGGCTTCCGCCGCCACTTGCGCGCGGCGCAGCTTGGACGCCGCCACCATTTGCATGGCCTTGGTGATCTTCTGCGTCGCCTTGGTGGCGGCGATGCGAACGCGCATGTCCTTGAGGCTGGCCATTCTTCAGTCGCTCTTACACCAAAAGTCCGTTTTTTCCTTCGTCATGCCCCGCCTTGTGCCGGGCATGGCGGCATTTAGACGAACGTCGCCGCGTAGCCGTCGACCGCGCCTTTGAGTTTGCCGGCGTCTGCATCCGACAAGTCGCCGCTCTTGCGAATGCTGTCGAGCAGATCGGCATGTTTACTGCGCAGAAGCGTCAGCAAGCCGGATTCGAAGGGGCGCACGCGCGCGACTTCGAACTTGTCGAGATAGCCGTTGACGCCGGCATAGATCACGCAAACCTGTTCTTCCATCTTCAGCGGCGAGAATTGCGGCTGCTTGAGAAGCTCGGTCAACCGTGAGCCACGCGCCAGCAGGCGCTGTGTGGTGGCGTCCAGGTCCGAACCGAACTGCGCAAAGGCGGCCATTTCACGGTATTGCGCGAGCTCGCCTTTGATTTTGCCGGCGACCTTCTTCATCGCCTTGGTCTGTGCCGCAGAGCCCACGCGCGACACCGAGAGACCCACGTTCACCGCCGGCCGAATGCCCTGATAGAACAGATCGGTTTCAAGGAAGATCTGGCCGTCGGTAATGGAAATCACGTTGGTCGGGATATAGGCCGACACGTCGTTGGCCTGGGTTTCGATCACCGGAAGTGCGGTGAGCGAGCCGCCTTTGTTTTCGTCATTCATCTTGGCAGCGCGCTCGAGCAGGCGCGAATGCAAATAAAACACGTCGCCGGGATAGGCTTCGCGGCCCGGCGGACGGCGCAGGAGCAGCGACATCTGGCGATAGGCAACGGCTTGCTTCGACAGATCGTCATAGATGATGACCGCGTGCATGCCGTTGTCGCGGAAATATTCGCCCATGGTGCAGCCGGCGAATGGCGCCAGATACTGCATCGGCGCAGGATCGGAGGCGGTAGCGGCGACCACGATGGAGTAGTCGAGCGCGCCTTGCTCTTCCAGGACCTTCACGAACTGGGCAACGGTGGAGCGCTTCTGCCCGATCGCAACATAGACGCAGTAGAGTTTGATCTTCTCGTCGTTCTGCGCATTGAGCGGTTTCTGATTGAGAATGGTATCAAGCGCGATCGCGGTCTTGCCGGTCTGGCGGTCGCCTATGATCAATTCGCGCTGGCCGCGGCCGATCGGGATCAGAGCGTCGATGGCCTTAAGTCCAGTCGCCATCGGCTCGTTCACTGACTTGCGCGGGATGATGCCGGGCGCCTTGACGTCGACGCGGGCACGCTTGTCGGCCTTGATCGGACCCTTGCCGTCGATCGGATTGCCGAGCGCATCGACCACGCGGCCGAGCAGACCTTTGCCCACCGGCACGTCGACGATCGAACCCGTGCGCTTGACGGTCTGGCCTTCTTTGATCTCGCGGTCGGCGCCGAAGATCACGATGCCGACGTTGTCGGTCTCGAGATTGAGCGCCATGCCGCGCGTCCCGTTCTCGAACTCGACCATTTCGCCGGCCTGCACATTGTCGAGGCCGTAGACGCGAGCGATACCGTCGCCGACGGAGAGCACCTGGCCGACTTCGGAGACTTCGGCTTCTTGCCCGAAGTTCTTGATCTGCTCTTTCAGGATGGCGGAAATTTCTGCGGCGCGGATATCCATCAGCGGGCCTCTTTCATCGCAAGCTTGATCGAATTGAGTTTTGTGCGGAGTGAACTATCAACCATGCGGCTGCCGATCTTTACGATCAGCCCGCCGATGATGGCAGGCTCGACATTGACGTCGAGGTCGATGTCTTTGCCACCGGTTACGGATTTAAGGACGCCCTTGAGCGCGTCGAGATTCTTGTCGCTGAGCTTTTCGGCGACTGTGACCTGGGCCGTCACCTCGCCCTTGTGCCGTGCAACGAGTGCACGGTACCCGCGGATCATGTTGCGCACTGCGAACAGACGGCGGTTGGTTGTGATGACCCTGAGGAAATTGGCGGCCAGCCCGTTGATGCCGGCCTTGGCCAGTATCGCCGAAAGCGCCTTGAGCTGCTCATCGGCGTCGAACACGGGGCTGCGTACGAGACGATTGAGGTCGGCGCTGCTGGCGACGAGTGCGTCGAATTGATCGAGATCCTTCTTGACGGCGTCGACAGCCTTATTGTCGAGGGCAAGCTCGAATAAGGCACTGGCGTAACGGCCAGCCATGCCGGAGATGATTGGATCTTCGCCTGCCACTGAAACGCTCGTTGCTTTTACTTCATTCGCAGCCGGGACGCCGTCGCGGATGGCGGCGCAAACTATTGGAATCCAAGAGGAATTCCGATCTCGGAGGACGTCGCGGAAGCCCGCGGAAACCCCCCAGAAATCGAGGGCTAGCTAACACAGCGAGGATGGCGGTGCAACAAGCCGGCCAATTCGCCACAGGCGCGCTGACGGAAATACCGCCATGCGTCACGCAGCCTCGCCACACGCGCGTTGCCGCTATAGCGTGCGCCCGCAGCCAAACGCGCCTGATCCCCCGCCGGACTTCCAATGGCAAAGCCGAAAACGAAAGCCGATGCCGCCGCCACGGCCAAGCTGCTGGTTGTGCTGCTCGCCTTCGCCTGGGGCCTCAATTGGACTGCGGCCGCGATCGCGCTGCACGAGGTGTCGCCATGGAGCCTGCGAGTCGCCGGCTCCGGGATTGGTGCCGCGACCTTATTCGCGGCCGTCGTCATTTCCGGCCATAAGTTGAAAGTGCCGCGCGGCGAGTACATCCATGTCATGGTGGCGGGACTGCTCAATGTTGCCGCGTTTCAGATCCTCTCGGGTTTCGCGCAGCTTAGCGGTGCGACGACCCGTGCCATCATTATCACCTACTCAATGCCGATCTGGACGACGGTGCTGAGTTGGCTCTTCCTCGGGGAGCGGCTAAACGCTGTGCGCTGGCTCGCCTTCGCGCTGTGCGTGATTGGCCTGACGGTCCTGGTCTGGCCCTTGTTCGCAACCGGATTTCCGCCCTTCGTCTTTTATTCGCTGGGCTGCGCGCTGAGCTGGTCGGTTGCGACCGTCTACATCAAATGGGCCAGAGTGACGATTGAACCGCTGGCGAACGCAGCCTGGCAATTGTTGTTCGGACTGCTTTTCATCACCGCCGGCTCATTCCTGACCGAAGGCTATCCGCACCTTTGGCCAATTCAAAACAACACGATTTTGGCGATCCTCTTTGTCGGCCTGTTTGGGGTCGGCCTCGCGCATTTTTTATGGTGGTCGATCGTCGGACGGTTGCCGGCCATCACGGCCTCGCTTGGTTCTTTGCTTGTGCCGGTTATCGGCGTCAGCGCATCCGCTATAGTGCTTGGTGAGCGGCTAACCGTGCCCGATATCGTCGGTTTTGCGATGATTTTTGCGGCTGCAGCCTGTGTCTTGCTCCAGCCGAACGTACGCCACGACGAAATGCCGGAGTAGCGCCTAAGGGGAATTCCGGGGTTGCACCTGGCAGCCGAAACGGAAAAGTTTCGACAAACACGAATCCAGCCGCATGTCCCCCCGCCCGACATCCACCCCCTTTGCCGAGCCAAGCTTCGCCGAACTCTTCACGCCGAAGTTGATCACGGTTTTTCGCGAAGGCTACGGTTGGAACGACCTGCGCGCCGATGCGGTATCCGGGTTGACGGTCGCGGTTGTCGCATTGCCATTGTCGATGGCTATCGCGATTGCGTCCGGAGTCTCTCCCGAACGGGGGCTGTATACAGCGATCGCTGGTGGCTTGATCGTTTCTCTTATCGGCGGCAGTCGCTTCCAGATAGGCGGTCCGGCGGGCGCCTTCATCGGTCTCGTCGCCGGTGTGGTTGAACGGCACGGCTACGACGGGCTGGCGCTCGCAACGATGATCGCAGGTCTCGTCCTTATCACGGTCGGCTTGCTGCGCGCGGGAACGTACATCAAATATATTCCATTCCCGGTGACGGTCGGATTCACCGCGGGCATTGCGGTGATCATCTTTGCAAGCCAGATCCGAGATCTGCTCGGCCTGACCATTTCGCACGAACCTTCGGCGCTGATCGCCAAGCTGTCCGCAATCCGCGATGCGCTTCCGACAATTCACATGCCGACGGTAGCGATCGCGCTATTGTCGCTGGTTGTGATCGCGGCAGTGCGGCGCCTGCGTCCGAATTGGCCGTCATTCCTGATTGCGATCGTCATCGCGGCGGCGATCTGCGCGATCTTTCATCTTGATGTCGCCACTGTCACCTCACGCTTCGGCGCGGTTCCGCGTTCGCTGCCAGCACCGGCATTGCCGACCTTCAGCATTGAAAAATTGCAGGCCGTGTTGCCTGACGGGATTGCCATCGCACTGCTTGGAGCGATTGAATCGCTTTTATCTGCGGTAGTGGCCGACGGCATGACCGGACGTCGTCACCGATCTAACTGCGAACTCAGCGCGCAGGCCGTCGCCAACATTGTATCGGTCATATTCGGAGGCATATGCGTCACAGGGACAGTGGCGCGAACGGCTACGAACGTACGCGCCGGAGCACGCGGCCCAATCTCGGGCATTTTTCACTGTGGCTATCTGCTGATCTTCCTCGTGGTAGCGGCGCCATTGGTGGGCTTCATCCCGCTCGCCGCACTTGGCGCTGTCCTCGCGGTCGTCGCTTGGAATATGGCGGAAAAGGAGGAATTTTGGTCGCTCTTACGGAGTTCGCGCGGCGACGCAGTGGTGCTGCTGTCGACATTCTTGCTGACGATTTTCGTCGATCTCATCACCGGCATTGCGGTTGGCGTGGTGTTCGGTGCGTTGTTGTTCTTGCACCGAATGGCCGAAGCAGTCGAAGTCGATGGCGGGGGCGCTTCCCTCGACGATGTCGCCGACAGCGCCGATGTGCAGCCACGATACGACGCGGCGCAAGCGAGTGACCGCGACGTCATGGTCTATCGCATCAGTGGCGCGTTCTTCTTTGGTGCCACTGCGCGCGTCCTGACTGTGCTGGAACGTGTCGGAGCGCCACCACGCATACTTGTGCTGGATTTCCGGGATGTTCCCCTGATTGACAGTACGGCGGCGCGTTCGCTCGTCGGCTTCGTCAATAAACTCAAGCGGTCCGGGACCAGTGTCATTTTCGCAGCTGCTCGGCCCAGTGTACGGCGAACTCTCAGCCACACGGGATTGAAGCCGCCGCTTGTGCGTTATGCGGCTACGGCCGCAGAAGCGACAGCGATAGCGGGCTAATAGAAGCTTTGCGGATCAACATCCACTTCCAGACGTATGTTGCCGCGCGGCTTGGGCGCGTCAGCAAGCCATGCACGCAAATAGGCTGATAAATCGAAGGCGCGCGGCGACTTCACCAGCAACCGGAAGCGGTGGCGTCCGCGGACCACAGCGATCGGCGCTTCGGCCGGACCGAGAACGCGGACCTGCTCGTCCTTCGGCGCCGCATTGGCGAGCGCACGGCCGTAAGCCTCCGCTGTGTTCCTCTCGTTTGCCGTAACAATAAGAGCGGCGAGACGCCCAAAGGGGGGATAACCGCTGCGCTCGCGCTGCTCGATTTCGTTTGTGTAGAACGCCTCACGGTCGCCGGAGATCAGCGCCCTCATGACTGGATGCTCGGGCTGGTGCGTCTGCAAGTAGCCTACGCCCCGGCCCTCCTCGCGACCCGCACGGCCGACCACCTGATGAAGCAATTGAAACGTGCGCTCGGCAGCACGCGGGTCACCATTCCCCAAGCCGAGATCAGCATCGACGATGCCGACGAGATTCAGTTTTGGAAAATGGTGGCCTTTGGCGACCAGTTGCGTTCCGATAACGAGATCGAAGCGCCCTTCCGCAACATCGTCGAGCTCCTGGCGCAAACGATCGACCAATTCCACGAGATCGCTCGAGAGCACCAGAATGCGAGCCTGCGGGAAAAGTTCGGCCGCCTCTTGCTCCAGTCGTTCAACACCGGGACCCACCGCCGCAAAGCTATCGGTCGCGTGACAATTCGGGCATTCGACCGGAGGCGGCATGGAAAATCCGCAGTGATGGCAAACCAGTCGACGCTTGAAACGATGATCTACCAGCCACGCATCGCAATTTGGACATTGCAGGCGGAAACCGCAGGCCCGGCACAGCGTCAGCGGCGCGTAACCACGGCGATTGAGAAAGAGTAACGCCTGCTCACCGCGGGTCAGCGATACCGCCACGGCCTCAGCAAGCCGTGGCGAAATAAATCGTCCGCGCGGTGGGCCCTCGCGCCGTAAATCGATCGCCTCGATCGACGGCAGGTGCGCGCCGCCGAAGCGCTCCGGCAAGTGAACGTGGCGATAGCGGCCACGGCGCGCGTTAACTTCCAATTCAACCGAAGGCGTCGCTGACGCGAGCACCACAGGAATTTTTGCGATCGTACCACGTACCACCGCCATATCGCGCGCGTGGTAGTGGGCGCCGTCCTCCTGCTTGTAGGCGGGATCATGTTCTTCATCGACCACGACAAGTCCGAGATCCGCGTAGGGCAGGAACAGCGCCGAGCGCGCACCGACCACGACAGAGACTTCGTTGGCGGCCACCGCCGCCCAAGTACGAGCACGCCGGCGTGGCGTAAGTTGTGAATGCCATTCGGCAGGCCGTGTGCCAAAGCGTTCCGAAAATCGGTCGAGAAACTGCGCGGTCAACGCGATTTCCGGCATCAGGATCAGGGTTTGTCGATTACGGCGGATATTTTCGGCAACCGCCTCGAAATAGACCTCCGTCTTACCGGAGCCGGTAACACCATCAAGCAGCGTAACTGTGTAGCCGCCTTGCGCAACTGTGGTCCGCAATGCGTCCGCAGCGGCAAGCTGAGCGAGGGAGAATTCCGGCTTGCGGAAATCGGGATCGGGTTGTGAGGCTACCGGCTCGGGTGGGAGCACCACCGTTTCCAGCGTGCCTTCGTCAACCAAGCCGTCGATAACGCCGGCACTGACTCCCGCCTCCTGCGCGGCCTCCCCCTTCGAGCGAACGAGGCCGTCGGTCATCAGCTGCAAGACACGCGCGCGAGCGGGTGTCATCCGCGCGGGAGCTGGCCCGGCGCTCCTCACTCCAACACGCTCACGTCCCGGCCCGAGATGCTCGCCCATACGCAACGCCATACGCAGCACTATGCCGCGCGAGGCGAGCGTGTAACCGGACACCCAATCGACAAACTGGCGGAGTTCGGCTTTGAGCGGCGGCACGTCTAGCTTTTCGTCGACATCCTTCAATCGGTTATGCAGGCGCGGGTTCGGATTGGGGTTGTCGGCCCAAACGACACCCATGCAATCACGCGCGCCCAACGGCACCGCCACCAGGTCGCCGGGCGCGAGATCAAGCCCCGCCGGCACCCGGTAGGAATAGGTTTGGTCGAGCGCCACCGGAACCAGAATGTCGACAACCTTGTTCATGCGCTTGGTCTGGCCAATTCCAAGCGCTTAAGGAAGGGTGAAGAAAGCAATGCCACTCTCCCGGCCATGAGCCCTTCCCACGCGAGTCCCGACGTCGCCGCCGAAATCACACGCTGGATCGGGCATCTCGGCTCGGAACGGCGAATGTCACCAAAGACCCTGGAGTCCTATCGGCGCGACGTCTCCCAATTTCTCACCTTTTTGGCGGATCACCTCGGCGGCGCACCGACGCTGAAGCAATTGGCCAAGCTGGCACCGGCGGACGTGCGCGCTTTCATGGCGGCCCGGCGCAGTGAGGGCATAGGTAATCGTTCGCTCATGCGCGCCCTCGCCGGCACGCGCTCATTCGCACGTTTCCTGGAACGCAACGGCAAGGGCAGGGTCGCCGCACTCACCGCTATCCGTTCACCAAAACTGCCGAAGAGTTTGCCAAAGCCGCTGGCGGTCTCGGCCGCCAGGAAGATGACTGAAACGAGCCTGCGCGAAGGCGAAACGCGTGAACCGTGGATTATCGCCCGCGATGCGGCGGTGCTCACGCTGCTTTACGGTTCGGGACTCCGCATCTCGGAGGCGCTCAGCCTGAAACGCAACGATATGCGCGCCAACAGCGATGCCATCACCGTGACCGGCAAGGGCAACAAAACCCGCATGGTGCCCGTACTTCCCCAGGTCGCCAAAGCAATCGCCGATTATGTGGCGCTCTGCCCCCTCGATCTGCCGCCGAATAGTTCTTTGTTTGTTGGAGCGCAAGGGAGGCCGCTCTCGCCACGAATCGTACAACTGACGATGGCGCGATTGCGGGGTGCCCTTGGCTTGCCGGAAAACGCGACGCCGCATGCACTACGTCATTCTTTTGCGACGCATTTGCTTGCCCGTGGAGGTGACCTGCGTGCAATTCAGGAATTGCTCGGCCATGCGTCGCTCTCGACAACGCAGATCTACACCGCAGTCGATGCGGAGCGCTTGATGGAAGTCTACGCAAGCGCCCATCCGCGCGCATAACCGACCCTCTTGCACGCGGCCGCCTTTCCGACCATCGTGCTGCGAAAGCGGCCGGAGGGAAACAATGAGCGCGCACGAAAATCTCGAACATGCCGAACATGTTGAGCACGCGGCCCATTCAAACAAGCGGGTCGCGCTGTTAATTGCGGTGCTGGCGCTATTCCTTGCGTTCTCAGAGACACTGGGGAAAAGCGCACAGACTTCGGCAATCACCTACAACGTCGCCACCAACGATCTTTGGTCTTTCTTTCAGGCAAAGACCATTCGCGTGACCGTCCTAACGACGGCCGCCGAGCAGCTCCAGACCGAAGTGGACCGAACAACTGACCCGGAGGCGAAGGCGCGTCTGCTCAAAACGATTGACGGCTGGAAGAAGACCGTGGCGCGCTACAACGACGAGCCGGAGACAAAAGAAGGGCGCAAGCAACTGGCTGAGCGCGCAAAAGAGGCAGAAGAAAGCCGCGAACTCGCGCTCGCGCGCTACCATCAATATGAATTTGCTTCCGCTGCATTCCAGATCGGCATTGTGCTCGCCTCTGCACAAGTCATAACGGGCATAGCCGCGTTGGGCTGGCTGTCACGAATGCTGGGCGTCGTCGGCCTCGGCTTCATGGCGCTGGGGCTGTGGGCTCCGCACTCGCTGCATCTGGGCTAACGCCGCCGCTAAACGGGATCGCTGCGATAGGCCCGACGACGTAAACGGATAAACCGTCGCACGAATTTGCCGGCACGCTGCGGCTTCAGCAACCAAGTCAATCGCCGGATCCGCTGTCGCACTGGCTCCGTGATTTCGCGCGACCAACTGCGCAACCACACGAACCAGTCGTACATGCGGTGAAACCACCCGATCTGCAGGAGTTTGTTGCGGGTTACGTCAAATACGAAGGCAGTAACCCCGACGCCTAGGAATTTTGCAAATAACAACACCAGAATGACGCCGATCCAGCCCTGGGTGGCGATGACATAAACCTCGAGAAATTTCAGAGGAAGCAGCACGACAATAATCGGGATGATGAAAATCGTAAGCGCCGCGTAAGGCGGCAGATTATTGATCAGTCGTTTAAGCCTGACTTTGACCCTGCCCCAGGGCACAAAGTTGACGACGCGCGCAACAACGGGCTCCAGGTGGTCCCATAGCCACGCCTCAAGCAGAAACAGCAGCGCGAGGATGACCGATAGAAGGCGAAGAAGTTTGCGGCGCATGAGGTTAGTAAATAGTACTTCGCTGGCCCGCCGCAAATGAGGTGAAATATCGTGCTTTTACAAAGCTTGGTTGCTACGACCTCACCCGCCCACCGTCGACATTGAGCGTCTGGCCGGTGATAAATGCTGCATCGTCGCTGGTAAGAAATGATACCGCGCCGACCAAATCGTCCGGCACCTCAACGCGCTTGATCGCTTGCATTTGTGCGACCGCAGCGAATTCCTCGTCCATCGTCTTAAACCCGGGACGTGGTGAACGCACCAGCGTGCCGGGTGAACGCGTAAGGCCCGGCGCGATTGCGTTGACGGTGATGCCGTCGCCCGCAAGATCGCTCGCCAACGCGCGCGTGAACCCGACAATGCCGCCTTTGCTCGCGACGTAATGCGCAAAGCCGGTCACGACGGACCCGAGCGTGCTCGACGCCATGTTGACGACGCGGCCCCACTTGCGGGCCCGCATGCCCGGCACGAAGGCCGCAGTGACCAGGAAGGTACTATCGAGATTTGTCGAAAGGACTTTGCGCCAGTCAGCGAAACTCATCTCGGGAAAATTTTTCTGCGGAAAAATACCGGCACAATTCACGACGATGTCGACTTGACTAAATTTTCCTTGAACCTCTTTGGCCATGGCCGCGACGGCCGCTTCGGAGGACACGTCGCAATTTACCGCAAATGCTCTACGACCAGCCGCTTCAATGAGCTTCACCGTATCCTTGCCATCGGCGAGGTCGACAACGGCTACGTGCACACCGTCTTCTGCCAACCGTTTGGCGAAGGCTTGCCCTATGCCATTTGCGCCGCCGGTGATGACCGCGACTTTGTCTTTGTGGCCCTTGGCCATTGAGTTGCTCCTAAAAAATTCGTCGTTCAAGGCGGGCCGCGTCGGCGGCGTGACCCGGACTCCATAACCCCGGCGCTGCTTTTAGTCGATGGCTGTGGGTAGGGATTTCAGGTTCGCGCACTGCGTGTGCACGCTCGGGAATAATGGCCGCGGCGTTACATATGTATCGCGCGCTTGGCCACCGCCATTGCAGCCTCTTTGACCGCCTCCGATAGTGTCGGGTGTGCGTGGCACGTGCGCGCAATATCTTCGGCGGACGCGCCGAACTCCATGGCGATGACGGCCTCAGCGATCATGTTGCCGGCGTCAGCGCAAATGAGTTGCACACCCAGAACACGATCCGTTTTTGCGTCAGCCAGAATTTTTACAAAACCATCTGTGGTCAAATTGACCTTGGCCCGCCCGTTGGCAGTGAATGGAAACTTGCCGACATTGTAGGCAACACCGGCAGCCTTCAATTCCTCTTCGCTTTTTCC
Organism: uncultured Alphaproteobacteria bacterium; assembly: GCA_963820805.1. GTDB lineage: Bacteria > Pseudomonadota > Alphaproteobacteria > Rhizobiales > Xanthobacteraceae > Pseudolabrys. The sequence continues at coordinate 86,980 of CAWGBH010000017.1, forward strand.
AACAGTCGCAATCTCCGGATAGGTGTACACCACGTTTGGAATGGCGTCGTAATTTACGTGCCCCGCCTGCCCAACCAGAATTTCAGCAAGGGCAACACCTTCGTCCTCGGCCTTGTGCGCCAGCATCGGGCCGGCAATCACATCGCCGATCGCCCAGATGCCCGGCACATTGGTCGCATAGTAGTGATCTACAATAATGCGCCCGCGCTCGTCGATTTTCACACCGGCTTCCTTGAGCCCAAGGCCGTCGATATAAGGCACGCGGCCAATGGCCACGAGAACAATATCCGCCTCGATTGTCTCTGCCGTTCCGCCCTTCGCCGGCTCGATGGTCGCCTTTAATCGTTTCCCTGATGCGTCAACCGCAGTCACCTTCGACGATAACTTGAACGCCATGCCTTGCTTCTCAAGCAAGCGCTGCGCCTGACGTCGCACTTCGCCATCCATGCCCGGCAATACGCCGTCGAGAAATTCCACCACCGTCACCTGTGCACCGAGACGCCGCCAGACCGAGCCAAGCTCAAGGCCGATCACGCCTGCGCCAACTACCAGAAGATGCTTGGGCACTTCCGGCAGCGAAAGCGCGCCGGTGGATGAAACAATGCGCTTTTCGTCAATTTCGATGCCCTTCAGGCGCGCGACATCAGAGCCTGTCGCAATCACGATGGATTTGGCGTCCAGAGTCTGTGTATTGCCATCGGCACCTTTGACTTCGACCTTACCGGGCGCCGTGATGCGCGCGCTGCCATAAAAAGCGTCGATCTTGTTCTTCTTGAACAGGAATTCGACACCTTTGACGTTCCCATCGACGCCTTGATCCTTGAACACCATCATCGCTTTGAGATCGAGTTTGGGCGTGGATACCCCGATGCCCATCTTCGGGAATGTATGAGCAGCCTCTTCGAACAATTCCGAAGCGTGCAACAGGGCCTTGGACGGGATGCAACCAATGTTGAGGCACGTGCCGCCAAAGGTCGCTCGCTTTTCGACCACCGCCGTTTTCAGGCCGAGCTGCGCCGCGCGGATCGCGCAAACGTAGCCGCCGGGGCCGGTGCCGATGACGATGAGATCGTAGGCCATACGCTTACAAATCCAGCACGATCCGCGCCGGATCCTCCAGGCTGTCCTTCACGCGCACCAGGAACGTGACCGCCTGCTGACCGTCGACAATGCGGTGATCATATGAAAGGGCGAGATACATCATCGGCCGCGCTTCGATCTTTCCTTCATGCACCACCGGCCGCTCCTGAATCTTGTGCATCCCGAGAATGCCGGATTGAGGTGCGTTCAGGATCGGCGTCGACATCAGCGAACCGTAAACACCGCCATTGCTGATGGTGAATGTGCCACCCTGCATGTCATCGATCTTGAGCGCGCCATCGCGCGCGCGGCGGCCGAGTTCGGAGATCGTCTTCTCTATTTGCGCAAGCGACATGTGGTCGGCGTCGCGTAACACCGGCACAACAAGGCCCTTCTCGGTGCCGACAGCAACACCGATGTGATAATAATTTTTGTAGACGATATCAGTGCCGTCGATCTCGGCATTGACGGCGGGGATTTCCTTCAAAGCCTGGATACACGCGCGCACAAAGAAGCCCATGAAGCCCAGCTTCACGCCATGCTTTTTCTCGAAAAGCTCTTTGTACTGATTCCGCATATGCATCACGGCGCTCATGTCGACCTCGTTGAAGGTCGTAAGCATAGCGGCCGTATTCTGGGCATCTTTCAGCCGCCGCGCGATTGTCTGGCGCAGACGCGTCATATGAACTCGTTCTTCGCGCGCTGCATCGTCGGCCGGCGACGGGGCGCGCATCTGCACCGGGGCAGAAACCGGCGTCGGCGCTGCCGCCGCACGCTCAATGGCCGCGATCATGTCGCCCTTTGTGACCTGTCCGTGCATGCCGCTGCCGGCGACTTTTGACGCGTCGACGCCGCTTTCGGCGGCCAACTTCCTCACCGATGGCGGCGCAGGCATCGCGGAAGCCGCAGCTGCCGCCGGAGCGGGCGCCGGCTTCGGCACGTCTGCCGGCTTGGAAGGCGTTGGCGCAGCGGACTTAGGCGCAGCGCCCGCCCCTTCCTTGATCTGGCCAAGCAGCGCACCGACGGCGACGGTGTCGCCATTCTTCGCCGCAACGTCGGAAAGCACGCCTGCCGCCGGGGCCGGCACCTCCAGCGTAACCTTGTCGGTCTCGAGCTCCACCAGCGGTTCATCGACCGCTACCGGATCACCTGGTTGCTTGAACCATTTGCCGACGGTCGCTTCAGTTACAGATTCGCCGAGGGTGGGCACGCGAATGTCAGCCATGGCTTGCTTCCTTTGTCGTCATGGCCAAAACGGCATGACGCAACACGAATTTACCCAAGTGCCTCGTCGAGAAATTGCTTGAGCTGCGCAAGATGTTTCGACATCTGCCCGACTGCGGTTGAGGCCGACGCCGGACGCCCCGCATAGCGCATAGTGCGATTCTTGGCGCCGATCTGGTTGAGGATCCATTGGAGAAATACATCGACGAAGAACCATGCACCCATGTTGCGCGGCTCTTCCTGGCACCAAACCATCTCGGCTTGCTTGAAACGTGAAAGCTCAGCGATGAGAGCCTTCGTCGGGAATGGGTATAGCTGCTCGATACGCAGCAAATAGATGTCGTCAATGCCGCGCTTCTCACGCTCGTCATAAAGATCGTAGTAGACCTTACCCGAGCACATCACGACGCGTCGCATTTTGTCGTCGGCCACAAGCTTGATCTTTTCGTTTGGAAGCAGTTGCGCGTCGTCCCACAAGAGGCGGTGGAACGAAGTACCGGTGACCATCTCGTCGAGCCGAGAGACTGCACGCTTATGGCGCAACAAGCTCTTCGGCGTCATCAGGATCAGCGGCTTCCGAATCTCACGCTTCAATTGCCGCCGTAGTGCGTGGAAATAGTTCGCGGGCGTCGTGAGATTGGCCACCTGCATGTTGTCTTCGGCGCACATCTGCAGGAAACGCTCAAGTCGAGCCGAAGAGTGCTCCGGCCCCTGCCCTTCGTAACCATGTGGGAGCAGACAAACGAGGCCCGACATCCGCAGCCATTTGCGCTCGCCCGACGAGATGAACTGGTCGAATACGACTTGTGCGCCATTGGCGAAGTCGCCGAATTGCGCCTCCCACAGCGTCAGCGCGTTTGGCTCGGCGGTGGAATAGCCGTATTCGAAGCCAAGCACGGCCTCTTCCGACAGCATCGAATTGAGCACCTCGAAGCGGGCCTGCGGTTCACCGAGGTGGTTGAACGGGGTGTGACGCGCTTCGCTGTTCTGATCGAATAGCACCGAGTGACGCTGCGAGAACGTGCCGCGCTCCGAATCCTGGCCGGACAGCCGTACCGGATGCTCTTCCTTGAGCAATGAGCAAAACGCGAGTGCTTCACCCGTCGCCCAGTCGATGCCTTCGCCGGTCTCGATTGCCTTGGCGCGATTGTCAAGAAAACGCTGGATGGTCTTGTGGACCTGGAAGCCTGCAGGGACGACTGTGATCTTCTTGCCGATCTCGCGCAGATCTTCGATCGCGACGCCGGTGTTACCGCGGCGCGGATCGTCGGCGTCGCGCGCGGCCTTCAAACCGGACCAGCGGCCGTCGAGCCAGTCGGCCTTGTTGGGCTTGTATCCGCCGGCGGCCTCGAATTCGGCTTCGAGACGCGCACGCCAATCGGCCCGCATCTTTTCGACTTCACCTTCGGTGACGACGTTCTCGGCGATGAGTTTCTTGCTGTAAATTTCTTGCGTGGTCGGATGCGCGCGGATTTTCTTGTACATCAACGGCTGTGTAAACGACGGCTCGTCACCTTCGTTGTGGCCAAAACGCCGGTAGCAGAACATGTCGATGACTACCGGGCGCTGAAACTTCATGCGGTATTCGGTCGCCACTTTCGCCGCGAACACCACCGCTTCCGGATCGTCGCCGTTCACATGAAAGATCAGCGCCTCGATCATCTTGGCGACGTCTGATGGATAGGGCGACGAGCGTGAATAACGTGGATAAGTCGTAAAACCGATCTGGTTGTTCACGATGAAATGGATGCTGCCGCCAGTTCGGTAGCCCTTCAGGTCGGACAGGCCGAAGCATTCGGCGACAACGCCTTGGCCGGCAAAGGCCGCATCACCGTGCATGAGCAGCGGCATCACCATGGTGCGCTCGTCGGGCTTCGCGTGATGCTGATCTTGCTTGGCGCGCACCTTGCCGAGCGTGACCGGATCAACGATTTCCAAATGTGAAGGATTCGCGGTCAGCGATAGATGGACCTTGTTGTTATCGAACTCGCGGTCGGATGAAGCGCCCAAATGATATTTAACGTCGCCGGAGCCCTCGATCTCGTCCGGCGTCGCCGAACCACCCTTGAACTCATGGAATAGTGCGCGGTGTGGCTTGCCCATCACTTGCGTCAGCACATTGAGACGACCGCGATGAGGCATGCCGATACAAATTTCCTTTACCCCGAGATTGCCACCGCGCTTGATGATCTGCTCCAGCGCCGGAATCAGCGCTTCGGCGCCGTCGAGACCGAAACGCTTTGTACCGGTGTACTTGACGTCGATAAATTTCTCGAAGCCCTCTGCCTCCACAAGCTTGTTGAGAATCGCGCGCTTGCCTTCACGCGTGAAGGTAATCTCCTTATCGCGGCCCTCGATACGTTCCTGGATCCAGCTTTTCTGCGCGGCATTCGAGATGTGCATGAACTCGACGCCAAGCGTCTGGCAGTAGGTGCGGCGCAGGATGGCGACAATCTCTCGCATCGATGCGAATTCGAGGCCGAGGACTTTGTCGAGGAAAATTTTGCGGTCGAGATCCGCTTCAGTGAAGCCATAGGAGCGCGGATCGAGCTCTTCTTCGTTCTTCTCCGGCTCAAGCGCGAGCGGATCGAGCTTGGCGTGAAAATGGCCGCGGATACGATAGGCGCGGATCAGCATCAGGGCGTGGATGGAATCACGCGTCGCCTGCATCACGTCGGCAGACGACAACTCGACACCTTTTGCCTTCGCCGTTGTCGTAATCTTTTCGCCAATTCTCTTTTCGGTTTCTGCCCATTGGCCGTCGAGGGCCGCGACAAGGTCGCCGTTCGGCCGCACTGGCCAGTTGGACGTCTTCCACGAAGCACCCTGGGCGCTTTTGAGAACGTCAGATTTCTCGTCTTTCAGGCTTTGGAAAAAGGCACGCCATTCCGCGTCAACAGCCGCAGGATCAGTTTCGTATTTGGCGTAGAGGTCTTCGATGTAGGCGGCATTGCCGCCGTAAAGGAACGAAGTGTGGGCGAAGATGGCGTTGGCGTCCTGGCGGGACATGGCGGTCCAATCCTTGCGCGGTTTGAAAATTCGCGCGTTTCCGGTCGCAATAGCGAAAACAGCCAGCAACCGGCCGGTTTTGCTGTTTTAACTCTATTTATGACGTCTGTAAGTCTACGAAAGACCTAAGGACTGAATCAGGACTTCAATACTTCGACCAGTGTTTTTCCGATTCGAGCCGGAGACGGTGATACCTTAATTCCTGCCGATTCCATTGCCGCAATTTTAGACTCGGCGTCACCTTTGCCGCCGGAAATGATTGCGCCGGCGTGGCCCATGCGCCGGCCGGGCGGCGCCGTGCGTCCCGCGATAAAGCCAACCATGGGCTTTTTGCGGCCGCGCTTGGCTTCATCCTTGATGAATTGTGCGGCGTCCTCTTCCGCCGAACCGCCGATCTCGCCGATCATGACAATCGACTCTGTCTTGGGGTCGGCCAAAAACATCTCGAGCACCGCAATAAATTCGGTGCCTTTCACGGGGTCGCCGCCGATGCCGACCGCAGTGGTCTGGCCGAGATTTTCTCGGCTGGTTTGGAACACCGCCTCATAGGTGAGCGTGCCCGATCGCGACACGATACCGACCTTGCCCGGCTTGAAGATATTGCCCGGCATAATGCCGATCTTGCATTCCCCCGCCGTCATCACGCCCGGGCAGTTCGGGCCGATAAGGCGCGACTTCGAACCCGAGAGCGAGCGCTTGACCTTGACCATGTCCATCACCGGAATGCCCTCAGTGATGCAGACAATGAGTGGGATCTCGGCCTGGATCGCCTCGCAGATCGCATCGCCTGCCCCGGCTGGCGGCACGTAGATGACGCTCGCATCACAGCCGGTTTTCGTCTTGGCTTCGGCTACGGTGTCGAACACCGGCAAGTCGAGGTGCGTTGAGCCGCCTTTGCCGGGCGACGTTCCGCCGACCATCTTGGTGCCATAGGCGATCGCCGCCTGCGAATGGAAGGTGCCGTTCTTGCCGGTAAAGCCCTGGCAGATGACCTTGGTGTTTTTGTCGATGAGGACGGCCATTACGCAGCACCCTTCACGGCTTTGACAATTTTCTGCGCGGCATCGTCGAGGTCGTCGCCTGAGGTCACGTTAAGTTTGGATTCGGCGATGATTTTCTTGCCAAGATCGACATTCGTTCCCTCCAGCCGCACGACCAGCGGCACCTTCAGGCCGACTTCCTTGACTGCGGCAACAACGCCCTCGGCGATCACGTCGCATTTCATGATGCCGCCGAAAATGTTGACCAGAATGCCCTTAACGTTCGGATCAGACGTGATGATCTTGAAAGCTGCCGTGACCTTCTCTTTGGTCGCGCTGCCGCCAACGTCAAGAAAGTTGGCGGGCGCCATGCCATAGAGCTTGATGATGTCCATGGTTGCCATCGCAAGGCCGGCACCGTTGACCATGCAGCCGATCGAACCGTCGAGCGCGATGTAATTGAGGTCGTATTTCGAGGCCTCAGTTTCCTTCTCGTCTTCCTCGGTCAGGTCGCGTAGCGCAACGACATCAGGATGGCGGTAAAGCGCATTGCCATCGAAGTCGACTTTGGCATCGAGGCAGACGAGCTTGTTATCCTTGGTCACCACCAGCGGATTGATCTCCAGCATGCTCATATCTTTGCTGGTGAACGCCGCGTAGAGCTTGGGCAACATTTCGCCGATCTGTTTGGCGAGGTCGCCGGTAAGGTTGAGCGCCTGCGCCACATAGCGGCCGTGATGCGGCATGATCCCGGTAGCGGGATCGACCGAGAAAGTAAGGATTTTCTCCGGCGTCTTGTGCGCGACTTCCTCGATGTCCATCCCGCCTTCGGTCGAGACGACGAAAGCGACGCGCGAGGATTCGCGATCAATCAGCGCCGATAAATAAAACTCGCGATCGATGGCGGAGCCTTCCTCGATGTAGAGCCGGTTGACCTTCTTGCCCTGCGGACCGGTCTGATGTGTGACCAGCGTCGAGCCAAGAATGCGTGTTGATTCCTTCTTCACGTCATCAATGGATTTCACTACCTTGACGCCACCGGCCTTGCCGCGCCCGCCCGCGTGGATTTGCGCCTTGACCACCCAGACCGGGCCGCCAAGTTCATTTGCGCCCTTGATGGCTTCATCGACGCTGAACGCGGGAATTCCGCGCGGTACTGGCACGCCGAATTCGCGCAGCACCGCTTTCGCCTGATACTCGTGGATATTCATTGTCCTGCCTTCGTGTCCCAGGCGTGTGCGGAAAATCCAAATTTAGCCCGCCAGATTGGGCGCAATTTTCTTGCAGGCCTCGACAAGGCCCTCAACCGAAGCGACCGACTTCTCGAACATTGCGCGCTCGCCGCTATTGAGCTCAATTTCTACAATGCGCTCGACGCCCTTGGCGCCAATCACCACCGGCACGCCGACATAGAGATCCTTGACGCCGTATTCTCCGTTGAGCCAGGCGGCGCAGGGGAGGACGCGTTTCTTGTCGCGCAGGTAGCTTTCCGCCATCGCAACCGCCGAAGCTGCGGGCGCGTAAAAGGCAGAACCAGTCTTAAGGAGATTTACGATTTCGGCGCCACCGTTAGCGGTGCGCTTCACGATTTCGTCGACACGTGCCTGGGTGGTCCAGCCCATCTTCACCAGGTCGGGCACCGGAATGCCCGCAACGGCGGAATAACGCGTGAGGGGGACCATCGTGTCGCCATGACCGCCGAGCACGAATGCTGTGACGTCTTCCACGGAAACATGAAATTCGTCAGCAAGGAAATATCGGAAGCGTGCGGAATCCAGCACCCCCGCCATGCCGACAACTCTCTGCTGCGGGAGGCCACAACTTTTCTGTAGCGCCCACACCATCGCGTCGAGCGGATTTGTTATGCAGATCACGAACGCGTCTGGCGCGTATTTCTTAATGCCCGATCCGACTTGCCCCATAACCTTAAGATTGATGTCGAGAAGATCATCGCGGCTCATACCGGGCTTGCGCGGCACACCGGCGGTAACGATGCAAACATCGGCACCTTCGATCGCGTCATATGTATTTGTGCCGGTAAACTTTGCGTCGAAGTCGTTGACCGGCGAAGATTCGGCTATATCGAGAGACTTTCCTTGCGGAATGCCTTCCATGACGTCGAACATCACGACGTCACCGAGTTCTTTAAGTCCGATGAGATGTGCGAGCGTGCCGCCGATCTGGCCGGCGCCGATCAACGCAATCTTGTTACGCGCCATGGTGGGAAAACTCTCAACTTGATGCTGCCGCCAAGCGCGGCCGGGGTGGTGGTTAACCGGTTCGATTTGCCCCGACAAGGCGCCGAAAGGCGGGAGGATAAGCTCACTTCAATCTTGTATACATTATACCACGGAGACCTTGAGTCCAGAGGGCGACTCGGTATCTGCCTCGCTGTGGAAATGCATGCCAAAGTGTGTCGGGGTGCCGAGAAATGAGCCGCGTTTCGCTCCGTGGAATTTGGCGGGCCCTCGGGCCCGGCTTGGTCACCGGCGCCGCCGACGATGATCCGAGCGGCATCGCCACCTATTCCCAGGCAGGGGCTCAATTCGGTTTCGCGCTGCTATGGACGGTTTTTCTGACGCTGCCGTTCATGGCGGCAATCCAGATCATCAGTGCCTGCATCGGCTGGGATACGCGACAAGGACTGGCCCGCAACATCGCCAAGGTGCTGCCCTTGTCCGTGCTGTATTTGCTGGTGGCATCACTGCTTGTTGCCAACACCATCAACATTGCAGCCGATCTTGCGGCGATGGGCGAGGCTCTCCGCTTGGTCGTCGGTGGCTCGGCGCTGATCTTTGCCTGCCTCTTCGGGGTTGCGTGCCTGATGGCGGAGGTCTTCATCCCCTATCACCGCTATGCCGGCATTCTGAAATTCATGACGATGGTGTTGCTGTTCTACGTCGCAGCCGCCTTCAGCGTGCACATTCCATGGGGAGAGGTCGCGCGCGCGACCGTGATGCCGAACTTCAGTCTCGATCACGATCTGCTGCTGATGGTGGTCGCCGTGTTCGGCACCACCATCAGCCCCTATTTGTTTTTCTGGCAAGCCTCTCAGGAAGCCGAAGAATCCAGACTGAGCCATCGGCATATGTACGCGGCGTTTCCTCAGCTGAAGAAAAATTCATTCAAGAGCATTTCGATCGATACGTGGACCGGGATGTTTTTCTCCAATGCGATCGCCTTCTTCATCATTGTGACCACGGCGGCGACACTGCACATACATGGGGTCACGCATATCGATACTGCAGCCCAAGCCGCGGAGGCGCTGCGGCCCATCGGCGGACCGTTTGCCTTTGCGCTGTTCTCGGCCGGTATCATCGGCACAGGCCTGCTGGCGGTGCCGGTGCTGGCCGGATCGGCTGCCTATGCAGTCGCTGAAGTATTCAAGATGCGCGGCAGCCTTGAACTGCCGGCCAGCCGCGCGATCGGATTTTACGCCATCGTCGCCGCCGCTACGCTCGGCGGCTCTGCATTGCTCGCCACCAACATCGATCCGATTGCGATGTTGTTCTGGGCCGCGGTGATCAACGGCGTCGTGGCAGTGCCTATCATGATCACAACAATGGTAGTGGTTTCGGGCAAGCGCGAGGCGCGCAAAGTGGCTCTTCCTCGCTGGCTCTTGTTGCTCGGCTGGCTCGCTTCGGCACTCATGGCAGTTGTGGTCGCGTTGCTGATCTGGTCGAGCGCCCGAACTTAGGTCTCAACGATTTTGTCTGGGTCGACCGACGGACCTTGCCGCGGTCCATGCGGCAGACCGAGATAGGCTTGCGAGCGCATCTCGATCAGACGCGAGGCCGTGCGCTTGAACTCATTTGCTTCGTAGCCCTCGGTTGCTACGTAAAGCTCGTCCGGTTGCGCTTGCGCCGACGCGAGCAACTTCACTGCATTATCATAAAGCGTATCGATCAGAATGATGAAGCGCTTCGCTTCATTGCGCTGCGCATAGTCCATCACCGGGACATGGTCGAGAATGATGGTATGGAATTCGTACGCGATCTTGAGATAGTCGATCGCCGCCAACGGCTGTGCGCACAAGTCGCTAAATGAAAAACGCGCGACGCCCATCGCTGCCTTCGGCACGTGCACGGCATGGCCTTTCACCATCAGTTCGTGAGGCGCGCCCACATGGTCGCGAGCCAGCCGTCGCCATGCATCGTCCAGCGCGGCATCCGCTTTAGCATCATCCGGAACATACCAAGTCGGTACACCAGTGAGCTTTTCCAGTCGGAAATCAACGCGCGCGTCCAACCGAACCACGACGCACTGACGCTCTAACAGGGCGATGAATGGGAGGAATAGTGTGCGGTTGAGTCCATCCATATAGAGGTCAGAGGGCGGCAGGTTTGAAGTTGCGACCATGACGACTCCAAGCTCGAATAGTCGCGTGAACAGGCGGCCAAGAATCATCGCGTCGGCAATATCGGTGACGTGAAATTCATCGAAGCACAGGAGCCAGCTTTCCTCCGCAATCGCAGCCGCGGTGCGCTGGATAGGATCGTGTTCGTTGGCTTCGCCGTTCTTGATTTCCTGCCGGTAAACGTGAACGCGCTCATGCACGTCCGCCATGAACTCGTGAAAGTGAACACGGCGCTTGCGAATTACCGCGCTGGTCTCAAAGAACAGGTCCATCAGCATGGTTTTGCCGCGGCCGACTTCGCCGTAAACGTAGAGACCTTTCAACGGCGCATCTGCCTGCTCGGTTTTGCCGAACAACCAGCCAAGCGAGGAAGATTTGCGCGCCAGGCGATGTTGGTCGAGCCGCCGTTCCAGCGCGGTGAGTTGCCGCGCCAACGTCGCCTGCCCGGGATCGGCTTCGATCTTTCCGGCGGTAACCAGCGCCGCATAGCGGGTGCTGAATGTTTCGGACATTGGGGGCTAGGGCGAACGGAGGGAGTGAAAAGACCGGACTGCGACACCTAGGGTGACCCGTCCCGGCTGTAAATCAACCAGCAGCATGATCAAACCATGTTGCGCACAAAAACTGCGGTAATTCATTGGAAGCTATGCGTTTTTTGCGGGTGAGGGTTTCCGGAGGGCCTATGAGGTCGAATTTTTGCTGCATTGCACCATATAAGGGTAGTGGCGATTTGCGGGAGGTGGATACCGAGGGCAGGGGCGCGACGCGCACGAACTGAGGCGACCTGACTTTAAGGAGACCAATATGCACGAGCCTTTGCCCGATGGCGGTATGATCCGCAAACTGTGGCCCAGCGAAACCGATGCCTATCGCGACCATCTGCTCCGCCTCGACCGCGAGAGCCGCAACCGCCGTTTTTCCGGCGCGGTATCCGATGAATTCATCGCCCGGCACGCCGCCACGGCGAAGGGGCTCGGCGTGGTGGTGCACGGCTTTTTTGTCGATGGGACTTTGCGCGGCGCCGCAGAGTTGCGTTCGCACGGCCCGATGTTCACGCGTTCCGGCGAAGCTGCCTTTAGCATCGAGCAGCCGTGGCAAAGTCACGGCGTCGGTACTGAATTGCTTGAATGCACGCTTTTGAGTGCGCGCAATCGCGGAATCAAGTTACTGCAAATGCACTGCCTGACTGAAAATCAACGCATGCAACAGCTGGCGCGCAAATTTGAGGCCGATCTCAAGTTCGATTTCGGCAGCGTGGTCGGTGAAGTCGACCCGCCGCGTTATACCGCGATGTCCCTAATGCGCGAGGCTGTCGCCGACGCGCACGGTGTCGCCACCGCCATCCTCGATGTGCAGTCTCGGCTTTTCAATCCCGCCTAGCTCGAATTATTCACGCGCCGAGAGGATAGCTCGCCTCGACCACATAGGGGCCGCCACCGACCGACGCGCGCGAAGAAAACAAAACGAAGCGTGACACCGGGAACGGCGACGTCCGGAAATAGCCGCGCGCTGATAGATATTCGGCAACTTGCTGGCTGGATGATTCACGAAGCCGCGCCAACGTTACATGGGGAGTAAACTTCCGGCCTTCCGGTTCGAGCCCGATGCGCTGCATGAGCCGCTCGTGTTCTGACTGAACGTCAAGCAACGCTTGCACGGGCGCGACGCTCGCAACCACGGCCCGCGGCTTCCGACCACCAAACGAAGTGAGGCCCTCCATATACAGCTCAAAAGGCCCACGTTTGACGCGGCCAAGCATGGAAGCGACCTCGTGCGCGACCAGATCGTCGACGTCGCCGATGAAACGCAGCGTAAGGTGATAATTCTGCGGGTCGATCCAACGCGCGCCCGGTATTCCGCCGCGCAACATGCCAAGCGCCTGTCCGACATCGGACGGAATTTCGACACCAGTGAAGAGACGCGGCATGGCGAGACACTTTTTCAGTGGCGTGACCGATCCGAAAAACGGCTACCGCTTTTCGGAATCACGCGCTCCAATCACGACCCCCGCGCGGCCCGCGCCCGGGTAATCAATTCCTCAACCTGCGGCAGGATACGCGCCACGATCACGTCGACGCCGGCGACGTTCGGGTGCAGCCCGTCGGCCTGATTTAATCTGGGGTCGGCGGCCACACCGTCAAGGAAGAATGGATAAAAGACGACCGAGTGAGTCGACGCAAGCTCCGGGTAGATTGCATCGAAAGCGCGCGCATATTCGGGGCCCATGTTGCGAGGCGACCGCATGCCGGCAAGCAAGACAGGAATACGACGATCGGCAAGTCTGCGCAGAATTGTATCGAGTGCGCTTTTTGTGACACCTGGATCGAGCCCACGAAGAGCATCATTGGCGCCCAATTCGAGGATGACTGCGTCGGTACCATCCGGAACCGACCAATCGAGACGGTCGAGGCCTCCGGATGCCGTATCGCCCGAAACGCCAGCGTTGACGATCGTCACTGCGACGGCTTTGGCTTTTAGCGCCTCGGCGAGCTTTGAGGGGAAAGCGGCTTCCACAGGCAGCCCAAAGCCGGCGCTGAGCGAGTCGCCGAGCGCCACAACCTTGATTGGGCGATCGACGGCCTTGGCCGCAACACCCAGTGTCAAAGCTCCCAACACTGTGAGGATTGCCCAAAGCGCAAGACGCTGGACCCGGACCGGTTTCCTCCCATATGAGCGGGGCTGCGAATAATGAGGTCCCATGACAAATAGCTCTCAGGCGGCGCCGGCCATTGCGCTTGCCGGTGTCAATCTTTCGCTCGGGCACGGGCCTGCCCGCGTTCATATCCTCAAAGACATTCACCTGAATATAGGCAGCGGCGAGGCAATTGGCCTGGTGGGTCCGTCGGGCTCGGGCAAATCGACGCTCCTAATGGTGATGGCGGGCCTCGAACGCGCCGATAGCGGCACAGTGGCGGTTGCGGGCGTCAATCTGGGTGCGCTCGATGAGGACGCGCTAGCCCGCTTTCGGGGGCGTCATATCGGCATCGTGTTCCAGTCGTTTCACCTCATCCCCACCATGACCGCGTTGGAAAACGTGGCGGTGCCGCTTGAACTCGCTGGCGTAGCGAATGCGCACGCGCAGGCACGCGAGGAGCTTGCTGCAGTCGGGCTGAGCGAACGGCTCTATCATTATCCGGCTGAGCTCTCAGGTGGCGAGCAACAGCGCGTCGCAGTTGCGCGCGCGCTTGCACCCAATCCACAAATCCTGGTCGCCGACGAGCCAACCGGCAACCTGGACGAAGACACAGGCAAGCAGATCATCGATCTCCTGTTTGCGGGACACGCCAAGCGCGGCACCACGCTGGTGCTTGTTACACATGATGCAGCGCTGGCTGCGCGTTGTGGACATGTGGTGCATCTGCGCTCAGGCCATCTCGACGGAACGGGCTCACCATGAGCGTAACGACGCTTGAGACCCCACGCGCCGGGTGGCTGCCGCTGCGTTTCGCGTTGCGTGAATTGCGCGGCGGGCTCCACGGGTTCTACGTCTTCCTCGCTTGCATCGCGCTCGGCAGCATGGCGATCGCCGGCGTGGGCTCACTGGCGGCAAGTCTCGCTGATGGACTTGCCCGCGAGGGCCGCGTCATCCTCGGCGGCGACCTGGCATTCACGTTGATCCAGCGCGAAGCCACCCCAAACGAGAACGCCTTCCTGCGAAGCCATGGGCAGGTGTCGAGCGCCGCGACGATGCGTGCAATGGCGCGTGCAGCGAACAGTCAAGCGACGCTTGTTGAAATGAAAGCCGTCGATCCCGCCTATCCTCTATTCGGCCGACCGGTGCTCGATCCACCGGGTTCTCTTGCCGATGCCCTGGCGCAGCACGATGGCATTTTCGGCGCTGTCGCCGACCCGACGCTGATGGCCCGTCTCGACATTAAGCCGGGCGCAAGGCTGACGATTGGCAATGCCACCGTTGAAATCCGCGCGGCCTTGACGAGCGAGCCCGACAAACTTGCCGGCGGCATCGGCTTCGGGCCACGCCTGATGACGAGCCAGGACGCGCTGCGCGCAACCGGACTTTTGCAGCCGGGCAGCCTTGTGCGGTGGCATTACCGTCTGCGCCTTCCCGAAAATGACGCTTCCGATGCCGCCGCGAAGGCGGTCACCGTGCAAGCCCGTGCGCAGTTGCCGGAAGCTGGTTGGGACATTCGCGGCCGGAGCAATGCCTCGCCGCAACTCGAGCGCAATGTCGAGCGCTTCACCCAATTTCTCACGATCGTTGGCCTGACCGCGCTCCTGGTTGGCGGAGTCGGCGTCGGCAATGCGGTGAAAAGCCATCTCGATCGAAGGCGAGAAACGATTGCCACGATGAAGGCTCTCGGGGCCAGCGGACGCCGCGTCTTCGGGATCTATCTCATGCAGGTTCTATTGTTGGCGCTTGTGGGGGGCGCTATTGGCGTGACGCTCGGCGCGATCCTTCCTTTCGTCATTTCATGGACGTTTGGGGCCATTATCCCCTTGCCGATCGTGCCGGCATTGCATCCCGGAGAACTGGCGCTCGCGATGATGTATGGCCTGCTAACGGCACTTGTCTTCGCGCTGTGGCCTCTTGGACGCGCGCACGACGTGCCGGTCGCGGAATTGTTCAGGGATATGGTTGCGCAGCAGCCGCGCAGGCCCCGTCCGCGCTATGTCGCCTTCACTGTTCTTGCTGTGATCATTTTGGCCGTGTTCGCGGTGATGCTCGCCTATGACCGGCGCGTCGCAATAATCTACGTCGTTACCGCCGCAGGCATATTCCTGCTGCTGCGAGTTGTCGCAAGCCTCGTAATGATGGTGGCAAAACGAGCGCCGCGAGCCCGCTCAACGGAGCTGCGCATGGCGGTGGCCAACATCCACCGGCCGGGCGCGCTGACGCCCACGATCGTCCTCTCGCTGGGGCTCGGCATTGCGCTGCTGATTACGGTGATCGAGATCGACGGCAATCTTCAACGGCAGTTTTCCAACGAGCTGCCAGCAAAAGCCCCGTCGTTTTATTTCCTCGATATCCCGGCCGACCAGTCCGAACGGTTCAGTGCCTTTATGCGCGGGCAATCACCGTCGGCAAAGCTGGAAGAAGTGCCGATGCTGCGCGGACGCATCATCTCAGCGGGCGGCACGCCGGCCGAAAACATCAAGCCGAGAGACGATGCGGCCTGGGTGCTCCAAAGCGACCGTGGCATCACCTATGCGAACGAGATCCCCGCCGGCTCACGCCTGGTTGAAGGAAAATGGTGGGCTGCCGATTACGACGGGCCGCCGTTGGTGTCATTCGAAAAACGCATTGCCGAGGGTTTGGGTCTCAAACTTGGCGATCCTATTGTCGTCAATGTGCTCGGCCGCAACATCACGGCAACGATCGCGAATATGCGCACGGTCGACTGGGAATCGTTGGGCATTAATTTCGTGATGGTCTTTTCGCCAAATTCTTTTCGCGGCGCCCCGCACACACACCTCGCCACCCTCACCTTTCCCGGCGGCGGTACGCCAACGCAGGAAGCCGCTCTCATCGGCGCTGTCGCAAAAACGTTTCCCACGGTCACCGCAGTCCGTGTGAAAGACGCCCTCGATGCCGTCGGGAGCATCGTCGCAAACCTGGTGCTCGCAATTCGGGGCGCCAGCGCGATAACGCTGGTCGTGGCGGCACTCGTTCTTGGTGGCGCTCTCGCCGCTGGCCATCGCCATCGCGTTTATGATGCCGTGATCCTCAAAACGCTGGGCGCCACCCGCCGCCGGCTGCTCAGCGCATACAGCATCGAATACCTGTTAATCGGAGGCGCCACCGCGTTGTTCGGTGTGATCAGTGGCTCGCTCGCCGCCTGGTTGATTGTGGCGCAGCTGATGCACCTCTCCTACGTCTGGTTGCCCTGGCCAGCCCTGGCAGCTGCGGCCGTGGCGGTTCTGGTTACCGTCGTCCTCGGCCTTATTGGGACCTACGCGGCGCTAGGCCAAAAACCGGCCCCTATATTGAGGAATTTATAGTTTTTGCGACATTCCGCCACGTGGCTGGGCTTGCCATCCCAGGCTGGGACAGATCGGCTATAGTCACACAAGCGGATGTTAACGATCCGCAATAGTGCTGGTCATCATCAAGGCATATCTGGCGCGAAGGCTGGCCAGCCACTAGATTCGGAACACGAGCGCGACGGCACCATGCCGGCGCGCATGACTTAGCCGGCCCAGTGCCGGAACAAGAGAGAGGAAACTTCGATGTCGGACTACGACCGTAACGTAGCTGGCCGCGGCTTCAGTGGCGCCGCGCGTACTATCGCGATCGATGCAGGCCTGCGCGCCTACATGATCCGCGTCTACAATTACATGGCAGCCGGCGTTGCTCTAACCGGCGTCGTCGCCTGGCTCACCTACAACGCCGCTGTCGTCACCGATACGGCTGGCCGCGTCACCGGCCTCACGCCGTTCGGGCAAACCATCTTCAGCGGCCCACTGGCGATCGTGCTGTTCTTGGGCACGCTCGGACTGGTGTTCTTCATGAGCTTCCGCATTAACAGCCTGCAGCCAAGCACAGCGCTCATGCTGTTCCTGGTCTATGCAGGATTGCTCGGGCTCATGCTCTCGTCGGTGTTTCTCGCATACACCGGCGCATCGATCACCCGCACCTTCTTCATTTCCGCGGCGTCGTTCGGCGCGCTGAGTCTGTACGGGTACACCACGCAGCGCGATCTCTCGCCGATGGGCTCGTTCCTCACGATGGGACTTTTCGGCCTGATCCTCGCGATGGTCGTTAACATGTTCCTCAAGAGCAGCGGGCTCGACTTCGCGATCTCTGCGATCGGCGTGCTGATCTTTGCCGGGTTGACCGCTTGGGATACCCAGAAGATCAAGGAAATGTATAGCGCCAACGATGACGGCACCATTTCCGGCCGCAAGGCGGTCATGGGCGCGTTGACGCTCTATCTCGACTTCATCAACCTGTTCCTGTTCCTGTTGCGCTTTATGGGTGACCGGCGCTAACACCTCATCGGGCTAGCGCTGTTAATCACGGAACAGACTTACTTGCGCCCCGGCCTCGTGCCGGGGCGTTTATTTTTGCCCCGATCGGACTGTCCCGGCCATCCACGTTTTGCTTAGTATAACCGCAGGAAAGACGTGGATGCTCGCGACAAAGGCGGACATGACCAAATTGCCATGACTGTCGCCATCCGCACAGCGCTCGCATCCGATATTCCGGCCATCACCCGTATTTATGCGCATGCCGTCGAATACGGCACCGCCTCGTTCGAGCTTACGGCGCCGGACGAAACGGAAATGACGCGGCGGATGCAGCATCTGTTGGACAACAATTTTCCTTACCTTGTGGCGGAAACCGCCGGTGCACTTTGTGGCTATGCCTATGCGGGAGCTTTTCGCACGCGACCTGCCTATCGATGGACGATCGAAGATTCTGTTTACATCGCGCCCGACCAGCAGCGGCATGGCTTCGGCCGCGCGCTGCTGAAAGCCCTGATTGACAACTCAGAAGCGCGTGGCTTTCGCCAGATGATGGCAGTTATAGGAGATTCAACAAAACAAGCGGCTTCAATCCGCTTGCACGAAGGCCTGGGCTTTCGTCATGTCGGCATTTTGCAGGATGTCGGATACAAGCACGGTCGCTGGCTCGATAGCTTACTCATGCAGCGGACGCTTGGACCGGGTGCATCGACCAACCCATAGGACGACACGCAGCCTCGCCCGCTCAATCCCGCGCAAGCGCAAATCCAGAAACGCAATCAAACGCCGGATTTTTGCTCCCGGTCCCGCCTTCGCGAGGACGAAGGAGAGTTAGGTCAATTCGCGACCAATGACAGTGAGCTGTCGATCGCGCGCAATACCCGCTCAAGCTCGTGACCGCGGCGCACAATATGCCCCGTGGCTGAGATCACGCTGTATGCACCCTGACGGCGTTCAAGCTTTGGATTTTTCTCAATGCGGTAGAGTGGGACTTCCGCGGCTCTTCGAAATACGGAAAAGACTGCCCGGTCTTTCAGAAAATCGATGGCGTAGTCGCGCCATTCGCCGGCCGCGACCTTACGGCCATAAAGGTCGAGAATGCGGTTGAGCTCGCGCCGGCTGAACGTCACCTGATTTGCGAGGGCGGATGCTGTGCGCACCGGGGTACCGCCCCCGAGAGACTGGCTTGGATCGATTTCGCCGGAACCGAACGTCATACGGCGCCTCCTTTTGTGTGCAGACGATGATCGCGCCGCTGAGGGCCGACGGCAAGAGCTTCATTCCGGCAGGGTGTGACTGGAAAACAGGCAAAACCCCGCCGGCAATGATCACGAAGACGTTAAAAGCTCCCACAATAACGCCCAATTTCCGTCAATCGCCGGTCACGCTAGGTTGGGATAACTGCATCGTTGCCTCAAGGCCCGGTCCGGTACGAGCGCCGGATTCCTCAGCCCCCCAGCCCCCCGGGGTTCGATCGGCCGGGCCAGTTGAGTTCCGCGTACGGTTCAATCCCCTAATATCTTCGGGCCGGCTTGTTGCCGGCCCGATTTTTTTGCGCCTGAAGAAATCAGATGTTCAGTTTGCCGAAGCCGTGCAGCAGCTCGTCGATGCGCTGCCGAGCATTAATCCGGGTCTGGCAGCTACTCCACTTTGCACAATGACGTCGAGCCTATCGATGTCTTTGAGTGAGTACTCGCTCTTCGGAAGTTCGGTCAGCGGCACGCTGAACGTTTGTGCCTTACCGTTCCAGTCGCCGAGCTTCACCCAGCGGCGCACGACGTTGTGGTAGGTCAGCGTGTGGTCGCGGTTTTCGCCACGCCCGATTTCAACTGAAACTTTAGCTGCTCACCGGACACAGCCAGACCTCGGCGCTCGGATGTTCTTCCTTGGCAGCAGGCACGTTCACTGTCACCTTGCCGTCGGCGACGGACATGGACACTGGCAATGCGAGCACGCCAGGATTACGCTGCGTCTGTGCAATTGCTTTTTCGATTGCCGCCTTGTCGCTCCCGAGCACATGGACGACGCCATTGACCACGACCTGCGGCGTATAGACCTCACGGTCACCGCGCGCTTCGGCGTAGGCGCGCTGCCGGTCAGAATGGCCATGCAGCGCCAGCGTGTCTTTCCAGCCGAGATAGTCCCAGTAGTCGACCGGCAAACTCATAGTCAGCAACGAAGGGTCGCGCGACAGCTCGCCGAGCAGTTTGTCGGCGGCCGGGCAGGATGAGCAGCCTTGGCTGGTGAATAGCTCAATGACGGCGCGCGGCTCGGCCAAAGCCGACGTAGCCGTAGAGGTACAGATGATCGCGACAGCGAAGGTGACGTGGCGATAGTTCATATCGATACCGCAATCCCTTGCCCCGCCCGCGACTTATAGAGGGCTCGACCGATCACCCGCTACTCACTTCGCAGTGAGCAGCCTAAAGGTTGACCGTTAACGGAATTGCTGGTCAACCTGCCAATTGCCGCAGGACATACTGCAAAATACCGCCGTTTTTGAAGTAATCGAGTTCGTCCAAAGTATCGATGCGACAGATCGAGCGGCACCCGTTTGAGGGTCCCGTTGCCCGATACGATCTCGGCGATTAGCCGCTGATGCGGTTTGAGTTCGCCGTGCAGACCGCGGATCGTGACCTGCTCGTCGCCTTTGAGGCCAAGGGACTGCCAGGAAGTACCTTCTTCGAATACCAACGGCATCACGCCCATGCCGACCAGGTTCGAACGGTGGATGCGCTCGAAAGACTGCGCGACCACAGCGCGGACGCCGAGCAGGACCGAACCTTTGGCCGCCCAGTCGCGAGAAGACCCGCTGCCATACTCCTTGCCAGCGAAAACAACCAGCGGCACCCCGTCAGCCTTGTATTTCATCGCTGCGTCGTAGATCGCCATGCGCTGCTTGGACGGATAGTGAATGGTGAATCCGCCTTCGACTCCCGGCACCATCTGGTTCTTGATACGAATGTTCGCGAAGGTGCCGCGCATCATCACTTCGTGGTTGCCGCGGCGCGTGCCGTATTGGTTGAAATCGGCCGGCTTCACCTTGTGGTCGACCAGGTATTTTCCCGCCGGCGAGTCGACCTTGATCGAGCCCGCCGGGGAAATGTGATCGGTGGTGATTGAGTCAAGCAGCAGCGCGAGCACACGCGCGTCGACGATATCTTCGAGCGGCTTGGGATGACGGCCCATCGCGACGAAATATGGCGGGTTCTGCACATAGGTGGACTTCTTGTCCCAGTCGTAGGTCATGCCGCCTTTGACGCTGATTTTGCGCCACAGTGCGTCGCCCTTGAACACGTCGGCATATTTTTTCGAGAAGATTTGCTTGGTGATGTTCTTGGCGACGAATTCGCCGATTTCTTTGTTCGACGGCCAAATGTCTTTCAGAAAGACCTTCTTGCCCTTCTGATCGATACCGATCGGTTCTTTCGCGAGATCGATATTCAACGAACCGGCAATTGCATATGACACGACGAGCGGCGGCGAAGCGAGATAGTTGGCGCGCACGTCGGCGTTGACGCGGCCTTCGAAGTTGCGGTTTCCCGACAGCACCGCCGCGGCCACCAGGTCGTTATCGTTGATTGCCTTGGAATTCTCAGGCGGCAGTGGACCCGAATTGCCAATGCAGGTCGTGCAGCCGAAGCCGACGAGATTGAAGCCGAGCTTGTCGAGATCCTTTTGCAGGCCGGACTTTTCGAGATATTCGCCGACGACCTGCGAGCCGGGTGCAAGCGATGTCTTTACCCATGGCTTGGTCTCCAAGCCCCTGGCCGCAGCCTTGCGGGCAAGCAGGCCGGCGCCAATCATGACATTCGGATTGGACGTGTTGGTGCAGGACGTGATCGCGGCGATAACCACATCGCCGTGGCCCAGATCGTAGTTCTTTCCGGGAACCTTTACGCGCTTTTTCGCCTCGTCGCTTTTATTGAATTCCTTGTCCATCGAAACGGCAAAGCCGGCTTTGACTTCCTTCAAGGCAACGCGGTCCTGCGGGCGTTTTGGGCCTGCGAGCGAGGGCTCGACTGAACCTAGCTCCAGCTTGAGGATGTCGGTGAACATCGGATCGGGAGTTGTCTTCACGCGGAACATGCCCTGCGCCTTGGCATAGGCGGCGACGAGAGCGACAAGCTCGGCCGGGCGCGCGGTGTCTTTCAGGTAGCGAATGGTATCGTCGTCAATGGGAGAGAACCCGCACGTCGCGCCGTATTCCGGCGACATGTTGCCGAGCGTCGCACGATCGGCGATTGTCAGATGCGCGAGACCCGGGCCAAAAAACTCGACAAATTTGCCGACGACTCCGCGCTTGCGCAGCATTTCGGTGACGGTCAACACGAGGTCCGTGGCCGTGACACCCTCTTTCAATTTCCCGGCAAACTTGAATCCGATGACTTCGGGAAGCACCATCGACAACGGCTGCCCGAGCATTGCGGCTTCCGCTTCGATGCCACCGACGCCCCAGCCAAGCACCGAAAGGCCGTTTACCATCGTTGTGTGTGAATCGGTGCCGACCACAGTGTCGGGATAGGCAACTTCCATGGTGGCGGCCTTGCCGTCGGCCTTCACCTTGTCCTTGCGATGCCAGACAACGCGCGACAGATATTCGAGATTGACCTGGTGGCAAATACCGGTGCCCGGAGGCACCACACTGAAATTATCGAACGAGCGCTGTGCCCATTTCAGGAATTTGTAGCGTTCCTGATTCTGCCGGTATTCTTCCTCGACGTTCTTTTTAAATGCAGTGTTGCTGCCGAAGAACGTCACCGCAACCGAATGGTCGATGACCAGATCGACCGGGACCTGCGGGTTAATTTTCTTGGGATCGCCACCAAGTTGTTTCATGGCGTCGCGCATGGCCGCAAGATCGACCACCGCTGGGACGCCGGTAAAATCCTGCATCAGGACGCGCGCCGGACGAAATGCGATTTCCCGCTCTGACGTCTTGGTCTTGAGCCACTCCGCAACCGCTTTGATGTCATCCTTGGTCACCGTGCGCCCGTCTTCGTTGCGCAGCAGATTTTCCAGAAGCACCTTCATCGAGAACGGCAGGCGAGAAATGCCCTTGAGACCGTTTCGCTCGGCGGTTGGAAGACTGAAATAGGCGTAGCTTTTGCTACCAACCTGCAGGGTCTTGCAGCATCGAAAGCTGTCGAGCGAAGTCATGTCGGCTGTTTCCATTCCCGGCCGGTGAAGCGGCGCTGGTTCGGACTAAGCTTTTGGCAAGACTATGTTTTTCTCGCTGGTAAGACTTGCGTCCGAATTCGAATTACGTAACGTCGTAAGTCCGGGCTTATAAGGTCTTTTCGCGTCCGACGCTATATTGACCAGGGAACAACGTAAAAAATGCTCAGAATACCGGGGTTTTTTGCGCCTGATCGCACCGCTCCGACCCCTTCAAAACCGCTGCAGCACCCGTAATGCAACTCCAGGCCGATGAACTGACCTGTCACCGCGGGGGACGCGAGATCTTCCGGAACCTGAGTTTTAGCCTGTCCGGCGGCGAAGCGATGGTGGTGACGGGGCGTAACGGGGCGGGCAAATCCTCCCTGCTCCGCATGATCGCCGGACTCGTACGTATTGCGGGAGGCCGGTTGGCGCTGCAAGGCGGGCAATCCGACACTCCGGTTTCCGAGCAGTCGCACTATCTCGGCCATCACGATGCGATGAAGCCCGGACTGTCGGTGGGCGAAAATTTGCAATTCTGGGCTGACTATTTCGGCGCAAAAGCCGGCATCGGCCCCGCCTTGGCGGCGGTTGACCTCGCACGTCTCGCCGGACTTCCCGCTGCTTATTTGTCGGCTGGCCAGCGGCGGCGACTCTCCATTGCTCGCCTCGTTGCCGTGCCAAGGGCCATCTGGCTTCTCGACGAGCCGACCTCGGCACTCGATACGCCGTCACAGAAAACCCTCGCCGAGCTGATGCGCGAACATCTCGCCGGCGGCGGGATGATCGTTGCCGCAGCGCACGGCCCGATCGGCCTTGAACGTGCACGCGAACTGAAATTGGGTCCGGCATGAGTGCTTTCACCGCGCTTCTCGTTCGCGATATGCGCCTCGCGGTTCGCGTCGGAGGCGGTGCGTTTATGGGCGCGCTGTTCTTCCTGATCGTCGTCACCATGATGCCATTCGCCATCGGTCCGGATCTGGGGCTGCTCGCCCGCATTGGACCTGCGATTCTTTGGCTTGGCGCGTTGCTGGCAAGCCTGCTCGCACTCGACCGCCTGTTTGCGACCGATTACGAGGATGGTTCGCTCGATCTTTTGATGATGGGTCCCCTGCCGCTCGAATTGTCCGTTGCAACGAAAGCCATTGCGCATTGGCTCACGACCGGCTTGCCCCTCGTCGTGATCGCGCCGGTGCTCGGGCTGATGCTCAATGTCGAGTTGCATGCCATGGGCTGGCTCGCGCTGACGCTTCTTGCGGGCACGCCTGCGCTCACGTTCATCGGCCTCATTGGCGCTGCATTGTCTGTGGCGTTGCGTCGTGGCGGGCTGCTGCTTGCAGTCCTGGTTTTGCCACTCACCGTTCCGGTTCTGATTTTTGGCGTAGCCGCGGCAAATGCCGCAATCGTCGGGCCCACGCCGTTCGGCCCCCCTTTTACCATTCTTTGTGCGCTAAGCTTGGCAAGCTTGGTGCTGGGCCCGATTGCCGCAGCGGCGGCCCTGCGCCATGGGCTGGAATGACATGATAAGAGTCCGCCGATGCCGGTGATCAATCTCGCCAATCCGACGCGCTTCCTGAGCATCGTCAACCGCGTGCTGCCGTGGCTTGCGGCCGCGACGATTGTCGTTTTCGCGGTCGGCATGTTTCGGGCGATGAACGCGCCCGATGATTACCAGCAAGGCGCCACCGTGAAGATCATGTTCTTGCACGTTCCGGCAGCGTGGCTCGGCATGTTCGGTTGGGGAGTCATGTGCGTCGCCGCGCTGGGCACGTTGGTGTGGCGTCACCCGCTCGCGGATGTTGCCGGCAAGGCGGCAGCGCCGATCGGGGCTGCGTTCACATTTATC
The DNA here is from genome assembly GCA_963820805.1 of uncultured Alphaproteobacteria bacterium. Lineage (GTDB taxonomy): Bacteria > Pseudomonadota > Alphaproteobacteria > Rhizobiales > Xanthobacteraceae > Pseudolabrys. The sequence goes on from CAWGBH010000017.1 coordinate 111,563, forward strand.
TGTCTGGTGACCGGTTCGCTTTGGGGCCGCCCCACCTGGGGCACCTATTGGGTTTGGGACGCGCGGCTGACATCGATGCTGGTCCTTTTACTATTATACTTTGGCGTGCTCGCACTTTATTGGACCGCCGAAGAGCCGGGACGCGGCGCGCGCGCGGCCGCAATCCTGTCGTTGGTCGGTGCGGTGAATTTGCCGATCATCAAATTTTCAGTGGATTGGTGGAACACATTGCACCAGCCGGCCTCTGTATTCCGCATGCGCGGATCGACCATCGATCCGGCACTCCTCAGCCCGCTGCTCATCATGGCGTTCGCCTTCACACTGTTGTTTGTCACGCTGCATCTCGCCGTCATGAGGAATGAGATTTTGCGCCGGCGGGTGCGCAGCATGCGTTTGATGCAGGCGCAAGAATTAGCCGAAGCGCACTCATGAATCTGGGACCACACGCCGATTTCATCGTCGCCGCCTATGCGGTGACCGCTTTCGTGATTGCCGCATTGGTCGCCTGGGTGTTGCTCGACTATTCGGCGCAGCGGCGCCTTCTGGGCGATCTCGACGACCGCGGCATCACGCGACGCGCGCAGCGCAAGGCTGGATCATGAGCACCGCCTCGAGCGAAAGCTCCGACAACAAGCCGCGCAACATCCTCATTCTATTGCCACTCATCGCATTTCTCGCCTTGGCGGCGCTGTTTTTTTACCGGCTCGGCACCGGCGATCCGTCGCGGATTCCTTCGGCCCTGATCGGGCGCCCCGTGCCCCCGACCGACTTGCCGCCGCTCCCTGGCCTTGAACGCGCCGGGAAAGCGATACCGGGCATCAACAACGCGACATTCCAGGGTGCCGTTACGCTGGTGAATGTCTGGGCCTCCTGGTGCGTGCCTTGCCACGACGAAGTGCCTTTCCTCAATCAACTGTCCAAGGACAAGCGCATCCAACTCGTAGGAATCAATTACAAGGATGCGCCAGATAACGCGCGACGTTTCCTCAACCGCTACGGCAATCCTTTTTCCGCGGCCGGGCGGGACGAAGCTGGCCGCACGTCGATCGATTGGGGTGTCTATGGCGTACCGGAAACATTCTTGATCGGCCGGGACGGGCGCATCGCCTACAAGCTTGTCGGCCCGATTACCGCGGAAAATCTGGCCACGACGCTCGGACCGGAAATCGAAAAGGCTTTGCGTTAGTTCGAACGCCAGCGCGAAATGAACGCAGCGTAAGTGACACCCAGCGTGACGCTGTATGTCAGCACCATCACAAGCGTGAATAAGGTCGGTGCGATGCCAAGGCCTGTTTGAGCCGCAAACCACCCCTTCCCAATCGCTGGAAAGAAAATCAGCCCCATCACAATCCACATAACTAAACCAAAAACCAATCCCTTCACGACTCCGGTGCTGCCCGGTAGCCTTTGATAGGAATGCCCAAATAGGAATCCGAGCACGACCGAACCATTGAAATACGACAATGCCCACGGGATGACAGGATTAACAGAACTGCCAACGAATGTTGTCAACAAAACTTGCAAATCGTCATAGGGCTGAAAGCTGGGCAGGATTCGCGCCCAAGCCTTAAACGCCATGAGCGCGGAATGAGCAGCACTGCCGCAGAGGCCGGCCGCAACCGATTTCCAGGCGCGGTCGAATTTCATAGCTCGTGCTAGTTCTTTTTCTCGATGCTGTATTTATTGAGCAGCGGAACTTGCAGCGCGGCGAATAGAAATGTCAGCGGAACGACGCCGAACAATTTGAAACTCACCCAGAAATCTGTCGTCTGCGTGCGCCAGATGATTTCGTTCAAGATCGCAAGAGCGAAGAAGAACAGTGCCCAGCGCCAGGTGAGCTTGCGCCAGCCCTCTTCGCTAAGATGGAAGACGGAATCAAACACCATTCCGAGCAAAGGCTTGTTGAACGCCAGACCGCCAAGAAGCGTGCCCCCGAACAGAACGTAAATAATTGTGGGCTTAAGCTTGATGAACAGCTCATCATGCAAAACGAGCGTCAAACCGCCGAACACCAGCACAATGAACGCGGTGACCAGCGGCATAATAGCAACGTGTTTCGTCAGCACATAGGAAACCGCAAGTGCGATCAGAATTGCAGCCATGAACGCGCCAGTCGCGACGTAGATTCCCAACTTCGCGTTTGCGGCGAAGAACAGCACCAGCGGTCCGATGTCGAGCACCAGCTTGAGAAATGGATTGAGTTGTTTCTTTTTCACCATGCGTTTTTCTGCACCTATGTATCCAGATTGACGATCGCCCGGGCAAAGTCGCGCGCGGTGAACGGAGCAAGATCGTCCACCGCTTCACCGACGCCAATAAAATGCACGGGAAGACCAAATTTGGCGGCAATCGCAACCAATATCCCGCCGCGTGCGGTACCATCGAGCTTGGTCATCACCAAACCCGTCACGCCTGCGATCTTGCCGAAAATCTCAACCTGGCTGAGCGCGTTCTGGCCAACCGTTGCATCGAGCACCAGCAAAACCGCATGCGGCGCTGTCGGCTCGACCTTGCGCATGACGCGCACCATTTTTTCCAGCTCGCCCATTAGCTCGGCGCGATTCTGCAGCCTGCCGGCTGTGTCGACCAGCACAACGTCGATGCCTTGTGCTTTGGCGGCAGCAATCGCGTCAAACGCGAGGCCCGCCGCGTCGGCACCCGGCTCGCGCGCCACAACGCTCGCGCCGGTGCGCTCACCCCAGATTTTTAGTTGATCGATCGCGGCGGCGCGGAATGTGTCGCCGGCCACCAGCATCGTGCTCTTTCCTTGCGCTTTGAAGTGAGCAGAAAGTTTGCCGATGGTCGTCGTCTTGCCGGAACCGTTTACGCCGGCGACAAGGATAACGAATGGCCGCGCCGTTATTTCCAGCGGCTTGGCGACCGGCGCGAGAACTTTCTCGATCTCGTCGGCCAGCACGGCCTTGACCCCATCCGGCGTCAATCCTTTATCGTAGCGGCCTTCACTAAGGACCCCGGCGATGCGGGCGGCAAATTCAGGCCCGAAATCCGCGCGGATCAATTCGCTTTCCAAATCAGCAATCGTTTCTGGATCGAGCTTGCGCTTCGACACCAGATCGACGATCGGGGCGCCCAGCGACGACGACGTTCGCTTGAGCCCACCGCTCAAGCGCTGCCACCAGCTCCCGCCTTGTGTACTGTCGCTCATGCCGCGCCCGTGATAGCGGTTTCGGCATGACACCGGAAGAGATGCTCGGCCGCCTTCTTTATCGCGATGGCCTGATGCTGGTGGTCGACAAGCCGGCAGGATTGCCGGTGCATCGCGGCCCCAAGGGTGGCGATGCTTTTGAAGACTATTTCGACGCACTTCGTTTCGGTTTGCCGCGCGCACCGGCGCTGGCCCACCGGCTCGACCGCGATACAACGGGCTGCCTTGTGCTGGGCCGTCATCGCAAGGCGCTGGCGCTGCTCGGTAAGCTGTTCAAGCAAGGTAAAGTCGGCAAATGCTATTGGGCCGCCGTCGAAGGCGGGCCCGAGGCCGATGAAGGGCGGATCGATATTCCGCTCGCAAAACGCGACGAGGCGCGCGGCTGGTGGATGAAGGCGGACAGCCAAGGCCTTCCGTCGTCAAGCACCTGGAAGGTGATGGGCCGGGGACAAGGCCTCACGTGGCTCGCACTCGAGCCATTGACCGGCCGTACGCATCAACTTCGTGTCCACTGCGCCGAAATGGGATGGCCGATTGTCGGTGACAATATCTATGGCAGCGCGCCGCGCACAGGCGGGCCGGCGCTGCAGCTTCATTCACGCAACGTGACTGTACCGATTTCCAAGAACAAGCCGCCGGTCAAAGTGACTGCGCCGATCCCTGACTCGATGCACGAGACGCTCACCGCGTGCGGCTGGAGCGGGGAGGCTCAACCTTCCGCTCATTCCCGCGCAAGCGGGAATCCAGCGCGATAGTTACCGCAACTGAGATGGCTACTGGGTCCCCGCCTTCGTGGGGACGAGCGAGTAAATTCCGGCGGGTATCAATAGAGCATCGCTTTGATTTTCTCGGGCGCCTCGCGATCGTAAGTCTCGCCGCCCATCTTTCCCTGGCTGAGTTCGGCGATAATGGTGCCGGTCGACGGCAAGCTCTTGCGATCGACCTTGGCCGCTTCATCCCAGAGCTTCGAGCGCACGATCGCCTTCGAGCAGTGGAAGAAGATGCTCTCGACGTGCACCACAAGCACGCAGCGTGGCAGCTTTCCATTGACCGCGAAACGCTGCATCAATTCCGGGTCGATCGAAATCGAGGCGCGCCCATTGACACGCAAGGTTTCGCCGACACCCGGAATAAGGAACAGAAGCGCAATGCGCGGATCGCGCACAATGTTTCGGAAACCATCGATGCGATTGTTGCCCGGGCGGTCGGGAATCGCGAGCGTCTTGTCGTCCAGAATGTGGACAAAGCCGGGCGCATCGCCTTTGGGCGAACAGTCAAGACCTTCGGGGCCCGATGTCGCCACGGTAACGAACGGTGCCGCTTCGATCAGTTTTCGGTATCCGTCATTGATGTGATCGATCTCCTTGATGACCGAGGCTCCCATCTTTTCGCCATAGAGGGACTGGAGTTGCTCGATGGTCGTGATCAGGTGTTCGCGGTAGCCCATCGTATCTTCCCCCTATGCAGCCAAGAGATGCCGGCCGTCATGGGCCGTCATCGTGAGATCGAGAATAGTACCGGGCCGGACTGACGGCGGTAGCCGTACCGGCATGAATTGCTCTGTGCGTCCGACTGAGCGCAGTTCCGCAAGGACGCTGCGGCGGCCGCCGATTTCACGATCGAGAGACCGGCGGAAAGCCGTTTCGCCCTTTTCTCGCAAGCGGTGAGCGCGATCCTTGATAATGTCGCGGTCAAGCTGCGGCATGCGCGCAGCCGGTGTGCCCGGGCGCGGCGAAAACGGGAAAACGTGAAGCTGGCTCAATCCGCATTCGTCGACCAGCTCGAGTGAACGGGCAAACATGTCTTCGCTCTCGGTTGGAAAGCCGGCGATGATGTCGGCGCCGAAAGCGACATCGGGGCGCAGCCGCCGGACCCGTTCACAAAACGCAATCGCATCCTGGCGCGAATGCCGCCGCTTCATGCGCTTGAGGATCATGTCGTCGCCGGCCTGCAACGATAAATGCAGATGCGGCATCAGACGCGGCTCTGTAGCGAGTGCGTCGAGTAAATCGGCGTCGACTTCCACCGAGTTCGATCGATGAGAGCCTCAACCGTACGAGCTCCGGCACCTCCTTGAGAATTCGTTTAACCAGCGCGCCGAGACGCGGCATCCCGGGCAAACTGCCCCCGTAGCTTGTAATGTCGACCCCCGTGAGAATGATCTCGCGATAACCGTTCTCAACCACGCGTCGCGCTTGCGCGACGACGTCGTCCATCGGCAATGAGCGTGAATTGCCGCGGCCGAACGGGATAATGCAGAAAGTACAGCGGTGGTCGCAGCCATTTTGGACCTGCAGAAAGGCACGCGTGTGGCCCTCGATCCGGTCAATGACGTGCGGCCGCATCGCCTTCGCAGACATAATGTCGGATACGGCAATCTTGTCGCCTTTCGCCCAGATATCGGCGTCGAATTTTTCCTCGTTACCGATGACGCGATCGACTTCAGGCATCGCGGCAAAGGCGTTTGCTTCTGTCTGCGCCGCACAGCCAGTAACGACAATCCGCGTGCCGTCTCGTTCGCGCCGTATGCGGCGAATGGTCTGCTTTGTTTGGCGAACTGCCTCCGCCGTCACCGCACATGTATTCACAATGACCGTCTCGCTGAGACCCGCCGCAACGGCTTCGCGCCGGATCACTTCCAACTCATAGATATTCAGGCGGCAGCCGAAGGTGATGACGTCGACGCTCACGGCGCGTCAGCCTTGGCAAATAGCGCGGGGTCGAAGCGGCCCTTGAACTCGAATTCCACCGGGCCTGTCATGAGCACGTGATCGTCCTTTTCACGCCACTCGATCGTAAGCTCGCCGCCCGGCAGCGTCACTCTCACTTTGCGATCGGTGCGCCGGAGCCGCGCCGCGGCAACAGCGGCCGCGCAGGCAGCCGAACCACATGCTTTGGTCAATCCGGCGCCACGCTCCCACGTACGAATAACGATATGGTCGCGTGCAGTAATATGCGCGAGCGTGATGTTAGCGCGCTCCGGAAATATCGGATGGTTTTCCAACAGCGGCCCCAGGCGCGCGAGATCGTGCGCGTTCACATCGTCGACCCAGAAGATCGCGTGAGGATTTCCCATATTCACGACGGAAGGCGAATGCAGTACCGGCTGGTCGATCGGCCCGATCTGTAATTCGATGGCGCGTGTATCGCGGAATTCCTCCGCCAGCGGAATCTCGTTCCACTTGAAGCGTGGCGGCCCCATGTCCACGGTGAACAGTCCGTCGGTGCTTTTCCAGCAGTTGAGTAGGCCAGCGGTGGTTTCGAAACTGAGCGTGTCCTTGCCGGTTTCCTTCGCCACCAGATCGGCAACGCAGCGCATGCCATTGCCGCAAGCGCCGGCCTCCGAGCCGTCATTATTGTAAATACGAATGAATGCGTCGGTACCCGGCGTGCGCGGCGAATAAAGCGCCATGAGTTGGTCGTAGGGCACGGCATCCGGCCGCGCGGCCGCGCGCGCTTCATCCGCTACGATCTTGCCACCGCTCGAACGCAGATCAACCACGACGATCTCGTTGCCGACGCCGTTCATCTTCACGAAGGACTGATTGGCGAGAGTGCCCATATTCTGTTTTGCCCGGCTTCCGCCCGGTTTATATGGCGAATAAACGCGGATTGACCAGAGGGCATGCTAGAATGCGCAATAATGCAGGCAAATCGCCGGACCGCCGCAACTGTCGGAGAACCGTGATGTCGCCATTTCAGGTCGCTGCACCCGTGATCGCTTTGGCATTCGCTACGGCGATGTACTCGGCTGCCGCCCAAAGTCCTGCACCTAAACCAAGCGTCAACGAAACAATGCCGCCGGCACCGCCGATTGCGGGGCCCGCCTCACCGTCACCCCTGCAGCCGGGCGATGCCTTCGGCGAACAGGTGACGCTTCCGGAGCGCACAATCGTTTACATCACGGGTCACAGCAATTGGGACACTGCTTTTGATACCTTGGTCGACGCATTCAAATCTTTGAACGAATATCTCGACAAGCAGGACATTAAACCGGCGGGTTCGGCGCTCACGATTTATACACAGACGGATGACACCGGTTTTTCGTTCAAGGCCGCACTCCCGGTCGCGCAGACGCCGAAAGACCCGCCGAAAGGCGACATCGGCGTTGGTCCGGCGCCCTCCGGTCGGGCGCTAAAATTCGTGCATCGTGGCTCATACGACGCTATGGACTCGACCTACGAAGCGATTACCAATTATCTCGACGACAAACAGCTCGAAGCTAAAGACCTTTTCATCGAGGAATATGCCACCGACCCGGTGAAAACGGCTCCCGACAAATTGGTGGTCAACGTGTTCGTACCGGTGAAATAATGATGTCGCTAGCGCGAGTTCTTTTCGTCGCCTTCGGAATAGTAATCGCGCTGGCGCCCGCACGCGCCGCCGACAAGCTCATCACTGTGACCGGTGAAGCTACGGTTGCCGTCGCGCCGGACGCCGCCGTGATTCGCATCGGCGTCACGAGCCAAGACAAGACTGCGCGCGAGGCAAGCGAGGCAAACGCAAAACAAATGACGGCCGTGCTTGCCGCCATCAAAGGGAACGGCATCGCCGAGCGCGACATCCAGACTTCGCAGTTATCGCTACAACCGCAATACGACGCAAACAAAGCCGGCACCGCACATCTGACCGGCTTCCAGGCCAACAATCAGGTCACCGTGAGGATCCGCGATATCGACAAATTGCCAGCGCTTCTCGATCGCGCTATCGCAGCCGGAGCGAACGAAATGTCCGGGATCGAATTCGTGGTGTCTGAACAGTCGAAGTTGCTCGACCAGGCGCGCAATGACGCCGTGGCCGACGCCCACCGCAAAGCCGAGCTCTTCGCGAGGGCGGCTGGCGCCAAGCTTGGTCATGTCATAGCGATCACAGAAGAAGGCTCGGCTGCCCCGCCACGGCCAATGCAAGCCCTGCGGGCCAGTGCCGCTCCGATTGCCCCTGGCGAACAGAACTTAAGGGCGATGGTCACCGTAAGCTATGAATTGACGCCCTGATCGACGATCCGATGAGTTGCTACCTCGAGCAGACATAACCGCACGTCGCTTTATCCGTCGTGGTTGCTGTCTCTTCCCGCCAATTGCCAAGCCAAAGGCCATGCCACCACGGCGGCGGCTGAGCGCCACATTTCTTTGCAGGCGAAAGTGTTGGAGGCTGCATAAGGCCATCCTGGATACGCGAACAGAAGCCCTGCGACGCGTTGATGCTGATTGCGTAGTTGTCGGTGTTAGAAAGGTATGGCGTGGTTCGGATAAGAATTCCGCCGCGCGTCCCACAAACCTTGGTTCCTTGAGCGACCGTGAGGTTCCCGCCGCAACCAGTTCGGGCAAAGCCCTCTGCAAACCCTCGTGCTTTGCTTCGTGCGGTGCCTTCGGCATCGTTACATGAAGTCCACACTGCACGACCGACGAAATTCCCCGTGTCCGGCCCGTCGACACAAATTCCAATCGGTCGAAGGTCGCTGCTGTCGGAAGCCGCCACAGTGGACATAGCCACCCATGCACAGAACGCTGTGAGACCGGCGCATACGGTTCGGCAAAACATAACTGTCTCCCCCTATTTCCCAAGCTCCGGCGTATACTCTCATAGGTTGTATTCATATACTATGTATATTTTAAGGATCGCCCGAGCCAGGGAGGCGCGCTTAGCTGGAGGGCTGTTTGCTTGACCCTTGCGCAAGTGCGCAGTAAGTACCGGCCGTTCTCGCAAGAGACTGATTATCAACCCGCCGCCCGGTCCATACGAGGCCGGAGGCCATCGCCCGACAGCGCAATGCGCCCTCGGGCGCAAAGGTGTTTGCAGACTGATGTTCGACAGCCTGTCGGAAAAACTTGGCGGAATTCTCGACCGCCTCACACGTCGCGGCGCTCTCAGTGAGGCCGATGTCGACGCTGCGCTTCGCGAGGTTCGCCGCGCGCTGCTCGAAGCCGACGTCGCGCTCGACGTAGCGCGCGCCTTTACCGACGGCGTGAAAAAGCAGGCTGTCGGCGTGGAGGTCATGAAGTCGGTCACGCCTGGCCAAATGGTCGTGAAGATTGTGCACGACCAGCTGGTCGCGACGCTCGGCGCCGACAGCCAGCCGATTGATCTTAACGCCGCGCCGCCGGTCGCCATCATGATGGTGGGCCTGCAAGGCTCGGGCAAAACCACCACCACCGCCAAACTCGCGAAGCGCGTGACCGATCGGCAGCGCCGCAAAGTCCTGATGGCGTCGCTCGACGTGCGCCGTCCGGCCGCGATGGAGCAGCTCGCCGTGCTTGGACGTGACACGCAAATCGACACGCTGCCCGTGGTCCAGGGACAAACGCCGCCACAGATCGCCCGCCGCGCCATCGAAGCCGCCAAGCTTGGCGGCTACGACGTCGTGATGCTCGACACCGCCGGCCGCACCACGCTCGACGAAGCGATGATGAGCGAGGCCGCCGAGATTAAGCGCGTGGTCAATCCCCACGAGGTGCTGCTGGTCGCCGACTCGCTGACTGGCCAGGATGCGGTCAATCTCGCGCGCTCCTTCGATGAACGCGTGGGCCTTTCCGGTATTGTTCTTACCCGGGTTGATGGTGATGGCCGCGGCGGCGCCGCACTTTCTATGCGTGCCGTCACCGGCAAGCCGATTAAGCTGATCGGCACTGGGGAAAAGCTCGACGCGCTCGAGGAGTTCGACGCCGCACGTATCGCGAGCCGCATCCTCGGCATGGGCGACATCGTCGCACTGGTGGAAAAAGCTGCCGCCAATATCGACGCCGAGAAGGCGATGCGCACCGCCGAGAAAATGCGCAAAGGTGCATTTGACCTCGGCGACTTGCGCGAGCAGCTCACGCAAATGCAGGCCATGGGTGGACTTGGCAGCCTGATGGGAATGCTGCCCGGTGTCGCGAAGATGAAGAACCAGCTCGCCGCGGCCAATCTCGACGAAAATGTCATCAAGCGGCAAATCGCAATTATCGATTCGATGACGGCGCAGGAGCGGCGCAACCCCGATATCCTCAAGGCGAGCCGCAAGAAGCGTATCGCTTCGGGTTCGGGCACGACGCCCGAGCACATCAACAAGCTTTTGAAAATGCATCGCGGCATGGCAGATATGATGAAGATGATGGGAAGCGCCAAGCGCGGCCCGCTTGCAGGCCTGGCGCAGGCCATGGGTTTCGGTGGCGGGATGCCTTCGCCAGAGCAAATGGCAGAAATGGCAAAGCAGATACCCGGCGGACAATTGCCGGCAGGTATGCCCGGCCTCCCGCCAACCATGCCGAAGTTGCCGCCAAACCTGCCCGGGCTGCCGGGGCTCGGCGGAAAATTTCCTGGATTGCCGGGCGGTTTGCCGCCCGGACTCGGAAAGAAGAAGTGAACACCGATCAATAGAGTGAGAAAGGACTAAAGGAATGTCTCTAGTTATCCGTCTTGCCCGCGCGGGCACCAAGAAGCGGCCAGTCTATCATATCGTCGTTGCCGACAGTCGTGCGCCGCGCGATGGGCGCTTCATCGAGCGGCTCGGTTATTTCAATCCGTTGCTCCCCAAGGAAAAGGCCGAGCGGCTCAAGCTCGATCTCGACAAGGTACAGGCGTGGATGAAGAAGGGTGCGCAACCCTCCGACCGCGTTATGCGCTTCCTCGACGCTGCCGGAATCATGAAACGCCCGAAGCGCAACAATCCTGAGAAGGCGGTCCCGCGCAAAGAGCGCAAGGCCAAGGAAGAAGATGCGACCAAGGCCAAGGAAGCCGGCGACGCTGCCGCCAAAACCGCTGCAACCGCCAAAGCCAACGAAAAGGCTGCCGCAGATAAGGCTGCTGCGGAAAAACCGGCCGAAGCGCCGGCAGCGAGCTAAGGCTCGCTGCGCCTCGCCGTGGCCGACCGCATTTGCGTTGCCCGTATCGGTGCCGCACACGGTGTCCGCGGCGAGGTGAAGCTGTGGTCATTCACAGAAGAGCCGGCGGCAATCGCAAACTATGGTCCGCTGGAAACGCTTGATGGCAAGCAGCGCTTCGCGATTGAAGCGCTGCGCCCGGCGAAAGATCATTTCGTTGCACGTATCGCCGGCGTCAGCGACCGTGAGGCGGCAGAAAAGCTTCGCAACCTTGATTTGTACATTCCGCGCACGCGGCTGCCGGCAATCGAAGAGGTCGACACTTTTTATCATGCTGACTTGGTCGGGCTTAACGTCGTAACGCCGGACGGAACGCAAGTTGGCACCGTGCACGCACTGCATAATTTCGGCGCCGGCGATATCATCGACATCGTAACGGGTGACGGCGGTGATCACCTGATGTTGCCGTTCAATGAGCAGATAGTTCCCAAGATCGATCTTGCTGCAAAGCAGATCGTAATCGTGCCTCCGGTGGAGACTGAATAGTCATGTGGCGCGCCAGCGTGCTGACAATATTTCCGGAGATGTTTCCGGGCCCGCTGGCGCAAAGCCTCGCAGGAAAGGGGCTCAAGTCCGGCATTTGGTCGCTCGATACGACCGACATCCGCGCGCATGCGACCGACAAGCACCGTACAGTCGACGACACACCAGCGGGCGGCGGACCTGGAATGGTTATGAAGGCTGATGTGCTCGCGCACGCAATCGACGCGATCCCGCACGACACGCGCCCCCGACTGCTGATGAGCCCGCGGGGCGTACCGTTGACTCAAGCGCGTGTGGCACAGTTGGCGCATGGGCCCGGCATTGTCGTTATCTGCGCGCGCTTCGAGGGTGTTGACGAGCGTTTAATCGAGGCGCGCCACCTCGAAGAAGTGTCGCTCGGCGATTTTGTGCTGTCCGGCGGTGAGATCGCCGCCTTGGCTTTGTTCGATGCCTGCGTTCGATTGCTGCCCGGCGTCATGGGCAAAGAGGCTTCCGCCGCAGAGGAAAGCTTCTCCGCCGGACTGCTCGAATATCCGCAATACACGCGGCCGCCAGTATTTGAGGGCGAACCAATCCCGGAAGTGCTTACCTCCGGCGACCACAGCAAAGTTAAGGCCTGGCGGCAGGCACAGGCCGAAAGGCTCACCGCCGAACGGCGTCCGGACCTCTGGGTAGCCTACAATGCGCATAAAAAGCCAGAAAAAGGGCCCAAATCCAAAGGGTGACAAGCCGGAAGCTTTGTAATACAAGCTCGCCAACCCATTCAGACCAGATCATGACCGCGCGCCGGTTGCTGGCGCTGCCGACGGAGAATTCGCGATGGACATCATTCAGCAGCTCGACAAAGAGCAGGTCGAAAGGCTCTCGGCCGGCAAAGAAATTCCAGACTTCCAGCCCGGCGACACCGTGCTGGTCAATGTGAAAGTCGTCGAAGGCGATAAGGCTCGCGTGCAAGCCTATGAAGGCGTCTGCATTGGCCGGTCGGGTCGCGGGATCAACGAGAACTTCACGGTTCGCAAGATTTCTTACGGCGAAGGCGTCGAACGCGTATTTCCGCTTTATTCGCCGATGATCGACTCTATAAAAGTGGTGCGCCGCGGCAAGGTGCGCCGTGCCAAGCTCTATTATTTGCGTGGATTGCGCGGCAAGAAGGCGCGTATCTCCGAGGCACAGGGTGCAACGGGGCCGGAAGGCGCAGAAGCCGCAGCGAACGAATAAGGTTACGGCTATTCGGGGAAGCCAGAAGGGGCCGCATGTCGGCCCCTTCTTCGTGTCTACTGACTTCGTTGTCGAAAGCGGAGCGATTGGCTATATAACCGACATGGTTTCCAAAGCTCAGCGGATTGTCTTGGTCGACCACACGCGGCTGCCGTGGCGGTTCTTCGGCCGGCTAACAGCGGTCCAAGCGGGACTTTGATTGCGCCCGGCAATGCCGGACCTTTGCAAGCCGCCTTCCCCTTTAAGCTGAACTAGGCAATCGAGTCATGAAACCGCGTACACTCTACGACAAGATCTGGGACGACCATCTGGTGGACGAACAACCGGATGGAACCTGTCTTATCTACGTCGACCGTCATCTCGTGCATGAGGTCACTTCGCCGCAGGCCTTCGAAGGCCTGCGCACTGCAGGCCGCAAGGTGCACGCGCCTGACAAGACTTCTGGCCGTGGTCGATCACAACGTGCCGACCTCCGATCGCAGCAAGCCCAATCCGGACCCCGAAAGCGCCGAGCAGATCGCCGCGCTGGCGAAAAACGCCAAGGATTTCGGCATTGAGTATTTCAACGAGTTCGACAAGCGTCAGGGCATCGTCCACATCATTGGGCCCGAGCAGGGTTTCACACTTCCCGGCACCACGATCGTGTGCGGCGACAGTCATACCGCAACGCATGGAGCGTTCGGCGCCCTCGCCTACGGTATCGGCACGTCCGAAGTGGAACACGTGTTGGCGACGCAAACACTGATCCAGAAAAAATCGATGAACATGCGCGCGGTCGTAGACGGAAAATTGCCGCCAGGCGTGACAGCGAAGGACATCATCCTCGCGATCATCGGAGAAATCGGCACGGCCGGCGGGACCGGCTATGCGTTGGAATATGCCGGCGAGGCCGTCCGATCGATTTCGATGGAAGGACGCATGACCATCTGCAACATGTCCGTCGAAGGTGGCGCCAAAGCCGGCTTCGTCGCTCCCGACGAAAAGGCCTATACCTACCTCAAAGACCGGCCGAAGGCGCCCAAGGGCAAGGCTTGGGACGAGGCCATGCGCTATTGGGCGACGTTGCACTCCGATGACGGCGCGCACTTCGATCGCGAAATTAAACTCGATGCGGCGAAGCTCCCACCTCTCGTGACGTGGGGCACCAGTCCTGAGCAGGTCATCACGGTCACCGGGCGTGTGCCGACGCTTTCCGAAATTTCCGATGAGAAGAAGCGCATCGCCGCCGAACGCTCGCTCGGCTACATGGGGCTCAAAGGCGGCGAAAAGATCACCGACATCAAACTCGATCGCGTATTCATCGGCTCGTGCACCAATGCACGCATCGAGGACTTGCGTGAAGTTGCGCGCGTCGTTGACGGCAAAACGGTCAATTCGAACGTCAACGCCATGATCGTTCCCGGATCCGGACTTGTGAAAGAGCAGGCGGAAGCTGAAGGGCTCGACAAGATATTCAAGGCCGCCGGTTTCGACTGGCGTGAGCCCGGTTGTTCGATGTGCCTTGCAATGAATCCGGACAAGCTCGCGCCGGGGGAGCGCTGCGCTTCAACGTCGAACCGTAATTTCGAAGGTCGTCAGGGTTACAAAGGCCGCACGCATCTCGTCTCCCCGGCAATGGCCGCGGCCGCTGCAATCGCCGGACACTTCGTCGACGTGCGCGAGTGGAAGTAGCGGCAGACCGACTCTGAAACAAAAAGGCCTGCCATCGGCAGGCCTTTCATTTTATGCGTCTGCGCTCAGAAAAATCGTCACCAGCAACGCCAAGCGCGACCTACCCACCAGTGGCCGGAACGCCACGTTCGGACAGGCACCCAACCGCAACGCGCACCTCCCCAGCCTGGGCCCCAACCCCAACCAGGACCCCATCCCCAACCGAACGCTGGGCCCCAACCCCAGCCACCGCCGCGCCAGCCACCCCAACCGCCGCGCCAGCCACCGTGCCAACCGCCGCCATGCCATCCGCCGCCGTGCCAGCCACCACCCCAACGTGCGTCGGCATTGGTGGGCGCGAAGACGGTCACACTGGCAAACAACAAAACGATCGCGAGAAACTTCATGAGCTTAGACATCGATGCATCTCCGACGCCGCCCCGACTGGGCAACACTATAGGGCAAATCTCGCCAAATATAACGCCAGTCGCGTCAATGTGTTCGTTACTCCCACCAGCAGCGCATTTGCGGAGTAATTACAGGGCCACTCACGCGATACTCCGTTACCAGCCACGAGCGGCATTGCCGCACGGCGTTTGGTCCCGGATACCGGCGGCGAGGATAAATGGTCACACGCGGACGCTTGCTTGTGCCGGAGTCCTGCGTAGACGGCGAGGTGGATTCTGGTCCCGTAGTCGCTGCCGAGGCGGCGCCGAAGCCTAAGGCGGAAAATATCGCGCCGCTGATCGCCAAACTGACCATTACTTTTCGCATCTGCAATCTACCACTCGCGCTATCTGGGCCAACCGTTGCTCATCCGGGGTTACGTCGTCAACCGCTTGGTAGGTATGGAAACCTCCCCTACAACGTTGTCATGACAAGCCAATTCGACGGCTGGCAAGGTTTGGCCGCTCCTTCTTTGGACGACATTGAGGCGCTGGCCGCGGAGGCCTATGCGCGGCTGCCCGAGCACTTCCGTAAACTGTGTGAAGGCCTCGTCATCCGCGTGGAAGATTTCCCCTCGGCCGAGGTTTTAAATTCAATGCAGTTAGAGGGCGATTTCGACCTGCTTGGACTTTTCCAGGGTGTCGGTCTGCCTTTCCAGTCTGAAACCGCTCCCGAGTTAATGCCCAATATGATCTGGCTTTATCGGCGGCCGATCCTCGATTACTGGGCTGAACACGAGGACACGCTGGGTGAGATCGTCACGCATGTGCTGGTCCATGAAATCGGCCACCATTTCGGACTGTCCGATGAAGACATCGAAGCGATCGAAGCCGGCGCCGGATAAACTTACGCACCGATCTCGAAAACAGATGGTGACTATTCCAAATCGGAATTGGCGGACGCCGCCTGATTGCGCCAGCATCAAGCTGCCAGGAGATAGACCATGATTGTCACGGTTTTTCGTTCCCGCCTGATGCCCGGCGTGCGCGAGGATTATACTTCGCTCGTCGACCGCATGGTCGAGCTTGCTGAAACCATGCCCGGCTATATTTCACACAAAGGGTTCTTCGCCGAGGATGGCGAACGGGTGACGATCGTAGAGTTCGAACACGAAGAAGGCATGCGGGCCTGGCGCATGAACCCTGAGCATCGGGCAGCTCAGAAAAAGGCGCGCGAAATTTATTATTCTGAATATAACATCCAGATTTGCGATCTCGTGCGGGAATCCAAGTTCAAGCGCGACGAGGGCACTGCAGGTTGAATTTTGCATATCTGGGTAGCGTCGCCGCTCTTGACCGGATCCCTGAACGCCCTATGAAAAGGCCTTGCACCCGCGGCCAGGAGCCACCGGAATTATGGAAAAATTCACCACACTGGAAGGCGTCGCCGCGCCATTGCGCATTATCAATGTCGACACCGATATGGTGATTCCGAAGCAATACTTAAAGACCATCAAGCGTACCGGTCTCGGCAAAGGGCTATTCTCCGAGCAGCGCTACAAAGATGACGGCAGCGAAAACCCCGACTTCGTGCTCAACAAGCCGGCCTATCGCAAAGCCAAAATTCTGGTCGCGGGCGACAATTTCGGCTGCGGTTCGTCGCGCGAGCATGCGCCTTGGGCGTTGATGGACTTCGGCATCCGTTGCGTCATCTCGACGTCGTTCGGCGACATTTTCTACAATAACTGTTTTAAGAACGGCGTGTTACCCGTCCGTGTGTCGCCCGAAGATCTCGAGAAGTTGTTCGACGATGCTGACCGCGGCGCCAACGCGACGCTGACCGTCGATCTTGAAAAGCAGGAAATTCGCGGCCCGGATGGCGGCGTCGTTCACTTCGAGATCGACGCGCACCGGAAGCACTGCATGCTCAACGGCCTCGATGATATAGGTCTGACCAAGCAAAAGCAGAGCAAGATCGAAAGCTACGAACAAAAGGCTGCGACTGCACGCCCCTGGGCCTAGCTGCGCGACGAAATCGCCTCAGCGATCGCCACCGTGCGCCGCGCTATGTCGGCGTGCAGGCGTTCCACCATACGGCCATCGATCGACACCACGCCTTTGCCTTTGTTCTCGGGCAAATCGAACGCCGCAATCATTTTGCGCGCCTGTTCGACCTCAGCCGGCGAAGGTGAGAACGCCTTGTTGCACGGCTCAATTTGATTGGGGTGAATAAGCGTCTTGCCGTCGAAGCCGAGTTCGACGCCTTGCTCACATTCTTTTATGAAGCCGTCAGCGTTCGCGATGTCGTTGTAAACGCCGTCGAGAATGTCAATTCCATAAATGCGTGCAGCCGCGACGCACATCGATAGCCACGGCAGCATCGGCGCCCGCCCCGGCACCAACCGCGCTCGGGTATCTTTGGCGAGGTCGTTGGTGCCCATGACGAAGCCGGAAAGGCGCGTTTCAGAATCTTTCGCCGCCGCAGCGATCGATAAGACATTGAAGATTGCAAGGGGCGTCTCGATCATGGCCCACACTCTGGTCCTGTGGTCAGTGCCCATGTCCAGAAGGCGGCGGCCGATCAGTTCCAACATTTCGGCACTCGATACTTTCGGAACCAGAATAATATCCGGTGCAGCGTGAGCGGCGGCAGAAAGGTCGTCGGCGTGCCATGGCGTATCGACCCCGTTGACGCGGATGATCACCTCACGTGCGCCAAAGCCGCCAGCCTTCACGGCATCGGCGACTTGCCGCCGCGCCGCTTCCTTGGCCTCGGGCGCGACCGAATCTTCGAGATCAGAGAATCACGCCATCGGCAGGCAATGTCTTCGCCTTCTCCAACGCGCGGGTGTTAGACCCCGGCATGTAGAGTATGCTGCGATGAGGACGGACGCTCATTCGGGGCAGCCTCCTGTTCGTCGAGCTCAGCCTATCGTCCAAGCAATCGGCGCGCCACTCCTGGGAGCGCGCGGGTTGCCAACAGCAATCCAGCCGTGATTGTGTGCATCCAGAGGACGATCTTTAGCGAGCTGCAGGCATGGCACTTCCCCAACAACTCATCGATGGCTATCGAGCTTTTCTCATCGGACGTTTGCGGCACGAACAAGATCGCTATCGCGACCTGGGCGAAAGCGGTCAATCGCCGCAGATCATGGTGATTGGGTGTTGCGACTCGCGCGTATCGCCGGAAGTCATCTTCGACGCGCGCCCGGGCGAGTTGTTCGTCGTGCGCAACGTGGCGAATATCGTGCCGCCTTACGCGCCGGACCAGAGGGCGCATGGCGTTTCCGCTGCACTGGAATTCGGCATCGGCGCACTCAAGATCAAGCACATTGTCGTGCTTGGCCATGCGCAGTGCGGCGGCGTCAAAGCTTACGTCGAAGATGCCGAGCCGCTGTCGCCGGGCGACTTCATTGGCAATTGGATGAAATTGATGACGCCGGCGGCCGACAAAGTTGGGCCGCGCGGCGCATTATCCTCTGCGGACTATCTCACTCGCCTCGAGCAGGCGAATGTTCTCAACAGCATCGATAACCTCATGACATTTCCGCGTTTGCGCAAGCTTATCGAACGCGGACAGGTCACGGTTCATGGCGCCTATTTTGGCGTTGCCACGGGGCAGCTGTCGGTGCGTGATCCCGCAACTGGTAACTTCACGCAGGTTGCGGAAGAAGATTATGCGCGGATATTCGCGCGGCCCCGATTTTGAACGGTCGACGGCCCCGCCCCGCGGGCTGCGCCTTAATCGTATTCCGGCGGATTTTCTTGGAGAATCCGATATCGCCCGGCCAAATACGGTTACTGCGAATGCGCGGTTTTCGCCTAACGCGATGGTAATTACCGACAGCTAGATGTAGCCGCCTCTAACCAGGACGGTTTAGCGCTGTGATTGAAGAGCGGTCGATTATCGCCGAGATCGAAGGCACTTTCGCGACCGGGTCGGTCGAGAAGCAGGCGGAAATTGTTCGCCGTGTCACCGACTTGTTCCTCGCGGGCGCCGACAATTATTCCGAAGAGCATGTCGATTTGTTCGACGGCGTAATCTCCCGCCTGGCTGATAAGATCGAGATCAAGGCGAGAGCGGAGCTTGCTCACCGACTGGCGCCCGCTGACAATGCGCCACCCATGACTGTGCGAAAGCTCGCGCGCGACGAATCAATTGACGTCGCCGGCCCGATCCTGAGTCGTTCGAACAGATTGACTGACGAAGACCTGCTGGCGATCGCGAGCGACAATAGCCAGGAGCGGCTCCTCGCCATCTCAAAACGCTCGTCGCTGAGCGAAACGATCAGCGATGTGTTGGTGACCCACGGTAACCGCGACGTCGTTCTCTCGGTCACTCGAAATGAAGGCGCGCGTTTTTCCGATGCTGGCTACGGCAAACTCGTCGATCGATCTATAAACGACGAAGTGCTCGCGATCTGCGTCTCCATGCGCAAAGACATTCCCCAGGAACATTTTAACGCCCTCATTGCGCGAGCGTCCGAAGTTGTGTTCGAGAAGCTTGCGGCCAGCAACCCGAATGCGGTTTACGAAGTGCACAGGGTGTTGACCGATATCACCGGGCAAGATGCAACTGCGCAGCCCAAAACCAAACGCGACTACCGGGAAGCCGCAGCGCAGTTCGATGCGCTGCGGCGTTCGGGTGCTCAGGTGGATCCGGTTGTATGCGAAGCAGCCGCGAAGGGAAAATTCGAAGAGACCGTCGCGGCGCTATCTGCCCTCTCAAAGGCGCCCATCAAGCTCGTAGAAAGCGTGATGAACGATTCGCGCGCCGAAAGTGATTTCGCGCTTATTCTCGCAAAAGCGGCCGATTTATCGTGGCCAACCGCGAAGCAAATCTGCATCTTGCGGCGCAAGTCTTTTCGCTATTCGCCGCAGGCTATAGAAGCAGCGCGCCGCAGCTTCGACCGATTGCAGCCGGCGACCGCACAACGGCTTGTGCGTTTCTACAACGAACGCCACTCCGCTCTCGCGAGTTTTCAAGAGCTGGCACAACTCATTCGCGCAAAAGACACTGCAACGCCGCACGTCGGCGGAGTATCCTGACAGTTATCGCGATTGCGGGCGATTAGCCTCGTGCGCTTAGGCTGCCCTTCGCTTTGCCTGGATCAGCTTGCGGTTGATCAAGCATTCAGCAATCTGGATCGTGTTAAGGGCAGCGCCCTTGCGCAGATTGTCCGATACCACCCACATCTGCAAGCCATTGTCGACAGTCGGATCGGTACGGATACGGCTGATATAGGTCGCGTCCTCGCCAACGCATTCGTACGGTGTCACGTAGCCGCCGTCTTCATGCTTGTCGATAACCAGACACCCGGGCGCACTACGCAAAATCGTGCGCGCTTCTTCGACGCTGATTGGATTCTCGAACTCGATATTGACCGCTTCCGAATGACCGACAAACACCGGCACCCGCACACACGTGGCGGTCAGCTTGATGTGGGGATCTAGAATCTTCTTGGTCTCCATCATCATTTTCCATTCTTCTTTGGTGTAGCCGTCCTCCATGAAGACGTCGATGTGCGGGATCACGTTGAACGCGATTCGCTTCGGAAACTTCTTGGTCTCCACTTCACCAAGCGTGAACACGGCCTTGCTCTGCGAGAACAATTCGTCCATCGCGTCCTTGCCGGCGCCGGAAACAGATTGATAGGTCGCGACCACGACGCGCTTTATCTTGGCCTTGTCGTGCAGCGGCTTAAGCGCGACCACGAGCTGGGCGGTCGAGCAGTTTGGGTTGGCAATAATATTTTTCTTGGTGAAGTCCGCGATCGCGTCGGCGTTCACTTCCGGCACGATCAACGGCACGTCCGGGTCCATGCGCCACGCGGACGAGTTGTCGATTACGACCACACCCTGGGCAGCAATCTTCGGCGACCATTCCTTCGACACAGCGCCGCCGGCAGACATCAAGCAAATATCGACATCCGAAAAATCAAAATGATCGATCGCCTTGACCTTCAGAGTCTTGTCACCAAAGGAGCACTCCACGCCCTGGCTTTTGCGCGAGGCAATGGCCACCACCTCGTCAGCCGGGAAATTGCGCTCGGCCAGAATATCGAGCATCTCGCGCCCGACATTACCCGTGGCACCTACGACGGCAACCTTGTAACCCATTGTTAACGCTCCGGAATAAATTACCATTCGGCTGATGGTATTAGGCAACCAGATGGCAGCGCCTTCTAGGCGAGAACTGCCTGTAACACAACGCCACTTACCGAAAACGAATTCATGCACCCCGCGCTGCAGTCATGGCGTGACGAACTGCCATCCAGCTTTGTGCGCACACTCGCATATCTGGGTGCTGTTTCGCTGTTGTCTATAGCCGCCGCACGCGTTTCCCAGCCTCCGGCGAGAGCGACTATCATCACGCCAGCACACCGGCCGGAATGGATTGAAATCGAACGGCCATTCCCGGCTTTCGCGCTGTCGATTCCAGAAGCCGCGGATGTGCCGGCGACCTACGCTATTCGGCGGCACGCCGAAGGTGGTGGACGCAAGGACGTGCTGACATTAGGCGAACCCGATAGCGCAACGCCCTTTCTGCAAGTCGAGATCTACCGGCCGGGAGGCGAAATCCATCGATTTCCCGACCCAAAGGCGGAAATCATCGCCAGCGCTGGCGCACTCGGACCTGTCGAGGTGCAGCGTTACGACAAACCTCTCACGAGCAAGTTCGGCGAACTTACGATCGTCGCCTTCGCCACGTCGAAAGGGACACCACGCCATTGCCTGGGATTCGCGCGTACCTACCGAGATCCGCGGTTGCAGATATCCGGCTGGTTCTGCCAGGGCGGCACCGAATTGATCGAGCAAAGCACATTGGCGTGTGCATTGGATCGATTGACATTGCTGTCCGCAGGAAGCGATCCGAAAATTGGCGCACTGTTCGCACAAGCCGAACTCACTCGTAGCTATTGCGGCCAACGCGATCCAATCCTCGCGGCAACGCCGAAATACCATTTGCTCTGGAAGGCACTCGCGAAACGGCAGGAACCGCGGCGCATAGGGCGTTGAGCGACAATGCCGCGTCCCACCAACCGCAAAATCCCATTCGATGAGATTACGCCCACGGCGTGGAAACGATTTCAGGCCGCGTCGTCTCGATGACAATTGACCGGCGCGCGAATCCGTCGGATCATATTCCAATAAAAATATCTGAAGCAGCGGTGGTGACCGCTGGCTTTGGCAAACCTCTGGGGAGAGGAACGATGATTACTCGACGTCACCTGCTGGGAACAGCGGGCGCAGGAGCCGCGCTCGCCGTCTCTGGGCTAAACCCGAAATTCTCGGACGCTGAGGCTGCCGGCGCGAGCCTGACCGCCGGTGTGCCCGACGGCGTCGCGAGTTACGCGACGTTGGAAACGTTGCCGGGCAAGAAGCCGCTGATCCGGCTTGCCGACCGACCGCCGAACTATGAGTTGCCGCTCGAATACCTGCGTACGCCGATCACGCCGAACGATCAGTTCTTTGTGCGCTATCACCTCGCCGATATTCCGGAAGTAGACGCCAAGACATACAAGATCGCCGTTGGCGGCGACGGCGCCGACAACCAGGTCGAAATCACCTTCGACGATCTTAAGAAATTGCCCGCGGTCGAAGTCGTCGCGGTCAATCAATGCTCCGGCAACCGTCGGGGTCTTTCAAACCCGCACGTTGCGGGTGTCGAGTGGGGTTATGGCGCCATGGGTTGTGCGCGCTGGAAAGGTGCAAAGCTCAAGGACATTCTCGACAAAGCGGGCCTCAAAAAGGAAGCGATCGAAATTTCATTCAACGGTGCCGATGGACCGGCTGTCGACAAGACGCCGGATTTCATCAAGAGCATCCCGACTTGGAAAGCGATCGAGGACACGACGATCGTTGCCTATGAAATGAACGGGCAGCCGCTCCCGCATTTAAACGGATTTCCCGCACGCATCATTGTGCCAGGCTGGACCGGCACGTATTGGATGAAGCACGTCATCGCGATCAACTCCCTGACGAAACCGCAGGGTGGATTCTGGATGAATCCCGCCTATCGAATTCCGGTCGGAAAATTTCCGATCAGAGACCGGTTCATCAGCCAGGAGAATGCAGCCAACACGCCCATCACCGAGATGGTGGTCAACTCACTGATCACCAGTCACCGAGACGGAGAAAAGGTGAAGCCGGGCAAAGTTGCAATTAGTGGACAAGCCTGGGATGGCGGTTACGGCATTCGTTCAGTCGAAATTTCTACTGACGGTGGCAAAAGCTGGTCTTCGGCAACACTCGGCCAGGATCTCGGCCGATTTGCCTTTCGGCCATGGACTTTCGATTTATCCGCAAAGCGCGGCAAGAACACCGTGATGGTCAACGCCACCAACAAGATCGGCCAGAGCCAGACATCGGAGTTGATCTTCAATCCGGCCGGCTATCACAACAACGTCATGCAAAACATTTCGTTGATGGCGGGGTGAGGGAGATGGGCATGCGGACATATGTTTTTGTACTCACCGTCGCGCTGGGCGCGTTCACTGCCGCACCGATCGCGCTACCTGCGGCGGCGGATGACAACCCCGTGCAGCTGAAGAAGGCGCCGGGCGTCGACAAAGTCGAAGCCAATTGCCAGGCCTGTCACAGCCTCTCGTACATCCCGATGAACTCGCCGTTCCTCAACGCGGCCGGTTGGGATGCCGAGGTAACAAAGATGATCAAGGCATTCGGGGCGCCCATCGACGACGCCGATGCTAAGGCAATCGCTGATTATCTGAAGAAAAACTACGGCGTTTGACGACGCTTCGCGAAAACGACCCGTTGGTAGCCCCGCCTCATTGGCGGGGCTTTTTTTAAGGTTTTACGGGCATATACGTATGGTGAGGCCCTGTTCCGTGAAACGGAACCCCGCTACACTGCGTTGCAACAGAGAGCCACAGGTTCGAGGACCCCATGACGTTGAAAGTATGCGCTGCAGTGTTTGCCTTGGTCGCAGCCGTGGGCCTGATGGCCGCACCGGCGATTGCCCAGACAAACCCGCCAGCGAAAAAGAAAGCTGTCGTCGTCAGCCGCGATCACACCGTTCAGGTGAGCCGCGACGAGGATGGCAAAACTCGAACGCGCGTCATTATTCAGAAGCGTTCCTACCTCGACCCCGGGACCGAAACGTTCCCAGGCGAGCGCGGGGATCACGACTATGCGGTTCTGCCCAACCACAAGGCGTCGGGCATACTCGACAACACAACTTTCGGTGGCCACACGACCTCGCTCCCGGGCCCATGGACCTTGCCGAGCAAGAATAATCCCTGGCTGCAGTTTTAAGCGCCAGAATTATCTCCACCCCTGCGGACTCAAAAGAAAAACGCGGCCTTCAGGGCCGCGTTTTTCGTTAGTTGTTATGCAACCCGAAAACTCACGCCGCGAGCTTTTCGAGCTCCGCCAAAATCGCCGAGCCCATTTCCGACGTGGAAACGACCTTGCTTCCTTCCGACTTGATGTCGGCGGTGCGCAGGCCACTGGCGAGCGTCGCGGAAATCGCCTGGTCGATCCAGTCGGCCTGTTTTCCGAGATTGAAGGAATAGCGCAGCGCCATCCCGAACGAGGCGATCATCGCGATCGGGTTGGCAACGCCTTTTCCCGCGATATCGGGAGCCGAGCCGTGCACGGGCTCATAAAGCGCCTTGCGCTTGCGGGTCTTGGGATCGACTTCTCCAAGTGAAGCCGACGGCAGCATCCCGAGCGAACCGGTCAATGTCGCGGCGATATCGGAGAGCATGTCGCCGAACAGGTTGTCGGTGACGATCACATCGAATTGCTTGGGCCAGCGCACCAATTGCATGCCGCCCGCGTCTGCCAACATGTGCTCAAGCTGTACGTCCTTGAATTCGCGCGCGTGCAATGCCGTCGTTACTTCGTTCCATAGTACGCCCGACTTCATCACGTTGCGCTTTTCCATGGAGGTGACTTTGTTACGCCGCTTGCGTGCAAGCTCGAAAGCCACGCGATCGATGCGCTCGATCTCGTAGGTATCGTAGACCTGCGTATCAACGGCGCGCTTCTGACCATTGCCGAGATCGGTGATGGTCTTGGGCTCGCCAAAATAAACACCCCCGGTTAATTCGCGCAGGATGATAATATCGAGACCTTCGACCACTTCGCGCTTCAACGAGGATGAGTCAGCAAGCGCCGGATAAACGATGGCTGGGCGCACGTTGGCGTACAGGTCGAGGTCTTTTCGTAGCCGCAAAAGACCGGCCTCAGGGCGCACATCGTAGGGGACCTTGTCCCATTTCGGCCCGCCAACGGCACCGAAGATCACGGCATCGGCGGATTTTGCCTTTTCCATCGTGGCGTCGGTAATCGCGATCCCGTGCGCGTCGTAACAGCTGCCGCCGACGAGAGCTTCTTCGGTGTTGAACTTGTCCGGGCCAATTTTGTTGAAGAACTGAATAACGCGCTTCACCTCGGCCATCACTTCGGGGCCGATTCCATCGCCGGGGAGAAGAAGCAGATTATGGGTCGCCATATACGCCTCGCGGTTACAGACACGCGCGGATTGCTAAAGGCTTGCGGCGGGCTTGGCAACCGGCCATCCGCGGGCCGACACTAGACCTTCCAAGTCAATCGAGGACGAACCGTGCCTCCGCGCAAAGCCAGGGTCGTGATCGTTGGAGCTGGTTTTGGCGGGCTGGAAACCGCCAAAGCGTTGAAACGCGCAGCGGCCGACGTGACTGTAATTGATCGGCAGAATCACCATTGTTTCCAGCCCCTGCTCTATCAAGTGGCAACCGCCGCCCTATCGCCGGCGGAAATCGCCTGGCCAATTCGCCACATCCTGCGCCCGCAGCGAAATGCCACTGTGCTGATGGAAGACGTCCAGAGCGTCGATCCGGCGAGGAAATGTCTCCAAACGCAGTTCGGCGACATCGCTTATGACTACCTGGTGATCGCGACCGGCGCGATGCACTCCTATTTCGGTAATGACGCGTGGGCGGAGTATGCACCGGGCCTGAAGCGCATCGAGGACGCCACGCGCATTCGCCGCAGCATCCTGATCGCCTTCGAACGGGCGGAAATCATTCAGGACCAGAATGAACAGCGCCGCTTGCTGACATTCGTAATTGTCGGTGGTGGCGCCACCGGCGTCGAGATGGCGGGCGCAATCGCGGACGTGGCCCGTCAGACACTGGCCGCCGATTTCCGCCGCATCGACCCCCGTTCGGCGCGAATCGTGCTGATCGAGGCCGGGCCGCGCGTGCTCCCGACATTCCCGGCAAATCTTTCGGACTACGCGCGTAAAACGCTGGAGCGAGGCGGCGTCGAGGTCAAAACCGGCACGCTCGTTACCAAATGCGATGCGCGCGGTGTCGACCTGAAAGACGGGCGCATTGATGCGGGCACCATCATCTGGGCGGCCGGAGTAATGGCCTCGCCCGCCAGCCATTGGCTCAAAGCCGAGGCCGATCGCGCCGGCCGGATCAAAGTTCAGCCCGATCTTTCGGTTCCAGGCCATCCCGATATTTTCGTTATTGGCGATACCGCCGCGATTGCCGACCGCGCGGGTAATCCGATTCCTGGTATCGCGCCTGCCGCAAAGCAAATGGGGAAATACGTCGGCAAGCTGCTCGCCCGTCGCATCGCCGGCCGTGAGACCGGCAAAACATTCCGTTATGTGCATCTTGGTGATCTGGCGACAATCGGCCGGCGTGCCGCGGTTGTGAAATTCGGGCCGCTGGAGCTCAAGGGTTATGTCGGCTGGCTATTCTGGAGCGTCGCCCACATTTATTTTCTGATTGGCCTGCGCAACCGCTTCGTCGTCGCCTTCAATTGGTTCTGGGACTATCTCACTTTTCAGCGAGGCGCCCGCCTGATCACCGACGTGCCCGACAGCGAAGGCTCTGGACGGCATGACTAGCCGAAGCGACACAGCTCAATAGCACTAGGTGCAATTTTTGACGTCCAACCGGGAGACGAAGATGAACGGCTCGCCCATAAAGTTCTTTTTGGCTGCAATCCTTGCGGCGGCACTTGTTGCCGCGCAAACGAGTTCACATGCGGTCGAACTCGATCCAAAGGCGGTCGTCTTCAAATTGCCGGACCAAATTGCATGGGGTCCGGTCACTCCAGCCGGCAATCAGCAGGCGGTGCTGTTCGGGGATCCGAATAAACCCGGCCTCTATGGAGTCATGGTGAAATGGGTGGCCGGCAATCATTTCAGCAAGCCGCACTTTCATCCCAATGACCGTTTCATCACGGTGCTGTCGGGAACCTGGTGGGTCGGCTCGGGCCCGAATTTCGACCCTGCCAACGCCAGTGTGCCAATGCCGGCCGGCTCGTTCGTGACGCACTACGGCAAGCAGGTACACTGGGACGGCGCCAAGGATGTCGATGCAGTTCTTTTGATCGTTGGCGAAGGCCCGGCGACCTCAACGCCTTTCGGCGTGCCGCCGACTACAACCCGCTGAACCAGTTGTAGCCTTTGTCTTCCCAGTATCCGCCGTGATCGGTGTTGGTGACTTCCATCGCCACAACGTATTTCGGATTCTTGAATCCCAGTTTGGTGGGGATCCGGATTTTCATCGGGAAACCGTAGGCGCGCGGCAAGAGCTGGTTGGCGAATTTAAACGTCATCTGCGTCTGCGGATGCAGCGCGCTCGCCATATCGATGGTGTTGGTATAGCCCTCCGCGCACTTGAACCAGATATATTTGGCGCGCGTGTCCGCGCCGATGCGCTTGAGGAATTCCGATAGTTGCGCCCCTTGCCAGGAGCCGATGGCGCTCCAGCCTTCGACACAAACGTGCCGGGTGATCTGCGAGACCTCCGGGAGAGCATGCAGTTCGTCGAGAGACCACGGCTTTTTATTTTCGACGAGTCCGGCAATCTCCAGTTTGTAAGTCTTCCCGTCGACGACGGGCGCTTCGTCTTCATCGTAGTAAGCATTGAACGGGAATGGCTTGGTAATTGCGCTTTCGGGAAAAGTCGGCGCAAGCTTGGTGCGGCTGAAGAGTGCGGCCTGCGCCCCGTCATTCCATTCGGACACTTTGCGCAACACGCCTTCGGCTGTATCGCCATCGATGATGTCGCAACCGGTGAGAAACGCGAGCGCACCGAGGCTGGCAGCGCCGCGCAGAAATCCGCGCCGGCTGGCATCGGGCATCAGCTTGGCGGCATCTTTGATCAGAAGTTTTGGGTCCACACCGGGAATGATTTTGCGTTGACGCATAATGAATCTCCTAGCGTCCGGTGATCATCGCGCGCAGGCTCTTGGGAACGATCAACGCCAGCGCGACGTGCACAACAAGAAACCCGACGATCGCCGCCATCGCAATGAAATGCACGTAGCGCGCGACGTCATAGCCGCCGAACAATGTGGTCAGTTCCCGAAACTGGACCGGCTTCCATATCGAGAGGCCAGACAGAACAATCACGATTCCGGCAATGATCACGCCGGAGTAAAGGATCTTCTGCACGGCGTTGTAGTGCGACAAGTCATCATGCGCGAGCTTGAAGGTCAGCGCCGCCTTGATGTCGGCGACGACGTCGCGAGGGCGGATAGGGAGGAGCTTGCGACGAAATCTGCCGGTGACGATTCCGAGCGTGATGTAGACGATGCCGTTGATCACCACCACCCACATGGCGGCAAAATGCCAGAGCAGTGCGCCAGCGAGCCAATTCCCAAGGGCAAATTGAGGGGGGAACGTGAAGCCAAAGAGCGGTGAAGCGTCGTAAATCTGCCAGCCGGAACCGATCATCACCAGGATCGCCAGCGCATTGATCCAATGGCAAATCCGAACCCAGCGCGGGTGGATCATTGTCTCGGCAGACGCCATCGTCATTGTTTCAGCAGTCATCGCCCGGCCCTGTCAGCCTGTCCCGTGGTCTTGAGCGAATATACGGTGCGGCCGAGCCCGCGGATGCGCGAACCCGGCCATTTTCCGACCTTACTTCTTCATGTCGTCCTTAGACATATTGTCCTTCGACATACTGTCTTTTTTCATCGAGTCCTTGGACATGGTGTCCTTAGCCATCGAATCCTTCTTCATCGAATCCTTGGACGTATTCGACATACTATCCTTGGACATCGTGTCCTTTTTCATATCGTCGGCAAACGCCGCCGGCGCAAAGGCCAACCCGGCCGCAATAAGTGCCGACAATAGAACGTTCTTTTTCATGTGTTATCCTCCAGAAGATTGACGTTACGCATCCAGCGCTATCACAGCGCCCATACACGTCCTCATCAGTTTCCCGTTGCTACAAGCTGGCGTTCGGCTCACGCTTTTGTGAGAATAGCCCTGCCGGACACGGTCCGATGAAGGAGTGGGTTTTGTGAGCGCAACCCCGAAAACGAGTCCGGGCAATTTTTTCGAAGATTTTCAACTGGGCCAGCAAATTCGTCACGCAACACCGCGCACGGTCACGCTCGGCGACGTCGCGCTTTACAACGGGTTATTTGGCGGGCGGTTTGCGGTTCAATCATCCGACGCTTTCGCCCGGAAAATCGGCTACCCGCGATCACCCATCGACGATCTGCTCGTGTTTCACATCGTTTTCGGCAAGACGGTGCCGGACATTTCGCTCAATGCCGTTGCAAATCTCGGATATGCCGACTGCCGGTTTCTCAAGCCGGTCTATCCAGGCGCCACGCTGAATGCCGTCTCCGAAGTCATCGGATTGCGGGAGAATTCCAACAAAAAGACCGGCATCGTTTACGTACGGTCGCGCGGTTTCGATGAGAACGGTGCCACCGTGCTCGACTATGCCCGCTGGGTGATGGTCCGAAAGCGTAACGAAGCGGCGCCCGCACCCGAAGAAAAGGTGCCGGAACTCCCCAAGATGCGTGGACGCCGCACAGCTTGGCGGCGCCTGTCCGGTGATCAATCCTGCGGCCTATGACGTTGCGCTGGCCGGCAGCCCGTACCGCTTCGGCGACTACAAGGCCGGCGAAAAAATCGATCACTTGGATGGCGTTACGGTCGAAGAGGCCGAACATCAGATCGCGACACGGCTCTACCAGAACACCGCACGCATCCATTTCAACCAGTTCGCGGAAAGCAAAGGGCGATTCGGGCGCCGGCTGATTTATGGCGGCCATGCAATTTCATTGGCGCGTGCGCTGTCGTTTAACGGCCTTGGCAACGCGTTCCATGTCGCAGCGATCAACGGGGGACGGCATGTGGCGCCGCTCTTTGCAGGCTGCACGGTCTTTGCCTGGTCGCAAGTGCTCGCCAGCGCCGAGCTGCCCGGCCGAAATGATGTCGGCGCGCTGCGATTGCGCACGATTGCGACCAAAGATCATCCGTGCGCAGATTTTCCGGGTAAAACGGGCGACGCCGACGACCCGTCTGTTATCCTCGATCTCGACTATTGGGTGCTCATGCCGCGGTAGGCATCAAACGCCTGCTCTTAAATGGTCCACCAGTTGCCGCGCGTAAGGTGGCAATGCTTCGACATCGCGCACGCAAATGGTGAGCTCGCGCAGGGCCCATGAGTCCGTCAGGCTCACGGCTCTAATTGCCATCGTGCGCTCGGTGCGCTGCACTGTCGTCTCAGGCACAATACCCACGCCAACGTTGCACTCCACCAGGCGGCAGATTGCATCGAAGCTGCGCAACTGGACGCGAAGACGTAAAGGCCGGCCGATGCGGTTCGCTTTATCTGCAAGGAAGCGCTGGATTGCACTCGCACGGTCCAGCCCCACCATGTCGTAGTCGAGCACTTCGGCAAAGCCGATACGGGACCGGCTGGCGAGCGGGTGATTTTTTGCAACGACCAGCACAAACCGGTCGCTGCGGAACGGAAAAGTATTCAGCCCCGCATAGTCGACGGTGCCGGCCACAATGCCGATATCGGCATTGCCCTCCGCAATCAGGCCGACGATCTCGTCGCTCAGCCGCTCCTCGAGATCAACGCTGATGTCAGGATAGGCCATGAGGAACGAGCTCAGCGACTCGGGAAGAAACTCGGTGAGTGCATTGGTATTGGAGAGCACCCGAACCTGGCCGGCCAACCCCCGGGCATACGGCGTGAGATCCTCCTGTAGCCGCTCGGTCTGTGCCAGTATCCCGCGAGCGTGCTGCAGCAAAGTGCGGCCGGCCGGGGTCGGCGTTACCCCGGCGCGCCCCCGCACCAGGAGCGCCGTGCCGAATGCCAGTTCCATCTTGCGGATGCGGGTTGAGGCGGCGGCCAGCGCCAGATTCGAGCGTGCTGCACCATGCGTAATGCTTCCCGCCTCGACGATGTGGCGGAACAGATTGAGATCGGTGAAATCGAACCGCATGGGACTACCTTCTTATTTTACGAAGGCAGACTACGCAAAAGGCATATTGCAACGCATCATTTCCAGGTACAAGCTTCGCAATTGATGAAGTAATGGGTTATACCGCCGGGTCAAGGGAAATGATTTTCAGCTCTTGCTGCGGTCAAACGGCAGGTTCCTTGGAGGCTGACAATGGCCGAACTTGAGGCCGGGACGACGACAGGCGCGGCACGCGCGCGTCCGCTTTCTCCCCACCTGCAGATCTACAAACCGATGCTGACGATGATGATGTCGATCGTTCATCGCATCACCGGCGCAGCACTCTATTTTGGAATGTTGCTGCTCGCATGGTGGCTGATCGCAGCGGCCACCGGGCCGAATGCCTACGCCAACGTCGAATGGTTCATGGGCAGCCTGATCGGCCAACTGGTGTTGCTCGGCTATACGTGGGCGTTGCTCCACCACATGCTCGGCGGAATCCGTCATCTGATCTGGGACACCATTCATGGCTTCGAGCCGGCCGAGCGGGAAATGCTGACACTCGCCACGCTGGTCGGTTCGATAACGCTCACTCTGATTATCTGGGTGGTCGGCTATCTCGTGATGGGAGGCCCGCGGTGAAAGACACCCAACCGATGCGTACAGAAGCGCGGCGTGTTCGCGGCCTGGGCGCGGCTCATTCCGGCACCGGTCATTTCTGGCATCAACGCGTGACGTCGGTTGCCGGAATTCCGCTGACCATCGGACTGCTCCTCATCATTGCCGCATTGCTCGGACGTAGCCACGCAGCGGTTGTCCAGATTCTCGGCTCGCCGATTGTCGCTATCATCTTGCTGCTGTTCATCATCAACACCGCCTACCACATGTGGATCGGCATGCAGGAAATCATCCTTGACTATGTGCACAATGAAAAATGGAAGTTGCTGAGCCTGATGGGTAATACGTTCTTCGTTTTCACCGTCAGTCTGGCGTCCGTCTACGCCATCCTGAAGCTTTCATTCGGGGTCTGATTCATGGCGACGAACGGAAAATCAAGCGGCGCGCCGGCGGTCAATGGACGTGCCTATCCGATCGAGGATCACAACTACGACGTCGTCGTGGTCGGTGCGGGCGGTTCCGGCTTGCGCGCCGTCGTCGGCTGCAGCGAAGCAGGTTTGCGCACCGCGTGCATCACCAAGGTATTCCCGACCCGCTCGCATACCGTCGCTGCCCAAGGTGGCATCGCAGCTGCGCTCGGCAATATGGGTGAGGATGACTGGCGCTGGCATATGTACGACACGGTCAAGGGCGCCGACTGGCTCGGCGACCAGGACGCTATTGAATATCTGTGCCGCAACGCGCCCGCGGCTGTTTACGAACTCGAACACTGGGGCCTGCCGTTCTCGCGCCGCGAGGAAGACGGAAAAATTTATCAACGCCCGTTCGGCGGCATGACGACCCACTACGGCAAGGGCACGGCGCAACGTACCTGCGCCGCCGCCGACCGTACCGGTCATGCCATGCTGCACACGATGTACGGGCAGGCGCTGCGTCATGCAGCCGAATTTTACGTCGAATATTTCGCAATCGATCTCATCATGGACGACGATGGCCGCTGCCGGGGTGTCGTAGCGCTGAATATGGACGACGGTACGATCCATCGGTTTTCAGCCAACATGACCATCCTCGCGACCGGTGGCTATGGCCGCACTTACTTCTCTTGCACGTCGGCCCACATCTGCACCGGGGACGGTAATGCGATGGTGCTGCGGGCCGGATTGCCGCTGCAGGATATGGAGTTCGTGCAATTCCACCCAACCGGCATTTATCCGGCGGGCTGCCTCATCACCGAAGGTTCACGCGGCGAAGGCGGCTATCTGGTCAATTCCGAAGGCGAGCGTTTCATGGAACGTTACGCGCCATCGGCAAAAGACCTCGCATCGCGCGACGTTGTCTCACGGGCCATGACCGTCGAAATCAGGGAAGGCCGCGGCGTAGGCAAGGAAAAAGATCACCTGTTCCTGCACCTCGACCATCTCGATCCCGCCGTGCTGCATGAGCGGCTTCCCGGCATCAGCGAAACGGCACGCATTTTCGCCAATGTCGATGTGACGCGCGAGCCGATCCCGGTGCTTCCAACCGTGCACTACAACATGGGCGGCATTGCCACGAACTATCACGGCGAAGCGCTCACCAAAAAGAATGGAAAAGACGACATGGTGATCCCCGGCCTGATGGCGCTTGGCGAAGCGGCCTGCGTGTCGGTGCACGGCGCAAACCGGCTCGGCTCCAATTCGCTGATCGATCTCGTGGTCTTTGGCCGCGCGGCGGCACTGCGCTGTGCTGAGTTGTTGACCCCCGGGGACAAACAGCCTGACCTGCCGACGAATTCAGCGGACATGTCATTGGCGCGGCTTGATAAATTCCGCAACGCCTCCGGCGGAACGCCGACGGCGAAATTACGGCTCAATATGCAGCGCGTGATGCAGGAAGATTGCGCCGTGTTCCGCAGCGGCGAGGTGCTCGAGCAGGGCCATAAACGAATTCATGAAGTGCACGAAGGCCTGGCCGACATTCATGTCAGCGACCGATCGCTGATCTGGAATTCCGATTTGATCGAGACACTCGAGCTCGACAACCTGATCGCGCAGGCCGTTGTCACGATGGATTCGGCAAAGAACCGTACCGAAAGCCGTGGTGCACATGCGCGCGAGGATTATCCGGAGCGCGATGACAAGAACTGGATGAAGCACACGCTGTCGTGGATGGACGAGAAGGGCAACGTGAAACTCGATTACCGTCCCGTGCATGCCTTCACGCTTACGAACGACGTCGCCTATGTCGAACCCAAAGCGCGCGTTTACTGACGGAACCCCGCCATGGTCGAATTCACGCTGCCGAAAAATTCCAAGATCACTGAGGGCAAAAAGTGGCCGCGCACATCACATGCAACACATGTGAGTGAATTTCGCATTTACCGGTGGAATCCGGACGATGGTCAGAACCCGAGCGTCGACACCTACTACGTCGATCGCGACGATTGCGGCCCGATGATTCTCGATGCGCTGATCTGGATCAAGAACAATGTTGACCCGACGCTCACGTTCCGGCGTTCCTGCCGCGAGGGCGTGTGCGGCTCTTGCGCCATGAACATCGACGGCACCAACACGCTTGCCTGCACCAAAGCAATCGACGATACGCATGCGCCGGTGAAGATCTATCCGTTGCCACACCAGCCGGTGGTGAAGGATCTCGTCCCCGATTTGAAAAACTTCTATGCGCAGTACGCGTCGATTGAACCTTGGTTGCAGACGAGCACACCGACGCCCGAGAAAGAGTGGAAGCAGAGTCACACCGACCGCGCAAAGCTTGACGGCATGTACGAATGTATTCTCTGCGCGTGCTGCTCGACGTCTTGCCCGAGCTACTGGTGGAATTCCGATCGCTATCTCGGTCCCGCCGCGTTGCTGCAGGCAAATCGCTGGGTCCAGGACAGCCGCGATGAATCGACCGGCGCACGGCTCGACAATTTGGAAGATCCATTCCGGCTCTATCGCTGCCACACCATCATGAATTGCTCGAAGGCCTGCCCAAAAGGTCTCAACCCGGCGAAAGAAATCGCCACGCTCAAGAAAGCGTTGGTTGATCGGCAGCTTTGACGCTTCGCAACAAGCCGGGCGGTATGGCCGAACGAGATTCACGGTTTGATCATCGGCTAAACGGATGATGCGCTGGGTTGCCGAAGGCAACAATACAACTTCTGCTTGATGCAAAAATTGTGGTGGTGCAGGCTCTGTAGCGTTCGCAGGGTTGGTTGTTTGCGTGCGTTGGCATCCGGCAAAATTTTTGGCGGCAAGCTTTCTGATTTGCGCGGCCTGCGCGCCGGTGTCGAAACTCCCGCCGCTGGCAACTGACGACGTCGAAGCTGAACGACGCAAGCAACAAATCGATCAGATCCGCGACTACTTTGCTCAAATCGGCCGTCTCCATAGCGTCGCGTTTCGCCTTCGTGTCGCCAACAGCGACGATTGTAAAAGCTGGGCCTGGGCGCAGATCGGCTTGGATGCGGGCACGGCGGCAAGTTTGCCGCGCAAATACCGGTCGTTCGTACACGAGGCTTTGGCCGTCAGCTGGAATCAGGCGACTGTGTTGTCTGTTGCCGAAACATCGCCAGCCGCTGCGGCCGGGATCAAACCCGGCGATCACCTTCTGACGTTCAACAATGTGCCAGTGACACCGGTCAAGGCCTGCGCAATTCCGATTGAGCTGGCAACGGATCCGACGCTGAATGCCTTCACCACAGACGATGGTATCGTCGTTTATTCGAGCCTGTTGCGGCTCGCGCGTACCGATGCACAGCTTGCCCTTATCATCGGGCACGAACTTGCACATGCCAATCTCGGCCATTTAGGCAAGCAACGTGTCAATACGATCATCGGTTGGGCGGGCGGCGCAGCGCTCGACGCCGGCATTATGCTAGGCGGAATTTCTACGGGCGGCGCGTTTAGCAAACAGTTAGCGCGCGCCGGTGCTCAGGCCTTCAGCGTCGCATTTGAACGAGAGGCCGATTATGTCGGCGCCTATTATGCAGCGCGTGCAGGCTATGACCTTACCCGAGCGGAGGACATCTGGCGGGCATTCGCATTGGAAACCCCCGACAGCATTCGCATCAGCGGGGACCATCCGGTTACGCCGGTTCGTTTCGTCCAGATGCAAAAAGCCGCCGCCGAAATTGCCGACAAGCAGCGTCGCCATGAACCGCTGATTCCAGAATTGAAAGCTATTCAATTGGAAGCCGAGACTGCGTCGAATTCGGCTGAGAGCATGCGCTGAGCCGGTGGCTATCCGCCGCCATTAAGCGCATTTCCTGGCCTGGCAGAGCTTCTCCAGCTCCGGGAACGGTTTGTAGGCCGCGTTACCACACTGTTCTTTGGTCGCTTCAATCAACTGGTTGAGATGTCCGCTATAGAAAATTCCGATGCGATCCTTGCTTCCCGTATACTGCTTGCTGGCATCGCGTGAATCAGACCGAACACAGACGGTGTATCGTTCTTCCGACCCGGCCCGCCGCAACACCGGCTCGCTGATATAGGCACCGCGAATATTGGTCGGATCGTCGAGCATTGTGATCATCGTGCTGAGCACTTCCGCCTTGTAGTCGGTCGGAAACACATTTGGATTTTCCGGGGCCTCTTTGGTGGTGCTCGACGAACACCCGATGAGAGCGAGGGCGAGGCCTGAAAGCAACCACAGGCTCGTCACGGGACTAGCCATTAGTTGTTCTCCATCCACGCCGTTCAATCGAGCTTGAGCTTGCGCCGCCGCTGTCCGAGCGTGCGCAGCCGTAGCGCGTTGAGCTTGATGAAACCCTCGGCGTCCCGATGGTCGTATGCCACAGCACCCTCTTCGAAAGTCACCAGCTCCTGGTCGTAGAGCGAATATTTGCTCTCACGCCCGACGACCGTCACGTTGCCTTTGTAGAGCTTGAGCTTCACGCGACCAGTGACAAACTCCTGGCTTTTATCGATCGCGGCTTGCAGCATTTCGCGCTCGGGAGCGAACCAAAAGCCGTAATAAACCAGCTCCGCGTATTTCGGCATGAGCTCGTCTTTGAGGTGCGCGGCGCCACGGTCGAGCGTAATGGATTCAATGCCCCGGTGAGCAGCAAGTAAAATCGTTCCACCCGGCGTTTCGTACATGCCGCGGGACTTCATCCCAACAAATCGGTTTTCAACCAAATCGAGCCGGCCAATGCCGTTGACGCGGCCAAAGTCATTGAGCTGCTTGAGCAGCGCTGCCGGCGAAAGCTTCTTGCCGTCGATCGCGACCGCATCTCCGCGTTCGAAATCGACCGTAATATAAGTCGGCTTGTCTGGGGCTTTTTCCGGATCGACTGTACGCGAGAAGACGTAATCGGGGACCTCCTGGGCCGGGTCCTCCAGGACCTTACCCTCCGACGAAGCGTGCAAAAGGTTGGCGTCCACAGAAAACGGCGCTTCGCCCCGCTTGTCCTTGGCAATCGGAATTTGGTGCTTCTCGGCAAACTCGATGAGCTTGGTCCGCGACGTCAGATCCCATTCCCGCCAGGGCGCGATTACCGTGACGTCTGGCTTAAGGGCATAGTAAGTGAGCTCAAACCGCACCTGATCGTTGCCCTTGCCAGTGGCGCCATGTGCCACAGCGTCGGCTCCGACCTTTTCTGCAATTTCAATCTGCTTTTTGGCAATCAGAGGCCGCGCGATCGACGTACCGAGCAGGTATTGGCCTTCATATAATGCGTTCGCCCGGAACATCGGGAAAACGTATTCGCGTACGAATTCCTCGCGCAGATCCTCGACGAAGATGTTCTCTTTCTTGATGCCAAGGAGCAACGCTTTCTGCCGGGCCGGCTCAAGCTCTTCGCCTTGGCCGAGGTCGGCAGTGAACGTCACCACCTCGCATCCATAGGTGGTCTGAAGCCACTTCAAAATGATCGACGTATCGAGCCCGCCGGAATAGGCGAGCACGACTTTCTTCACAGTCCGCTTTTGATCGGCCTTGGACATGCCAATTCTGCGGCAATGCCGCCCTTTATGGTCCTAGCCGGGGCCCACCCGGGCGTACCGGCCGAAAAAACACAATGTTCCCTTCTCTCACCGGGATTGCCGGGTCAAGCCCAGGAATCCGATAGAGCTAATCGGTCACATCCTCATAGACATCCACGTCCGCGCTGCCGGCCAAAATTGCGCGCCAACCCTGCAGGAAGGTCCGCACCATTGGGTCGCTTGCCAGCTTATGTCGATTAAGTTCAAGCGCAGCGTCGGCCTCATATTCAATCTCGACGACGAGTTGCGCCGGGTCATCGACATTTTGCAACACACGAAAGCCTGCGCCGCCCAGCGTCCGATAAAATGGCGCCGCGCTTCGAATGAGCGTGAGGACTTGCGCCGGGTCGCCTAGCGCCCGCGCCTTGATTTGCAATACGCGTTTAAGGCCAGGTTCTGCCACCAGTCTCTCCCTGCGCAACCGATGCGACTATACCACAGTGTGGCCCCCACCATCACGGCATGACCAGCCAACATATACCGCGTCACGATTAAGGCTTGGATTTTCGCTTTCCAAACAATCCGACGATAAAATTGTGCCCGGGCATGGAGATGCGCTCGAGCGAGCGCTCGACGTCTTCATCCGTAAATCGCGTGCGCGGCCATCGATATATGAACGCGTAAGCGATCCAAATGACCAGAAACGTGAATACGCCAGCGAAGATAACATCGGATGGAAAGTGTGCACCGGCCATCATCCGAATTGCGGCCATGCCAGTACCCAACGCAAGCGCAGCACCGTAGGCAAGAGCACGCCATTGTGGCGGCGCTAAAGCTGCCGGTGCGATTGTCCAGAACGCGCCGGCAACATCACCAGAGACAAATGCGCAATTTGCCGGACAGTCGCCGCGCGTGCTCCACCAGGGCACAAAATGCTCGCTTCCTCCAAACTGAATCACATCGATTGGCCGCGGCCGCCCCCAATGATCCTTGAGCAGCACATTGACCAGCAGGCCTGGCGCAAGCGCCAGCGTTGTGATCAGAAAAACGGCTGCGCGGCCTGACATGAACATTTTCCGGCGCGGCAAGAGCAGCTTGATCACCAACGCAACGACCGCCGGTATTGCCAGCACAGTTCCGATCCAGAGACCGATATCGCGCGCGAGCTTCACTGGCGGATAAATACGAAAAGCAAATGTATTGTGGTTAGCGTCTTCGAATGCGTAGAAAAATCGCTCAACCCGCAAATCGAGTTCTGGATAAAGGCCAAAGACCAGGCCGGCGACCACGGCGATAGCGAGCGCGATTGTGAGGCCCGTGCGATTCATACGGGTCCGTCTAGCCGACGCGTTACAAAATTGAAAGGCGACAGCCTCTTATTCCGCCCGCCATCGCGAGCGGCCGCATTGGCCAATACGGCTTAAGCAGCCGGCAATCGTGGGTCGCGCCAGCGGCCGGCATTGCGGCCGGCGATCAGCCAATACGCCAGTCCACCGATGATCCCCGCTGCGGCCGCAAGCTGCAACGAGTGGCCGACCGGCGGAACGTCGGTCGTGTTTTCGAGCCGCACGGAAATATCCGAACCAAAATAGGATGCCAGGCCGACAAGCGCGCCGCCGACACCGTAGTAAAGGAAGTTGCGCATACGCGCGATTTCCGCGAACAGGATCACGATCAATGCCGGCAGGAATGCGACTGCGCCGACGTAGCTGGTGGCAAAAAACGAAACAATGAAGAAGCTCACACGCTCGAAGGGATCGGAATCGATGCCCGTCCAATCCGGGGCGACAATTCCCAGGGCGAGTGTGATCCCCGCAACCATTGTAGCGACAATGAGAGCAAATGCGATGACGATGATCCGACCGAGAAGAGACATAAATATCCTTTAAATGAGGGCGTTGCTGTCACTCGACCATTGCCATAGCGCGCAGCGCCATACGTTCTCGCGCCGACAATTTTTCGGTCGCGCTTTTGAGCTGGCCGCAGGCGGCCAAAATATCTCGACCGCGCGGCGTGCGCACGGGCGATGCGTAACCTGCATCGAACACGACTTGGGAGAACTTTTCGATCTGCTCCCAGTCCGAACACTCGTATCGTGTGCCTGGCCAGGGATTGAACGGAATGAGATTGATCTTTGCGGGAATGCCTTTAAGCAACCGCACCAGCGCCTTGGCGTCCTCGATGGAATCATTCACGCCCTTCAGCATGACATATTCGAAAGTAATGCGTTTGGCGTTGGAAACTCCGGGATAGTTGCGGCAGGCTTCCAGCAGCTCGGCGATCGGATATTTGCGATTGAGTGGCACGAGCTCGTTCCGCAATTCGTCACGCACCGCATGCAGAGACACAGCCAGCATGCATCCAATCTCCGCGCCCGTGCGCTGGATATTGGGCACAACGCCGGAGGTAGAAAGCGTAATGCGACGTTTTGAAATCGCAATGCCCTCACCATCGGCCATCATAAGCAGCGCATCGCGGACCGCTTCAAAATTGTAGAGCGGCTCGCCCATGCCCATCATCACAATATTGGTAACGCAACGATCGCCGCTTGGTACGACACCATCGGTCGGGCGCGTTCCACCGGGCCAGTCGCCCAAGCGATCTCGCGCGGCCAGCACCTGTCCGACGATTTCTCCGGCCGTCAGGTTTCTGACGAGGCGCTGTGTGCCGGTGTGGCAAAATGTGCACGTAAGCGTACAGCCAACCTGACTGGAGACACACAAAGTGCCCCGCTCTGTGTCGGGAATGTAAACACACTCGACCTCGTGCGGACGCTCGCCTTGCACCTCGCCGGGGAGCCGCAACAGCCATTTGCGCGTGCCATCGACCGAAACTTGCTCGGCGACCACTTCAGGGCGGGCCAAAGTAAAATGTTCGGTCAGCGCCGCGCGCAGCTCTTTTCCCAAGCTGGTCATTTGATCAAATGACGTGAACCCGCGGAAATAGATCCAATGCCAGAGTTGCTGGACGCGCATCTTGCGTTGCGCATCTGGGACACCCAGGCCATCCAGCACATTTGCCAGCTGGGCCCGTGTCATGCCGATCAGCGACGGCTTTTCGGGCGCGACATAGCGCTCGAGCGGCGCCTTCTCGACAAATTCCGTCGAGACCATTGCGCTGTCTGCAAGGGTTGTCATCGATTTACTCATTAACGCGGTTCGGCATTGCCGGGAATATAGGGCGTAGGCGCCCTACTTGCACTCGTCGGCGACTTTGTCGAGCGCTTGAGCAAGGCCCTTGAGCGAATAGGTGTCGGTCGTTTTCGTGCCCCGCGCCGACTCGCTTTTAACCACCAAATCAGCGCCTTTGCGCATGGTTTCGACCATCTGCGCCTCTTCTGCTGCGTTTTTGACCCATGCGCCGTCGTTCTGGCTGTACATGGCGAAGGTTGTCGAGCCGATGGCCGCGGTGGCGTCGTGCCCGGGCTTTTGCGGATAGCCGACGATCATCGAGACTTCGTTTTTCACTTTCTCTGCCGGGCGCGTGGAGACGAACGCGTAAGAGGCATCGCGATTGCGCCCGGACGGCTCGCTCGTGGCAGACGTCGGCTTCGATAACGCAAAGCAGACCTTCTTGCCCCCCGGCGTTGCCCTGTAGGCGCCCCACTCGCCGAATTGCCCGAGCAGCACGGCCTGGTCGGTCGGACTGGCAGGTTTCTTCTGCTGCGCTGACGCAGAGAGAGTCAGCGCGCAGACCGCCGAAACGGCAATGAAAGTACGGAATAATGGTGTGATGTTCATCGGGCCCTACCGGTGACGATAATAACGGTTCTTGAGCTGCCCCATAAGAATCGCCGGATACTAGCGCATTACGGGCGAATGTCGGCAATGTGAAGGCGGCAATCTATTGCCGAAGGCCTCGGAATAGCGACAGCCTGTGGATCGATCGCGCGCGCCGCCGTGCTAGAACCGCGAGACTTTACTTGCTATTCGCGCTGCACAATCTCCTGACGGAACGCCATGAAAGCCCTGCTCTGCACCCACTACGGTACACCGGACGACCTCACGCTTGCGGATATTCCCGACCCTGTTCCACAAGCGGGAGAAGCTGTCGTGCGGATCGAAGCAGCTGCGTTGAATTTCTTCGATACGCTGATCATCGCGAATAAGTATCAAACCAAGCCGCAACTGCCGTTCTCGCCAGCGGCGGAGTTTGCCGGGACGATCGAATCCCTCGGCACGGGCGTAACAGATTTCTCGGTCGGCGATAGGGTTGTTGCTTGCTCGGGATACGGCGCCGCGCGCGAGCGCATTGCGATTTCCGCCGGCAAGCTCATCAAGATTCCCAATGGTCTCGATGCCGACCACGCCGCCGGAATTTGTGTCACCTACGGCACGACACTGCATGCGCTGAAGGACCGTGCCAAGCTCAAGGAAGGCGAGACTCTCGCCGTGCTGGGCGCGTCCGGCGGAGTCGGGTTGGCCGCGGTCGAGCTCGGCAAACTGATGCGTGCGCGTGTCATCGCATGCGCGTCGTCCGCAGAGAAAATCGCATTTGCGCGCAAACACGGCGCCGACGACGGTATCGACTATAGCAGCGAAGATCTGAAAGAAGCGCTTCGCCGCCTGACCGGTGGTCGTGGCGCTGACGTCATCTACGATCCGGTTGGCGGCGCTCTCGCCGAATCCGCACTTCGGTCGATCGCCTGGCAAGGACGGTTTCTTGTCATAGGTTTCGCCGCCGGCGACATCACAAAGCTGCCGCTGAACCTCGTGCTGCTGAAAGGCTGCGACGTTCTTGGCGTCTTTTGGGGCTCATGGATTGAGCGTGACCCCGCGGGCCACCGCGCCAACACAGCAAAGTTATTGGCCTGGTGCGCGGAAGGGAAACTATCGTCGCATGTGCACGCCGTCTATCCGCTCGCGGAAGGCGCGGCTGCGCTCAAGGCGCTCGCGGCACGG
The DNA here is from genome assembly GCA_963820805.1 of uncultured Alphaproteobacteria bacterium. Lineage (GTDB taxonomy): Bacteria > Pseudomonadota > Alphaproteobacteria > Rhizobiales > Xanthobacteraceae > Pseudolabrys. Next base: position 153,944 of record CAWGBH010000017.1, read on the forward strand.
AAGGTTATGGGTAAGATAATATTGAAGCCGTAGCGAGACGTTACCGCCCGCTGAACTCCGCCAACTTGTTTCTCGCCGTAATGCGATGCTCGGGGCGAATATGGTTGGCCACCAGCTTAATGGCGGTCGCGACCACCGCTGCGTCATCCGTAAAACCCAGCACCGGTAACACGTCGGGAATGACATCGGCTGGCAATACGAAATAAGCGATCGCGCCAATCAACGTCGCCTTCACCGGCAAAGGAGTCGCGCTATCGAACGCACAGTAATATGCAGCGAGCAAATCCTCGGCGAAAGGAATCGACACGGCAACGCCGCGCAACTTTCGCCAAAAACGGTGACGGAATGCGGTTTCGCCGCCGGGGCTCTGCCAAAATGCGGATTGTGCGAAGGCCATACCCGGTTATCTGGTAAGCGATTTGCGCGACCGCAAGGCTTAACACTTCCCATGCCAAAACCGGGCAACTCTAGCCGCCGGCGATCTTATCCATAGCTTCGGCCAATTTAACGTCGAGCTCGGTCAGGCCGCCCGCATCGTGGGTGGAGAGCGTCACCTCAACCGTTTTATAGACATTGAACCATTCCGGATGGTGATCCATTTTTTCCGCAACCAGCGCCGCGCGCGTCATGAAGCCGAATGCCTGGCTGAAATCCTTGAATACAAATTTCTTTGTAATGGCATCTCGACCGGCGGTTTCGGACCAGCCGTTCAGCCCTGCCACCGCAGATTTGCGGGCATCTACCGTAAGCTTTTGCGCCATGACATCATTTTCCCTTGCCGAAGCGAACGCACCACCCTCGAAAAGGGTTCGCGCCGATATTACCCCTTAAAGCTGTCCCCTGCGAAACTGTCGCACTTTTGATAAGCGAGATTGGCCCAATTTCTGCATAAATGACCCGGGCGGCCCCTGTTTCTTTGTGAAACCGGGCGGCCCAAGGGGGGCTAAAGCGTAAATCACATGCAGAGAAGCAGCCGTATAACGGCTGCAACGCCATCATTGCCGCTCGGCCAATTCCTGGACCATTGCCATACGAGCTTCCTGACGGACGCCAGCGGAACGCCAGCGGACTACATTCCCGAGCTGAAAAAAGCCAATCCAGACCATTTCGGCGTCGCGCTCGCCACCATTGACGGCCACATTTACGAATCCGGCGACACCGGCGTCGAGTTCACGATCCAGTCAATCTCCAAGGCCTTTGTATTCGCGCTTGCTCTCGAACTCCTCGGAGTCGAGCGCGTCAATGCAGCTATCGGCGTTGAACCGAGCGGCGAGGCCTTTAACTCGATTCGCCTGACCGCCGACAATCGGCCGTTCAACCCTATGGTGAATGCCGGCGCCATCGCTTGCTGCGGCTTGATCCACAACGTCAAAGGCGCAGATGCATTTGAGTGCGTACGAGACACCCTCAATCGCTTCGCCGGACGCAAACTCACTGTCGACGAGGCGGTGTACGCCTCCGAGAATGCTACCGGCGACCGCAACCGAGCTATTGGCTATCTGCTGCGCAACTATGCAGTCATCCAAGGGAACGTCAGCGAAGTCTTGGAGACCTACTTTCGCCAATGCTCGATCCTCGTGACCGCGCGCGATCTTGCCGTGATGGCGGCTACGCTCGCCAACCGTGGCATCAACCCGCTCACCGGCGAGCAAGTGATCTCTCCTTACGTCGTCGCTCGCACGCTGTCTGTGATGACAAGTTCGGGAATGTACGATTATGCCGGTGAGTGGATCTACCGCATCGGCATTCCGGCAAAGAGCGGAGTCGGTGGCGGCATCATCGCTGCAATGCCGGGACAGTTCGGTCTGGGCACGTTTTCGCCGCAACTCGATAGCCATGGCAACAGCGTGCGCGGGATCAAGGTGTGCGAGCTTTTCTCCTCGCATTTCGATTTGCACATGCTTAACCGCTCGACCGATCTCCGCACTTCAGTGATCGCAGACTATGACATCAAAGGAATTTCATCGCGCCGCAGCCGGCAGCCCTATGAACAGGTTATTCTGGAAGAACATTATCAGAATATCCGGGTCCTTGAATTGGTCGGAGCGTTGTCGTTCGCAAGTGTCGACTACGTTGCAAGGAAAATCGCGAATGGTGTCCAACCAAGTTTCCTGATCATAGAACTGCGTCGTGTGCCTAGAGTGAGCGGCGGCGCTACAAAATTATTCGCCGACATGGTGCGTGCGATCGCCGGTACCAACTGTACCGTCCTCCTGTCAGGCGCCGAAAAGATTTCGATGGTATCCCGGACAGTCGAAAAGGCACTCAAAGGCGTCGCCAATGTGCGCCATTTCGGTCACTTGGACGACGCTATTGAATGGGCGGAAGATCAGCTGATCTATCGTTATGGCGGCTATTCTGACAGGCGCGATTCATCGGCGCTGAGCGAGCAAGCGCTGTTCGAAGGGTTGACTCCGCAGGAGTTTACCGAACTCACGGCGCTCATGACGCCGCGCAGCTTCCATGCCGGCGATCGCATCATTGCGGCTGGCGACATGGCATCGTCCATCTTCTTCCTGCAGAGCGGGATGGTCAGTGTGAAATTGCCGAGTGGCGTTCGCCTCGCAAGCCTGGCTCACGGCATGGCGTGCGGCGAAATGGCCTTGATCGAGCAGCTGCGATCGGCCGATGTGTGGGCCGATACCTCCGTTACCTGCCTCGAACTGGGTCTCGAACAATTCGCCACGTTTTGTGACCACCACAGCCGCGGCGGTCAACGCATCATGCATAACCTGGCTAAGTTGTTGTCACATCGGCTTATCCAGGCCAATGCCAAGGTCGATGTGTTGAGCGGTTACTAGCCGCAGTCAAGCCGGGCACAGGGCAACGAACGCGTTCCACAGCTGTCATCAAGCGGTCACAGGACCGTTGCCCATTTGTCAGCGACGCGAACCAGACTTCCGTGCTCATATACGAGGCGGAGGTTTTGATGACGATACGTATTGGGTCAGCGGCCACGCGCCGGCGGTTTCTTGCAACAAGCGCGGCTGCAACGGCATTCACCACCGTTGGCGGCATCGCTCGCCCGTTCATCAGCCGGGCCAATGACCGACCTGTCATCACGCACGGTGTACAGTCCGGCGATGTCTCCGCCGATTCCGGTGTGGTCTGGGCGCGCGCCGATCGCCCCGCCCGAATGCTCGTTGAAGCTTCAACCACCGAAAGCTTCAAAGAGATTCGCTATAGCGCGTTCGCGGACGCACTGCCGGAAAGCGATTTTACTGCAAAGCTTCTGGTCGAAAACCTACCGGCGACGCAGGACATTTTCTATCGCATTCGTTTTCAGGACCTCGCTTCGCCGACCATCGTGGGCGAACCCCAGGTCGGCCGTTTCCGCACTGCGCCAAACGATCGACGCTCGATCAGTTTCGTATGGTCGGGCGACACGGCCGGGCAAGGCTGGGGTATCGACGAATCGCGCGGCGGCATGCGCACCTACGCGACCATTCTGAAAAACCGTCCGGACTTTTTCATCCACAACGGGGATAATATTTACGCCGATGGCGCGATCGCCGCCGAGCAGAAAATGCCGAACGGAGAGATTTGGAAAAACATTGTCACCGAAGACAAATCAAAACCGGCGGAAACGCTCGCAGAATTTCGCGGCGCTTATAAATATAACCTCCTCGATAAGAACTTTCGTGCGCTCTACGCTGAATTGCCCGTCTTCGCACAATGGGACGACCACGAAGTATTCAATAACTGGTGGCCGGGCGAGCCGATGACCCGATCTGAACTCGTCGCCAAGAAATACGTTGATAAAAACGACCTAATCCTCGCCGCCCGCGCCAGCCGCGCATTCCATGAATACATGCCGATGCGCGAGACGCTCGCCGAGCCAGGCCGCGTCTACCGAAAGATCTCGTATGGTCCGCTGCTCGATGTTTTCATGCTCGATATGAGGTCGTATCGCGGTCCGAATGCGGAGGACATGGAAGAGGCTTATGGGCCCGCCGCCTATTTCCTCGGCCCAACACAACTGGCGTGGCTCAAGCGCGAACTCGCAAACTCACGCGCGACCTGGAAGGTGATCGCAGCCGATATGCCGATCAGTCTGGTGATCGTCTATGACGCGCCACGCAAATGGGGCATCGAAGCCGTGGCACAGGGTGATGATGGTGCGCCGCGCGGACGCGAGCTGGAGATCGCCGATCTGCTCTCATTTATCAAACGCGCTGGCGTAAAGAACACCGTCTGGCTCACCGCCGACGTTCATTACACGGCCGCGCACTACTATGACCCGAACAAGGCCGCATTCCAGGACTTCGAGCCTTTCTGGGAATTCGTGAGCGGTCCCCTCCACGCCGGTACTTTCGGGCCCAATGCGCTCGACAAGACTTTTGGTCCGCAGCTCGTCTACGTGAAGGCGCCTACCAAGGAGCAAGGCCAGAATTTACCTCCCAGTGAAGGCCTCCAGTTCTTTGGACATATCGCCATCGACGGCGCCAGCCAGCAAATGACCGTGACGCTCAAGGATGTCGAAGACCGGTCGTTATGGACGAAAACCCTCGATCCGATACTGGGATAGCGGGTTACGAAGCCTTCAATTTACCTTTTGGACTCGCGCGCGCCAGCCGGCGGTTGCATCCCGGCCGCGCGTGACTATATTGCGCCGCAATAGCGTCGCGTCGCGGGCCCCACCGGCCCGCGCTTTGATTTTTGGAACCCGAAATGGATCTTCGCAACGTCGCCATCATCGCCCACGTCGACCATGGCAAAACCACGCTGGTCGACCGGCTGCTGCAGCAATCCGGCGCCTATCGCGAAAACCAACGCGTCGTCGAGCGCGCAATGGATTCCAACGATCTCGAGCGCGAGCGCGGCATTACCATTCTTGCCAAGGCAGCTTCGGTAGTCTGGAACGGCACCCGCATCAATATTGTCGATACGCCGGGCCACGCCGATTTTGGCGGCGAGGTGGAACGCATTCTCAACATGGTGGACGGCGCGCTGGTGTTGGTCGACGCCGCCGAAGGCCCCTTGCCGCAAACGAAATTTGTCGTTTCCAAAGCACTGAAGATGGGCCTGAAGCCCATTGTCGTCATCAACAAAGTCGACCGCGCCGATGCGCGCGCCGTCCAGGTGGTGAACGAGGTGTTCGACCTGTTCGCCGCGCTCGACGCGACCGACGAGCAGCTCGATTTCCCGATCCTTTACGGTTCAGCCAAACAGGGCTGGATGGCGACCAAACTGGACGGATCGCAGGACGACGGCATGAAGCCGCTGTTCGATCTCATTCTCAGTCACGTAAAACCGCCGCAGGTGGAAAGTGGGCCGTTCCGGTTGCTCGGCACCATACTCGAAGCCAATCCCTATCTCGGCCGAATTGTCACCGGCCGCGTGACCTCGGGGACGGCAAAACCCAACCTGCCAGTCAAGGTGCTCGATCACGACGGCAAGTTGATCGAGACCGGCCGGATCACCAAAGTGCTGGCGTTCCGCGGCCTCGAGCGTGTGCCAGTGGATGAGGCGGACGCCGGCGATATCGTGGCGATCGCGGGATTGCCGAATGCGACTGTCGCGATGACAATCTGCGACCCGTCGGTGGAAACGCCGCTGCCGGCCCAGCCGATTGATCCGCCGACACTGGCGATGATTTTTCGCGTCAATGATTCCCCGCTCGCCGGTACCGAAGGGGATAAAGTTACCGGCCGTATGATCCGCGACCGGCTGTTGCGCGAAGCCGAAGGCAACGTGGCGCTGCGCGTGCGTGAGTCCGACGAGAAAGACTTCATGGAAGTCGCCGGCCGCGGTGAATTGCAACTTGGCATTCTGATCGAGACCATGCGGCGCGAAGGATTCGAGCTGTCAGTGTCGCGTCCCAAAGTGCTGTTGCAAGAAGATGCAGCGACCGGCGAAACACTCGAACCGATCGAAGAGGTCGTCATCGACCTCGACGAAGAACATGCCGGCGTCGTCGTGCAGAAGATGGCCGAACGCAAAGCCGAAATGCTGGAGATGAAGCCATCCGGCGGCCACCGCTTGCGGCTGGTGTTTCACGCTCCGACGCGCGGCCTGATCGGCTACCAGGGTGAATTGCTCACCGACACCCGCGGCACCGCGATCATGAATTGCCTGTTTCACGCTTATGCCCCCTACAAGGGCCCGATCCAGGGCCGCCGTAATGGCGTGCTGATCTCCAACGACAAGGGCGATGCGGTTGCCTATGCGCTGTGGAATCTGGAAGACCGCGGGCCGATGATGATCGAACCCGGCTGGAAAGTTTACAACGGCATGATCGTCGGCGAGCACACGCGCGGCAATGACTTGATCGTCAATGTGCTCAAGGGCAAAAAGCTCACCAATATCCGCACGACCTCGAAAGATGAGGCGGTGCGTCTGACGCCGCCAATCCGCATGACGCTGGAAAAGGCGCTGGCATATATCGAAGATGACGAGCTGGTCGAAGTGACCCCGAAGTCGATCCGCCTGCGCAAGAAGCTGCTCGACGAAAACGACCGCAAAAAAGAAGACCGCAAGAAAGAGGCCGAGACCGTCTGATACAGCCCCGGGGCTGCCACAACCTCCGTGACGCATCTCGATTTCCGTCACGCGTAATTCGAGTCCGGCAATCGAATCACTTTGTGTCAGCCAGGAAGCACCTGGGGTGACACCTGTGCCCGCGATGCCCGCGAAACCGGCCTGCGCCGGCTGCAACCGGTCCGGCCGGCATCATTTTTCGGCGGGCGCGCGTGGCTTTTTGCACCTGTGACCAGTAATCCACACCGTTAACCCATCATTAATGATAGGGCTTGAAGGGCGCAAAGTTCGTTGCTTCTATCGCGCAATGTCTACGACCCTCATAGAGATTTGCCGCGCGAAGTCCGTCGACGCAACGGACGTCGCCGAGACGCACGACGAGGCGTGGCGCGCAGCCTATCAGGGCATCATTCCGGGCAATGAACTCGAAAAGCTGATCAATCGTCGCGGTCCGGACTGGTGGGAGTTGGCTATCCGGAAGGGCAGCCGGATCACCATTCTCCAGTTTGGCGACAGGATTGCGGGCTACACCAATTACGGACGTAACCGGGCCCGCAGTTTGTTTTATGACGGCGAGATCTACGAGATTTACTTGCGCCCGGAGTTCCAGGGCCTCGGTTTCGGCCGCCGGCTGTTTTCCGCGGCACGCAAGGATCTCAACCATAGCGGCCTCAAGAGCATTGTCGTGTGGGCACTCTCCGATAACGAATCGGCGACGGAGTTCTATCGTGCCCTTGGTGGTCGCGCGGTGGCGCGATCCTCGGAACGCTTCGGTAGCAAGACGCTCGACAAGGTCGCCTACGCCTGGCAGGCGTAAATCACTACAACTTGGGCGCCGGGAAGCCGTTCTGCGCGCAAGCAGCGCGCAAAGTATTTAGCAGCAAGCAGGCAATCGTCATTGGCCCCACCCCACCGGGCACAGGGGTGATCGCACCGGCGATCTTCGCTGCCTCGGCATAAGCGACATCACCAACGATGCGCGTCTTGCCGCCCTCACCGGGGACTCGATCGATTCCGACATCGATCACGGTGGCGCCCGGCTTGATCCAGTCGCCACGCACCATTTCAGGACGGCCCATTGCCGCAACGAGCAAATCGGCGCGGCGGCAGACGGAGGGCAGATCGTTCGTTTTGGAATGAGCGATTGTTACAGTCGCATTTTCAGCGAGCAGCAATTGCGCAACAGGCTTCCCGACAATATTGGAGCGACCAACGACAACTGACTCTAGCCCTTCGAGAGATTCATGCACCGTCTTTGCCAGCCGTACGCACCCTAACGGAGTACAAGGTACCAATGCGGGCAAGCCGCTCGCGAGACGGCCAACGTTGAGGGGATGAAAGCCGTCCACATCCTTGGCGGGATCAATTGCTGCAATGATTTTTTGTGCATCAATTTGCTTGGGCAAGGGCAGCTGCACCAAAATGCCGTTCACTTCCCTGTCGGCATTAAGTTCTGCAATCAGGTCGAGCAGTTCGGCTTCGCTCGCAGTGGCAGACAATTTGCGGTCGAAGGCATGCATGCCTGATTCCGCGACAGCCTTCGATTTATTGCGCACATAGACTTCGCTCGCCGGGTTATCCCCGACCAGCACGACGGCAATACCTGGTACAACGCCGCGATCGCGGCGCAACCGATGCACGGCGTCGGTGACGTTGCCGCGCAAAGCCGCCGAGATCGTCTTACCGTCAATGATGCGTGCGTTCATGGTGCGTTCGCCCGCTTCGCCAAAACAAGCCTTAGCGCGATGCGGCGACTTTCTCCAGCGCCGCAATCAGTGTTGGGACATCGCCCGTAATCTTGAGGCGCTTAAAGCGGCTCGTAGCGCCCGCCACCAAGGTGACATTGCGTTGTGGGACGCCCACCGATTTTGCGATTAATCGCACAAGACCATCATTGGCCTCACCCCCCGCGGGCACCGCACGGACGCGGGCTTTGAGCGCCGAACGTCCGTCTGTTAACGTTTCGACGCCGTCGATCGCGTCGCGGCCACCCTTCGGCGCCAGCCGGACAATGAGTGTTATGCCGTCGTCGGACAGCGACCATGGCATGGCCGCCATCGGCTAGAAAACGTTCGGATAGATGTATCTGACAATGACGTTTTCAAGAAAAAGGATGATCAAAATGAGAATCACGGGCGACACATCGATGCCGCCGAGATTAGGCATCATCGACCGGATCGGCCGCAACACCGGCTCGGTAATTCGAAAAAGAAAATCGGCGATCATCGCCACGACCTGGTTGCGCGTATTGACGACGTTAAACGCGATCAACCAGGACAGCACGGCGGCCGCAATTAACAGCCAGATGTAAATCTGAAGGACCAAGAGAATAATATCGAGAATAGCGCGCATGAGTGTCCGCCTGTTCGCAAGCCTGGCGCAAACTAGCGGGTCAAATGGCCGCGAACAAGCCGACGCGGCCGCATCCTTGACAGGCCATACCCCTAGTCCTAAATGGCGCCCACTCGCCGCATTTTTCGCGTGACGACAATTGTCGTTGCCATTTGGCGGGGCCGTAGCTCAGTTGGGAGAGCGCCTCGTTCGCAATGAGGAGGTCAGGGGTTCAAATCCCCTCGGCTCCACCAGCCTTCGACCCGACAGGGCAGCCGGTTGCGACGGCTTTCCTCAATCGGTCAATCCTCAGTCTTCCGAAAATCGAGAGTCGCCGTTTCAAGCGGAATGGCAATTTCGCAGCGCAATCCTTGAGGTTCGAAGCGAAGCCGCGCACTGCCCCCCAGTTCGGCGGCGACACTGCCTTCGATCAGTTTGGAGCCGAAGCCCCGTTGGGCCGGCTCAACAACCGAAGGTCCACCCTGCTCGACCCAGCTTATCCGCAGCATGGGGCGGCCATTTTCGCCGCTCACCGGCTGCCAGTTAATTTCAATGCGGCCGCCTGGTACCGACAGGGCACCATATTTTGCGGCATTGGTGGTGAGTTCATGTACAGCCATCGCCAGCGTCAACACCGCGCGTGGCCGCAAAATCACGTCTTCACCGCGCAGAACGATGCGCTCGGAACCGGCGCCGGCATATGGCGCAAGGCTTCCTGACAGCAGCTCTCGCAAATCCGCGCTTTCCCAGTGGTGAATGGTGAGTTGGTCGTGCGCCTTGGACAGGGCGATAAGACGGCCTTCGAATCGCTCGCGGAACGCAGCAGGCGTATGCGCGCCTCGCGCTGTTTGCGAGGCAAGCGATTGCACCGTTGCAAGCGTGTTCTTCACGCGATGATTCAATTCATCCATCAACAATTTTTGCCGCTGCTCGGCTGCCTTGCGTTCCGTAATATCCTGCACCACGCGAACCACGTAGCGCAGCTTGTCGCCCTCGTCGCGCACCGGCGATGAGCGCACCGACAGCCAGATCACACGGTTATCCTTGCGGATGAAGCGCTTCTCTACCGAATAAAATTCGAGCTCACCGGCAACCTGCTTGCGAAAACCTTCGCGATCGGGATCCATGTCGTCGGGATGGGTGTGGGTAAATAGCTTGTTTGCGAGCAGATGTTCGCGGCTAAACCCGGTAATTGCGCATATCGCTTCATTGACGCGAAGGAATTGGCCATCCGGTGAAATTTCCGAAATGCCGATCGCCGCGTGTTCGTAAGTTGCGGCCAGTCGCTGTTCCTGCTCAAGCGCATGAAGACGGGAATTCTCGAGCGCAGCGTCCGCACGCTTGCGCTCGGTAATGTCGAGAAAGCAATTTACTGCCCCGACCAGTTCGCCCTTCACATTTCGTAAGGGGTCGATATTGACGGATACGATCAGGCGCGTGCCGTCGGCCCGCTCAACAATTCGTTCGACATTGCGTACCGGCGTACCGCTCGTAAGAACCTCCGATACCATCGAACGCGACACCGGCGCGCCATCCATATCGTAGAAGCGCGCGCTTTCCCTGAATTGATCGTGCGTTTGGCCTGGATCCGGCGCCCGGCCCCAGACGGCGACGGCATGGCGATTGTACTGAAGGATCGTGCCCTTCGCGTCACAGATGAACGTCGCGATCGGCAGCAGCTCAAGAATGCCGTCAGATGCGCGCAACATTGCGCTCATCACGGGCGGAATTTGCCGGGCGGAAGAGTGTCCGCGATCGCTGGAATCAACCACCCGCACGCCTCCGCGAGGATATTGTTCCCCTGACTGGTGCAACGATCAGGTTGGATGGCGATTTGTCAATGGCGCAGCACATGCGGGCGCAGAGCGCCGCTAGAGCCGGCCGGTCAGGGAGCACATTTCGCCGGTTGATTGTCGGGCATGCGGCCGATCCAGTGATCGATGAAAGAGGCGAGCCAATTGCGCGACGCCAAATCATGGACCGCCCGGTCGGCGATGTGCTCATGGCGTTGCTTTGCACCCGGCAATTCCATTCGGTGTGCGCCGCGCACGAGCCAGCGATACATCATCGCGTGTGTGACTTCAGGGTGAAATTGCAACGCGTAGCCGCTGTCATATCGAAACGCCTGGACGGAAAAGGCGTCGCCCTCCGCCAGCAACTCACTGCCGGACGGGAGCTCGAAGCCCTCGCGATGCCATTGATAAACGTGGTCCGGCCACTCGGGACAGACCTTCCGCCCTGCTTCGGTCGGGCGGATCGGGTAATAGCCAACTTCGGCATGGCCTTGCGGATGTGGGAACACGCGCGCACCGAGATGGCGCGCCATCATCTGTGCGCCCAAGCAGATGCCGAGATACGGCTTCTTGTCGCGCAGCGGCACACCGATCCAGTCGATCTCCCGTCGCAGGAAGTCTTCATTGTCGTTGGCGCTTTGCGGGCCACCGAAAATTGCCGCCCCCGCATGCTCGTCCATGGTCTCCGGCAACGGATCGCCAAATCGCGGCCGGCGGATATCGAGCGGGTAGCCGAGCTTCGCCAGCGTCTGGCCAACGCGGCCGGGCGACGAGTGCTCCTGGTGCAAGATGAGAAGGACGGGCTTCAACATGATGATTCGGCGTGTGCACGCGCGTTGCTGACTACTAACGGCTCTTCCGGCGATTGCAAATATGGTCGGCGGGGACTCGGCTATGCCTGCGACGCGGATCTACGCCGGGTTTGCCGGGAATCCACCGCGGCAAGCAGGATACGGCGCGGGATGAGACGTATCAGCACGGTAATTATCCTGTTCAAGAAGCCGGGCACAATCGTCCGGTGGCCTTCCATAAGGCCGCGATAGCCCGCTTCCGCCACATACTCCGCCGATTGTGTGAGGATACTCGGCGCTAAACTGCCATCTTTTACGCCGGCGCGTTCGGCAAATTCCGTGGGCACGGGACCCGGGCACAAGACCGCCACCTTTATTCCCCGCGGCTTCAGCTCGCTGTGCAGCGCTTCGGTGAACGACAGCACGTAAGCCTTGGTTGCGTAGTAGACCGCCATGCCCGGGCCGGGCAGAAAGCCCGCCATCGACCCAACATTGAGCAGGCCGCCATTGTGGCGGGCGAGGCTGTCGACAAAGGCAAGCGACAATTCGGTCAGCGCCCGCACATTGAGGTCGATCATTTGCAGTTGTTCATCGTGATCGCGCGTGCTCGCCAAACCGACCAATCCGAAGCCGGCGTTGTTGACGACAAATTGCGGCTCGGCGCCCTGCGCCGCCAGAACTTCGCCGATGTGTCGCGCAGCACCGGGTTTCAAAAGGTCTGCCGGAATGACAATTGGCCGTTTCGCGCCAGTCGCCGCAATTTCGTCAGCGAGTGCACGTAACCGGTCTTCCCGCCGTGCGACCAGGGCCAATTCATGACCGCGACCGGCAAATATGCGTGCAAGCGCTACGCCGATTCCCGCCGACGCTCCCGTAATCACCGTTACTGGCCGCATACCAGTCATTGCGTTTCTCTCCGAATGCAATCGGCCGCCCGGAGTGGGCGGCCGATCATACCTTAAGATGCGCCGCGTCAGGCGACTTTTGGATCAAGCCCTTCCAGCGATCGCCGCGCCGGCTCAACACCCCAGAAATAGATCGCGATGATCTGCACCACAAGCAAGCCAATCATCAGCCAGACAACGCCCGGCAGCTGATAGTTCACCATCAGATAGCCGACTACAAACGGAGAGACCACCGTCGCGCCGCGACCGAGCGTATTGCAGATTCCGTTGGCGCGCAGGCGGATTTCGGTCGGGAAAAGTTCGGGGGTGTAAACCCCGAACAAAATCGCGGTCTGGATATAGATCGCGACGATCAATATAAAGCCAACGCTCAACACAATGACCGGGTCGGACGCCGCGCTGAAGTGCGCGTAGACCCAGCCGGCGGCGATCGTCAGGACCGAGGCGCCAATGATGCTCCAGCGTCGCCCAACGAAATCGGACAAGTAGGCACCGCACGCGCAGCCAACCAACGAAGCGCCGGCCAGCACCACTGTGTAGCCAAGCGAGTTGGTAATCGTGAGACCTTGTCGCAAGAAAAATTGCGGTAGGAAGATCACGAATCCAAAGATCAGCGTGTTGATCGTGATCAGGACCCAGCAGCCGACCAACAACCTTTGCAGGATCGGCGGCCTGAACATCGCAGCGGCCGTCAATTGCGGGGTTGGTGCCGTGATCACCGGAGCGGGAAGCGAACCGGCAGTAGCCGCCACTTCCTTTTCGATGGTCTGCATGAGCGTTTCGGCTTCAGCGGTGCGGCCCTGTGCTTCCAGCCAGCGCGGCGACTCCGGCAGGTTTTTGCGCAAATACCACACGATCAGCGAACCAATGCCGGCGATGACGAACATCGGACGCCAGCCCCAGGTCGGGATGATCAGGTAACTCAGGATTGCGGTGGCCGGAAACCCCGCAACAACCAAAAATGCCATGAAAGACAGCCAGCGGCCGCGCGATTTCGGCGGAACGAATTCGGTCAGTGTCGAATAGCCGACGACAATTTCAGCGCCGAGACCGAGTCCTTGCACAAAACGGCAAGCAATCAGCTGGGGCATGTCCTGCGCAAAAGCGGCCGCAAGTGAAGCGAGCCCGAACACCAGAAGGTTGATCTGATAAGTGAACCGCCGCCCGTACTTGTCGCCGACGAATCCGGTGATCAGCGAACCCAGCGTCATTCCGACGAAGGTCAGCGACAGAAATTGCAGGTTTTGCGGAAGCGTCGAGAATTTGCTCTGGATCGTCGAAGCAAGGACGCCGCCGGCAACATAAAGATCGTAGCCGTCAAAAAACATGCCGGCACCCACCAGCCAGAATATCCGATAATGAAATGAAGAGATCGGGAGCCGGTCGAGACGTGCGCCGGCGTTCACTGCAGTAGCCATTGGTTCCTCCCCTCGGGACCGATTGTTGTGACCGGTCTGCGCCGGTTCACGCGAATGGTAAGCGATAGGGCGCGAGGGCGCCATGGCCCTCGTGCGCCTGCCGCGCATTTGTCGCGGCGTCTGTCGATAACAACCGGATGGAGGGAATAGTCCACGGACAGGCCGGTATTGCCGGCGAATTTGCCGACGCAAAGCCTATTGGACGGCTTTGCCTTTGCGGTAGCTCTCCTCGAGGAGACGCAGGTTGTTCTGTACGTATTTGTTATTTGGATCTTTGCGCAGGGCGGCGGCGAGCGTGGCATGCGCCCGTTTGTAGTCCCCGCGCAACATGTATGAGTAGCCCTCGTTGTTGAGAATCTCGACGGTCGGCCCCAGGATGCCGACGGCCTGTGAATAGGCGCGATCAGCGAGATCAAAGCGACGCAAGCGATCATACGAAGCGGCAAGACCGAGCCATGCTTCAGCGTCGCGCGGGTGCGTCTCGACTGCCTTGCGGAAATGCTTTTCGGCAAGGCCGAAGTCGTTCGCGCGATAGTGCTTCTTGCCGAGACTCAGTTCGTCGTAAGGATCGCTGCCGAGCAAACCCGGTTCCTGCGTTACGCCCAAGGGTGGCGGCACCGTCCCGGTGGTTTCCTCGACTTTCCGCTGCGGTGTCGCCGCGTCGGCAGGCTCCTGCCCCAAAGACGGATCGGCTGACGCCTGCGCCGTCGATGCGTCAGCGTTCGATGACTTCGAACCGAGCAAATCTGAAAAACTGGTGGATGTGCTGCACCCAGCCAGCCATAGGCCGGCAGTGACGACAATCAGCCCTCGGGCAATTCCAATAAGCATGCCAACGCCTTGCGGAGTCGCCCGGTAACGGGACGCTGTCAGGCTAGGTGAGGATGGTTAACAAATCTTCACTTTGTCCGCCTTTCGGGGGATAGGGGCCCGAAATAACGCGGCAACCGCACTCATCGTCAGAAAAAGTGCCCAACATGCAGGCGAACGATGACCGGCAGCAGAATGACGACGAACAGCACGGGAAAAATGCACACCATCATCGGCACCGCCAGCTTGGCGGGAAGCGCATAAGCTTTTTCTTCGGCGCGCGAGAGCCTTTTGTGCCGCATGTCATCGCTATACACGCGCATCGCATCGGTAATGCTTGAGCCGAGGTCGATTGACTGGTTGATCAGCGTTGCGAACGCGCGCGCCTCTTCGAGGGCAAGGCGATCGGCGAAATGCTCAAGCGCATCCTTGAGCGGTCGGCCCGCGCGGATTTCAAGGTTGGTCAAATGGATATTGGCGCTCAGCGAAGGATAGCTCTGGCCAAGCTCGCGCCCGACGCGTTCCAGCGATGCCTCCATCGACAATCCTGAATCGGCGCAAACGACCAGGAGATCCATGAAATCGGGAAAGCCGGATCGGTGCTCAAGTTTGCGCGCGGAAATCCGGCGATCGATGTACATGCTTGGGCCAACGTATCCGGCAAGACCGCCGGCAATCACCATGAGCCACAGCACTGAACTGCTGGTCTGCTTCACGAGTGGCAAAAACATGAACATAGCGATGGCCAGCCCGATCGCCAAAACTGTCCGTCCGATAAAGAAATAGGCGACTCCGCGCGGATCGTAGATGCCTGCCTGCACCAACCGCCGGCGCAGCACCTTCATGTTGTCTTCGTTGGCCGTCGAATAATGTTTCGTGGTGTATTCGAGAAGCTTTGTAACGGCCTTCGCGCTGGAATTCTGCAGCGAACGTCCGTGACGCTCTTCATCGTTCATGATGCGCGACGTGCGCTTCCTCACCGCACCGCGCACGCGTACCGCGACCATCAACGAAAAGGCCAATGTGCCAGCTGCAAGAAACACCAGCAGTGCCATAACCATGGTGTTGCTGTCGTTGAACAAGCTGCCGAAAACGTCGAGTACCGTGTCCATGGTTCAGATCCTGAAATTGACCATGCGGTACATGATGAAATTGCCAACGAGCATCCAGCATCCGGCAAGCGTGAGGCAGATTTTGGTGAGATCCTCGTGCCAGACGTCTGCGTAAAAATTCGGCACCAGAACTTGAATGACCGCAAACATACCGATCGGCAGCGACGACAAAATAAGCGCTGAGGCGCGGCCTTCTGCCGCCAATGCACGAATTTTGCGGCGCATCTTGAAACGCTGACGGATCACCGACGAAAGGTTTTCCAGGATTTCGCCGAGATTGCCGCCGGTCGAACGCTGAATGGCGACCGCAGTAACGAACAACGGCAAATCGTCGGTGCCGACGCGGAAATAGAGGTTTCGCATCGCGGTTTCGAGGTCGGAACCGTAAGTCAGCTCGTCGGAAACGATACCGAACTCGGTGCCGATGGGGTCCTTCATTTCCTTTGCCACCATGTTAATGGCAATCGGGACTGGATGGCCGGCACGCAGCGATCGCACGATCATGTCGAGACTGTCGGGAAATTGGGCGCTGAATCTTTTCTGCCGGCGCCCGCGCAAAAATTTCAACACAAGCGGCGGCAAGACAATGCCACTGAATAGCGTAGCAAGAAATGCGTGAAACGCGTTGCCTTCAAAGGTCATGACGCCGATGAACGTCGCTACCGCACCGATGGCGATAACGATCATCAGCCGGCCAAAGCCAATCGTGAGGCCGGACTGCAGCAGCAGGTTATTGAGTTTGACGATCGGCAACCGATAGTCGCCACCGCTGGTTAGGCCGCGTTCGCGCCGCAACTGCACGAGCACGCTTTCGCGGTCCACCTTGTTGTCCATCACCTTGAGGCGGCGATTTATATTCTTGCGATAGGACGCGTTGTTGTAGACGACGAGATAGATGCCTTCGGCGAACATCGCCGCCGAAATGCCTATCAGCAGGTAGAACAGATAGATTTGATTGAAATCGAACATGGCCGTTCAGAGCGGCTGCGAGGGATCAAAATAGTTGCCGGGAACCTTGATGCCCTGATTGGCAAGATGGGCAAGGAAGCGCGGACGCACTCCCGTGGCCTGGTAGTGCCCGAGCACCGTGCCGTCGGCGGCGGTGCCGGTGCGCACGTACTTGAAGATTTCCTGCATCTGAATGATATCGCCCTCGAGTCCGGTCACTTCGGCAATCGAGGTCACCTTGCGCTTGCCGTCAGATTGGCGCTGAAGCTGCACAATAAGCTGGATGGCGTTGGCGATCTGGCTACGGATCGAGGCCACCGTCATCGGCAGGCCCGCCATGCCGATCATCTGCTCGAGGCGCGAAATCGCATCGCGCGGCGTATTCGCGTGGATCGTCGCCATCGACCCTTCATGGCCGGTGTTCATTGCCTGCAACATGTCGAAGGCTTCTTCGCCACGGCACTCACCGAGGATGATGCGATCCGGTCGCATGCGCAGCGCGTTCTTCACGAGTTCGCGCTGGCGAATTTCTCCCTTGCCTTCGATATTCGGTGGACGTGTTTCCATACGGCCGACGTGCGGCTGCTGCAGTTGCAATTCCGCAGCGTCCTCGATTGTGAGCAGCCGTTCCTTCTCGGATATGAATGCCGAGAGCGCGTTGAGCATCGTCGTCTTGCCGGAGCCGGTGCCGCCGGAAATGATCGTTGTGACGCGTGACTTCACCGCCGCGGCGAGTACTTCGGCCATCGCCGGGCGTAGCGCACCGACCTCAACGAGCTTGGTAATATTGAAGGGCTTCTTCGAGAATTTCCGGATCGAGACCAGCGGGCCATCGACGCCAATCGGGCGTACCGCAACGTTGACACGCGAGCCATCTTGCAGGCGCGCGTCGCAGAGCGGGTGAGATTCATCGACACGGCGGCCGACCGCGGCGACGATCTTGTTGATGATGCGCAGCAGATGCTGCTCGTCCTTGAAACGCACGGATAGCGGCTCAAGGACGCCGTGACGTTCCACATAGACGCATTCGTGGCCATTGATCAGGATATCGTTGATGCTCGGGTCCTTGAGCAACGGCTCGAGCGGGCCCAGGCCGGTCATCTCGTCGAGAATTTCGGAGACGAAATCGTTTAATTCCTGGGTATTCAACGCAAGACGTTCAACGACGACATACTGCGACACGAGCTGCTGGACGTGCCGGCGCAGTTCTTCTTCCGGGACCTTATCCAACGCCGAGAGGTTGATCTCCTCGATCAGCCGGCGGTGCAGGCGCACCTTGGCGTCGAGCAATTTGTCACTCAGGAGCGGACTATCGTTTTGCTGAGCGGGCTGGGCCGGGTCGCTCGTCCCTTCGGGAAATACCGTCCACGAAACGCCCTCGAGCGCCGACGGCGATGACTCTTCCGGCGGCGGCAAGTCGGGCGTTGCGGCGCGCCGGGCTGTGAAACGACCGACCATTTTAGCCCACCATCGCGAGCTTGAGTTTCTTCATCAACGGCAACGGCTGGCCGTCGCCGGCCGTTTTTGACGTCGAAGTATCCAGCACGAGCTTTTTGAGTTCGGCGGTAATCTTGTTGCCGGGTTTGACTTCGTCCAGCGGCACCCCGCGATCAATGGCTTCCCGCACCAGCGCGTAGTCGTTCGGGATCGCGCTCAAGAAAGCGTCGCCAAGCGTATGCGCGAGGTCACCGCGGCGCAGGCCCGAATCGAACATGCGCTGACTGAAACGGTTGACGATCACGCGCGGGTTCGGGCCTTCGCCGAGCCGCTCGTTGATTGCCGCCACCAATTGCTTGGCGTGACGAAGCCCCGGAACCGTGGTTTCGCTGACGATGAAAAGTTTGTTCGAGCCGTGCAGCACGCTGTCGGTCCATGAGAACCATGTGCGCGGCATGTCGAACACGACGTATTCGAAATTGCTGGACACAAGATCGAGCAGACGCGTCACCACGTCGGGATCGAACGAACGCATTTCCGCGGGCCGATTGGGTGCAGCCACAACGGCAAGCCCGGAGGTGTGATACGAGAGCATAACCTCCAGCAATTGCCGGTCCAGCCGATCCGGGCGTGGTTCGATTTCCGCAAGATTGAGGCGCGGCTCAAGATCGAGATAGTCGGCAACCGATCCATGCTGGAAGTCGAGATCCACCAGACACGTCGAGGGCTTTGCACGCTGTCCGCCGCTATTGAGCAAGATCATGGCGGTCTGTACCGCAAGCGTCGTCACACCTGCTCCGCCCACCGCGGGCAAGAAGGTATAGATTTTCGCTTCCGTCGGCTCGGTGCCCCCGCCGGGGCCCTTGGCAACGCGAGCACACGCACGCACCAGATCGATCGGCTCGACCGGCTTCACCAGGAAGTCAGCGACCCGCATCTGCAACAAGGTGCGCGCAACGTTTTCATCGAAAGCTTGCGTCACCGCGATGACCGGCGGCCATGAGCCAACGCGGGTCATAAGGCGGGCGAGCGCAGTCATTTCATCGGCGCGTCCGGCATCAAGATCGACCACCACGACGGTGGCATTTTGGACCGCGAGCGCATCGCCTTGCTCGGCAAGGCGGCCCGATACCATGGCAAGTTCGATCGAAGACGACGCGCCGAAAGTCGTACGCACCGATTCCTCAAAAGCGACGTCGGCAGTAAGGACCACCACGCGTGTCTGCGTTGCACTCGGGGTTCGACTAATACGCATGGTGTCTTCGGTAGTCCTATTTCACAGCTGCTGCCGGCTGGGCCACGGTGGGTCCAACGGGCGTTGGGCTATTCTGCGATCCGCCTTGGCCGGCGTCCTGATATGTGCTCGACGTACCAATGCCACGCGGCGGTATGACGCGATTGGTGCGGTAACGCTCGAACGCGCTTTCCATCCGCGCGCCATTGTAGGCAATGTTGCGGTTCGCGCTTTCGGGCGGCCACGGATCGACCATTTGCGTGACGATGTTGGTTGCCACCGCGTCGCCGCCGGACATTGCGATGGTGTCGCGGCGATCGAGATATTCCGAGCAGCCGCCAAGCACGGCGAAAAGGCCGGCAAGTGCAAGCGTACGCGTGACGTTATTGAATCGCCGCATCGGAATCCCCCCTCGGCAGGTCAAGCATATGTCCCGTCATCGGCCGGTCGCCGGCAACGGCGAAGCGGGCGGTAGCGGGTGTGAGTGCGCGCGCTTGCTCCCTCGTGACCTCGGTCTTTCCAAGCAAGAAGAAATCGGGGTCATTCGGCTGCAACGTATCGTCCGCCGGAGTTTTGATTTCGTCGCCAGGGCGGCCCGGACGAACGAGATGCGGCGTCACGATGATGGCGAGATCGGTTTCGTTTTTCTGATAGGATTTGCTGGAGAACAACGCGCCCAGCACCGGCACACTGCCGAGCCATGGCAGCTGGTCGATCTGGTTTTTGTTGTCGGTCTGCAGCAGCCCGCCGATCACGAAACTCTGCCCGTCGCGCAACTCGACCGTGGTCGAAGCGCGGCGGACGATCAGCGCCGGCACCGAGATGCCGGTGCTCACCGAGATCGTATGGGTGGTGTCGATTTGGCTGACTTCCGGCTCGATCTTCATGTTGATCAAACCGCGGCCGAGCACGGTCGGTGTAAAGGCCAGCCCAACACCGTATTTCTTGTAGTCGACTGTCACCTGACCAAACGAGCCAGAGACCGGTATCGGATATTCACCACCGGCGAGGAAGCTCGCGGTATCGCCGGACAGCGCGACCAGGTTGGGCTCCGCCAGGCTGCGAGCGATGCCCTTTTGCTCGAGTGCGTTGATCAACACGTCGGTTGTGACGCCGTTACTAACCATCCGCGCAATCATGAAGCCGAACGGTGACGCACCGGACAGGACGCCGGCGGCCGCTTCGCCAATCGGGACATCGGTGGGGCTCGACGGCGACTTGATCGGCAAGGCTGCGGCAGGCAGTTGCGAGCCGATATTCGTCGTGCTGTGGCTGCCGAAGCGGTTCCACTGGAAGCCCAGTTCACGGCCAGCGGTGCGCGATATTTCGACGAAACGCACCTCCAGCAACACCTGCTGCGGCGACATCACCGAGACAGTGTTGATGATTTCCGGCCCGAACTGCCGCGCGATGGTCACGGCCTTGTCGAGACTGGCCGCGTCTGCGATTTCGCCCGAGAGCATGATTCGGCCGTTGACTGTGGATGCCTCGAGCCGAGAACCGGGGAATCGGCGCATCAGTTCATTCTTGAGCCGCGTGATGTCATATGACACCTCGACATCGAAAATGCCGACCAGCTTCTTGCCTTCGGAATAGACCGATACGCGCGTGGTGCCGATCTTTTTGCCAAGGATCGACAACGCGTGATCCGTGAGCGGATTGACGTCGGCAACTTCCGGATCGCCGACAGTAATATCGACGAAGCTTGTATCCGTGCGCACGTCTTCCGATTTGCCAATCGGCACCGTCACCATCACGGTGCGATTGTTGCCGCTGATCTGAATCGCTCGCGATTCCGCATAGGCGTCACCGACCAAACCTAAAATCGATGCTGCCATGGCAATGGCCAACGCGATTGCAAGATCGCGCAGCCAGTTGCCATGCTTCGTGGTCCTGTCCTCAAACCGCCAGCGAAAGCCGACGTTAATTTCGTTGTGTTTATTCACGACACACTCCCCACCCCTTCATTGATCCCAAGCCTGGGCTTACCAGGCCACTCCCCTCCGCTCCGTCACAGCCGAGACCCCATTAGTTCCCTCAGCCGGGACGGTGTATTCCTGCTTCGCAGACGCGCGCGTCACGACCACCGTCGTCGTCGCAGCCTTGTCGGTGCTGACGGGTTCATTGGTCCCCAAGTCGTTGAGCGTGACTTTGCGTGTGCGTATTTCCGCCGTTTCGCCTGCCTTGCGCAGCAACAGCGAAAGACTGCCGACAGATGATGCCAGCCAAAGCTTTTGTGCTTCGACCGTATCGACTTCCAGCGTTACCGATTTCGCCACTGTCGCTTTGGCGGCGCGCTCGTCAGCGGTCTGATCGACCGCGAGCACGCGCGTGTTCTGCAACACCACTTGCGTCGTGGCTGATCCTTTTTCGAGCTGACGCGTGAGCACGACGTCAACGTGGTCGCCGGGCAGCACGAAGCCGCCCACACCTTCCACGTCGTTGACGCGGATGGTCACGGCCTTCATTCCCGGCTTGACGAGTGCGGACAGCGTGGCGCGCTGGCCAGCCCCGGTAATTTTGAGCGCGAGCACGGGCTCGTTCGCTTCGATGGCAGCCAGCACAACACGACGGCCGCCTGCCATGATGTCGTTGATTTTTGCGAAGGCGCCGCCCGGAAGCGAGTCAGACGGCCACGGCACTTCCTGAAGCATGGAGGCCGTCAGTTCGGTGCCGAAGCGCAGCGGCTGTTTCGCGACGACAACCGTTTGCGACGCCACCGGCGTCTTGACCGGCTCCGTATTTTTCGCGCGCAGGCTGGCCTGATTGTTGAGCCAAACCTGGGCGATGAATACAGCGAGCAAGCCGAAGACAATGGCAAACCCGATCATGACAACGGTACTGGCACGCACGGCAATACGCCTTGTTTGACGCGACCGAACTCTTCCCCGGTCTGTTCGCGTGAACACTAGAGGCGAGGAAGTATTGAATTACTAAAATCATTGCCGCATCTGGCTCTATGCTGAAGAGCCCATGAATTCGTAGCGTTTAAATCTGGTAGCTGAGGTGGGATAAACTTTAGAGTAACCTCTCACAAAATTAACAATACTGGTTCGTATACTTGCATCGCCGGTAAGAAACGATTCAGCGTGATGAGTGCCCGCGCCGTCAAAAAAGCCTGCAAATACGGGGCTGTCGCCCACGCTGCGGTTGGCACTGCGCGGTGTTCGAATATCGTCAAGCCTAAGGCAAGGTTACCGAAATACAGTATTCGCCGTTGCTCGTGCAGCGCTGTTGCGGCAACATGCCATACCCGTCGCCAGACTATGAACGTCGCATCCGAAGCCGGTGCACGGTGTCGTTTTTCCGGGAGAAAACTGAAGATGTCGAAACCTCGCATTAGTTATGTCGATCCTTCGACGGTTAAGGATCCGGCGATGATCGCGGAATTCGAACGTTGCGCGCGTGAGGGGACGCCACGGCCGGAGAGCCAGGCCATTCGCGCGCATGTCCCGGCAACGTTCTGGTCGTTTGCGAATACTTGGCGCGACGTATTCAAGAACGGCGTTGCCGACCACAAGATCAAGGAGCTGTGCCGCATCTACGTTTCGCGTTCCGTGCTGTGCGAATTTTGCGGCAATCAGCGTTCGATCAAAGCGGCAAAGTCGGGCCTCAAGGAGGATGACTATTCCGACCTAATCAATTTCGAGAGTTCGACGCGCTACGACGAACGGCAGAAGGCCGCCTTAGCCTATGCGGAGGCGATCACGTGGGACCTGCCGGCGACAGATGAATTATGGGATCGTCTTCACAAACATTACAGCGAGCCCGAGCTGGTCGAGATCGGCTATTTCGTCGCGATCACCATGGGCCAGCAACGCTGGCTGCGCACGCTCAACATCGAGCATCACCAAATTCTCGCCGGCACCGACGGGTCGATGGCGCCCGGGTTCGAGACTTTAGACGCTCTCCAACGTTCCAAGCAGGCTGAAGATTATTGGGCCAAGATCAACGCCAAATCCGCCAAGCAGGCCGCAGAGTAAACATAGTGACAAGTCAAACGACAACGAGATCAGCAATCCGCCCATCACCTGCTCCGCAAGCCGGCAAG
Organism: uncultured Alphaproteobacteria bacterium; assembly: GCA_963820805.1. Taxonomy (GTDB): domain Bacteria; phylum Pseudomonadota; class Alphaproteobacteria; order Rhizobiales; family Xanthobacteraceae; genus Pseudolabrys. Next base: position 177,254 of record CAWGBH010000017.1, read on the forward strand.
GCCGAAGCGCGCATTCGCGTACGGGGCCTCGGCAAGCATTACGGCTCGCTCGAAGTGTTCCGCAACATCGATTTCGACGTTGGCGAGCGCGAAATCGTCGCGATTGTCGGTCCCTCCGGCTGCGGCAAGACCACGCTGCTGCGGTGTATCGACGGCCTGCTGCCGCACGACACGGGCGAAATCTGGGTCGGCAATGAGCGCGTTACCGAACCAATCGCCGGCGTCGCCATGGTGTTCCAGCACTTCGGACTGTTTCCTTGGAAGACCGTATTCGAAAACGTCGCTTATGGCCTACGCATGGCAGGCGCACCAAAGGCCGACATCGAGCGCAAGGTGCCAGAATTTATCAAGCTGGTTGGAACTCACCGGATTCGAGAAAGCATTTCCGTACCAAATGTCGGGCGGTATGCAGCAGCGCTGCGGCCTCGCTCGGGCGCTGGCCGTTGAGCCAAACGTATTGCTGATGGACGAACCATTCGCGGCGGTCGATGCGCAGACACGCGAAATCCTCCAATTCGAACTGCTGCAGAATCTGGGAGCAGCGGCCGACCGCTATGGTCTTCGTCACGCATTCGATCGAAGAAGCGGTGCTCCTTGGCCATCGCGTCATCGTGCTCAAGGGCAGGCCCTCAAGCATCCACGAAACCATCACCATAGATCTCCCGGAACCACGCACCCGGGAGACGCTGCGTGAGCCGCGCTTTGCCGAACTGCGCGAAAGGGTTTGGGGCACGTTGATGCGGGAGGCTCGCGAAGCCGAATTCCAACTTGAACGCTAAATAAAAAAATGATGCTTGTAGGGAGGATTCAATGATCGGCAGAACCATCACAATGATGGCCGGATGTGCCTTGATGGCCGCTTTGTTGGCGGGCATCGGTCCGGCCGCCGCGCAAGACAAGAAAGTCGTCGTCGCAATTCCCGGCATTCCGCCGATCTATTCGGTGACCATCGCCTTTGTCGCTGAAAAGCAGGGCTTTTTCAAAAAGTACGGCGCCAACGTCGAAATCCGTCCGTTCGACAACGGCACCGCGGCCGCGCGCGCGGTGGTGGCAGGCGACATCGACATGGCATGGTCGCCAACCCCTCCTGTCATCAATCAGGTCTCGAACGCAGACGTCCCCTTGGTGGCGCTTTATGGAATGCCCAATCCTGACTGGGTGATTGGGACCACCGAGGAAGGGAAGACCTGCAAAGATCTTGTCGGCCAGGATGTTGGAGTCGATTCGATCAATGGCGCGCGCTCGGTCGCGCTGCGCTCCATGCTGACCGGGTGCCCCGGCGTCAAGATTGAAGACACCAAGCAGATCGCGCTGGGTTCCACGCCCGGCCCGGCGCTCCTCGCGGGCCAACTGCGTTTTGCCGTACTGCATCTCGACGACCTTGCCGAAATAGAACACCAGGGCAAGAAGCTAAATATTTTGCTGGCAATGAAAAATACGAATCCAACCAGCCATTACCTCATCATGGTCGCGCGTAAGGACAATCTTGCAAAAAACCGCGATGCCATCGTCCGCACAATCGCTGGCATGATTGAAGCGGCGCGTTTCATGCAAGACCCGAAAAATGCCGACGCGGTCGCCGAAGCGGCCGCCGTCACAGGGCATACCAAAGAGGTCAATAAGGCGGCGCTCAAGGCGTTCCTCGATATCGACTTCTGGGCCGCGAAGGACGACGGCATGCCGCGCAGCAAAATCGAGGCGGTCGCCGCGCTGATGAAAAAGATCGGCTCAATCAATCCTGACAAGGAGCCGGTGAGTTACGACAAATTCGTCGACGCCAGCGTTTGGAAAGATGCCAACGCGATGGTGAAGTAGTATGCACTCCTCGCCGCTTGGTCTCTTCACCTCTCCCATAGGGAGAGGTCGACGCGCGAAGCGTGTCGGGTGAGGGGTTATGATCTATCGAGTGTCCTGACCCCCTCACCCCAACCCTCTCCCGACGAGGAGAGGGAGCGCGCTACGACTTGTGGCGCCCATTCGTCGAACTGACGTGAGTGCCGAAAGAACGACTTTGCAAAATACCATCCGTCGCCACGCGCCGTTCTGGATCAGTATTTTCGCCGGCCTCGCTATCTGGGAGGTCGCCGGGCGCAGTACCAGCGCGGCGTTCATGGTGCCGTTTTCCGTAACGATCGTGCGGCTCTGGCAGCTGGTGACCGGCGGCAACTTCATCGCGCAACTCATTGATTCAGGAAAGTTGTTCTTCGCCGGCTTTTTCCTCGCGCTGGTCGTCGGCGTGCCGCTTGGGATGGTGCTCGCGCGCATTCGTCCACTGCGTATCGGCATCGAGCCTTACATTATGATCCTCTACGCCACGCCGATGGTTGCGTTGATCCCGTTCATTCTATCCATGATGGGTTTCGGTTTCGCCCCGAAAGTGTTGGTAGTGTTTTTGTTCGCGGTTTTTCCTGTGCTTTACAACACGGTGGAGGGCGCGCGCAGCATCAAGCCGGAACTGATCGAGGTCGCGAAATCTTTCCGCTCGACCGAATGGGCATTATGGCGGGAGGTGATGCTGCCCTACACGCTGCCATATACAATGACCGGAGTGCGTCAGGCCATTGGCCGCGCGCTCGTCGGCATGATCGCGGCAGAGTTTTTCTTGTCGTCGACGGGGCTCGGTCAACTTATTATGAGTGCCTCGCAAAACTTCGACACGGGCGGCGTCTTCGCCTCGATCTTGATTATCGGACTGATCGGAGTTGGATTGATGCGGGTCGGCCTGATGATTGAGCAGCATTTTGCGCGCTGGAGACAATAGAAACGTGGCCGAACAGACCATTCACGTCTCCGTTCCTGTGACGAACGCCGCGTCCCCCTCTAAGGTCGCCGGCCTTTGGTCGGGCACATTTGTGCCACGGCTGATCGTGGGCTTTTTCATCGTGTTCATTTGGGAATTGGTTGTGCGGGCATATGCGCCGGCCTACGTCGCCAAGCCTTCGACGGTCATTGCGGCAATCCCACGCGTCATTGTTGATCCCGCTTTCCTGCACGCGACGGGCGCGACATTGGCGGCAGTAGCAGAAGGCCTCGCTATTGCGCTGGTATTCGGCACTATCATCGGGCTGCTGATGGGGCGCAGCACTGTGTGCGAACGCGCCATTCGTCATTACGTGAACGGATTTTATGCGGTGCCAATGATTGTGGTCCTGCCGCTGTTTTCGCTATGGTTCGGCTACTCCAGCTCGACGCGCATCGCGACCATCATCTTTGCGGCAATCTTCTCGATCATTATCAATGTCGCCGACGGCGCCCGCTCGGTGCCGCGCGAGTTCATGGAAGTCGCACGCTCGTTCCGCTCCGGCCGGCTGAGCATGCTGCTCGGGATCGTTTTGCCGGCCTCCACGCCCTACCTGCTGGCGGGCCTCCGCCTGGCGGCGGGCCGCGCGTTAATCGGCGCTGTGGTTGCAGAGTTCTTTATCTCGGTCGGCGGCCTCGGCTACTATATTCTCTACAACTCGCGCTCCTATCATCACAACGAGGCCTTTGTCGGCGTTCTGCTGCTTGCAGCCTTTGGCGTCGGCTTCGAATTGCTGGTGAACGGAGCGACGCGGCGCTACATGCCATGGTACCGCCGCGACGAAAAAGCGAGCTAGCGCCCTTCTTTACGTTCCACCACGAGGAAATTTGCATGTCATCCGACCCCTTGCTTAAGGCCGCGATCGCGCATTGGGGCCCCCGCTTCGTCGCTAACGGCGTCGTGCTGACGGACTTCGAGGAAGTTACCGGCTCAATATCCTCGTACAACGACTGGTGCGCCGCCTGGTCCGCGCGGGCCGCGCACCACGAAAAGCTTGGGCGCGAGGCGCTTGGAAAGAAACATTTTCTGACTGCAGGAGAATGTCTCCAGCGCGCCGGCGTTTACTATCATTTTGCATCGTTCTTGTTCGTGCAGGATCAGACGCAAATGAAGGCTGCACATAAGAAACAAATCGAATGTCGGCAGGCCGCACTGCCTCATTTGCGGCCGCCCGGCGAGCGAGTCGACATTCCCTATCAAGGAAAAACGCTCGCAGGCATTTTGCGTAAACCCGTTGGCGTCGAACGGCCGCCGGTCGTTGTGATGGCCGTCGGTCTGGATTCCACAAAGGAGGAAGGCGATGCCTATGAGGCGCCATTTCTCGCGCGTGGAATGGCGACGCTCATATTCGAAGGGCCCGGCCAGGGCGAAGCGCAATACAACTTCCCTATTCGGGGCGACTACGAAGTGCCGGTGAAGGTAGTGATCGATTTCGTCGACAAGCGTCCGGATCTCGATGCAAAACGTGTCGGCATGTGGGGCGTGAGCCTGGGCGGCTACTACGCACCTCGTGCGGCGGCCTTCGACAAGCGCATCAGAGCCTGCATCGCGCTTGGCGGGCCGTTCAATTGGGGCGCCAATTGGGACAACTTGCCGGAATTGACGCGTACTGCGTTTCGCGTGCGCAGCCACTGCCAGACACCGGACGAGGCGCGCAAGAATGCGAACACGTTATCGCTCGAAGGTATCGCGCAAAATATCACCTGCCCGCTGTTCATCGTGAACGGCCGCCTCGACCGCATTGTGCCGGCCAAGGACGCCGAACGCCTGGCGCGCGAAGCGAAAGGGCCGGTCGAGTTGATGATGATCGAAGACGGCAATCACATTGCGACCAACCGCGCTTATCGCTGGCGCTCGCAAAGCGCGGATTGGATGAAGGAGCAATTGGATTAGTCCGTCGCCTACAGAGGCGGCGCTGAGCGGAGATTAAAGCTGCACGAAACCACGCGGCATCGAATGGAAACGTTCAATGCCGGTGTCGGTGATCAACACCATCTCGCCCGTTTGCACGCCAGCCTTGCCATCACGAGTGACGACGTTCGGCTGGATCACGACAGTCTGCCCTGCTCGAAAAGATTCCTGCGGCACTGCGCCCGCTGGACGGCTCTTGCAGCCAAGAATTGGCGGCAGGTAGCCGCCGCCATAGCCGTGCAAAAGATCGTCGATAATCGTGAAGCCGGCTGCTTCAATTCCACTCGACGCCTCAATCACTTGTGCCGGCGTGGTACCGGCCTTGAGCACGGCGGCGATCGCATCAAACGCAGCGTCCGCAGCCGCGTGCAGATCGCGATAGAGCTTGTTGGCCTCCCCCAGCGCAAAGCTGCGCAGCACTTGTCCCGGGTGCTCCCAGAACGCTGCGCTGATTTCCGCAACCACCACGTCACCCGTTTGCACGCGGCGCATGCGCGGAAATTGCCGCGGCACGCCGAGATCCGGCGTCTCCATCGATGTGACGCCGATGTAGTGGATCACATTCGTCGCGCCCTGTGAGATGTAGGCGCGCTCGACGATCTCTCCCAACTCCCGTTCGTTCAATCCGGGCTTTATTCCATCGCGAAACGCCGCCATGCCGAGATCGCTAAAATGCGCGCCGATGCGCAGCCACTCTAGTTCCTCGGCAGACTTCACCTGGCGCAGCCGAATGTAATCGCGATTGAGGTTCTTCAGCTTTCCGAATTTCGCCGTCAGCGCAGCATGCTGCTCGGCACTGATCGGCCCGACCGTCGCCACGCGATCCTGACGCGCGCCGCGCCGTTCCAGCACCTTGGTCGCTGCAGCGATGGACAACTCGCCGCCCCACGCAACATCGGCCTTGTCGGCAAGAATTCGAGCCTGTGGCGCATGATTGACGTATTGCACGAACAGCGAGTCCCGCTCTCCCGGCGTGAGCACACCGACGGCCTCGGCGGTCACCGGCCATTGCGTCAGCCACTGCACGACCGAGCCAAAACGGTTGGCGCCGCAGAACACGAGATGATCGCATTCCGCTTGTGCGAGAAGTGATTCGACGGCCGCGCGCCGGCGCGTCATCTCCGCGTCGGAAAAACGCGGGTACTCGGCGTCGACGATGCGTGCGAGCTGTGGAGGAAGCGTCACGTGGCTTTCTTCGGTAATGCCACGATCATGTCGAGCTCGATCCGTGCGCCCGGCGACGACAGCTGATTGATGCAAACGGTCGTGCTCGCCGGTCGCCAGTCACCGAAATATTTCCCCATGGTCGCGTGCATCGCATCCGCATCGCGAAAGTCCGTCAGATATTTCGTCACTTTCACGACGTCGCGCCAGCCGGCACCCACCTCATCGAGGATCGATTTTATCGCCTCCATCGCGCGCGTGGTCTGCTCTTCGATCGCGTGCGGATGCACGTGTTCGGCGTCCACATGCGGGTGCTTGTGATACAGCGGCGACGGGGTCGCACCGGAGAGGAACATGAGGTCACAGGCTCCCACGATCCGCACCGCCGGGGCGTAGGGCATCGTGTGTGCCTCCTCCGGCTTCGGATGCACTGGTTCGAGCCGGAAACTCTGTTGCGGTTTGGTCATCACGGTCATGGCGGGCCTCCCGTCGGCATCATAGACGCGACATTTGGGACCGAAACGCCGGCTGGCGCAACCCGCACGCCTGATCGTATCGCGTGTTGATCGCCGCGCGGGAAACGCTAACGTGCGCCCCGACAGGAGAGCCCGAATGCCTTCAACGATCCTCGATTCCGCGGTGTTCCGCGACATTTTCACCACCGAAGCGATGCGGAATGTGTTCTCGGATGAGAACCGCGTGCAGAAATATCTGGATTTCGAGGCGGCGCTTGCGCGGGCGCAAGCCAAGCTCGGCATTATCCCGAAAGAGGCGGCTGCCGAAATCGTTCGCCATTGTTCGGCCGACAAAATCGACATGGCGAAACTCAAGGAAGCCACCGAGAGAATTGGCTATCCGGTGCTGCCGGTGGTGCAGCAGCTTGTGAAGCTCTGCAAGGACGGGCTCGGCGAATGGTCGCATTGGGGCGCCACAACCCAGGACATCACCGACACCGCCACGATCATGCAAATCCGCGAGGCGCTGGTCATCGTCGAGAAGGATCTCGACGGTATTTGCGACGGTCTGGCGGCCCTTGCGAAGAAATACCGCGATACGCCGATGGCCGGCCGCAGTAATCTGCAACAGGCCGTGCCAATCACGTTCGGCTACAAGATGGCGACCATGCTTGCCGCCTTCGAACGGCATAAGCAGCGCCTGAAAGAAATTCGGCCGCGCGTTCTGGTTGGCGAATTTGGCGGGGCAGCTGGTACGCTGTCGTCTCTCGGCAAAGATGGATTGAAGGTTCAGGAAGAGCTCATGAAAGAGCTCAAACTCGGCCAGCCCGAAATTTCCTGGCACACGGTGCGCGACCGCATTGCGGAAGTCGGTTGTTTTCTGGGCCTCGTCACCGGCAGCTGCGGCAAGATCGCCTTCGACGTCAAGCTTCTGATGCAAACCGAAGTCGAGGAAGTGTACGAACCATTCCACGCCGGCCGTGGCTCGTCATCGACGATGCCGCAGAAGCGCAACCCGATATCGTCCGTTTACATCACCGCGCAAACGGCGATGGTACGGCAGCTTGTCGCCGCCTTGCTGGACGCCCAGGTCGAGGACCACGAACGCGCGACGGGACCGTGGGAAATAGAATGGATCGCGCTGCCGGAAATCTTCATGCTCTCGGCGGGCGCCCTGGCGCAAACGCGTTTCCTGGTCGAGGGCCTGCAAGTCAACGAAAAGAAGATGCGCGAGAACCTCGACATCACCAAGGGTCTGATCATGTCTGAAGCGGTCATGATGGGGCTCGGCGCAGATCTCGGCCGCAACAGGGCGCATGATCTCGTCTACGACATCTGCCGCGAGGTGGTGAAAACCGGACGGCCGCTGATCGATCTCCTCGCAGAGGACAAGGAGATCAGCAAATACGCTGACCCGCAAGAAGCTCGAAAAACTTGTCGATCCCGCAAATTACCTCGGTGTCGCCGGCGAGATGGTCGATCGCGTCCTGAAGATGCGGAAGTAGCGCTACTTAACCTTCGGCATCGTTCGCCAGATGACCAGCGCCACGCCCAGCGTGGCAATGCCGATGAGCATAAACAACGGCGGAACGGTCGCGCCATATTTTTGCATGACCGCGACCACGACGGTCGCGCCGGTCATAAACGCGGCGTTGAGCACATTGACCGCGGCTATGGTGCGCGCGCGCCGATCGACGCCGCTCCACGCCTGCACCGCGGCGAATGTTGGGACGATGTACAGTCCGCCCGCGACTGCGAGTCCACACAAATCCACCGCAACGCGAATCCCCAGAGCCGACGTAAATACAGCCATCGGATTTTGCGGCGATATCGCGGCGCGCGCATCCAAAGTCGCGATGCCGAGATCGAGGGCGAAGGCACCGAGCAATACCGCGCCCACAAGTGTTGTTGTAAGGACAATTCGCCCGCGCGCAATCGCCGCTGCCAGGCCGGAGCCGGCACCGACCGCAATTGAAAATATCGCAAGATAAGCCGTGACCGTCGCTTCATCGCCGCCGAGCAGATTTTTGATGAGCGGTGGCAGCAGTGACAGGACCACGATGCCGACCAGCCAGAACCAGCTCGTCACCATTGCACCCCACCACAAGCGCGTGTCGGCGCGCAAATGTTGAATCATTGCGGCTGTCGATGCGGCAACATTTATCCTGATTTTCAGGCCCGGAGCGCTCTCACCGGTTAACGGAATCATCAGCGCCGATAGCCAACACGCAACTGCGAATACCATGACGAGGATTCCAAATGGTCCTGTCTCGCCACCGCGCGCTGCCAGCCCACCCGCGATCGTGCCCAGAAGAATTGCCACGAATGTCGCGCCTTCGACGAACGCATTCGCTGTTGGCAGTTGTTGCCGCGGCAAATGGTCGGGTAAAATGCCGTACTTGATCGGCCCGAAGAGTGCGGCGAGCACGCCGAAACCAAACAGCGCTGTAAATAATATCTGCAGTGACGCCAGCGCGTAGCCGATGACGGCCAGCGCCGCTACAAAGATTTCCGCGAATTTCAATCGCCGGGCAACCCTTGCTTTGTCGTAACGATCGGCCAGCTCGCCACCAAGCGCCGACAGGAAAAAATAGGGCGCGATAAAAACGGCACTCGCGAACGTTATCAGAGCCTCTAAATCATTCGTGCCGAACTGAAACAGAATGAGAAAGACAAGCGCGGTTTTGAGAAAATTATCGTTGAACGCCGCAAAGAACTGGCACCAGAACAGCGGTGCAAATTGTCGTGACAGCATCAAAGGCGGTGACATGTCACCGCATTATGCCAAAGTTCCTGAAGATGCACTGGTGGTGGCGCAAAAAAATAAGGCGGCCTTCCGGCCGCCAAGCTTATGAATACTTACGCCAGCGCTCAGGGCCGGACGTTTTCCTCATGGAACTCGATAGCCATTGCCCCAATCCCGAAGCAAAGCGCGATGCCGATGACGACGCTGAAAAATGTAAGCCACATGCTCGCCTCCTCTTCCGTTAGCGCTCTTGCACGCGCAGGAAGTCCGGCCTGAAAAACGCGCCACCCGCGTTCCGGTTCCTTGGAAAAGTATATTCAGGGCCCAAACTGGATCGAGGACCGTAAATCGGCCAGTAATATGCGCAAATCGAGTTCCCGGAACTCAAGGTGTATGCGGCGCAACCATCGCTGAAGCTCGAGACGCACATCGGGCGGGATGGAATCTGCCTCACTCACATTCAAATCTACGAATGAGAATGGGGGCGTCCCGATATATTTGCGAAGTCCCGGCGCCAGCACCGGCAGGTGCACCAGAAGAGGGCCGCCGGCGGCAAGCGGATATTTGTCACGATGCTGCGCGGGTCCGAGCAATTCGTTATGCACCGGCGCTAGCGTCGCCGACGCGAACCGTTCGCGCAGGCTGCGATAACCGTCGACCGACGTCTTGTCCGGCGTCACCGTAAATAGAATTGCAATTCCGATCGAATGGCGGCGGGCCTCCTCGGCAAATCCAATCTCTTGAGCAACCGCGAAAAAGCGCTCGAACAACTCATGTCCGAGATCGATAACCTTGGTGACGGTCTCGTCAGCCACCAGGCGATCGAACAACGCCATCTGTCCGTTGATATCGCGCACGGTGGCTGACGTGGTGTGTTCCGGCAAAAACTGCGCCAGCGTCGGCTCGCCAGAATTGAGATCAAACGCTGCGACCGTACGCCCCTCAGAGCGATGAAAGTCCGTCAGGAGTCGCGCTAACAGTGTTTTGCCGACGCGCGGGCGCGGCGATGCGACAATGGTGATTGAGCTGCGGAACGACATCACCTGACCGGACGCGGCCCGCCCAACGGCGCACCTGGGTGGAATGGCTAGCCGGCGACTTGACGAACGTTGCTTTCGACCTTCGGCGAGACCAGATCGACCAGCTTCACGCGGTCGAACTCGCCCCAGACATTGCCGAGCCAATGGCGGACATAACCACGCAGTACGAACGAATAGTTCGCCGCGTCGCCCTTTGCGCCTTTGTTACCGACAAACGAAACGAACGGAACGCTGGCCACTTCCACCTGCTCGTAAGCCATCTCGTTGAGCTTCGGAATGACGATTTCCTCGGCACCTTTGATGCGCTTGAAATAGGAATTGTAGGTCGCCGGATCCCAGTCGAAGAACGTCGTGTTGTTGATGAAGTTCTTCACCAGGAAATAGTTGGCATCGCCGACCGTCCGGGCCGTCTCCGCGATCTCTTCGAGCGAAGCGATCGAAGGCCCGAGGATATGGAATACGGCGAAGGTGATCTGTCCCTTCTTGGCCAATTCGAGAAAACCGATATCGGACAGCGCTTGAAGTGTCGACGACAGCAGGCCCGCGCGAACATCAATCACGGTCACCTTTGCTTCGGCGCTGCCCAGCGTGTCGAAGATTTTCATTTGATCGGGCACCGAGGTGACGTCCACAACCTCGGTCAGCTCCGGATGAAACCGCTTGAGTGTGCCGCGCGGCGCTTCGGTATCGAACGCCCGGATTGGCGTTTGATGTGCGCCAAAATAATCGATCAAGGTCCGGGCGACGGTGGTCTTGCCGACGCCCCCTTTATCGGCGCCGACGAGGATGACTGCTGGTCTGGCCATAGCGTTACTCTACCGGACGAAGTGACTGATGCGACTGCTTAATATCTTACGTTATCGATGTGGGATAATGACAGGCTTTAATTAGACAAGCCGATAGCCGCATCGCAACCCCATTTCCGGTCACGATCATAAATTACGACGTAATTTCAAGCAATTGGGCATGCTTGGTGCCGGCGGAGGGATTTGAACCCCCGACCACCCGCTTACGAAGCGGATGCTCTACCGCTGAGCTACGCCGGCTGAAACCGCGCCACTGATATCGGCGTGGACCTTGGTTGGCAAGCAATACAGCCTTTTCGTTGCGTAGCGCCTAACGAAACAGTTGGCGCAGCCGCTGCCAGGCGTCGCCGGCCGGCGGGCTCGTGGGTTCCGGAACCGGATCATGATCGAGGCCTGACTCGAGCCCAGGATCGTCCGGCGCGTGGACGAGCGGGATCACCGGCTCAACCGGCTTTGCTTTTGCGCTCGCACTGCCTTTTGCCGCCTTGCGTGGCTCCTCCACTGCCGCAATCGGTGATGCGGGCGTCAATTCGGACGCTGGAATGGCGACAGGCGCGGCGGCAGGCGGCGCAACTTCGATCACGGGGCGAGTGACCCCAATTTCCGCGAGCGGTACTTTCCATTCGAAGCCATCGAGCCGGCCGTTGGGTGACACAGGCAACCACCGCTCGGAGACCACCCCGTCAGCGGTCCACACCGGATCTCCTGACGCGCGCATGGCGCGGGTCATCCACTCGCGCACGCGACCTTCGTCACTGTGTTCGCTTTCCTCAATTTCTGACATCAAACTGGCGACGCGCCGTGTCGGCGCCGACAGATAGGGTGCAAGTGCTGCGCGCGCGGTGGCAAATTCGCGCGCGTCGAGCGCGGCTCGGGCAACCGCCAATGCCCCCTCAAGCTGGCCGGGAACTTTGTCGGCAAGTTTTTGCATGCGCGCGAGCCGCTCGCGCGCGCTGTCGCCAAGCCGCAGGTTGGCATAACTTTCGGCGATGTCTGGATGCGGATTGATCGTCCAGGCAGTTTCCAGGATCTTGCGCGCCTTGCGCACGTCGCCTGATTCCGCGAGCCGCCGGCCGGCCATCGCCGCCGCCGGCACCAGATCGGGCGCAAGCTTGACCAATTCCAACACAAGCGCGAGCGAGCTATCGCGATCAATGTCTGCCAGCGCCTGCGCACGGGCAGTCAGAAGCACCGCGCGTTTGCGGCGATAGTCGGTCTTTTCCAATGCGCCTTTCATTTGATCGAGCGCGTCCAGAGCCCCCGCCCAGTCAGACGCATTGCAACGATATTCGAGGACCGCCTGCCCGGCCCAAGCCGCCGGAGGCTGCAGCTTGGCAGCTTCTTCCGCGACCAGCCGTGCCGCGCTCAAATCGTTGCGCCGCTGCGCCTCAATGTAGAGACCGCGCAGCCCGAGAAGCTTGGTGTCGTCGCGCTCTGTCATTTCGCGAAATGCGGCACCTGCCGTGCTTCGGTCTCCGGCCAATTGCGCGGCCTGCGCGGTAAGCAAAAGCGCGAGAGGCTCGCCGGGCGAAAGACGCGCCGCATCGTCGGCGGCTTTGCGGGCGGTACGCAGATCGCCGGCGCCAATTGCGATCAGCCCGCGGCTGACGGCAAGGTACCCTTTGGCCGCGCGACGGTGGCGAAAGAAGGACGATGCTTGTTCGGGCGAGTGCAAAATAGCGCGCGCGATCGACCACAGCAGCATAGCCGCAAGGACGAGCACGGCGACGGCAAAAACGGCCACCATCACCGATGTTTCAATGCGATAGCCCATCCATGTAATGGAAACCTCGCCCGGACGGTCGGCGACCCAGGCAAATCCTTCGGCAATCGCCGCGACCGCCAGAAGAAAAAGGATAATCCGGATCATCCCGCAGCCTCACCGCTTGCCCAGCGCGTGCGCAGTCCTGCTTGCAAGCTGCCGCGCCGCGGCGAGTGCATTCTGCCGTGCCCGCGCTTTTTCGATCCAGCCTTCCGCCGGCGCACGAGCAGCGGCATCGAGCTTCCCGAGATCGGTTAGCGCGTCATCGATCGCGGCGTGTGCCGCTTCATTTTCGATGCGCGCCAATACGGCGGATGCGTTGTCACCTGCCGGCGCGTCTACAGGACGAATGCGCACGAGCTTGCCGGCATTCGCCTCGAGCCGCTCCAGAAAACCACCCGCCGGCGCCTGCGCGCCCGCGGCTTTTACGACGGCGGGGATTAACGCGCGTAGCTCCTGTGCCAGCGCCGCCGAACTCGGCACACCGGTTGCCGCAAATGGAGCCAATGTCGCGACGGCCTTTTCATCCGCGCCAAGGGATTTTGCTTCGTCAAGTTCGGACGAGAATGCCGCACCGCCGACGACCGCGTCGCGCAATGCGGCCGCACTCAGCGCAAGCCGTGCGGCCTTATCCGCGGGCGCGACCTTGGTTGTCTGTTCGAGCGCGGCAAGGCGCTTCTGCACGGAATCAAGGTCGGAGGGCGATAGGCCGGCGGACGTGTTTTTGCTGAGATCCTGCACGCTATTGCGCAATTCCGTGACGGCTTTTTCCGCCGCGTCCGCGCGTGTCCGCGCGTCTACCGCATTCGCAGCAACGTCATCGCCTCGTTTGTTAAGCGCCGTCAACACGACACCAAGCGACTTCATAGTATTGTCGGTAGCGGAAAGCCGTTCCAACACGCTTTGGTCAGTAACGGGAAGTTTGCTGATGGCCCCTTCGATTTTTGCCAGTCGATCATTGAGCACGCCAATCGATGCCGTGTCCGCTGTAGCGTAACGATCGGGTACGAACCCCGCGCGCCAAAACGCAAACAACGCGGCGGTCATTATCGCCGCGCCGGCAAACCCTGCGAGGAGCACCTGCCACGGCGCGCCCCGTCTCCGCGACGATCCATCGTGCTCGTCGGCTGGTTCAAATTTGGGAGAGGTCTCGGGTTGTTCCTGTGGCGGATCCGGCTCGGGCGACGATGCGGCTGTTTCGCCTGCAGCAGCCTTTGGTTCGTCTTCCGGTGCAGACGTCGCCACTTCGGTCGCCGTCGAATCGATCGTCGGCGACGATTTCGCGCGGCGGCCGCCTTCGCCAGAAGTCCGGCGTCTTGCGCTTATCGGCCATGCTCTATCCTCGGCAATTCCGGCTCAACCCCGCAGGCAGGAAATAACGCAAATGCCGCGGGCGCGCCAATATTCACGGTTTCGATACCCGCAATAGCTCCATCAAAGCGGCCTCATTTGGGCGCGGAGCGATGGCTATATTGGTTGCGCCCGCATCGGCGAGCGGCTCGGCTACCTGCCTCGAGAGGCAGAAATGGCGCGGCTGGATCGCCGGGGCAAAGACGCCTGTTTGTCTGGCTCCCGGTGAGATAATTTTCAGCGCTCCGTCTGGAGAAGTGCAGCGGCATCGCAGCCTCGCCGGCTCAGACGCGCCTCGGTCAGCTCCGCCGAAAAAGGGATCGTGACTGCGCGGTCAGACGACCCGCAGTTCAGCGGCGATACCGCGCGCCGAAAGCTCTCCGATCAGATCGGCAGCGCGATCCTCGCCGGCAATATAAAGCAGCGGAGCTTTGGCGTCAGCGCGCTGTGTGTTCAATACCCTGACGAGATCCCCAACATCACCGCCCGCCGTAGTAATTGTCGTGAATCCGGCTTGTTGCGCGGCATCAGCACTGCGTTGGCCGACCGCAACCAGTGGTAACGCTATCAACGTGTCGCGTGCAGGATTGTCTGCGATTGCGATTGGTGCATTGGCGCTGGTTACGATGACGGCGCCCCATTGACCGGAAAGATCGGCCGGCACCGCCGCAACTTTCATCAAGGGCGCGACCAGCACTTCGTGTCCGAGCGCGCGCAGCGCGGTGGCGCTACGTTCGCCATCGGCTTGAGGGCGGGTGATGACAATGCGCATGGCTCAATCGAAAAACCCAGGTCCGGCCCGGTGCTTGAGCTCGCGTCCGGAGTCAGACCCAATGGTGACTGCATCTTTGCGGCGGCCCGTGCCAGCGATGTCATGGGCCGCGCTACCATCAGGCCGCGCGATCAGCCCGTGAAATTGCACGGCATCGCCGCAGACTGTGGCGTGGCCGGCAATCGGCGTCTTGCAAGAACCGTCGAGTGCGGCAAGAAACGCTCGCTCGCACGCAATGGCGATCGACGTTTCCGCATGATCTATGCGCGCGAGACTGTCGCGCACGCGCCGATCGCTCTCACGCGTTTCGATTCCGATGGCGCCTTGTCCGACAGCGGGGAGAAATTCGTCCGCGCTCATGATGTGAGTAGCGTGCTTCTCCAAGCCCAACCTTTTTAGTCCCGCAAGCGCAAGCAGCGTCGCATCAACATCGCCGGCCTCGAGCTTGCGCAGCCGCGTTTCGACATTCCCGCGCAAGGGCATGATTTTCAGATCGGGCCGCGCGCGCATGGCAATCGCCTGCCGGCGCAAAGATCCCGTCCCAAGACGCGCACCCTGCGGCAAGTTGGTGAGCGCACTGGCCTTGCGGCTGATAAACACATCGCGCGGGTCTTCACGCTCAAGACAGGCCGCCAGTATCAAGCCATCCGGCAAAATCGTTGGCATGTCTTTCGCCGAGTGCACGGCAAGATCGACGCGTCCGTCCAGCAGGGCCTCCTCGATTTCCTTGGTGAAGAGGCCTTTGCCGCCCTCCTCCGCCAATGGCCGGTCCTGGATGATGTCGCCCGTTGTGCGAATAACGACAAGCTCAATGGCGTCTTCACTCTCCCCGATCGCGGCCGCCAGGCGCGAGCGCACCATGCGCGCCTGCACCAAAGCAAGCGGACTGCCGCGCGTACCGATACGCAAGGAGGCTGTGGATTGCGCCATATCACCTCGCGATGCTAGTCCGGACCGGGGTCGGCTCCGCCGTCAGGACTAGCTATTATTTGCGCCGCCGTCACCTCGCCCAATATGGGCGTCTGCTTTAAATGAGGGACCATGATCGTCCTCGGCATCGAGACCACCTGCGACGAGACCGCGGCAGCGGTGGTGCAGCGTTTCGAGGATGGCCGAGGCGAAATTCTTTCCGATATCGTTCTTTCGCAAGTGAGCGAGCATGCGGCATACGGCGGCGTGGTGCCGGAAATTGCCGCCCGCGCCCATGTGGAAGTTCTTGATACAATCATTGCCAAGGCGATGGCGCAGGCCGGCTGCAATTACAATGCGCTCGACGGCGTTGCCGCTGCGGCCGGACCCGGGCTCATCGGCGGCGTGATCGTCGGGCTGACGACCGCCAAGGCAATTGCGCTCGTCGCGAACAAACCCCTGATCGCGGTCAACCATCTCGAAGCCCACGCACTGACGGCGCGGCTGACGGACAACATTCCGTTTCCCTATTGCCTGTTCCTTGCGTCCGGCGGCCATACGCAGATCGTGGCCGTCCGCGGTGTTGGAGACTATGTACGGCTCGGCACCACGCAGGACGACGCCATCGGCGAAGCCTTCGACAAAACCGCGAAGTTGCTTGGCCTCGGCTATCCCGGCGGACCACAGGTCGAGAGGGAAGCTGCGGGCGGCGACGCTAGCCGATTCACGCTGCCGCGGCCGATGCACGGACGCAAAGATCCCGATTTCTCGCTATCCGGTCTCAAGACCGCGTTGCGGCTGGAAGCAGAAAAAATCGCGCCGCTCAGCGATCAGGATGTCGCCGATCTTTGCGCCGGTTTTCAACAAGCGATCGTCGACGTTGTGTACGATCGGTTGAGGGCCGGCCTGCTGCTGTTTCGCGCGCGCTTCGGTGCGCCGACTGCACTGGTTGCCGCCGGCGGCGTTGCCGCAAACATGGCGATCCGCAAAGTGCTCAACCGCCTTGCGTTCGAAGTCGGCACCACGCTGATAGCGCCGCCACTCGAACTGTGCACCGACAACGGCGCAATGATTGCCTGGGCCGGCTGCGAGCGGCTGGTGCTCGGGCTTACTGAACTCATTAGATGCAGCGCCACGCGCACGCTGGCCGCTCGACGAGGTTGCCGCCGCAGAAGGTGCCCGGCGGCGAACGGCGGCGTACAAGTGAGCGAAATGGACAAGCAAGCGGCATGACCATTCAACGCATTGCGGTGCTTGGCGGCGGCGCCTGGGGAACGGCACTCGCGATCACCAGTGCACGTGCCGGGCGCGACATCGTGCTGTGGGAACATGAGCCCGGTAACGCCACAAGTCTCGAACAGAATCGTGAGAGTACTTTCCTGCCGGGCGTGCGTCTTCACGATAAGATCAAGGTCACGCGCGACCTCGGCGCAGCAGCAGATAGCGATGCAATCCTGTTGGTGGTGCCGGCGCAAGCAATGCGTTCGGTTGTCACGTCGCTCGCAAAGTCAAATGTCGGACGCATCCCGCTGGTTGCTTGTGCCAAGGGCATTGAGCACGGCACGCACAAGTTTATGACCGAGATCATCGCCGAATGCGCTCCGAACGCACTGCCCGCAATCTTGTCCGGGCCGAGTTTCGCCGCTGATGTCGCGCGCGGATTGCCAACAGCGGTCACTGTTGCTGCGGCGGACGCAATTGTTGCGGAAGCCTTGGCACAAGCAATCAATGCCGGAACATTTCGTCCCTATCATTCCACCGATGTGCGCGGTGTCGAACTTGGCGGCGCGACCAAAAACGTGCTCGCGATCGCGGCCGGCATCGTCACCGGACGCGGGCTCGGCGCCAGCGCGTCAGCGGCGCTGACCACGCGCGAATTCGCCGAGCTGGTACGATTCGGAAAAGCCTATGATGCGAAGACGGAAACGATGATGGGCCTCTCCGGGCTCGGCGATTTAATTCTCACCTGTTCGACCCCGCAGTCGCGCAACTTCTCCTGCGGCGTTGCGTTGGGCAAAGGTGAGAAGCCGAATACCGCCTCGCATGGCAAACTGGCCGAAGGCGTCTTCACGGCTCCAGTGCTTCTCGAAATGGCGCGCGGCAAAAATGTAGAGATGCCGATCTGCGCGGCGATTGCCGCCGTGCTTTCGGGAAAAATGAGCGTGGATCATGCGATCGAATCGTTGCTGACGCGGCCACTGAAATCGGAATAGCGAATGGCTTATTGGTTGATGAAATCGGAACCCGGTTCCTGGTCGTGGCAGCAGCAGGTCGGCAAGGGTGCAAAAGGCGAGGCTTGGTCCGGCGTGCGCAATCATCAAGCCAAGCTGAACCTGATGAAGATGAAGAAAGGCGACCGTGCTTTCTTTTATCATTCCAATGTTGGCAAGGATATTGTCGGCGTCATCGAGATCATCCGCGAAGCCCATCCCGATCCAACCGCCAAGGCGGGCGAGCCATGGGTCGCCGTGGATGTGAAGGCCGTTGAGCCCATGCCCAAGCCGGTGTCCATTGACGCGATCAAGATCGAACCCAAGCTCAAGGCAATGGTGCTGATCAACAACACGCGGCTCTCAGTCCAACCCGTCACCGCGGACGAATGGAAGATAGTTTGTAAAATGGGCGGCTTATGAGCCTGTCATGGCCGGGCATGACGTTGGAGGAAGCAAATGGCACAAATGCAAAACCTACATTTCCTGGCAATTGTCGTTGCTGCGGTCGCCGCCTGGATTTTCGGCGCCATCTACTACGGAACGCTCGGGCGGAAATGGATTGAGGCGCAGGGCAAAACAATAGACCAGTGCAAGGCGGAAAATTCCGGAAGGTCCACGCTCGCCAAGACCGCGCCATTCGTTCTGTCATTTATTGCAGAGCTTGTGATGGCCGCGGCGTTGTCCGGCATCATGTTCCATATCGGCATCTATACCGTGCGCGCCGGCGCGTTTTCGGGCGCCATGTGCTGGCTTGGTTTTGTCCTGACCACCATCGTGGTCAATAACGCCTACACGTTCCGCAAGATCTCGCTCACTGCAATCGACTGCGGCCATTGGCTAGGCGTGCTAGTCATCATTGGCGCGATCCTCGGCTGGTTTGGCTCCTAACAGGCGAAAACCGGCTAAATTCGCGACCAAAGTGGCAAGTGGGCCGCCTTGTCGCAAATCAATGCGCCGTCGCATAATAGCGCAACAAATGAGGCTACCCGCCGGATGAAACGGGGGCCGGGAGGAAGCCAATGTCAGATGACAAGATTTATGACGTGCCTGCTGATTGGCGCAAACGCGCCTACTTAGACGACGCGAAATACAAGGAAATGTATGCGCGCTCGATCAAGGACCCGAATGGTTTTTGGGCCGAGCAGGCCAAGCGTGTCGACTGGATCAAGCCGTTCAGCAAGGTCAAGAACACGACCTATGACCCGCACAATGTTTCGATCAAATGGTTTGAAGACGGCACGCTGAACGCTGCCTATAACTGCGTCGACCGCCACCTCCCCAAACGTGGCGACCAGACGGCAATCATTTGGGAAGGCGACGATCCCAAAGACGACAAGAAAATCACCTACAAGCAATTGCACGCCGAGGTCTGCCGTTTCGCCAACGTGCTCAAAGCACGCGGCGTCAAAAAGGGCGACCGGGTCACCATCTACATGCCGATGATCCCGGAGGCGGCGATCTCCATCCTTGCCTGCGCGCGCATCGGCGCCGTGCACTCGGTGATATTCGGCGGTTTCTCGCGGATTCGATCGCCGGCCGCATCGAGGATTGTAAATCGACTTGCATCGTCACCGCAGACGAAGGCCTCCGTGGCGGCCGCAAGATTCCGCTCAAGGCGAATGTCGATGCCGCCTGTGACAAAGTCGGCGGCGTGACATCCATCATCGTCGTGAAGCGAACAAACGCACCGGTCAACATGAAGCCGGGGCGTGACATCTATTACGATGACATCGCGAAGGCGGTTCCGGCCGATTGTCCGTGCGAGGAGATGAAAGCGGAAGATCCGCTGTTCATCCTCTATACGTCCGGCTCGACCGGAAAACCCAAAGGCGTGCTGCACACGACCGGCGGCTATCTCGTCTACACCTCGATGACGCACCAATACGTCTTCGATTATCACGATGGCGATATTTACTGGTGCACTGCCGACGTCGGCTGGGTGACCGGGCACAGCTACATTATCTATGGCCCGCTTTCCAACGGTGCCGTTTCGCTGATGTTCGAGGGCGTGCCGAACTATCCGACCACCTCGCGCTTCTGGGAAGTGTGCGACAAGCACAAGGTCAACATCATCTACACCGCACCCACGGCTATCCGTGCGCTGATGCAGGGCGGCGATGGACCGGTGAAGAAGACGTCACGCAAGAGTTTGCGTCTCCTCGGTAGTGTCGGCGAGCCGATCAATCCGGAAGCATGGGAGTGGTACTATCACGTGGTCGGCGAGGATCGCTGCCCGATCGTGGATACGTGGTGGCAGACGGAAACCGGCGGCATCCTGATTACGCCGCTGCCGGGCGCGACCAAACTCAAGCCTGGATCGGCCACGCGGCCGTTCTTCGGCATCCAGCCGGAAATCGTCGACGCCGAAGGCAAAGTACAAGTTGGCGCGACCAGCGGCAATCTGTGCATCGCAGACTCCTGGCCGGGGCAGATGCGCACCGTCTACGGCGATCACCAGCGCTTCATCGACACTTATTTCAAAACCTATCCCGGCAAATACTTCACCGGTGACGGCTGCCGGCGGGATGAAGACGGCTACTACTGGATCACCGGCCGGGTCGACGATGTCATCAACGTCGCCGGTCACCGCCTGGGCACTGCCGAAGTGGAGAGCGCGCTGGTGGCTCATCCCAAGGTGTCGGAGGCCGCGGTCGTCGGTTATCCGCACGATATCAAGGGCCAGGGCATCTACGCCTACGTCACGTTGATGGCGGGCGAGAAACCAACCGAAGAACTCCGCAAAGAGCTCGTGGGATGGGTCCGCAAGGAGATCGGCCCGATTGCTTCGCCCGACCTGATCCAGTTCGCGCCGGGCCTTCCGAAAACACGCTCGGGCAAGATCATGCGGAGAATTCTGCGCAAGATCGCCGAGGATGAGTTCGGAAATCTCGGCGACACCTCGACGCTCGCCGATCCGGCTGTGGTCGATGACCTTGTCGACAACCGGCAAAACAAGCGGGCAGCGAAAGCCGGGGCCTGAGATCGAGTGGTGAGGCTGGCAGATAATTTCCTCGCCAGCCTCATTTGCTCGATCCTTAACGCCCGCCCAAGCCACTGGCGCAACCCAAATAGCTCGCTCGTTCCCGATCATCCGCCCCGGCAAAGGGCGCGCCGCACCCTTCATTTACGCTGTTTCGAGCTTTCACACGGGTCCCCGCGCGCCTCGCATTAAGATGTATCTGCTCATTCGTATGGGGCAGCGCATGATGACGTCCGTATCGCATATGAGAACGATCTCTCCGGTGTCCGCATCGCGGCTGAGGACGTACTTTCTGGCAATTGTCTTGGCGATGGCCTTGCCGGCCGGAACGCGCGCGGCCACTCACGATATTGTTGCCTTTTCCGGCTTCGCGCCGGGGACCATCGTCGTGAAGACGAGCCAGCGACGGCTCTATTTCGTGCTCGATGAGCACAATGCGCTACGTTTTCCGGTCGGCGTCGGCCGCGCGGGGATGGCATGGAGCGGCAGCGCGCACGTCGAAGGCAAATTTGTGCGTCCCGCTTGGGAGCCGCCCAATATGATTCGACGCGAAAACCCGAAGTTGCCAGCGGTCATTCCGGGCGGTGCCGCCAATAACCCGATGGGCGAAGCCGCGCTTACGCTGCGCGGCGGTGAATATGCCATTCACGGAACGAACCGGCCGGGTTCAATCGGTGGGTTCGTCTCTCATGGCTGTATCCGCATGTACAACAGCGATATCCGTGAACTCTTCCGGCTGGTCGAAGTCGGCACGCCTGTCGTCGTCGAAGAATAACGCGCGGAATTCGGTCTTCCGGAAAATACAATCCCACGTTGTATACGTAAAACGCGCAATTATGACGCAAGTGCCCATCTAAAGCTGTGTGCCGCTGACATTTTTGCCGGAAAGTTTCGCGACGTGGACACAATTTATGGGCAACTATCGGGGTATGGCGCGTCCGCGCACTTCCCCCCAGCCGGAAGTCCCCGGCCTTGCCGCTCGAAGAATCGCCGCCGACATTCTCGACGGGGTTCTGCGACGGCGAATTGCGCTCGACGAAATGCTGTCGGGCAAAAACGCACACCCGGGCCTGCCCTCACTCGCTGATCGTGACCGCGCTTTAATGCGCCGGCTAACCGCGACCGTATTGCGGAGGCTTGGCACGCTGCGCAAATTGGTGAGCAAATATCTTGAAAAGGGATTTCCGTCCGACGCCCCACGGGCAGAAACCATCCTGTTGCTCGGCGCGGCGCAAATTCTTTGGCTTGAGGTTCCTGACCACGCGGCCGTCGATCTCTCGGTACGGCTCGCGCAAGCCGATCGCCGAGCCTCGCGATATGCTGGCTTGGTCAATGCCGTGCTGCGACGTGTGGCGCAGGACGGTGCAGCGGCGCACACTGATAATGTTTCACGTGACACACCGGAATGGTTGCTTAAGCGCTGGACTAAAACTTACGGCCGCGATTCTGCTCACGCGATTGCTGCGGCGAACGGCCATGAA
Source organism: uncultured Alphaproteobacteria bacterium (assembly GCA_963820805.1). GTDB lineage: Bacteria > Pseudomonadota > Alphaproteobacteria > Rhizobiales > Xanthobacteraceae > Pseudolabrys. The sequence goes on from CAWGBH010000017.1 coordinate 199,643, forward strand.
CCCGCGCTCGATCTCACTGTGAAGTCGGACGCTGAATCATGGGCGGAGCGATTGCGCGGACGTGTCCTGCCCACAGGCACCGTGCGTACGCTCGCGCACGGCGCGGTCTCATTGCTGCCAGGATTTTCCGAGGGCGCATGGTGGGTGCAAGATGCGGCCGCCGCCCTCCCCGCACATTTGTTCGGTGACATCCGAGACATGAAAATTGCCGACCTGTGCGCGGCACCGGGTGGCAAAACCGCACAGCTTGCATTAGCGGGCGCCAGTGTCACCGCTATCGACCGCTCGCCGGGACGGCTCAATCGTTTGCGCGAAAATCTCGCCCGCATCTCTCTCCATGCTGAAACTGTCGCGGCTGACGTGTTGGAGTGGCAGCACGAGCCGTTTGATGCGGTGCTGCTTGACGCGCCCTGTTCCTCCACCGGCACGATACGCCGTCATCCTGACGTGCCATGGCTCAAAAGCGAATCCGACATCGCGCTGCTCACGTCCTTGCAGGAGCGGCTGCTTGACAGGGCGGTAGAGCTGCTCAAGCCTGGCGCGGTTCTCGTTTACTGCGTTTGCTCGCTGGAACCTGAAGAGGGCCAAAACCAGATCGAGGCTTTGCTCGCGCGCGATTCTCGGGTTAGTCGCAAATCACTCACGGCGCAGGATGTCTTCGGCCGTGACGAATTTGTTAGCGCTGAGGGCGACTTGCGTACGCTACCTTTGCACCTGCCTGATTCGGATCCGCGATGGGGCGGGTTAGACGGCTTCTATGCCGCCCGACTCGTGCGCAAAGTGGCCTAATCCGCGGTCCGGACTAGCATATTGGCCCTTCCCCACCCCTTCGCTATCGTGTGGCACGCACGAGCCGATTGGGACGTACGGCAGGAGACGAGCACTTTGATGATGCGGGTTTCGGTGGCGGAGCGGGCCAGGCTCTCAGTGCTCATCGGACGCCGAGCATTTCGCGATGTGATTGGCCGGTTCAATGCTCATCCGCTGTTGCGGTGGCGGTTCGGCTCCACAAAGACCGACCGGGTGGTGATCGCGCCGCAAGATTTGCGCACGGCTGACGCCACCCGCGCCAGCGAAATTTATGCCGGCCGCTTTGCCTTCGCCGGCAAAGTCGTGATCTGCGATCGCAGATCGCCCTTCGAGATGACGCCGCCGTCGGATGAATGGGCCGTTGCGCTTCTTAACTTCGTCTGGCTTCGTCACTTACGGGCTGCCAATTCCGCCATCACCCGCGCCAATGCCCGCTCGCTAATCGACGAATGGATCAACGTACAAGGCGGATGGCATTCAACCGGCTGGCGTCCCGAAATTCTTTCGCGCCGCATAATCTGCTGGCTCAGCCAGGCACCATTTGTATTGCAGGATGCGGATGCGCGCTTTTATCGTCGCTACATCCGCAGCCTGTCACGTCAGGCGCGCTACCTGCGCCGGACACTTAACGAGGCGCGCGATGGTTTGCCGCGTCTGCAGGCCGTCATCGCGTTGACTTACGCGGCGCTTTGCATGCAGGGCCAATCCGGCTATTTGCGCGCGAACGTGCATCGATTGAACGAAGAATTGCGTAAACAAATTTTGCCGGATGGCGGTCACGTCAGCCGCAACCCCGGAGCGCTGATTGAATTGCTGGCTGACTTGCTGCCATTGCGCCAATTGTTCTCGGCGCGACAACTTCAGCCGCCGCAGGGGCTTAACAACGCGATCGATCGAATTATGCCGATGCTGCGTTTTTTCCGGCACGGCGACGGAAACTTTGCGCAGTTCAACGGCATGGGGCCGACACCCGTCGATCTTCTCGCCACCGTGCTTGCTTACGATGATGCGCGCGGCACACCAGTGTCGAACGCTCCCCACTCCGGCTATCAGCGCATCGACGCCGGACAGGCTGCGCTGTTGATGGACACTGGGCGGGCCCCGTCGGTCGTCTTAAGCCAGGAGACCCATGCGGGCTGCCTGTCATTTGAGTTGTCGTGGAAACAGCACAGGCTCGTGATCAATTGCGGATTGCCTGCCGTCAACAAAGAGAATTGGCGACAGGTTGCACGTGCAACGCCCGCGCATTCGACGGTCACGCTTAACGACCGCTCTTCCTGCCGTTTTCTGGAATCCAGCACTGCCAAGAGGTTGTTGGGTGGCACGCCGATTATCTCCGGACCCCACGATGTGCGCGTTGAGAGAAGTCCGTTGCGGGTGGCACGATGGTGCGCGCGTCTCATGACGGCTATGCCAACGACTGTGGCGTGATTCACACCCGCGCGATCCGGCTGAGCCCCGATGGCCGATCTCTCGACGGTGAAGACAGCTTTTCGCCACCCGATGGAGTGGCATTCTCCGGGGATTCCAAAGACGAATTTGCAATCCGCTTCCACCTGCATCCAGCGATTAAGGCCAGCCGCCTTGCGGATGGCCGCGGCGTGATCCTGGTGCTGCCGGATAAGGAGCTATGGACGTTTGCGACATTGGCTGACGCGGTTCAGCTGGAGGAAAGCGTCTATTTGGCCGGCTCGGACGGACCACGCCGAACGGTGCAAATCGTGATTTATGGTCAAGTTGAGCAGCAGGCAGCGGTGCGCTGGAGCTTCCGTCATACACCGCCGGCACAGCCGGGCTCCCGGCCCGATCGGGCGTATGAGCCGGAATTGCCACTTTGAGAGCGATGCTTGTGGATGCCCCGCGAAGAGGCAGCATTCACGAATACACATTTGCCCGCGTCATGTGCTAGCTCGTGCGCCATGAGCAGCCATCCGCGCCGCATCACTCGCGCTTTGTTGTCGGTGTCCGACAAGACCGGGCTGGTTGATTTCGCTAAGGCGCTCGCCGGCTACGGCGTTGAACTCGTCTCGACCGGTGGCACCGCGAAGGCGCTGGCGGATGCGGGGCTCGCGCCGCTTGACGTCGCCGATCTCACCGGCTTTCCCGAGATGATGGACGGTCGCGTGAAAACGCTGCATCCGAACGTCCATGGCGGCTTGCTGGCTATCCGCGGCAACGCCGAGCATGCCGCGGCGATGCAAAAGCACAATATTAAACCGATCGATTTGCTGGTGGTGAACCTTTATCCATTCGAGGCAACGGTCGAAAAAAGCGCCTCCGTCAGCGATTGCATCGAGAACATCGACATTGGCGGCCCGGCAATGATTTTCGTGCCGCCGCCAAGAACCACGGCGACGTCACTGTCATCGTCGAACCGGCCGACTATGAAAAAGTTCTTGGCGAAATGGCGACGCACGGCGGAATGGTGACGCTCGAATTGCGACAGATGCTGGCGGCGAAAGCCTATGCCCGCACTGCTGCCTACGATGCGGCAATTTCGAACTGGTTTGCTGCAACCCTCCACGACGACGCGCCCGACTATCGCGCATTCGGCGGAAAACTGATGGAAGCGCTGCGTTATGGCGAGAACCCGCATCAAAACGCGGCATTCTATCGCACGCCCGGGAAGCGCAACGGCGTCGCGACTGCAAAGCAACTGCAAGGCAAGCAGCTCTCATATAACAACATCAATGACACCGACGCGGCCTACGAATGCGTGGCAGAGTTCGATCCGCAACGTACCGCCGCTTGCGTGATCGTAAAACACGCCAATCCGTGCGGCGTAGCGGAAGCAAACACTCTGCTCGACGCTTATCGTAAAGCGTTGGCTTGCGATTCAACGTCGGCGTTCGGCGGTATCGTCGCGCTCAACCGTAAACTCGACGTCGAAGCCGCAAAGGCAATCACCGAGATCTTTACCGAAGTCATCATCGCGCCGGATGCAAGCGACGAGGCTATCAAGATAATTGCAGCCAAGAAAATTTGCGGTTGTTGATCGCCGGTGGTTTGCCGGATCCGCGCTCTGCCGAATTGACGGTGAAGTCGGTTGCCGGCGGCCTGCTAGTACAATCACGCGATAACGCGGTGGTTGATGATATGCAGCTCAAGACGGTTACCAAGCGCTCGCCGAGCGAGGCTGAGCTTGCAGACATGCGTTTTGCTTTCCGCGTCGCCAAGCACGTGAAATCGAACTCCATTGTTTATGCCAAAGATCGCGCCACCGTCGGTATCGGCGCCGGCCAAATGAGCCGCGTCGATGCCGCGCGTATTGCCGCTCGCAAAGCAGAAGATGCCGCGAAAGACCTGAAACTTCCCGCGCCGCTCACTAAAGGGTCTGTGGTCGCGTCCGACGCGTTTTTTCCATTCCCCGACGGTTTATTGGTTGCAATCGAGGCTGGCGCCACTGCGGTGATCCAACCCGGCGGTTCGGTCAACGATCAGAAGGTGATCGACGCCGCCGACGCACACAATATTGCGATGGTGTTCACCGGCATGCGGCATTTCAGGCACTAAACGGTTACTCTCGCGCCAGGTCGCCAAGCAGGCTGGCTGCGACCGAAAGCTTCGATAGCGTAAGCCCCGAACCCGCAATTTCGTGGATCGCCGAGCGAATGCGTTCGACCTCCGCCTGCCTCGGACGGACCCATTCCTCAACTGCTCCGGCACCGGCATGACCGTTGCCAACCATGGCCGCGGTCAGCCGGCGTTCCGCGTCGCCGATGGAGTCCAGCGCGCGGTCGAGCGCGAGGCGGTCGAAATAATCGGACACAACAATGTTCGGCACGGCACTGGCAACTCGATCAAGTTGAAAGAAGGCTTCTGTCGCGAAATAGGTCGCCGTCACCTCGCTTACTGGCTTGCCGGCGCGGTCTGCCACCAACGCGATGTCCGGCGCTGCCTTGAGGATGGCAAGGCTGGCGATGCGGCGCGCCAGCGCGTCCGGCACACCCGCTTTGGCAAGCTCCGCGACCCGCGCCTCGCGCGCGGCTGCGGCGGGTTTCGAGAGTGCGCTATCGAGCGCGGCGGCCACCTGCGCAATGCCATCGCGATAGTGACCGATGATCTTCTCCAAACCTTGCGTAAGATCGACATTGCGCAGAAACCAGACCAGCCGGTCGAGCAGCAGATCTTGCACGGCGGCATAAAGATCCAGCTGGGTCTTGCCGGAAATTTTGTTATCGAGGGCGTCAATCTCGCCGTTGAGGGCGATCAAGTCGTAGCTGTTGCGTACCGCCGCAAATGCTGACGCAATCGAAGCCGAGGCTGCGCCGGTCTGGTCTGCAATCCGCACAATTAGCGTAGCGCCACCCCGATTAATCATCGAATTCGTCAGCTGGGTCGCAATGATCTCGCGCCGGAGCCGGTGCGCATGCAACGCCTCGGCATAACGTTCCGACATTTCTTTGGGGAAATATCGATCGAGCTCGCGCCCCAGATAAGGATCGTCGGGCACTTTGCTGTCGAGCAACTCGCTGTAGAGCGAGAGCTTGGCATAGGCGAGCAGCACCGCAAGTTCCGGCCGCGTCAGTGCCGCATTGCGCTTGCGCCGCTCAGCAATCACCATTTCGTCGGGCAGGAATTCCACCCCGCGATCGAGTTCACCGCGTTGCTCCAGCGTCTGCATGAGACGCTGCTGGAAGCCAAGGTCTTCCAAACCGCGCCGCTGCGCCAATGAGAGCGCCAGGGTCTGCTGATAATTATTGCGCAACACCAGCCGCGCAACCTCGTCGGTCATCTCGGCCAGCAGCGAATTGCGAGCGTCTACCGTCAGCGCGCCGGAACGGACCGGCCCGCTGAGGGCGATCTTGATATTCACCTCGACGTCGGAGGTATTGACGCCGGCCGAATTGTCGATTGCGTCGGTGTTAAGCCTGACGCCGCGCTGGGCCGCCTCAATGCGGCCGCGCTGGGTCATGCCGAGATTGGCGCCTTCGCCGATGACCTTGCAGTTAAGTTCGGCGCCGGTCACTCGGATTGCATCATTGGCGCGATCACCAGCGGCTTCGTCGGTTTCATTTGAAGCGCGGACGTATGTCCCGATACCTCCGAAGAACAAAAGGTCGACATTTGCCGTGAGGATCGTCTTCATCAGCTCCTGCGGCGTCACGGCCTCGCCAAGGCCGAACAGTTTGCGCGCCTCTGCGCTCAGACGGATTTCTTTCGAAGAGCGCGGATAGACGCCGCCGCCTTTGGAAATCAGTCCCTTGTCGTAGTCTTGCCAGCTGGAACGCGGCAGGTCGAAGAGACGCTTGCGTTCCGCAAAGCTCGTTTTCGGATTAGGGTCCGGATCGATGAAAATATCGCGGTGGTCGAAAGCTGCCACCAATCTAATTGTGTCTTCGCGCAACATGCCGTTGCCGAAGACATCGCCCGACATATCGCCAACACCCACAACGCTGAACTGCGTCTTGCCGATATCGATATCCATTTCACGGAAGTGGCGTTTCACAGCCTCCCACGCACCGCGCGCGGTGATGCCCATGGCCTTATGGTCGTACCCCGCCGAACCGCCTGACGCGAAGGCGTCGCCGAGCCAATAGTCATGTTCGACCGAAATTGCGTTCGCAATGTCAGAGAAAGTCGCGGTGCCTTTGTCGGCGGCGACAACGAGATAAGGATCGTTCCCTTCGTGACGGACCACACTCGCGGGTGGAATGATCGCGCCGTCCGGAGCGAAATTATCGGTGATATCGAGCAAGGCCGAAATGAATAGTTTATAGGTCGCGACACCTTCAGCCTGCACGACATCGCGAGCCGCGTCCTTTGGCATCAATTTCGGCACAAAACCGCCTTTGGCCCCAACCGGCACGATCACCGCGTTCTTGACCTGCTGCGCCTTCACCAGTCCGAGGATTTCGGTACGGAAGTCCTGCGGCCGGTCAGACCAACGAATACCCCCGCGCGCGACCTTCCCGAAGCGCATATGCACGCCTTCGACGCGCGGCGAATAGACAAAGATCTCGTAAAGCGGTCGAGGCAACGGCAAATCGGTGAGCTTGCGACTCTCGTACTTGATTGAAATCAGTGGCTTCGTGTGGCCTGCCTCATCGGTCTGGAAGAAATTGGTGCGGATCGCCGACTGCACGGCATTGACGAATCGCCGCAATATTCGATCCTCATCGAGACTCTCGACTTTTTGCAGCTCTTCTTCGATATGCGAGACAATCGCGCCTTGCATTTCGTTACTGTCGGACACCGCTCGCGGATCAAACCGGGAGTGAAACAATTCGATAATGTTCGCTGTGATGCCGGAGTGCTTGACGAGCGTCGTCCACATGTAGTCTTGCGAAAATGGCACGCGTATTTGCCGGAGAAACCGTGACAGAGCGCGGACTAACGTCACGTCGCGCCAGGCCAAACCGCCGCGTAGCGTGAGCGCGTTGTAACCATCGTTCTCCGCCAGGCCACGCATGATCATCAGGAAGGCGGATTCAAGCCGTGCCTTCCCGGGATCAAGATCGATCTTTCCGCCATCGGCGCGCTCCAGCAGCATGTCGTGAAACCAGACGCCGGCGCTGCCTTGCGGTTCGATGTGATAAGTGCGCTCATCCACCACCCGGAAGCCCATATTTTCCAGCACCGGCACGCGCTCCGAGAGCGGCAACGGGCGCGCGAAACTCCACACTTTTAAGCCAACGGTGCGCTGCTCTTCTTCGAGCCGGTGGTGAAAGTCGACGCCAAGCGGACGCTGCTCTGAAAGACCCTCGATGACTCGGATATCAATCGCTGCCGCTGCCGGCGGGTAGGCTTCGTGGAAGCCTTCCGAAAATGCGTCGCGGAAGCGAATGAACAAATCACGCGCCTTGTCTGGCGGGTTGGCCAAGGTCAGCGCCTGGGTCAGACCGTCGGTCCAGGTGCGAATAATGGCCGAAACTTCGTGTTCGAGGGTTGCGCGTTCCACGGGAGGCGTCGACCCGCCTGAACGGCCGATGATGAAGTGCACGCGCACCAGCGGCCCTTCATCCGGAAAAAACGGATAGAAGGCGGAGACCCGCCCGATGAAAGCCCTTGCGAGATAGGTCCCGATCATTGCGCGGATGTGACTATCGTAGCGTTCGCGCGGTACGAACACGAGCACCGAGACGAAACGGTCAAAACGATCGCGCCGGGCAAGGACGCGCACACGCGGACGCTCGTCGAGTTGCAGGATCGCCAGCGCGAAGCTGTAAAGCGTATCCTCGTCGATCTGGAATAATTCATCGCGCGGGTAGTGCTCGAGCACGTTCGCCAGCGCCTTGCCCGAATGGCTGCCTGCATCGAACTCCGCACGTTCCTCCACTGCGGCTATTTTCCGTCGCAAGTAAGGGATGCTGTGCGCTGCACGCGTATAGGCGGTGGATGTGAACAGGCCGATGATGCGGTGTTCGCCGATAAGATTGCCGGCCGCATCGAAGCGTTTCACTCCGATATAGTCGAGGTAGGCCCGGCGGTGCACGCGCGCGTGGATATTGGCCTTCGCAATAATCAGTAGGCGCGGCTCCTTCAGGAAGGCCATGATCTCCGGCGTAATCTCCAGGAGCTCTGTACCGCGTCTGAGCACGCGCAACTCCTGCGAACGCATGATGCCGAGGGCGCTATCGAAATTCGGTTCAAGCCCTTGTCCCTCGACCCGGTAGTCGCGCACGCCGAGGAAGGTGAAATTGTCGGCTAACAGCCACTGCAGGAACTGAATCGCTTCCGCGATCTCATCGACGCGGAGCGGCGGCGGATTCGTCTTCAGGTCCATGACGATTGCGTTGACGCGATCGAGCATGGCGCGCCAATCCTGCACAGCCAGCCGCACTTCGCCGAGCACTATTTGTAGAGCGCGCATCAGCTCGTCGCGCGCCTTATCCTCCATTGGCACGAGATGAATATGGATGAAGCTCTCGCGCGTACTGTCAGCACTGTCCGGTGCGTCGAGCGCGATCAGCTTGCTGTCTTTGCGACGTACGCCAAATACGGGATGTGCAACCAGGCGCACATTGAGACGGCGATCGGCGATTTCGCCCATCACCGAATCGACGAGGAACGGCATGTCGTCATTGACAATTTCGACGACCGTCACGGCTTTGCGGTCGGCCGACGCAGCGAGTGGCACGGTCTCGCAACGAATCTTCGGCGCGCCCGGCGCACGCTCGGCGATGAAGTCGTAGGCGCGTTCTGCCAGCGCCGAGAGATCCTCGGGCCCATAGCGCACGACGTCCTCAGGCACAGCCCGCCCATACATCTGCGCGATAAATGTTGCCGGGATGTCGCGACGACGCCGACCAAGCGAGGCGCTCGCCTGCTCGATCACGATGCGGGCGGCACCGTCCTCCTCGCTGCCGGGAAGAAGCTCAGCGGCCATGGAACCTCGTGCGCGTCAGCATTTGCGCGTGATCTCTTCCGAAAACCGGTTCCCACGTTTCGGGATCATGCGCGAGAGGGAATCAGTCGAGGCGAATTTGGAGTTTTCACGTTCTGCATAGTCGCGTCGAGGGCAACACACCATTTGGTGACGCGTCGGTGACGGGCTGGCAAAACAGGCGTGTTTTGTTGCCTTAACCCTCTGAATCGAAAAGCGAAAGGGCGGCCGGGCGCTCGTATCGCACCCAGCCATAACAATGTAGTCTGACGTGGGGTCTGCATAGAAAAAGGGACGGGGAAATGCCTAAGGCCAATAAATCAGCCAAGGCCGCCGGGAAGGCGGCAATTGCAAAAGCGAATAAAGGCAAGCCGCTGCTGCACTCCATCAAGGGTGGCAAGGCAGTAGCCACGAAGGGGCCGGCGGCCAAGGCCAGCGCCCCAAAGCCGTTCCCGGCCAAGGCAGCGGTGAAACCGATCCCACTCAAGTCAGCTTCAGCGGTCGCAGACGATGTGCCCGTAACCGGACTCAATCTTGAAGGCACTAAGCTCTCCCCGGCAATGGCGGCCTATTTCAAGAAATGTCAGGACAAGCTCGGCTTCGTGCCGAACGTGCTGGTCGCCTACGCTTTCGACATGACGAAGCTCGAAACATTCGTCGCCATGTACAACGACCTCATGCTGGGCGACTCCGGGCTTTCCAAGCTCGAACGCGAAATGATCGCCGTGGTCGTATCCTCGCAAAATCGCTGTTACTACTGCCTGACTGCGCATGGTGCGGCAGTGCGGCAGTATTCCGGCAATCCGCTGCTTGGCGAACATCTCGTGATGAACTATCGCGTCGCCCGTCTCAACAAGCGCCAGCGCGCCATGCTCGACTTCGCTGTCAGGCTCACGGCTTCGCCCTGGAACGTTGAAGAAGGTGATCGCGAACGGCTACGGCGGGTGGGCTTTAGCGATCGCGACATCTGGGATATTTCAGCCGTGGCCGGCTTCTTCAATATGTCGAACCGCGTGGCTTCGGCTACCGACATGCGGCCGAATACGGCCTATCACGACCAGGCGCGGTAACGATTTTCTCTCGCGACGATCCCAGCTAAAGCCACAAAGTCCGTGCTAGACGTCAACTGCATCCCCGCTTACGCCGGGACGAGCGGAAAAACGTTGATGTTTCGGGTTTTTATTACATTCGTTGCATTCATCTTCGCGGCCACTGCATCGGCACAAGTCGCGCCAGCTGCACGCACGCCGGCAATGGTTCCGGCGCAGACGATTCACGCGCACAATGGTGTGGTCGTCGCCCAGGAGCAGCACGCCGCTCGCATAGGTGTTGAAGTTCTCGATCGCGGTGGCAACGCGGTTGATGCAGCGGTCGCGGTCGGATTCACGCTCGCGGTCACGTATCCCCGTGCCGGAAATATCGGTGGCGGGGGTTTCATGGTGATCCATCTCGCCAAAGAACGACGTGACCTTACAATCGATTATCGCGAGACCGCACCAGCGGCGGCGACTGCAACCATGTTTCTTGATTCGGAAGGCAATGCCGACCCGGCGAAATCGCGCGACAGCGCGCTCTCGGTCGGGGTGCCGGGAACCGTGGCGGGTCTCGCAATGGCGCTTGAAAAATATGGTTCTGGAAAATTCACGCTTGCGGACCTGCTTGCACCGGCAATCTACCTCGCGCAAAACGGATTTCTGGTCGAGGACGACACCGCGGACTCGCTACCAGGTGCACGCGATCGGCTCGCGCGATGGCCTGCTTCGGCAGCAATCTTTCTCAACGGCACCGAGCCATTGCGCGAAGGCGAACGTCTGACTCAGTTCGATCTCGCCGACACTTTGCGTGGAATCGCGAAAGACGGCCCACGCGCTTTTTACGAGGGGCGTACCGCGGCGCAGATCGCCGGCGCAGTTGTCAAAGCCGGCGGCATCATGAGCAGGGACGATCTTGCAAACTATCGCGCTGTCGAGCGCGCCGTCGTGCGTGGGAGTTATCGCGGCTACGATGTCGTTTCCGTGCCGCCGCCATCGTCCGGTGGTGTTCATTTGATTGAGATGCTCAACATCCTTGAAGGATACGATCTCGCCAAATTGAATCGCGAGGGGCAGCTTCATGTGATGATCGAGGCGATGAAGCGCGCCTATGCCGATCGCGCGGTGTTTATGGGAGATCCCGACTCGGTCAAGATCCCGTTGGATGGATTGATTTCGAAGTCATATGCGAAATCGTTGCGCACCGGGATTGACGAAAAGGCCACGCCGGCGTCCGAAATTCGTGCGGGCAAGCCGGCCGATTTTGAAGGCCGAAACACAACGCATTTTTCGGTTATCGATCGCGACGGCAATGCGGTGTCGAATACCTACACGCTGAATTTCTCGTACGGGCTCGGCCTCGTCGCCGACGGGACCGGCGTGCTGCTCAACAACGAGCTTGATGATTTCACCTCGAAGCCCGGCACGGCGAATGCATATGGCCTGGTGGGTTACAACGCCAATCTGCCCGGACCGGGCAAACGACCGTTGTCATCGATGACGCCGACTATCGTACTCAAAGACGGCAAGCCGTTCCTGATCACAGGTTCGCCCGGCGGCAGTCGCATCATCAGCGCTGTCTTGCAGGTGATCGTCAACGTGGTCGACTTCCACATGCCGATTGGCGAAGCCGTGAGCGCGCCCCGCCTCCACCAGCAATGGCAACCCGAAGAGGTATATGTCGAGCCGGGATTTTCTCCCGATGTCCTCGAGGCTTTGCAGAAGCGCGGACATAAAATTGTGCCGACGCAGTCATTTTCCTCGACAAACTCCATAGAAGTCACTGCGGACGGCTATATTGGCGCTGCCGACAGACGCACACGCGGTTCGCTGGCCGCGGGATTCTGACGCGCTAGTTATTGATCACGAGCCCGAGCTTCTTGATCACCGCCAGCCACTTGCCTTCTTCGCGCTGAATGTTCTGCGCATACTCCGCGGGCGTGCTGGCGAGCGGATCGCCGCCGGCGTCGAGCAGCCGCTTCTTCATGTCATCCGATGTCACGATCTTGCGTAGCTCCTGGTTTAGCCGATCGATGATCGGCTGCGGTGTGCCGGCGGGGGCGACCAGGCCGTAGTACTGCACGATTTCGAGACCCGGCAGGCCGGACTCGGCGATGGTCGGGACATTGGGAATCGCAGCCATGCGTGTCGGTGAGCCGACGGCGATGGCTCTCAGCGTGCCGGCCTGAATGTTGCCGATCGCAGGCGGTAGCGTGTTGAAGGCGAACATGACGTGGCCACCGACAAGATCGTTGGTGAGCGGCCCGGTCCCTTTATAGGTGACGATCGTAATATTGGTGCCAGTCATTGCCTTGAATTGTTCTGCGCCGAAATAATTCAATGTCGGCGCCGGCGGTGTGCCGACGGTAACTTTGTCGCCATCTTTTTTCGCGAGCGCAATAACTTCTGACAACGATTTCGCCGGCACTGAGGGGTTCGACATGATCACGATCGGAACCGACGCGACGAGACCGATCGGTGCGAAGTCCTTACCCATGTCGTAGCCCGGATTTTCCGGAAGGCCCGCACCGGTCACCAGCAACAGCAGCGTGTACCCGTCCGGCTGCGCTCTGGCGACGTCGCGCGTGCCGATCACCGAGCCGGCGCCGGGACGATTGACAACAATCACCTGCTGGCCGAGCGCGTCGGTGAGTTTCTGCGCAACGACGCGACCGACCGTATCAACGCCGCCGCCGGCAGGAAAAGCGACGACCAGCGAGATGGTGCGGGAGGGATAATCTTCGGCAGCAGCCGGACTGACCGCTGCGGAAACGAGTGTCGCGGCCAGTACGGGGATTATCGCCAGCCCGATGAATCGCGACTTGCTGAGATGTGTGCCCATATCCTCCACTCCCTCAAAGTTTCTTCTTGCGCCTTACAGGCGGCTATTGTGAGCGCCGGGACTTAACTTGCCAATGGGGATCGCGCGGCGGGCCACGAAGGTGCCGTCGACTTGGAGGAATGGCTAGATCGTGCCGGGTAAAGCTATGCCTCTAAAATTCGCCTTAGATCGTCGTACTGAGCTTCGGTGATCTCGCCGCGCTCACGGGTTTCATTCAACATTTTCATCGTGCTTTTGCGCTTCGTCTCGTGACTTGTCATGCAGCGCATCATGAAAAACATCATGACTGCGCACATCGCCATAAAGAAAAACATCATCAGCGGGCCAAACATCCAGGGCGTCGGCCAATAGTCGTTCCACCACCACATCATCGCCTCCTGAAAAAACCGAGTTTAGTTACTCCTTTTTCGGTAGCGAGCACCTTGATCTAAATCAACGGTGGGTTGCAGAGCTTTATAAGGCGACGGCTATGATGATGTTCATGCCGTGCGAAACCGATATTTCAGTCATAATTGAAATATCGGTTGACAGGGCGCTTTATTTCAATATTTGTTGAAGTATGAAAAAGCAGATCGCTGTCGGCATTCTGGCGGCATTGGCGCAGGACAATCGTCTCGACATTTTTCGCCTGCTGGTAGAGGCGGGCCCTGACGGTATGCCGGCGGGCCACATCGCCGGGAGCCTTCGGTTGCCGCCGAATGCTCTGTCATTTCATCTCGACCGTTTGCGCGAAGCCGGGCTTGTGACCGTCCGCCGCGATGGCCGCTCGATGATTTATGCTGCGAAATTCGACGCGATGAATGCACTGGTGTCTTACCTGACCGATGACAATTGCTGCCAGGGCCGCCCGGAGCTTTGCAAGCCAAAATCCGCGCAACGGCGGCGAAAGCCCGAAACCGTTTAGCACCATGACCGAGCACGCATTCAACGTCCTGTTTCTCTGTACAGGAAATTCTGCGCGCTCGATTATTGCAGAGGCGATCTTGAACAAGGTTGCGCAAGGAAAGTTTCGTGCGTACAGCGCCGGCAGCCAGCCCAAGCGTCAAGTCAATCCGCACACAATCCAGCTGCTGCAAGGTCTTGGCTATGACACCTCCGCATTCCGGCCGAAGCCGTGGACCGAATTCGCAAAGCCGGGCGCGCCATCGCTCGATTTTGTTTTCACGGTTTGTGACAACGCGGCCGGCGAAGCGTGCCCGGTGTGGCCCGGCCAACCGATGACCGCGCACTGGGGTGTTCCCGATCCTGCCGAGGCCACAGGCTCGCCGGCCGAAGTCGCTCTTGCATTCAAGGATGCCTATCGAATGCTGCATCAACGCATCGGCGTTTTTACCGCTCTGCCAATCCGCAGCCTCGATACGCTCTCGTTGCAGGCAAAACTGAAAGACATCGGCCGCCTCAACACGGCCGCCGCCAAAGAGCCAACCTGATGTCGTCACCGGCGCAACGCATCGTCGCCGAAGCTCTCGGCACGGCACTTTTGCTTGCGACCGTGATTGGATCGGGAATTATGGCGCAACGCCTGTCGGACGGCAATGACGCGCTTGCGCTTCTTTGCAATACGTTGCCGACCGGCGCGATCCTGACCGTGCTGATTTTAATATTCGGCCCAGTGTCCGGTGCGCATTTCAATCCGGCGGTGAGCCTCGCATTTGCACTTCGCGGCGAACTTCCCTGGCCAATCACTTTCGCTTACGTGGCTGTTCAAATCATCAGCGCTGTCATTGGCGTGTGGCTGGCGCACCTGATGTTCGACTTGCCGATCTGGCAATTTTCAACACACGTTCGAACCGGCCCGGGCCAGTGGCTCGCGGAAGCCGTTGCGACGTTCGGTCTCCTGTTGACGATTCTCGGATGTATCGCGCGTGCGCCGGGCGCGGTGGCCTACGCGGTCGGCCTCTATATTACGGCGGCGTATTGGTTCACCGCGTCGACGTCATTTGCAAACCCGGCGGTGACGCTGGCGCGCGCGCTGTCGGACACGTTCGCGGGCATCGCCCCCTCGGGAGTTCTCGCCTTCATCATCGCGCAATTGGCCGGCGCGATGGCCGCAACGGCGCTGTGCGGCTGGCTATTCCAGTCGGCGCCGGACGAAAATTATCAGGTTCAGAAATCAGGCTAGAAAACTGGAGCGGGCGAAGGGATTCGAACCCTCGACCCCGACCTTGGCAAGGTCGTGCTCTACCCCTGAGCTACACCCGCATCCGTTAGATATTTGGCCGAAAAGCGTTATCGGCCGCCAAGGCCGTTCCTATAGCCAAAAGCGACGCCTCATTGCAACCATGGCAGCCTGATGCGGGCTTTTAACCCTTCCGATGCCGTCGCGGCGCGGTGTTTTCGCTCTGCCAGCGTGGGTTTTGGTTGCAGAAGCCGCGGAACCCGGCGACCACGGTCTCCCGGCATTCCTCGAATGTGCGGAATTGGCAATCTTCCGAAATGTCGCTGCCGAAGTTGCGAAGTGCACACCAGGGCCCTTCGGCGGCGCGCACCGGGTTCGGATTTGCCAATTGGATGCCGACCAAAACGACGATTGCGAATGTCATGCGCAACATATTCGACCTCTCCGGTTTTCAGCGGACCAGCAGCTGACGTTGATCAATTCGGTTGAACGCGTTGCTTGTGCCGGACGTGCGGCTTGGACATCGGCTCCACCCACCGGGGGTTCGGATTACAGAAGCCGCGGTTACCAGCCAGGACCACTGGCCGGCACGCTTCAAACGACCAATACTGGCAGTCCTCGTAGACTGCGCCCTGGGCCACCGCAATAAACGCACACCACGGGCCTTCTTTGGCCAGCACGGGACGCGCATCGAATGACATTGCGGCGATAATGACGGTCGCGATCAGGACAATGCGCATTTTTCTACCTCCACGACGGCCTGATTGATAATAACACCGCGGAGCGGGAATTATTGCACCGATGGCCAGCAGCCCCGATCAGCTCTTCGCCGCGCTCGATGCCCTTGGCATCCAGCATGCAACGGTCAAGCACCCGCCCCTTTTTACCGTTGAACAATCGCAAACCCTGCGCGGACAAATTCCCGGGGGGCACACCAAGAACCTCTTTTTACGCGACAAGAAATACGCGATTTACCTGGTGGTCGCCCTTGAGGACGCCGACATCGACCTCAAGGGGCTGCATCGCCTGCTAGGCGCCAACGGGCGTTTTTCATTCGGCTCGTCCGATCTGTTGCGTGAGGTCTGGGGGGTCGAGCCGGGTGCGGTCACGCCGTTCGGCGCCATCAATGACACGCAAGGCCGCGTCACTGTGGTCCTCGATTCCGGGATGATGGAGCACGAAACTCTCAACTATCATCCCCTGGTCAACACGATGACGACCTCGATAAAGCGCGACGATCTGGTGAAATTTCTCGAATTCCACCGGCCATTCGCCCCGAATTCGAGCGTGTTTCGGGCGGCGCCTCGAACATGCCTTGATGGTTGCGTTAGCTTCCCGGATAACCCATTTAATCCGGCATGGAACTCTGATGATCGGGCCATTCGTGGTCAGGTGAGGCGAGGGAATATGTTGCAAGACGGCGGGGCAATGACAGCGGCCGAGGTGGTCAAGGATACGACGACCCAGGCCTTCATGAAGGATGTGATCGAGGAATCGAAACACCAGCCGGTGCTGGTGGATTTCTGGGCGCCGTGGTGCGGCCCCTGCAAGCAGCTCACGCCCATTTTAGAAAAAACCGTCAAGGCGGCGAAGGGCAAGGTCAAGCTTGCCAAAATGAATATCGATGAGCATCCCGCAATTCCGGGACAGATGGGAATCCAGTCGATCCCAGCGGTGATCGCATTTTCAAACGGTCAGCCGGTCGATGGCTTCATGGGCGCGCTGCCCGAAAGCCAAGTGGTTGCATTCCTCGAACGGCTCACCAAAGGCGCGGTCGGCGCCGAGGAAAAAGATCTTCTGAAAACGGCTGATGCTGCTTTGGCCGCAGGCAACGCTACCGGCGCTGCCGAAACTTACGCGCAGCTCCTCGCCGAGGACGGCGCCAATGTGCAAGCGCTTGCAGGTCTCGCGCGCTGCTATGTCGAAACCGGCGCGCTTGAACAGGCCAAGCAGACCCTCGCCCTCGTTCCCGAACCCAAGCGCAATGAAGCAGCGGTTGCCGCCGCGCGCGCTGCGCTTGAAGTGGCGGAGCAGGCCAAATCGCTCGGACCCGTGACGGAACTCGAAGAAAAGGTAAAGGCCAACCCTCTCGACCATCAGGCGCGTTTCGATCTCGCAGTCGCACTCAACGCCAGTGGCAAACGAGAAGACGCTGTGAATCATCTGATCGACATCGTCAAGCGCGACCGCAAATGGAACGACGATGGCGCTCGCAAACAACTCGTCCAGTTTTTTGAAGCCTGGGGGCCGACAGACCCGGCCACCGTAGAAGGCCGCAAGCGTCTGTCGTCGATTTTGTTTTCGTGAGTTTGAACTTGAGGTTCTTTTGTTGAAATGCCTCGCCCTCATCCTGAGGAGCCGCCGAAGGCGGCGTCTCGAAGGATGGGAGCGGCCTCGTCCTTCGAGACGGGCTCCAGGCGCCCTCCTCAGGATGAGGCCGAGAGAGGTTTGCGCATGCCGATGAATGCTCAATATCGCGGGCCGATCGACCTGCCCGAAAATATCCCGGTGTTTCCGCTGCCGGGCGCGCTGCTATTGCCGCGTGGTCAGATGCCGCTCAATATTTTCGAGCCGCGTTATCTTTCAATGGTCGACGACACATTGCGCGACGGCCACCGGCTTATCGGCATGATCCAGCCCGAGGCTGCTGAAGGCGGTCCCGTCGGCAAGCCACCGCTGTACAAAGTCGGCTGTGCCGGTCGCATTACCCAGCTCGCTGAAAGCGGCGACGGCCGCTATTTGCTCGAACTCACCGGCGTTGCCCGCTTCCGCGTCGAGGAAGAGCTGAAAGTTGCAACGCCCTATCGGCAATGCCGCGTGACTTATGCGCCATTCGCGGATGATTTTATTGCACGCAAGGGCGAAAATGCCGTCGACCGTGCCGGATTGCTTGTGGCGCTTACCGATTTTCTCAAGGCCAACGATCTCAAGGCCGATTGGGAAGGCATCGAGAAGGCGCCGAACGAAGCGCTGGTCAATGCACTCTCGATGATGTCGCCTTACGGCACCGCGGAAAAACAGGCTCTTCTCGAAGCGCCCGACTTAAAGACACGCGCCGAAATTTTGATTGCCATTACCGAGATCGAGCTCGCAAAGAAAAACACCGAAGGCGAGCCACAGCTGCAGTAATCCTTCTTGTCGTCCCCGCGCAGGCGGGGACCCATACGCCGTAGCCTATCGATGGTTCGGTGGTTATGGGTCCCGGGCCTCCCTCACAAGCGCTCGGTCGCCCGGGACGACAGGCAGTGCAACTTGTCTTGCCATGCTATAAGGCCGCGAAATTCGCCGGGAGTGTTTCCATGACCTCAGTCCCCCCTACCGAACGGCCGACCGACAGCGTCGATCCGAAATTGCTCGAAATTCTGGTTTGCCCCCTCACCAAGGGGCCGCTCGAATACGACGCCGAGAAACAAGAGCTGATTTCGCGCAAAGCCAAGCTCGCTTATCCGATCCGCGATGGCATACCGATCATGCTGCCGGAAGAAGCTCGGCGGCTGGAATAGCTTGGCACCGGATCGCCGCTCGCCATGCCCGGCACGAGCCCGGCCATGACAGACTATGAACAAACGCAAAGATCTAGGGAGCGTACGCAATGATTAAAATCTGGGGCCGCAAAACCTCGTCCAATGTGCAAAAGGCCATGTGGGCGGTCGGCGAGCTCAATCTTGAGCACGAGCGCATCGACGTAGGCGGCGCGTTCGGCAAGAACAAAGAACCTGCTTACCTCGCCATGAATCCCAACGGCCTGGTGCCGACCTCGAAGAAGAAGACGGTTTCTTGTTGTGGGAATCCAATTCGGTCGTGCGCTATCTTGCCGGCAAGCACGACAAAAGCGGTGCGCTTGAGCCGAAGGACGCCAAACAACGCGCGCTCGCCAGCCAGTGGATGGATTGGCAGTTGTCAGTCGTTGGGCCCGCGATCTTCCATGCCTTCTGGGGTCTCATCAGAACTCCGCCGGAAAAACGTGACATGGCCGCGATCAAGACCTCGCAAGAAAAAACAACCGATGCGATGAAGATGCTCGATGCACGATTAGGCAAAACCCAATACGTCGCGGGCCCCAATTTTTCGTACGGCGATATTCCGGTCGGCATCATGTGTTATCGCTTCGTGCAGTTGGTGCCCGACCGGCCGGCGATGCCTCACCTCGATCGGTGGTATGGGCTGATTTCCAAACGCAAAGCCTTCCAGGATCACGTCGGCAGCGTTCCGCTCTCTTAATGATGCCGATTGGCCTGACGGCATCGCAACAATGATGGCCGCCCTCGTCCTGATCGGTCTCGGACTGCCAATTGGATTTCTGATCGGACTGATCGGAATTGGCGGCGTTCTTCTGACGCCCGCGCTCGTGCATCTTTTCGGACGCGATATTCACGAGGCCGTATCGCTCAGCCTCGCGAGCTTCGTGTTGGCCGGCGCAATCGCGGCGATGCGTACCGGCCGCGGCGACCTCCGCTTGCGCGCAGGCGACTGGATGTTTCTTGGAGCGATTATTCCCGGTGCGTTCATCGGTGCATTGGCAGCGCCCTGGATCCCGGCCGTGCCATTGTCTCTGATCGTCTCGGCCTGCGTGGCTTTTGCCGGGCTATCATGTTTGCGCGAACCGGCGAGTGGCGGCGGCCTAACCCTCAAACCCGGCGTGCTTGCAAGTGTGGGGCTGGTGATGGGTGTCGTCTCGGCGATCAGCGGCACCGGCGGCCCGTTGGTATGCCTGCCGCTATTGCTCTGGAAAGGCATGGACGTGCGTCGCGCATTGTTGCTGGCGCAAGTCGCACAGCTGCCGGTGGCGGGAACCGCAACGCTTGTGAATGGTTCGAGCGGAGCGGTCGATTTCGTAACGGCAGGTTTCCTCAGTCTCGCCATCGTCGCCGGAATGCTTGCAGGTGTCAGCGTTTCGCAGCGGATCGAGACGCACATGTTGCGGACGTCCGTCGCGTGGTGCCTCGTCGCCGTAGGCATCGCATTATGCCTCGCCGACCTGTGGCGGCTTGCGGCCTGACTACAGCGTTTCGCCCTTGAGCAATTTCGGCACGTCGCCGGTAAACCCGGCAGCCTCGCGAATGAACGTGCGCTTGAGCGGCGGCATACGTTCGACCAATCCAAGGCCGATGTCGCGGAACAACCGCAGCACATCCGAGTGATTGGAAAACAGCCGGTTCAATCCGTCGGTCGCGACCCCCATGGTCATTGTGTCGAAACGCCGCCAGCGCTGATAACGTTCGAGCACATCAGGGCCGCCGGGATCGAGACCGAGACGAGCCGCGTCCGCGATCGCTTCGGCAAGCGCCGCCACATCCCGCAGACCCATATTGAGCCCTGCCCGGCGATGGGATGAATGATGTGCGCAGCGTCCCCGATCAGCGCCAGTCTGTCCGCAATGAATGAGCGCGCAGTAAACAGGCCGAGCGGAAATGCGCGGCGCGGCCCCGCTACTGTCAGGTCGCCGAGCTGCAAACCAAAAC
>CAWGBH010000018.1:0-216962 GCA_963820805.1 uncultured Alphaproteobacteria bacterium
CGTAATGGCGAAGTAAATGTCACGCAGGCGCGTGGAAAAATAGGCAACGAACAGGGCGGCCCCGGCTGCGCCCACCAGCCCGAAATCCGATCGCCAGCCACAGATTGGGCGGACTGACCGTAAGCAGCGCCGCGGCCGCGCCATACATGCCAAGGCCGAAAAACGCCGAGTGGCCAAACGAGATCATGCCGGTGTAGCCAATCAAGAGATCGGACGACATCGCCAGCAGGCCCCAAATCAGCACCTCAGTCAGAAAGCGCCGCCAGAATTCCGGCAGCAGCAGGGGTGCTGCGATCAGCACCGCCATGACGACGGCGAAACCGGCCCAATAGATAATCGTATGTCGTTCGAGCTTCTTCATTTGGGTGTCGCAAACAGGCCGGTCGGACGGAACAGGAGCGTGAGAATCAGGACGACAAAGGACACGATCACCGCCTGCGACGGGTTCACCCAGATCGACGCGTAAGACTCAAGCAGACTGATGAAGATGGCGGCCACGATCGAGCCGCCGAGGCTTCCCATGCCGCCGACCACCACCACGATGAAGGCCTTCAGCACCCAATCCAGCCCCATGCTGTGGTCGACGCCGACCAGGGGCGCAAACAAGACGCCGCTCGCGGCCGCCATTCCGGCACCGAGCGCGAACACGCCGGTGAAAACCAGCGGCACCGGTATGCCCATGGCCTGCGCCATCACACGGTCTTGCGTGGTGGCGCGGATCCAGATGCCGAATTTACTGTATTTGAGAAACAGCCAGAAGCCGCCAATGATCGAAGCCGACAGAAGCGCAATCACCAGGCGGTACCAGGGATAATCGAGATAGAAGAGCGTGAAATGGCTGACCATCGGCGACGGCATGCGGCGCGCGACCGGGCCGAAATACCACAGCGCGAAATTTTGTAATATCAAAGAGAAGCCGAAGGTTACCAGGATCGTGTTTAAAGGATCGCGTCCGATCAGCGGGCGCAACGTGATGATCTGGATTGCCGCGCCGAGCAGCGCGATCACCAGAAACGATACGACCAGCGCCAGCCAAAAATTTCCGGTCGCGACCATGACAATGACGCCGACATAGGCGCCGAGCATGAACAATTCGCCATGAGCGAAGTTGACAACGTCCATGATGCCGAAGATCAGTGTCAGCCCCGACGCGACCAGAGCCAGGATCATGCCGGTGACGATGCCATTCACCGTCTGAATCAGCAGCAGGTCGTAAGGAATGCTTTGCAAGATGGCGACCAGCGCGTGCATGGCCCTAGACCCCCAAATATTGCTTGATGACGTCGTGATGCACGTGCAGCTCGGATGCGGCGCAATGGTAGCGCACGACGCCCTTTTCCATGAGGTAGACTCGCTGGCTGGATTCCAGCGTCAGCGGCACGTTCTGCTCGACCAGCAGAATTGCGACGCCGTCGCTGTGTAGCGCGCCTATGATCTCACGGATCTGCGACACCATCCGCGGCATCAAACCTTCGGTCGGCTCGTCAAGCAGGATGATTTTGGGCTCCAGCATCATCGCGCGCGAAATCGCGAGCATCTGCTGCTCGCCGCCCGATAACGTGCCGCCGGGCTGATTGCGCCGCTCCGCAAGGCGAGGAAAAAACGTAAACACCTTGTCGAGTAATTGCTTCTTGCGCTCTTCGGTGACGCCGTTGCGGTCGAAGCCGGTACGCAGATTTTCCATGACCGTCAAAAGGCGAAAAATTCGGCGGTCCTCGGGTACATAGGCAATGCCGAGGCGGGCGAGCTTATGCGCCGGCAAGCCGTTGATCGCCACGCCGTTAAGCGTCACCGTCCCTGCGCTTGGGCTGACGAGGCCCATGATGGTCTTGAGTGTCGTGCTTTTGCCAACGCCATTCCTGCCGAGCAAGCCGACCACTTCGCCGGCGCCGACATGCAGCGAAACGCCGTCCAAGATGTGGCTCTTGCCGTAATAGGTGTGCAGACCTTCGACCGAGATCAGTGGCTGCGTGCTGGTGCCGGCGACACTCATGTCTTGAGATAGACCTCCAGCACCTTGGGATTTTTCTGGATCTCCTCCGGTGTGCCTTCGGCAAGAATTTCGCCGTAGTGCAGCACGGTGATGCGATCGGCGAGTTCCATAACCACTTCCATATCGTGCTCGACGATCAGGATGGTCAGTTTTTCCCCGATGCGTTTGACCAGTTGCATGGTCTCGTGGGTTTCGGCCGCGCTCATTCCGGCCGTCGGCTCGTCGAGACAGAGCAAGGACGGCTCGGTCGCCAGCGCAATGCCGATTTCGAGATTGCGCTGCTGGCCGTGCGACAAATTGACGGCAAGCTCACCGGCTTTGCTCAGGAGACCGACGGAATCCAGCGCTATTTCGGCTTTTTCGTTGATGTCGGCGAACGCGCTGTGATGCGCAACCATGTTCCAGGCGTGGCGGCGCGATTGCGCGGCAATACGCACGTTCTCCAGCGCCGTGGCATTGGGCAGGATATTGGTGATCTGATAGGAGCGCGCGATGCCTTTTTGCGAAATCTCGTTCGACGGCAGCCCGGTGATATCGCCGTCATTAAATAGTATGCGCCCCGAGGTCGGGCGCAGCACGCCGGTCAGACAATTAAAGAAGGTGCTCTTGCCGGCGCCGTTCGGCCCGATGATGGCGCGAACTTCATCGCGCGCCAACTCGAAGTTGACCCGCGATAGCGCGGCCAGCCCGCCAAATTGGACCGATAAAGATTCGGTCTTGAGGATAGCAGCGTCAGCCGCCCCCCGGCTCTCCGCCGGGGAGCGTATGTCGGTTGACCGTTCCACGAGTGCTTACGCCGCCGGGAACTTGCAGGCCGGCGGCGTGAATTGCTTGTCCTTCGCCACCGTTTCCATCAGCTTGTAGGTCCCGCCTCTCACCTCAAAGATGAACTCCTGCAAGAAGGCCTGGTGATCGTCTTTGCGGATGGTCTTGTCGCCCTGTGGGAAGTCGTCGCCCTGCTTCACCTCGATGCCTTCGAGCGCCTCGATCAGTTTCGGAGTGTCGGCGCGGCCCTGGAATTTCGATTTCTCCATGGCGATCTTCATGACATTCAAGGCTTCATAGTCCGACTGCACGTATTTGTCGGGCAGCGGGCCGCTTGGGTCGATCTTGGCCAGTCGGACTTTCGCTTCCTCGAAGAAACTTTTGTGCGAGGGCGTGTCGAGCGGGCCCTGGAACACCGGGATGTAGCGGTTGATCCCGATGAAGCCGTCGATCTTGTTGCCTTGCGCCGGCAAATTGGTCGGCTCGCTGATCGAGCCGTCGCCGGCGAATTTATACTTCTTGGTCAGCCCGAGATCGTAGGCTTGGTTGACGACGGTGACACCATCCTTGCCGAAGAAAATGCCGAACAGCCCGTCGAAATCACCGGAGATCTTCGACAGGAACGGCGTCATGTCGGCGGTGCCGAGCGGAATGCCGGTGGTGCCGACGACTTCGCCGCCGAGCTTCTTGATCTCGGCTGCGTAGGCGTCGCGCGTAGACTGCCCCCAAGAATAGTCGGCATAGGCGATATGCCACTTCTTACCCATCTTGGTGAGCGTGGGCGCGAAGGCAACGGCTTGCGCCGGCGCATAATCGTGCAGGCGGAAGGTGTAGCGGTTACATGCACTGGTGGTCAGCGTGGTGTCGAGACACACGGTGATCATGTTGAGCACCTTGGCCTCTTGCCACACCGGCATGCAGGCCAGGCAGATGTTGGAGAGGAAGCCGCCAACGTGGATGTCGATGTTGTCCTCATCCACCATCTTCTGTGACTTGCGGCGCCCGACGTCGGGCTTGGATTCGTCATCGACGATGATGAGCTCGACCGGCCGGCCGCCGATGCCGCCGTTCTTGTTGATGCGGTCAGCCGCCATCTGCAATCCGACCACCGCGGTCTTGCCGCCGGCGGCGCCAGGTCCGGAGAGTGGCTGTTCCGAGCCAACCTTGAACGCCTGCGCCGCGCCGAAAGCCGCGCGCCAGGGCGCCGGCACAAGCATGGCCGCGCCGATGGCGCCGCCACCCCAGCCGACAAGCGTGCGGCGCGTGACCTTGCCGCTGTACCAAAAGTCCTGCGCCCACTTTTCTTCTTTCCACTTTTCAGTCATCGCGTATCCTCCCTCTGGATCACAAATTTACCGATCGCCGACCGCACGACTGTGCAGCCGCGAAACTTCGAACCCGTTAAATTGGAATCTGTCACGACCGGCCGCACAAAGGTGGCGCGGCTGCTTGATCGGAATACCCACGCGCTCATGCCGGATCGCATGTTGCAGCAAGGTGAAATCCCTCCCCCACTGGCCCTTGGCGGGCTCTTCCTTGCCATTAGCAAACGCGATCCCGCAGCAAGTTTCAACCGTGATTTTCATATTGATGCATACCAACTCACATCGTCGTATGGATGCCCGTGGATTGAGCAGTTGCGCTCGAAAGCATCCGGACCGATGCTAGATCTAACGCAGCGAACTCCATTGGATCACGCCGATGCCCGTCACGCCTATGCGCCGAGAGGATAAGACCGCCCCGGGCAGCGGCATCGCGGCACGGCTTGCGATCCGGGCCGGCTCGCATCACGGGCCGACGGCAGGCCTGGCGCCCGGCTTTGTGCAGGGCAACCTCGCCATTTTGCCGCAGGCACTCGCCGGCGATTTTCTCCGGTTTTGCCAGCTCAACCCCAAGCCCTGCCCGGTGATCGGGACATCCGCGCCCGGCGATCCCCGGCTACCGGAACTGGGCGAGGATCTCGATATCCGCACCGATTTGTCGCGCTATCGGGTCTGGAAAAACGGCGAATTGGTCGCCGAACCTGACGACGTGCGTGAATTCTGGCGCGATGACCTCGTGAGTTTCGTCATCGGCTGCTCGTTTTCGTTCGAAGAAGCGCTGACGGCCGAAGGCATCGAATTGCGCCACATGACCCGCGGCTGCAACGTGCCGATGTACCGGACGTCGATTGCGACCCACGCGGCAGGCCCTTTCCATGGGCCGATGGTGGTGTCGATGCGACCGCTGACACCACGCGACGCCATCCGCGCGGTGCAGATCACCACACGCTTTCCGTCCGTGCACGGAGCGCCTGTCCACATCGGCAAGCCGGAACTGATTGGGATCACCGATCTCTCCAAGCCGGATTATGGCGATATGGTCCCGGTGCGCGACGACGAATTGCCGGTCTTCTGGGCGTGCGGGGTGACGCCGCAATCGGTGATCGCGACGGTGAAGCCGGAATTTTGCATCACACACTATCCGGGCAGCATGCTGGTCACCGACCGGAAGAACACCGAGTTTGCAATTATGTGAGCGAGGCACGAACTCTCAATCGGTCATGCCCGGCCTTGTGCCGGGCATCCACGTCTTCCATTAGAATGCAAGTAAGGCGTGGATGGCCGGGACAAGCCCGGCCATGACAGCATCCCTTAGGCCGCGTCGCGTGCGGCGTTTTTGTCCAGCAACCCGGCCTCGATCAGTGCCTGGCGGATGCGCGCGATTTCACTGCGCTCGATCTTGACCAGCGGCGGACGCACCGTCGCGCGCGGCAGTTTGCCGAGCAACACCAGCGCCTCCTTCATACGATTGTGCATGTCGACAAAGGGATCGGCATAGAAAACACGCGCGGTCGGCTCGATGCGGTCGTTCAGGCGTTTGGCTTCCGCCATGTCGTTCTTCTGCACCGCGCGAAACAGCTGCGCCTGCAAATCCGCGATCACACTGCCCGATCCGGACAATAAACCATTGCAGCCGAGCACGAGTGACGACAACAGCCACGAACTGTGGGTGGTGAGCACATTCACTGGCCGCGGCAAACTCTGCAGCGTGCGAATGTGCCACTCATGATGCGGGACGTTACCGATCCAGTCCTTGATTGCCCGAATTGACGGCACCTCATCACACATCCTGAGCAGCGTATCTTTCGGATATCCCTGGCCCGTCGCGAGCGGGTACTGGAACACGATCAGCGGCAAATCGGTCGCATCCGCGATGCGCTTCACGTGCGCAAGCGCCATCGCCGGCGACTGGCCGAGCGTGAACGGCGCCGGCGGAAATACGAGCAATGCCGATGCACCGCCCTTCGCTGCCATGCGTGCGATGCGCGCTGCCTCGATGCTGCCGTCGGCCCATATGCCGTTGACGAGCGGAACGCGATCGCCGATCTCATCCTGCGCAATGTCGAGCACGCGTGTCTGTTCGTCGAACGTGCAGGAAGCCACTTCGGTCGAATGCGCATTGATAGTGATTGCGGAAAGCCCTTCGACCGAGGCCACATCGCGCAAATGCTTGCGGAAGCTCGCCTCATCGATCGCAAGATCATTGTCGAATGGCAGCAACACTGCCGGGATCACGCCGTGAGGAACATATGTCGCGTGCCGTGGCATGATGAACGTCCTCTCCCTAGACAGCCGCTTTAATGTCGCCGGCAAAGCCAAATTCCGCCGACAAGCGGTCGGCGGCCGCGCGCACCACCCGCGCGCGCTTCTGAAGCGCGTCAATGGACAGGCGCCAGACCGGCCCCGAAATCCCGATCGCGCCGATCACTTGTTTGCTGAAGTCGCGGACCGGGAGTGCCACGCAACGGAGCTCGGCATCGAATTCGCCGTCGTCGATTGCGTGGCCTGCGCGGCGGACCTCGGCGATTTCGCGGCGGAGCATCTCGCCGGATGTAATCGACTTGTCCGTGTAGGCCTTGAGGTCGGCGCGCGCCATGAATTGCTCAAGCTGTTCAGGCCCCAAAGCCGCAAGCATGATTTTGCCGAGCGCCGTACAATGCGCTGGACGCACCGCGCCCGCACGATCGATCAGCTGGAAAGCGCCCTTCCCGCCGACCCGCGCCAACACCACGACGGCGTCGCCCAGGCGCACCGAGAAGTGCGCACTCTCGCCGGTCTCGCGCGAAAGATCCTCGAGGATCGGCGTCGCCAGGCTCACCATTTCCACTTCGTCGAGGGCGCTGGCGGCGAGCGCAAATAGCGGCCGCCCGATGCGGTAGCGCTTGGAATCCTTCATCTGTCTCACGTACCCGAGCGAGACCAGCGTCTTGACCAGGTGGAACGTCGTCGAATTGTGCAATCCGACTCGTTTGGAGAGTTCGGCCAATCCGATTCCATCACGGTTGCGCGCAATTTCTTCCATGATGGCGAACGCGCGCGCCAACGACTGCACGCCGCCCCGCGGTTGCCCCGCGCCGATACTTCGGACGGAGGTGATGCGGGCCTGCGCGCGCGGCCGGCCGCCGGCTGTTCGTTGTTTGCTCTGCGCTCTCAAAGCGTGTGCCCCCGGACCTTCAAACGCGCGTCTCGTCGTCGGCTGCCGAGCACGTTACCACCGGAAACACCGGATCGACGAGCCCGGTATTGCTGCTCACACGCGGCGGCCATGCGCAGCTCCTATTTCGCCGGCACAATGTCGGGCAGATAGCGGTTGCCGAACACCGGCTCTTTGTATGGCGTCGGCGGCAACTGCCAGGCGCCGGTCGATGGCGGCCGTATTTCCGCATCCACGTGTACGTCGAGCACAAACGGTTTGTTGGCCTTGATGGCGTGTTCAAGAGCGCCTTTGAAGTCTTCCGATTTGGTGACCGTGATCGCTTCGACACCCGCCGCGCGTGCCCAGGCGGCAAAATCCGGATTGTACGGTGTCTTGTTAGGCCCTTCGTGGAACATGGTGCCGTGTTCACGCCCGCCGAACATCCCGAGCTGGATATCGCGGATCGAGACCCAACCGAAATTATTCCAGATCACCCAGACGACCGAAATGTTGTACTCGACGGCGGTGCACAGAACATGCGGCACCATGGTGAAGCATCCATCACCCGCGATCGCTACCACGGGCCGGTCGGGCGCTGCGAGTTTCGCGCCGAGTGCGCCGGCGGCGCCAAATCCCATGCCGGAGAAGCCCCAGGAATTGAGCATGGTTTGCGGGCGGCGCGCTTTCCAGAACTGCATATACCAGTTGTGATTAACGCCGACATCGCAGCAGAGAATGGCATCCGGCGGCATCACCTGCTGACAATCCGCAACGACGCGCTCGGGCCGGATTGGCGAAGCATGCACGTCGAAATTCGGTCTGGTGAATTTCTCCCAGTCCTGCTGCCACGTTTTGACATCGGCCAGCCACGCTTTCACATCATGCTTCGGTGCGCGTTTCTCGACCTCAGCCAGCAACTGCCGCAAGAACGTCCGTGCATCCGCCAGAATGCCGATGTCGGGCGGATAATTGCGCCCGAGCTCGGCCGGGTCGACGTCAGCATGGATCAGTTTGGTTTGGGGAAAATTCCACGAGTAACCCGGCATCCAGGACGACGCCGAGCGATCGTCGAAGCGCGCGCCGATCGCGATGACCACATCCGCATGACGGCCGGCTTCGTTTGCAGGATACGCGCCATTGCGCCCGATAAAGCCAAGCGACAGTGGATCGTTCATGTCCAGCGTGCCCATGCCGTTGGGCGAAGAGATCACGGGAATTTGCAGGCGATGCGCGAATTCCGTGAGCTCGCGAGATGCTTCCGAAAGCGTGACGCCATGGCCGACAAAGATGACCGGGCGTTTGGCTTTCAAGATTAAATTGATGCAGGCCGCAATTTCGTCCGGTGATGCACCGCTGCGCTGCGCATTCAGCGGGGGCGCCGGCAGCGGCATGTCGACGTCGTCTTCCTCCTGGAAAACATTGAACGGCACGTCGAGATTCACCGGCCCCGGTCGGCCCGACAGCATCGTTGTGGTGGCCTGACGCAATGCGAGTGGCAACATGTCCACGCGCGTCGGCTGGAAACTGCGCTTGACGACTGGCCGGATAATATTCGGAAAGTCTGCCTGGAAGTGTTTGTTGATTTCCTGAAACGGGCTGCGGTTGAACTGCGAGGTTGGCACATTTGCCGTGATCGCCAGCAGTGCCGAGGAATCGGATATGGCGACCGCGAGCGGCATCACAATGTTGCACGAGCCTGGGCCGCAGGATGTGAGCGTCGCGACTGCTTCATGGCGCACGCGAAAGTAAGCATCCGCCATGTGAGCCGCGACCTGCTCGTGGCGTGGCGAGACCAGCTTGATCCGGTCGCGCGCCTCATAAAGGGTATCCAGTATTCCCACATTGCCGTGGCCGCAGATCCCGAACACATATGGAATCTTGCTGTCGATCAGAAACTCCGTGATGATCTCAGCACCCTTCATCCGCGGCATAGCACGTCACCCCTCTCACGCTGCTGGAACGCAAACGACACCGCCCAGGTCAGGGGTTTTGCATTTGCGATAATGCGAGAGGGACTTTAACCATATCGGTTATAGGGCGACAACCTGCACGCCACTTTTCCGGAATTCGACCGCGCTTATCGTTCGCTTGTTCCGCGAATATGTAGGATGCCGTCGATCCGCTTATTTTATTTTTTGTTGTACCCACGTTTATTTCGAGGCCCACGTGCCGGACAATTTTCTTAAAAAATTCAAAGATATAGCCAGATACAGGTGCGGTAACCGAGCACCCAAGAACCGGGAACCTTTTTCGAATTAGCGGATTTAATTGCTGGCGGGCGCTCCAGCATGACTAGCTGCTGGAGCGGGCGGGAGGGTCAATTTCTGCGCCAAATAAGAAGTCGCGAATGAACATGGCGATGCAGCAGCGGGTACCTGCGGTAGCTCCCATGACGTTCGAACCTTATCGCCTTACTCCGCCTCCGGCGCTGTCGCTGCACCGGACGGAGGTGGGTTATTCGGGAGGCGTTGATGGATCAAGCGGCACTCACCAATAAGAAGACTGCCAACGGCATTCCGCCGAAAAAACGATCGGGCAAGGCGCAGGACGACACTTTCGACGCAACGTCGCCAGTTGAGCTGCAAGATCTTTTGCAAGCGCTCCGTGCAATGCGCGCCGGCGACTTCTCCGTAAGGATGGGCAGCGAACACGAAGGCCTGTTTGGAAAAATCGCCGATACGTTTAATGACATCGTCGCCTCCAACCAAAGGATGGCGCAGCAGCTCGAGCGTGTGGGTCAGGTTGTCGGCCGCGAGGGTAAAACACGGCATCGCGTCAAATTCGATGTATCGAACGGCTCCTGGGGCGAGATGGAATTGTCGGTCAACACGCTGATCGACGATTTGCTCTGGCCAACCAAAGAAGTCACCACTGCCATCGCTGCCGTCGCGCAAGGCGATCTGCTGAAAACCGTACGAACCGAGGTGGATGGCCGCCCGCTCAAGGGCGAATTCCTCGAAGCCGCCAGCATCGTGAATACGATGATCAAGCAGCTCAGCGTGTTCACGTCCGAAGTGACGCGCGTGGCACGCGAGGTCGGCACCGAAGGCAAGCTCGGCGGCCAGGCGCAAGTGCGCGAAGTGACCGGCGTGTGGAAGGACCTCACCGAAAGCGTGAACTCGATGGCGAGTAACCTGACCGCTCAGGTGCGCAACATCGCCGAAGTCACCATCGCCGTCGCCGACGGCGACCTTTCCAAGAAAATCACCGTGGACGTGCGTGGCGAGATCCTTCAGCTCAAGGAAGCCATCAATACGATGGTGGACCAGCTACGATCGTTCGCTTCGGAAGTGACGCGCGTCGCCCGCGAAGTCGGTACCGACGGCAAACTCGGCGGCCAAGCCATCGTGCCGGGCGTCGCCGGAACATGGAAAGATCTCACCGACTCGGTCAACGCCATGTGCGGCAATCTGACCGACCAGGTGCGCAACATCGCGCAAGTGACCACTGCCGTGGCGCGCGGCGACCTGTCGCGGAAAATTACGGTGGACGTCCGCGGCGAAATTCTCGAACTCAAAGACACCATCAATACGATGGTGGACCAGCTCAATGGCTTTGCATCGGAAGTGACGCGCGTCGCGCGCGAAGTCGGCACCGAAGGGAAGCTCGGCGGTCAGGCCGCGGTGCCGGGCGTCGCCGGTACCTGGAAGGATTTGACCGACAGCGTGAACTTCATGGCGGGCAACCTGACCGCTCAGGTCCGCAACATCGCCGACGTAGCGACCGCGATCGCCGGCGGCGACTTGTCGAAAAAGATCACCGTCAACGTGTCGGGCGAAATCCTGCAGCTGAAGGAAACCATCAATACGATGGTGGACCAGCTCAATGCTTTCGCCGGCGAAGTGACGCGCGTCGCGCGCGAAGTCGGCACCGAAGGCCGGCTCGGCGGTCAGGCCAATGTGCTTGGCGTTGCCGGTACCTGGAAAGATTTGACCGATTCCGTGAATTCGATGGCCGGCAACCTCACCGGTCAGGTGCGTAACATCGCCGAAGTGACAACCGCGGTCGCCAACGGCGACCTTTCGAAGAAAATCACGGTGGACGTGCGCGGCGAAATTCTCGAGCTCAAGGACACCATCAACACCATGGTGGATCAGCTCAACGGATTCGCCGGTGAAGTGACGCGCGTCGCGCGCGAAGTGGGCACCGAAGGCAAGCTCGGCGGCCAGGCGGTGGTGCGCGGCGTCGCCGGCACCTGGAAGGACCTGACCGACTCCGTCAACTCGATGGCATCGAACCTGACGGGCCAGGTCCGCAACATCGCGGAAGTCGCGACTGCGGTGGCGCAAGGCGACTTGTCGAAGAAAATCACCGTGAACGTGTCGGGCGAAATCCTTCAGCTCAAGGAAACGCTCAACACCATGGTGGACCAGCTCAACGCCTTCGCTTCAGAAGTGACACGCGTCGCGCGCGAAGTCGGCACCGAAGGAAAACTTGGTGGCCAGGCCGCGGTGCCGGGCGTTGCCGGCACCTGGAAAGACTTGACGGACTCTGTGAACTCCATGGCCGGCAACCTCACCGGTCAGGTCCGTAACATCGCCGAAGTCGCGACCGCCATCGCCGGCGGCGACCTGTCGCGCAAGATCACGGTCGACGTGCGCGGCGAAATCCTTCAGCTGAAGGAAACGCTCAACACCATGGTGGATCAGCTCAACCGGTTCGCCGGCGAAGTGACGCGCGTCGCGCGCGAAGTCGGCACCGAAGGACGCCTCGGCGGCCAAGCCAACGTGCCGGGCGTCGCCGGCACCTGGAAAGATTTGACCGACTCCGTGAATTCGATGGCGGGCAACCTCACCGCCCAGGTCCGCAACATCGCCGAAGTAACGACCGCCGTGGCGCGCGGTGACTTGTCGCGCAAGATCACTGTCGACGTGAAGGGCGAAATTCTCGAGCTCAAGAACACCATCAACACCATGGTGGACCAGCTCAACTCATTCGCATCGGAAGTCACGCGCGTTGCTCGCGAAGTGGGCACTGAAGGCAAACTCGGTGGCCAGGCGGAAGTGCCTGAAGTGGCGGGTACGTGGAAAGACTTGACCGACAACGTCAATTTCATGGCCTCGAACCTGACCGCTCAGGTCCGCAACATCGCCGAAGTCGCGACCGCCGTCGCCAATGGCGACTTGTCGAAAAAGATCACCGTCGACGTTCGCGGCGAGCTGCTGCAACTCAAGGAAACGCTGAACACGACGACCGACCAGTTGCGATCATTCGCCGGCGAAGTGACGCGCGTCGCGCGCGAAGTCGGCACCGAAGGGCGGCTCGGCGGCCAGGCCAACGTGCCCGGCGTCGCCGGCACCTGGAAAGACCTCACCGACAACGTCAACCTGCTGGCCGCAAACCTCACCACCCAGGTCCGCAACATCGCCGAGGTGACCACGGCCGTCGCGCGCGGCGACCTGTCGCGCAAAATCACCGTGGACGTGAAGGGCGAAATCCTCGAACTCAAGAACACCATCAACACCATGGTGGACCAGCTCAATGCGTTTGCCTCGGAAGTGACGCGTGTCGCGCGCGAAGTTGGCACCGAAGGCCGCCTCGGCGGCCAGGCGCAAGTGCCCGGCGTTGCCGGCACCTGGAAAGACTTGACTGACACCGTGAACGTGATGGCGGCAAACCTCACCGAGCAAGTGCGCGGCATCGTGAAGGTTGTGACCGCGGTGGCGAACGGCGACCTCAAGCAGAACCTCACGGTGAAATCGAAGGGCGAGGTCGCTGCGCTTGCCGAAACCATCAACAACATGACCGACACGCTCGCGACCTTCGCCGATCAAGTGACAACCGTCGCACGCGAAGTGGGCGTGGAAGGCCGCCTCGGCGGCCAGGCGAACGTGCCGGGCGCAGCAGGCACGTGGAAGGCCCTCACCGGTAACGTCAACCTTCTGGCCGCGAACTTGACCACGCAAGTGCGCGCGATCGCGGAAGTAGCGACCGCGGTGACCAAAGGCGACCTGACACGGTCGATTCAGGTCGAGGCGCGCGGCGAAGTCGCCGAGCTCAAAGACAACATCAATACGATGATCGACAACTTGCGTCTGACCACAGACCGCAACACCGAACAAGATTGGCTGAAGACCAACCTCGCCAAGTTTACCAACATGTTGCAGGGCCAGCGTGACCTCTCCACCGTCGGCCGGCTGCTCCTCAGTGAACTCACTCCGCTGGTCAACGCCCAGCTAGGCGTTATCTACCAGGTGGAAAGCGAAGAACTGCAGACGATGCGTCTGCTCTCGGCCTACGCCGATGATGGATCGGACGGCCATCCGTCGCGGATCCGCATGGGCGAAGGACTTATCGGGCAGTGCGCCGCGGACAGGCGCCGGCTGCTGATCACCGATATGCCCACGCATGCCGTGCCTATCGGTTCGGCGCTGTTCAAGGTTTCGCCCTCCAACATCATCGTCTTGCCGGTTCTGTTCGAGAACCAGGTCAAGGCTGTGATCGAACTCGCATCGGTGACCGAATTCACCGCACTACAGAGAATGTTCCTTGAGCAACTGACCGACAGCATCGGCATTGTGCTCAATTCCATCGAAGCGACGATGCAGACCGAAGGCCTGCTCAAGCAGTCGCAGCAACTCGCCGGCGAACTGCAAACGCAGCAACGGGAATTGCAGCAGACGAACGAACAGCTCGAGCAGAAGGCTCAGCAGCTCGCCGAACGCAACGTCGAAGTGGAAAGAAAGAACCAGGAAATCGAGCAGGCACGTCGCGAGCTTGAGGAGAAAGCCGCGGAGCTCGCCCTCACCTCGAAATACAAATCAGAATTCCTGGCCAACATGTCGCACGAGCTACGGACGCCGCTGAACAGCATTCTGATTCTCGGGCAGCAGCTCGCCGACAATCCTGACGGCAACCTCTCACACAAGCAGACGGAATTTGCCCGCACAATTCATGGCGCGGGCACCGATCTGCTCAATCTCATTAGCGACATTCTGGACTTGTCCAAGATCGAGTCGGGCACCGTTACGGTGGAGGCGGAGGAAATCTTCTTCTCCAACCTGCTCGATGCCGTCGGTCGCCCCTTCCGTCACGAAGCCGACACGAGACAGCTTACATTCAAGGTCGACCTCGACCCGGCGCTCGGTCGCAGCCTCATTACCGACTCCAAACGCTTGCAACAGGTGCTCAAAAATCTGCTTTCGAACGCGTTCAAATTTACCGATCGCGGCGGAGTCCAGCTCAAGGTGTCTTCGGCGCCCGTCGGCTGGACATCGACCCATCCGATACTCAGTCAGGCGCAAAGTGTAGTCGCGTTCGAAGTTGCGGATACGGGCATCGGTATTCCCACTGAGAAGCAAAAAATCATCTTCGAGGCGTTCCAGCAAGCCGACGCCAGCACCAGCCGTAAATACGGCGGTACCGGCCTTGGCCTTGCCATCAGCCGCGAACTTTCGAACCTCCTGGGTGGCGAAATCCATCTGCGCAGCGTGCCGGGCGTCGGCAGCACATTTACGCTTTACCTTCCGATCACATATGCAGGCCCCTCGGCCGCCGTGCGGTCGGGCACGACGTCCAGCACAGCGCAACTGCAATCGCCCGGGCTACCGATCACATTGCCGGAACGTCCGATCGAGCAGATCCCGGACGATCGGCATGAAATCCAGCCTGGCGACTCCATCCTGCTTATTGTGGAAGACGATCCCCACTATTGTCGCGTTCTAGTCGACCTCGCCCGCGACAGAGGCTTCAAGGTGCTGGTCGCAATGCGCGGCGCCGATGCGCTTGAACTTGCCAAGCAATATCAACCGAGCGCGGTTTCCCTCGATGTGTTCCTTCCCGACATGTTGGGCTGGAGCGTCTTGAGCCAGCTCAAGCAGAACCCGCTGACGCGCCATATCCCCGTGCAAATCATCACGCTCGATGAAGACAAGCACCATGGCCTGGCGCGTGGAGCATTCTCTTTCGTGACCAAGCCGACGACGACCGAAGGTGTCGAAGCGGCGCTCCGCCGGATCAAGGAATATTCGGAGCCCCGCCGTAAGCGCCTGCTGGTCGTCGAAGATAACCTCGCCGAACAAATGAGCATTTCCGAGCTGCTCGGCTACGACGATGTCGAGATCGAAACCGCGGGCACAGGCCGCGCCGCGCTTGAGGCGCTGCGCCGTCAACCTGCCGATTGCGTAGTGCTTGATTTGCGGTTGCCTGATATGACCGGTTTCGAAGTCCTTGAGGAACTCGGCGCAGATCAAGCGCTCTCAGAGGTGCCGGTTGTCGTGTTCACCGGACGCGAGCTGAGTGCCGAGGAAGACGCCCGGCTACACACCATGGCGCGCAGCATCGTGGTGAAGGGCGTCGAGTTGCCCGAGCGTTTGCTCGATGAAACGGCGCTGTTCCTGCACCGCGTGGTGACTGAATTGCCGCTCGAAAAGCAGCGCATGCTTGAGCGGCTGACCAGCTCCGACGAGGATCTCGTCGATCGCACCGTCCTGCTGGTCGACGACGATGCCCGTAACATTTTCGCGCTCAGCAGCGTCCTCGAACGGCGCGGCATGCGCGTGCTGACCGCGACGACCGGCAACGAAGCAATCCAGCTAATCGAATCCAAAAACGACATCGCCATCGTGCTGATGGACATCATGATGCCGGAGATGGACGGGTATCAGACGATGGAGCAAATCCGAAAGAACGCGAATTTCCGCCGGCTCCCAATCATCGCGCTGACTGCGAAAGCAATGAAGGGCGACCGCGAGAAATGCCTCGACGCCGGCGCCTCCGACTATCTCGCCAAGCCTGTAAACACTGAACAACTGCTGTCTGCGCTTCGCAGTTGGCTGCACCGGTGACAACGAGGACATCCATGCTTGACGGCAAGGTCAACATTCTCCTCGTCGACGATCAGCCGGCGAAGCTCCTCACCTATCAGGCGATTCTTTCCGACATCGGAGAGAATTTGCTGAGCGCAAGCAATGCGACGGAAGCTCTTGAGCTCCTCTTGAAGAATGACGTCGCTGTGGTCCTCATTGACGTCTATATGCCGGACATCGACGGTTTCCAGCTCGCCGCAATGATCCGCAACCATCCACGATTTGAGAAGACAGCGCTCATTTTCATATCGGCCATTTTGTTGACAGACGTGGATCGCCTGCGCGGTTACGAAATGGGCGCCGTCGACTATGTGCCGGTCCCGGTCATTCCGGAGGTGCTGCGCGCCAAGGTCAAAGTGTTCGTCGAACTATTCCGCAAGACGCGCCAGCTTGAACAACTCAATCGAGAGCTTGAGGCGCGCGTGGCAGAGCGGACAGCCGAACTTGCGGCATCCACGCTTCAACTCCGCCAAAGTGAGCGTCTGCGCAGCCTTGCACTCGCTGCCGGACAAATGGGCACCTGGCAATGGAATGTCGCGCGCAGCACGACCGTATGGGACCAGGGCCAATGCGAAATTTTCGGTGTCGATCCAAGCACTTTCGTGCCGACAATGGAAAGTGTGCGCCCGCTCCTCAACAGCGACGATTTTGACTTGTTAGTGCGCGCTTTCCAGAAGGTTACGAAAGACGCCAATACCTTCCAGACCGAATTTCGCGTGCGGCGTCCCAACGGAGAAATCCGCTGGTGCACAGGCACGGCAGCGGCGAGCTTCGACGAGCATGGCCGGCTGGTCTGGCTCAGCGGCGTTACCGCCGACATCACCGATCGCAAACGGGCCGAAGAACGGCAAATCTTGTTGGCTGAAGAAGTCGATCACCGCGCACGCAATGTGGTGGCAGTCGTGCAATCAATTATGCGCCTCACACGCGCCGACAGCATCGACGAGTACATCGACGCCCTCGACGGCCGCATTGGCGCGCTTTCCAACGCACACCGGCTACTGGCCAGCTCACGCTGGGAAGGTGCGGATTTAAACCGCCTTGTTGAAGAAGAGTTTGCCCCGTATCGCGCTGGCGGCAGCGAGCGCGTTGCCGCCCGCGGTCCCGGCATTGTGCTGCCGCCTGCTGTCGCGCAAACGATTGCGTTGGCACTTCACGAACTGGCCACAAACGCCGCTAAATATGGCGCCCTGTCGACAGATGCTGGGCGCGTGGACCTTTCATGGCAGATAGAGCCCGGGAAACTCGAATTGATATGGGCCGAATCAGGCGGCCCAAAGATTTCACCGCCGAGCCGGCGCGGCTATGGCAGTCGCGCTATCGTCGCCGGGATCGAACGCCAGCTCGGAGGTATCGTGGACTTTAATTGGCACGCCGACGGCCTGTGCTGCACGTTATCCCTCCCCTACGATGCCGATATTGAATCGGCCAAGCGGACCGCATTTCAGCGGCGTCAGGTGGACGGCGCTGGAGGGCTGGAGATATCAACAGATCCGAACGACAAGCGCGTCCTCCTGGTCGAGGACGAGCCCCTCGTGTCAATGATGCTCGCGGATATGCTTTCTGCCTTCGGGCATAAGGTCGACGGACCTTACAGCCGGTTCAGCGATGCCGTTATCGCCGCCAAGAGCAACAACCTGCAGGCAGGAATTCTGGACGTCAATCTTGGCGGCGAGAAAACATATGCTGTGGCCGATATTCTGACCGGCCGAAAAATTCCCTTTGCATTCGTCACCGGCTATGGCCCCGACACCATCGTGTCCGAATTCGCCCATGCCCCCGTTTTGCAAAAGCCGGTCGAGGCGGCAAAATTGCACGCCCTCCTCCAGCAAATCGTTCGGTAGTCGCGCGACCGCGTCACTCGCGCAAGTCGCAGCGCTTTTTGAATCAGC
Organism: uncultured Alphaproteobacteria bacterium; assembly: GCA_963820805.1. Lineage (GTDB taxonomy): Bacteria > Pseudomonadota > Alphaproteobacteria > Rhizobiales > Xanthobacteraceae > Pseudolabrys. The sequence goes on from CAWGBH010000018.1 coordinate 17,916, forward strand.
CAAATTATTATAGGCGCGGCGCCACCCCTGCCGTCGTGTCGTTGTTCATCATTGGAAGCAGCAGATCTTTGAGCGGCCCGGCTAGATGCGTGGCGTACCTTGTCGTCAAATGATCGCCGTCGCGATACACAATTATTCCATCTCGCACCGCCGGGCAGGTGGTTTGATCGCAAAATATCGACGAAAAATCGACGAACCGAACACCCGGAATTGCCTCCGCAACGCTGCGCTCGGCGTCAGTAATGGCCTCGCTCACCGCAAGCGAGCGCGGGGTAGCGCAGCGTGATTCAGGAACACCGCGCCAATCGGCATATGACAGACAATTTCGGATATTCGTAGCCGGTGTCGGACTATCCCGTACCAGAATCACTGGAATCCCCGCAGCTCGAAGCTGCCGTAGCGAAGCCTCAAGCCCGGCCGACCATGTCGTTAAGTCTACCGCATGTTCGCCCGAGTCTGATTGCGGTCCGTGAATATAGCCACTCGAATATTCCACGATGATGACCGCATCTGGCCCAAGCCTGACAATCGAGTCCAAGGCTTGCGAGCGCCAGCTCGCGCATTCAGAAGAAATGCGATGCAAGCGAATATTATAAACCGGAATTTTCGCGACTGCGCACGACGATTTGAGATAGGTCACCATATGCCACCCCTCTCGTTCGGCGAGCGTAGCAAGCGGTGTTGACCATTCATCGGCGTGGGAGTCGCCAAGCAAAACAAAGGTTCTTGAAGATGAGGTTACGCCGAAACTGCATCCAACCGCCTTTGCGTCGGTAAACGCGACAAGACAGCCACGGCTGCTTGCGGCCGAAGGAAGCAAAGCCGAATCGGAAATTGCCTTTTGCGCCGGCGATGATGCGAGCCGATAAACAAATGTCACTACTCCGCCCGCGGCAACGGCACCAATGGCGGAAAGCGTCACGCCCATAGCGAGCGATCTTTTCGTTCGCGCTGCCAGCCACCCGTTCGACCGCAAAGGTTTTTCCAACAGTCGATAACTTAATGCCGCAAAGCCCAACGTGAACGCCGCGCAGACGAGGCGTCCCCATCCGGAGAGGGACGGGAAAAGGATTGAGGCAAACACTATCATCGGCCAATGCCAGAGGTAGATCGAATATGACCGCCGGCCGATCCACTGCAGTGGCTCGGCGGCCAAGAGCGACGCTGGACTTCGCGCGCTTTTGGCCGCCCCGGACATCAGCACGCAGGCTGTGGCTGCTGCAGGCATCAGCGCGGCGTAACCCGGAAAAACAGTATCTCCATCTATAAGAGCGAACGAGGCGAGCAGCAGTAAAAGTCCACACCACCCGATAGCCGACGCTGAATTTCGGAACCATCGGACCGGAGCGAATGACGCCAAACCGCCGAGCCCAAACTCCCAAACGCGTGTGGGAGATGCATAGAAAGCCCAAGCTTGCTTCGTATGGGTCAACCAAAGGCAGAAAATAAATGAGGCAAACGATATTAAAGCAATCCCGATAGCGAGCGTGCTTCGCTGCAGCTTTAAACGGCCCGCGACGAAGAACAAGACGGACCACAAAACATAAAACTGCACCTCGACCGATAGCGCCCACGTATGAAGAAAGGGGTTATTGGCGTTCTCCGGTGCAAAATAGTCGAACCACTGCTGAAGAAACCAGAAATTGCTGAGGTATAGGGACGAGGCAAGCGCCGCGCGAGCAGCCCGCATTTGCTCCGGTGGCGGCAGCAAAATCGTGGCACAGGCGAGCGTGATAATGGTGACGAGCAGCAGAGCCGGCAGAAGTCGCCGCGCCCTTTTCCCGTAGAAATTCTCAAGGTCGACGTGCCCGGCCCTGTCGAACTCTGCAACCAACATTGCGGTGATCAGGTATCCTGAGACGACAAAGAACGCGTCGACACCGACGAACCCTCCGCGCAGCCATGACACTTTGAAATGAAATCCAACGATCACAAGAATAGCGATCGCTCTGATGCCTTCAATGTCATGGCGGAACGGCAACGGCGCCGGCACTCCTGATCGGGACACCTTTGGCCTTGTATGGTTCAGATGCATGAAATCATGAATGGGGGTGAGATTCGCAAATTCGAAGGTCATCGACCCACTAAGCTGCGCGTAGACAATTAAATCTAATCTTCGAAATTGGGGCTAAGTAAGTCGCTCGTGGGGCAACTGTTAGAATCTCGATTGCACAACTCACACCGACCAATTGCGCCGATGGTGGCCGACACTTCGCGAGGCAGTCGCGTATGTTCTCCGTTGGAGCCGATACGCATGCATAGTGCGGGACACACTTTTTGCCACGTTCGTCGCCGTATCTCGAAATACGATGGACATCGAATAACCCACCAAAATCATGAACAGGTAATCGCTCCATCCGCGCAAAGTCACGCCGTAGATCGCGGTCGTGATGCAGATCGCGACCTTGAACGAGTCATCCTCCATCAACATTCTGCGGCACTGATAAAGATAGAAAACAAGGTACGGAATTCCGAACGTGAAATAGTTGAACAAAATGAAATTATCGACGGTCGTGAAATACTGAGCCATGTCAGATTGCAGCAGCCCGAAACCGAAACCGCCCAACCCAAAGCCGCTCACTGTCGCAAATGGCGCGAGGCGGTCCATAAGCTCGAATGGAGCCAGAAATATCGTTGATCCGCGGTACCACAAACTCAATAGCGGTCGCGGCACACTGCCGACGGTGTATGAAAACGCGATGCCGATAACAACGAGCGGCATCAGCACCGCAAAAAACGAAAGCCAGAGACTCCAATTGAGGAGCGGTTGTTCCGATACCTTGCGCCGCAGATCAAATACCGTCCAAAGCGCGACGTACACCAAAAGGCACAGCAAATTGGTGCGGCTCGTCGTCAGGAACACACCGATCGAGGCGACGATCGCGCAAAAGTAGAAGAGGCTCTTGCGCAACCCGAAAGACAGAAAAATAAGCAAGGTGACAATCGACGACGCCGCGCCGTGCTCGTCTCCGCCAAAACCGAATCCGCGAATGTCGCCGCCCGAGACCCACTGCATGCCTTTGAATTGTTGTGCAACGCCCACGCCTTCAAATTGAATGTCAGACCACGGCATTTTGCCGACAATAGAATAGGCAACGCCGATCACGGCGATCATCAAAAGTAAGAAAAAGAACGCTTTCATAAGCGGCCTGGTCAATAAAGTGCGATCGAGGAGCAGGCCGCAGAATAGAGGGACGAGTGCCTTGAATGTCGACAACACGGAATTTGTGCTGCCCGAAACGACGTAGCCCTCAACGAGGTAGAAAAAGATCGCAGCCATAAAGATCAGGATGCGCGGACTTGTCGGCGCATCCTTTAGCAATAGCGCGCCAAGGCATATGAGGCCGAGGATGTCGGGAATGTACCAAAGCAGCTGCAGGTGCGTGAGATACAGCACATAGCGGATTGGGCCGAACAGCGTCACCTGGCTGAGATAGGCGACCAACGTGAGGCCGGCCAAATTGCGAACGCTGATAAGGTCCTCATGCGGCGAACGCCGCCTGTCGGCAGTTCCAACGTTGCGATAAAGCCTCTTCGATATCACGGTGTCAGCTTGCTCGTGCGGATCGCGTTGTCAGATTATCGCTCGAAGGGCGGGGCCAATTCGGCGAGAAATGCTTCGCGCGCATAGTACAAAAACTCCTTGGGCCCCATTCCACGCAAGATCATCGTCTGCGTTAAATATTTCACGACGCCGATTCCCAAACCGCGACGACGCATGATCTGGAGCGAGATAAACCGCGCCCTTGTTTTCGCACTCATGCTCGCTTTGTGCTTGGCCAGAAATCGCAACGACGGCAACACCGAAACTGAAACACCGACATTCGTATTTGTAGTATCGGGCCTGTAATATTTTATAGTGCCTTCGGGAAGCAGAACCATAGGCACGCCGTTCTCGATCATCCGGAAAACCAAATCCCAATCCTGATGGCGGCGTAAGTGCGGATCGAACATGAACCGTCGCGCCGTTTCGCGAGGCATCAACAATGTCGAAGTTTGGAATGCCAGGGCGCCCGAAAGCACAAAGTGCAGCTTTTCCGCGACACTCCGCTGCCGTGGATATTGCCGGCCGGGCAAAACCTTCGGGTTCTTCCCCACTCTGAGCGCCGAACCGGCGACCGCAAAATCGCCTGAACGAAAAGTGGCCTCTCCCATCAATATTCGCAGATGGTCCGGTTGCCATTCGTCGTCGGAGTTGAGAAATGCGACATAGTCCCCTCTCGCCCGCACAATCCCCGCATTGCGTGCGGCTCCCCCGCCGGCGTTTCTCTCAAGCCGGATATACACAAGCGGGATTTCTCCGGCATAGGCCGCGATCACACTTTTCGTGTCGTCAGACGAGCAATCATCAACGACGACGATTTGCGCAGGCGGATAGGTCTGCTCCAAAATCGAATGAATGGCTCTGGTCAGCAATCGCGCCCGATTGTAAGTCGGCACAATGGCACTGACGGATTTCCGGACAACATAGTGCCCCGTGGCCCTCATTCCGGCTGGGGCCAACAAATGTGTCATTGCTGTTTTGCGCTGAACACGAAAAATGCCTGGGAGTTGCACCACCACGGCAAGGCGCGGAACGGGCTATAGAATTTTTCTTGAGCAGCAAATGCGGCGCATAAACGAGCATATAGCCGCCTTTGATCGAAGCCCTTGTGGGACCATAAGATATTCTCAGCGCGTGGCACTTGTTGACCGACGACGCCTTTCATCATTTCGGAGATGCTGTAATCGCTGAGTCGGCGGAACAATAGCGATCGGCTCATCTCTTTGATCGGCAAAACCGCTCCCTGCATGATCGGTACCGACACGACGATTGCACCGCTCGCCCGGCACACGCGCATTCCCTCGGCGATAAATCGTTCGATCTGCTCGTCGGAAATGTGCTCCAACGTCTCGAACGCGCAATAAAGGTCAATCGAGTTTGGCTTAACCTCTTCTATCGTCCGGCGGCTTTCAATTTCCGGATATTTGATCGACATGAATGGCTCGAAGGCGATCGGGCGAATGTCCGGACGCCGCATCGCAAGCCGGTGAAGAAATTCGCCTTGTCCCGCGCCGAAGTCGAGTATTGATCCACCGCGCGGTAGCAACCGCGCTGCTAAATCGAGCGAATTGCGATAACGCGCCTGATGAGCGTACCGAACGATCGGATTCGGATGGTTCAGCGTTTGCACTTCATAGGGAATCTCTCTCGACATGGAGTTCCTCACGTTAGGGATTCCTGGATGGGTCGTATCAAACGTGTGCGACGCGCGACCGTGCTCATATTTGCGGTCGGCAACGACGCAGACGCGCTCTAGCGTCGAACTGAAAGGCCACTTCGAGCGGCCCTTTGGCCACCGATGTCGGCAATGAGTCCTGGCAGCCCGTCACCGACCGCATAATTAAAGCCAAAAAATAATCGCACGGCGCCGACAACTCTTTGCAAAACATGCTGGTAAGCCTCCCCCTCTCGAAATGATTTCATCTTGAGTTTTTTTCTGAGGCTCGCGATCACATGTGCGCGGCGCGCCGGGCTTAATTCAAACGCAGAAATTGAAATTGCATTGACGAACTCCTCGATGCTTTCAACATCGAAGCAAAGCTCAATAAGCTCATCCACCTCTTCAGAGCTGGTAAAGGGGGGAATACGAATCTTTCTCACGAATTTCGTGAGTTTTCGCGGATGAGACAGCCAACCCGATGTGTTGTTGCCGTGTATCCTGTGCCGTATCAGAGGCTGATCAATGTAAGTCCGCCGGTTGAGCGCCGTGCCGATCAACGCGACCCATGCGTCATGCGCCCAGCCTGATTGCGACCTTGGCCATCCCACGTGATCGATCAACGCCTTTTGGAAGGCCATCGTGCAGCCTTTTATGCCGACGGCGCGCGAAAACCCGCCTCGGCTCAATTGATCGAAATACGACGGGATCCCGTCGCGACCGTCATTAAACATCACAGAAAAATCATGCGAGACAACGAGGCTTTTTGTGTCTCGAAAGGCGCTCGCTATGACGGCGAGTTTATTGTCTTCCCAAATGTCATCCTGGTCGCAGAATGCGATGACGTCTCCTTTACACAAGGATGCTGCTTTCATGAAATTTTGCTTGTAGCCAAGCCGGCGCTCGTTCGAAGTAGTCCGCACTGCGAACGGCGCCGTTTTCTCAAAATTTTCCAAGATGCTGACCGTTGCATCCGTGGATTGGTCATCGCAGACGACCAGTTCGAGGGGCGGCCGTTTCTGCTGCGCCAGGCTTTCGAGCTGCGCTTTCAGAAAAGGCGCACCATTGTAAGTGGCCATCGCAATCGAGATTGTTGGCTTATCCACGCAAACGCCCGCCTCGATATTTACGCTTCACTGCCAGTTGTCGGCCTGTTTTCGTCGCACTCACGACGGCTTCGGCTTATGGCACGTGAACAAAATGTCGTCTCTCGCATTGGGATCCTGCTTCGCGTCTAGCTCCAGTTTCGCGATTGTCCGTTGATCGTCGGATGACAGCTCGTCCGATTTGAGATGGTCGGGAGTCCCTTGTTTGACCGCATTGCTGGCGAGAAACCGAAGCTTGATAATGGGTGCGTACGGCAGATCAACAAAATCGGTAAAGCCAAGCGAGGCCGCGCATTTCAAAAGCGCACTTCGATTGAATATGACCAGGTGTCGTGGAGGCTCCAGGCCGCGCCAGTGCCTACCAAAATGCCGGTGCCCGGGGCCCGCCAGATTTGGTGTGCAAATCCACAACGTTCCTCCGGGTTTGAGAAGATTATACGCAGACCTCAAAGTGTCCCGCGGATTCGAAACGTGTTCGATCACATGCGACAAGGTCACGACGTCAAAGCTTCCGGCCTGATCGGAGAAAGCCTCGATGCCGCCTTGTCGCACATCCAGCCCCCTCTCGCGGGCAGTCTGGACAACGATCGGATCGGGGTCGGCACCTGTGACGGCCCACCCGCCTTCACGGACCAACTCTAAAAATGTGCCGCTCCCGAATCCCAAATCGAGCAAGCGGCCGCCTGCGGGAAGCCGTGGCAAATAGCGCATTTGCCGGTCAAAGCTGAGGCGCGCGTTTGGAAGAAATTTGAAGAGAATATCGCCGGCACGACTCGCCGGCAGGAAATGCGTGCCGTAGCGCGAATTTCGATATCCATTGCCAAGTGACCGCATCAAACGCCGAACAGGGCTTAGTCCCTCAGCTTTCTCACGAACCGTGAGCTCGTGAGTGTAATAAGATCGATAGGCCAGATGGATGGTTGCTGGCGAAGGACGCGGGTCGAGATAGCCGCAGCCGCAGCTGCCGCAAAGCCGCAGAGTCCAATTTCCTGGCGCGCAAAAGAATATGTGATCGGTCAGGCCATCGTGAAGTATCGTTCGCTTGTTCGAGCCGCAAACCGGACACGCCGTTGCGCGCTCAATGCCATCTACGGGCCATTCGGAAGTCAGGACTTGATGCACAGTTTAGCTACTCGCTTCTTTATACCGATATTGATTCTGACGGCGCGATGACAGTCGTCCGCCCGAACTTGTGCCAAGGCTTAAGTAAATTGTGCAGGGATAGTGCGGAGATAATGACAAGCGCGAAAAACAAAAGGGCGCGAATGAGCAAGGAGTTGATGAACGACGACAGAAGAAAGCCTATGAGAAGACCGGCAATGACTTTATGCGCCCACTCCGACACGCCCGCCACATCCGGAATTTTTCGCCGTACCACTTCGGTGAGCGCAATCGTGTCGATAGCGATCCGAAGGAACCAGGCAGCGGCAGTTCCGGTTATTCCGTACTTTGACGTCAGCACCCACAGCGCGATGGCATAGGGCACGAGTTCTACAAATAAGATTTTTACCGGAAGGTCGGGCCGGCCAACGCTTTGCAAAACAATGACCGATGGGCGGGCAAGGGTATTGATGACCCAACCCAGCGCAATCCAGCGAACGGCAGCCGTTGCAGCAATCCGGAAATCATCCCCCAGCCAGAACTGCAGTACCTCCGGAGCGAGAAGAAACACGCCACCCATCAGCGGCAACATCATGAAAAACGTTATGCGGACGGACTTATCGTATAGCTTGGGCAGACGCCAACGCTCGCTCTTATGGGCGGTCGTCAGCGCGGGGAACAGAACTCCCATCGCCGCAATTGGCAGCACTTGAGCACGAAAGAGCATGTCATATGGCGTGGCGTAGTGGGCCACGGCCGTCATGCCCAAGGTGGCTCCAACGTAAAAGCGGTCGATGTAAACCATGAGTGGGCCGACAACGTTGGCGACGGTGAGCCAACCGCCAAAGCTCAACAGCGGTCGAACATAAGCACGCGTCAATTTCATCGGATGAATGAGAGACGGGCTTACGCGCGCAGCGCACGCATAATAGACCGCGAAAGCGACAACGCGGCTTGCCACCATCGTGGCCGTTGCGGCCACGAGGCTCCGCGTGAATTGTAAACTAATGAGCGGCCCAAGAAAGGTCATGATTCCCAAGGGCACGCGCACAGCCGCAATCATCGCGAATTTCTGATGGGCCGATAAAATCCCAATAAGCGCTGACGTGGCGATGACAACAGGAATGCTGGCGGCCAAAAGTTGAAACCCGATGACGCCTTCGGTTTCAAGAGCGGCGGGCACATTGAGCAATTGATAGACAAGCGTTTTGGCAAGGAGCATCCCGGCAACCATCCCGGCGATGCCTAATCCAGAAACCAGCCAAAGTGCTGTCCACATTATCTCCGGGAGGTCGGCCGCATGGTCTCTTCCCAAACGCTCGGCGACCAACTTGGTCAACGCTTGGCCCAACCCCATATCAAACAGGCTGAAGTAACCAATACCGACCCAGATAATGCCAAGAAGCCCGAAACGCTCCTTGCCCATTCCGGCGATAAGGAGCGGCACAACAAATATCGCGACCACCAGCGGAGCCGCCATGCCGCCGAAATTCCAGAATGCATTGCGCGCTAAAATCCGGCCGGACAACACCCAACGCAACGGACTGGCGTCGGCGCCGACTTTCTCGTTGATGTTGGTCACACTCAATTTCTACCCTTCATAAGAGAAAAACCGCGCCGCCCTCTCATTGAAAGCGGCATGACGACCCAAAAGGAGATTTCGCTTTTTTGGACAGGCTGTCAGTTACTATCGTTACGTCGGCCGATGAAAACTTTTTCACCGCGGCTGAGGCCGTGCTTGCTCACATAAGGCTCGACGGCGGTAAATTCCGTGAGCTCGAAGCCTGCCCCGACAATGCTCTTTCGCACGTCTCGACCATAAAATTGCAGATGATCACGCTGACCAAAATGCAGCTCTCTATCCTCCGGCGCATTCACCATCGGGTTCCGGTATGTCTGATCCCAACCTTCGATGATCGGGAACATCAACAACAAGTGCCCATCCTGCCGTAATATACGTCTCAGCTGTGAGAGAGACCGGTCCGGATTCACGTGTTCGAGGACGTGGCTGCAGATGATGAGGTCAACCGACCTCTCCGGCAAATCGATGTCTTCGATATTCAGCACCAGGTCTGCATATCTCGGATCCAAGTCGGCCGTTCTGTAAGTTCGCGCCAGCGGTTTCACCTTAGCCGTTACGATGCTTTCGGGGGCAAAGTGCAACAGGTCTTTACCGGCCACCTTCTCCTTGTTTTCGGTGAGCCAGAGCCCAAACAATCGATGCCTTTCCAGCGAACCGCAGCTCGGACAGTACGCGTCGAAGCGAGGTGGAAAACCGTATGCGACAAACTTGCCGTGAAAGCCGCAGAGATTGCAGTGGCGAGGATGGTTCCCGAGCATTTTTCGGGCAACTTTCCCCATGTACGCCACCATACGTACGTATGAACCAAGAACCGTCGGCATGCTGCTCCTTCGGGCGACGTTAATTATTGTCGAGAAAGTTCATTCAACGGGGCGGCCATTTCCGCACGCCACCCAACTAGTGCGGCAGATTGTCGGTGGACAGGCTGGCCGCCATCCGCGCAAATTGCCCGCGCCGCGGAAGATCATCAGCCCGAATGAGCGTTTCTTTTCCGCCGATGCTGGAATCCAGGTGCACGGTATAGATCGCGTCCGGACGAAATGATTCCTCGGCGTAGCTGAGCGCGAGCCGCGCATCTTTATTGACAAATGCCGGCATCTGCGTGGGGCCGCCAAATACGCGATAGATAAAGCCACCGACAACTTCCGTATCCGCTCCATTCGTCGATTGAATGAGCGTATTTGTTTGCTCTGTTTTTGCGCCCAATATCCAAAGCGGCGCGCCGTCATTGCTGATCCGGATCGTTGGACCTTCAGCGTTGAGTTGGCGAAACCAGAGGCCAGCGCTGCCAAACACCTGCGTATGACCTGCTGACGTATTATCGGCAAACACGGGGCCGCCCGTCGCCCGCCGGTACAGCAATCCGGCGCCTAAGAGCGCAACGATATCCGACATAATGAGTGGCGCACTTGCCACGTGATCGACGACGGCTGCCATGTTGCCACGCCGCTCGACAGTCAGCCGACGAATGAACAATGGCTTGGTCCGTTTCGATCCCGTGCGAAATAGTGCCGATGGAATGCCGACGATGGGATGCGGGTCGTTGCCTATATTTATGACGGAGAACAGCCCCTCGATCCGCTCGATGTTGTCTGCAACGACAAATGGTTTGCTGACCGCATATTGACCGGTCGGAATATAGATCACGCGCGCTGCGCTACTGAATGCGGCTTGAAAAGCGGCAGTGGAATCGGCTCCGCGATCGGCGACGGCACCGAATTTTTGCACGCTGACCCATTCCTCCACCGGTACGTGCTCGGCCTTTGGCGGCGAAAGAATCTTTAATTGCCAGGGCGGACTCGATACTTTTTTGCTTGCCTGGAAAACGCCATCGAGCGACGTGTCACTAGCGTGTCCGTCCGAACTCCTAAAATTCTCAGATGTGACGTTCTTGAAATTGATGGCCCCTCTGTTCAGCAAAGCGCTCTTTCCATGGCCGCCGATGACCCCGTTCGATTCCAACGATCAGCCCGTCCGGGGCGATATTCGCCAAGCCATGCCCTCCTTCCGCAATAACCTGGACGTCGTGGAAGCTTATGACGTTTGAATTGTTGCGGATGCCGTAAAGCTTCGTCCCCTCAACGCGCACGCGATCAAGAGTCATGGAATAATTTGAGTAGGCCACGTCGATGCCGATATCGAACCCGGCGATCGTCACGTCGTCGATCAAGGCCGGCCCTGGCCAGCGGCGAGCCATCGACAGGCCGACGGCTGCGCGGCCGGGCGCTGTAATCGTGACGTTCCGGACAGCGCCGACATTGTTGGCCAGGAAGTCAATTCCGATGGCTCCGGCGTTGCCGTTACCGACGTCGATCGTGAGATTCTCGACGGTGTTACCGAACGCTTCATTCCCCTCGCCCCGGGTTGCATAATCCCGGCCCCCATCGGTCGGGTTTTTCATGAATCGCAGGCCTGAACTGGTAAAAACGACGGCTTTTGGATGCGCTGGATTGTTAAATCCCGGAGCACCGTTTGTGAGCTTGATTGTTGTCGTCGTTCTGTTTTCTCCGATCAGAATCAAGTCAGGCTGGAAGGTGCCGTCAGCATCCTTTCGCAGAATCGTATCCAAAACGCGGTAGATGCCCGCGGGGAAATAGATAATGCGTGTCAGGTACGGAAGCTCTTTGACATATGTCGGAAGTTTGGAGATGGCGCGAAGGATTGCATCGGTATCATCTGCGACACCATCGCCCACCGCACCAAAGTCGCGTACGTTGAAAAGTCCGGCATCCGACGGAAACAGTCCGCCTCCTTGCGGGGCCGCCTGAGTAGAGCCGCCGAGGACCGTCGAGCACAAACCGAGGCCCAGGACCCAAGCAGCTTCACGCCGGGTCGGGCCGTTACTAATGACCGACACTATTCGACCCTGCGAATTCAACGGTTTGCGCGTGATGCACCATAACTTCCGCGACTCGAGAGCACCGGCACGGGCTCGGCGGCTTGCCCGGCTTTTTTTTGAGAAAGACCATGCCTCAGGTAGTAAATGAAGGCGTCGCGCACATGCATGCGCAGTGGCTTGCTGTAAAAGAGTGCTAGCAAGCCGCCACGGCTTGCTCGCACGCCATCGGCCTGCACATCTACGACAGACGTTACACCGACCCGCATCCCCCGCTCATGCGCGCGGAGGCACATTTCAGTATCGGACATGAAGAGGAAATAACGTTCATCGAGTCCCCCATCGCATCCCAAAGCGAGCGACGAATTATCACGAATGACGACTGTACCCAATCAACGTCGATCATCCCATTGGCCGACTTCGAAACCAGCGGGCTCAGCAAATCAAAATCGTTGACCATTCTCGGACTCAACCGGCGGAACAATTGACGGACCGGCGATGGAAACCGGCGGGCAACCTCCACGATGGAGCCATCGTCATTGTGTTGCACGCTCGCCAAAACCCCAATGGACCGCCAGCTCTCCATGAGCGAAACCATTTTTCGGATCGCATGAGTATCGTCCACAATGATATCGGGGCTGACGAGCAAAATATAGTCGAATGCTCCGGCCGCCTTGGCGCCAAGATTGACGCCACGGGCGTAACCGAGATTTTCCGAGGGTATGACCAGTTCGTCGGTTTTCCTCATTTCGGTGCGCAGCATGTCTGCTTCCTGCTGTGAGGTTGAGTTGTCCACAACAACAAGATGCAAGTCATAGATTGTGTTCTGCCGTCGGAGTGCTCGAATGCCTTCGACCACGCGCGCGGCCTTATGGAAGTTCACAATGACGAGAGCGACTTTCACATTACCTCCATAGTTCGTCGGAGCCCGGTCAATGGGCCAAACTCTAAATTCAGTGTGGGTGTGCTGCGTCACGATTACTGAAGACGTCTGCCCTGCCACCACCGCTGCGGCATGCGAGGTACATCGTCAGATGTATGGTCTCGGCTCAGACGATCCCGGCTCCTTGCATGACGCGGCGGCGTTCCCGCCTGCTCTCACGCAAATATGTCTCTTCAATCCACCGTTTTGTGACCGCGATGCCTGGGTCCATTTCGATGGCGGGACTCCACCGCAATTCGCGCTTTGCTTTTCCAATGTCCAACGTAAACAGTCGGCACTTCGGTTGTTGCCAAGTCGACATATTCCATCGCCGGCTCGACCATGCAGGCTTCAGATACATTTTTAACAAGGGTTTGTAGCGACGTCGGCGCGCCAGAGGCGATGTTGAAGACACCATTTGCCTGTCGCTCTATCGACGCCCAAATGGCGGCGCTCACATCCTCTACAAACACGTAGTCCTTAGCCGCCTCCAACGATCCGAAGATCTTGATCGGCTCATCTGCGAGCATCTTGTAGAGAAAGGTGGCGATGACCCCATGCAGCCCAAACGGCGATTGTCCCGGCCCATACGGATTTCCGATCCGCATGACTGCCGCTCTCATATCAAACTGCTCGCAGAGCGTTGCGACCAGCATCTCGGCCTGCAATTTGAGCTTCCCGTACAGGGACTTTGGCTTACAGACATCGGTCTCGACGTGGGGCACAACGCTGTCGCCATAAATTGCGCCGCCACTCGAACAAAAGACGAGCTGTTGCACGCCACATTCACGGCCGCCTGAATCACGTTTGCCAGAGTCCGCAACTCGATGAGAGCTGCTGCGGCGTCGACATCTTTTTTTGCGCGCGGCGAAATTCCAGAAATACCGAATAAAATCGCGTCCGGCTTGACGTCATTCAACAAATTCGACGATTCCGCCAAGTTGGACGCATCGAGCTCCACCACTTCAACCGCAGGGTCGATCACGGAACTCGTTGGAACGTCCGTACCACATGCCACCGCTCGCGCACCCAGGCGCGCGGCATAGTTAGCAAAATTACTGCCAAGAAATCCGGTGCCTCCAAAAATGACGATCGAAGGCTTCGCGTTATGCGGCATTCCGGTGCTCGTTTTTCCACAGAGTTTAGAATCTTGGCCCACTTCTTTCGAATTGCCGCTTCGCTCCAGCTCTTATCCAGAAACTCTTTATGAGCGGCCACTTGCGTCGGCAGTGACGTGAGCTTTTTTCTCGCAGTGACGATGTCGTTGGGATTGACAAATTCAACGCCGCTGATCGCACCATTCGCGCGGGTCTGATCGTAGAGATAGGACCCGGTCGAGAGGATGCTCGGCGTCCGCGACGTCAGCGCCATCAGGTCTATGAGCGAGAATACTTCGAACCAAGATAGATTTACGTAAGCGCACGCGGTGCCGATCATCTTTTGCAACTCAAGAAGCGGGACCTGATCCCGCCATTCCATATTGTCGGCTTGCGTCGACTGCCGCCTCGAAATTACGGATGTAGTTGCCATGATTCATGTTCTTCTTCCCGAGGAAGAGGAACCGAAGTTTGGGGGCACGATTTTGCGACTTCGACGACCGCCATCTGGTTTTTGCGCGGCTCAATTCTACCCGCACACAACACGTAACTTTCAACCGTTCGCGCGGAGCGTTCGGCAGAACTGATGAGGCCCGTTTCGTCGACGAGATGTGGCAATGTCTCGAAGCGCGCATCTGTCGCAAAATCTCGCCGAATATATTCGGCTTCGTCTTGGCAAGATACGAGCACGCGGGCCGCGTTTTGCAGGACGTAGCGAGCCGAATATGCCGCGGTACGATATGACAGCAACTTACGCCGCTGCTCGCTTCTCACTAACCTTACGACACAGGCAATGGTCTCATAGCTGACGAGGGAGTAACCCGCAGCACGTGCCGCTAATTGCTGTGCACCAATGGTTCCGTGACGCAGGAAATCCTCAACGTGGCCAGCCTTCGGGTGAAGGGTGTAAATGACGTAGGGAATCTTCATTCCGCACGCAGTCCCGCGCCACGAGGTAGTTCTCGAATGGCATATCGATGTTGAAGAGGACGATGAGATCGAACTCGGCAATATTCAGCTGCGCGAAGCGCACAACCGTCGTCTCTATCCGGCCTGTGGCGGCGATCAACGCGCTAAATTGCTTCGCTTGATCGATGTCGCCGCCACCTTTGGTCGAGGCGTCGTTACGGATCACAAAGGCGATCTTCATCATCTTGATTGATTGTCGTAGCGTGCAGACCTAGTCCGTCGCCATACGGCGCTCGGGCGGCCTTTACAGCCAGCACCGTGGATCGTCATTGAAACAGCTCGGCCTCTTCGAGCCGCTTCCCGTTTGCATCTTTGGCCGCCAAAACCGGCGCCCCGCTCAAAGGCCACTGAATGCCAAGCGCCGGATCGTTCCAAAGCAGCGCCCGCTCATGTTCGGGGTACCAATAATCGGTCACCTTGTAGTTCACTTCGGCGGTTTCGCTCATCACGAGGAACCCGTGCGCAAAGCCTTCGGGCACCCATAGCTGGCGTTTGTTTTCGGCCGACAGCGTAACGCCGGTCCATTTGCCGAAATTGCAGGAGTTGCGCCGTATATCGACCACGACGTCGAACGCCTCGCCTTGAATGACACGGACGAGTTTTCCTTGCGGATGTTGGATTTGGTAATGCAATCCGCGCAGCACGCCTTGAACCGAGCAACTTTGATTGTCTTGAACGAAGCTGCGCTCAAGTCCGGTCGCGGCTTGAAACTCACGCGCATTAAAGCTTTCGAAGAAGAAGCCACGCGGATCGCCAAAGACCTTCGGCTGCAACAAAGAACGTCAGGCAGCGACGTCGCCATTACGTCGTATGCCATTGGTGAATTCGCTTACTGAATAAGTTCAAGGAGATATTGCCCATAGCCGCTTTTGCTGAGCGGACGCGCCAGAGCCTCAACCTGGTCGGCGTCAATCCATTTTTGCGCATAAGCGATTTCCTCTGGACACGCGACAATGAGGCCTTGTCGTTTTTGCAATGTCGCGATGAAAGCTCGCGGCGTCCAGCAAACTGTCATGTGTCCCGGTATCGAGCCACGCATAGCCGCGGCCCATGATCTCGACGTCGAGAACGGCCTGATCGAGGTAACGGCGGTTCACGTCGGTAATTTCCAATTCGCCGCGAGCGGACGGCTTTATGTCGGCGGCGATATCGCATACGCGCGTATCGTAGAAATAAAGTCCCGTCACTGCGTAATTCGATTTCGGCACCGCGGGCTTTTCGTCGATGCTTATCGCACGCTGTTTCGCATCAAACTCAACGACGCCGTAGCGCTCCGGATCGTTGACATGATAGGCAAACACCGTCGCGCCATTGCGACGCGAATGGGCATTGACCAAAAGCTTCACCATGTCGTGCCCGTAAAAAATATTGTCGCCCAGTACCAGCGTGCTGAGATCGTTGCCGATGAAGTCGCGGCCAATAATAAACGCTTGCGCGAGTCCGCCTGGGTTCGGCTGTACGGCGTATTGAATATCCATCCCCCACTGACTGCCGTCGCCGAGGAGCTCGCTGAAAAGCGGGGTATGTTGTGGGGTAGAAATAATGAGAACGTCGCGGATACCGCTCAGCATCAAGGTAGAGAGCGGATAATAGATCATTGGCTTGTCGTAAATCGGCATCAATTGCTTGGATACGCTTTGCGTCACCGGGTAAAGGCGCGTACCCGAGCCGCCAGCCAGAACGATTCCCTTGCGCCGTACGGACGCTGAATTCATTGCCGCATCTCCGGCACGATCTGATTGACGACAGCATTTACCCCCACCGTCCACTCCGGTAACGCTACGGAAAAGTTGTTTCGAAGCTTGGATGTTGCGAGTCGCGAATAAGCGGGCCGCTTGGCCGGCGTCGGATAGTCCGCGGTTGCGATCGGCGCGATGGTTTCGGCAGAGGCTTGAAGTGGAAGCCCCATAGCGCCCGCCTTAGCGATCACATGACATGCCAAGCCGTGCCAACTCGTCTCGCCGCCTGCAACCAAATGATACAGGCCCCATCGCGGATCTTCTGCCGGTTGTCCCGCGAGTTGTGCAAGCACGTTTACGGTGACGTCGGCCAGCAACGCTGCTGAGGTTGGCGCACCCACCTGATCGCTAACAACGCGCAATTCGCGCTGCGCTTTTGCCAGCCGCAGCATCGTCTTGACGAAATTGTTGCCGTGCGCCCCGACGACCCAGCTGGTGCGGAATATCAGATGCTTTCGACACGATTGCACAGCGAGTTCACCATCTCGCTTGCTGCGGCCATAAATGGAAAGCGGAGCGGTCTCATCCGTCTCGACATAGGGCTCGTTTTTGCGGCCGTCGAATACATAGTCAGTCGAATAATGCACAAGCACGGCCCCGAGCGATTCCGCTTCCTCGGCGAGCACGCCAGGAGCAGTGGCATTTACGGCGACTGCTAACGCCGCATCAGCCTCTGCCTTATCCACGGCCGTATATGCCGCGGCATTAACGACAACCGAAGGGCGATAACGACGAACGACTGTCCGCAAAGATTTCGTATCGGAAAAGTCGACTTCCGATCGCGCGGGCGCGACGACGGCTCCCAACGTTTCAAGCGTTGATCGCAACTCGTGACCAACCTGCCCGTTTGCACCGAGGAGGAGAATATTCATCTCAACGTTCGTGCACTTCGGTGATTTGCGAGGCATGCCGTTGAAGGTGGCGGCGCGCCGGACCTGCTTCGTCAGTCGGTGTTTCGCTGTAGTGCGTTTCAAGCCACTGGCGATATGCGCCACTTGTAATCGCGTCGACCCACACTTGATTGGCCAGATACCACTTCACGGTCTTGCGAATCCCGGATTCGAAGGACTCCTGCGGCCGCCAGCCGAGTTCGCGCTCGATTTTACGCGCGTCGATGGCATAGCGCCGATCGTGGCCCGGGCGATCGCGGACAAAGGCGATCTGCTCTGCGTAGGCATTGCCGTCCGAACGAGGGTGCAATTCATCGAGAATGGCGCAGATTGTCTTGACGACATCGAGATTGGTCATCTCGTTCCAGCCGCCAATATTGTAGGTTTCGCCTACCCTACCCGCCTTCAATACGCAGATGATTGCACGGCAATGATCTTCGACATAAAGCCAGTCGCGCACCTGCTTGCCGTCGCCATAAATCGGCAGCGCTTTGCCCGACATCGCGTTGTGGATCACCAGCGGAATGAGTTTTTCGGGAAAATGATATGGCCCATAATTGTTACTGCAATTCGTCGTAAGCACCGGCAATCCATAGGTGTGATGCCATGCACGCACCAAGTGGTCGCTCGCGGCTTTGCTCGCCGAATAAGGTGAGTTCGGTTCGTAAGCGATTCGATTCACTGAAGGGCGCATCGTCGGGCCCTAGCGTGCCGTAGACCTCGTCGGTCGAAACATGCAGGAAACGGAAAGCCGCTTTCTCTTGTGTCGGCAGATCCTTCCAGTAAGCGCAGACGGACTCCAATAGATTGAACGTGCCTACGACATTCGTCTGAATGAATTCGCCCGGCCCGTGAATCGACCGATCAACGTGCGATTCGGCGGCAAAGTTGATTACAGCACGCGGACGATGATCGATAAGCAGCCGTTCGATCAGCGAACGATCGGCGATATCGCCGCAGACGAAATGATGACGCTCGTCGTTCGCAAATAGCGCCAAATTGGCGGGGTTGCCGGCGTAGGTCAGCTTATCGATATTGACGATAGGCTCGTCGCTGCTTCCGAGCCACGTGTGGACGAAATTGCTTCCGATAAACCCAGCACAGCCGGTGGCAAGGATGGTCATAGAACTAGAACTTATCCCTTGTGTAAAAAATCGATGTCATCGTTGGGTTATTCCCATGCTGCCGCCATCAGGGTGAAACGAGTTTCACCCGACACAACGCTATCGCTCTGCAACGCTTAGGCTATCGAATCACGTTGCAGGTAGAAGAGCTTCGCCGCGCAAAGCCACCGAAACCGAACGCCCAAGCACATCAAGCAACACACGCACTCGGCCCGCCGCGTCAAAGTGCTCAAGCTTTCCCAGAAACTCCGCGAAAGGCCCGTCAACGATACGAACGACGCCGCCGACTTTGAATGTTGTTGTTAAATCGATGGTCCCGTCCGCCCGCGTTCGTGATTTCAAACCATCAATAATGCCGCTCGGAATCGGCTGAGGCGTTCCACCTTGCATGAGAAGGTGGACCACCCCACGCGTGCCGTTAATGCTGCGCCATTGATCACGTAAAATGTTCAAATGCACGAAAAGGTAATTGGGGAATAACGGGGCGAACACACTCTTTGTCTTGCGTGCGTGGCGAATAGTTCGGCGATAACGCGGGCAAAATACGAGGTATCCCTGCATCTCTAAATGACGGACAGCCTGGGCTTCGGCGCGCGGTTGCGTATGCACGACATACCAATGCGCGTCGCCGCCCACGTCGTCGACACCTGCACCCAAATCGCACGATTGCGAAAAACGATTAGACATTGGTGCCAGGTCCTAATTCACACGACGCCGACAATGAGCTTGCATGACGTCGTCTCCCCCGAAGACATCATCACGATACTGGGCACGGTGAGAGCCTTGCGTTGCTCAGTCGGCGTAAGGAACCGTGCGATGTTTTTCGGAAAGCGCTGACAAAATTGAGCAAGGGTTTGAGCGGTTGCGATCGTCGTGTTCCGCGCGGGAACAATCGCGATGCCGCCGTCCTTTAAGACGTAGGCGTCCTTCACGTTGGCCAAATTCAAAGCTTCCATGCAAACTTTGAACAGATCCTGGTAACTCGCAGCCGATTTCGGCAGGTCACCCGCCAGGCCATCCAGAATGTATTCACGGCTCTGGCTGCAACTCTCAGCCGATGCCGGACCGCACAACCCCGCGAGCGCCAACAACACGATGCACCATTTCATTTCGTGACCTCGCTGATCGAGTGCCCGCGGGCCTGTTCCGAACCCCGCTCAATACCATTCGGCAACGGCAAATCGACCGCCATAGCACGGCGATCTCGGTTCATATCGCGCGCGCGCATCCATGCGCGCCTGCCGAGCGAAACGCGCTTTATTCCGTCTATCGTCAATTCAGCGATCGCGTCAGCGATAGCTCGAGCCGAAGGCGCAACGACGCGACCGGTTTGATTATTAATGACTGCGCCATTAGCGTCGCCGACGGGTGTTGCGATACTCGGTAACCCACACGCGGCTGCCTCGAGATAGACGCGACTGTATTCCTCAGTTGCTTCGAATATTGTTTCGTCGGGCGTCAGACAAAACAGGTCGGCAGCACCGTAGACATCGCGGATCTGCTGGTTCTTCAGCGCCCCCAACAGCCGGATGTCGCCGTCATACTTCGCGATTGCCGCCTTCAATTCTTCAACATAGTCAGGCTCGCCGTAAAACCCTACGACCAGCCAGCTGAGGCGTTTGCGAACTAACGGAGTCAATTTCGACAGCGCAGCCAAGGTGAGGAGGTGGCCGTTGCGTCTCGTCAGGTTCGCGACGGTAACGATCGCGATCGTTTCTGACGCGACCCCAACCGAATCTCTGGTCTTCGAACGCTCCGATCGCGGTCCAAACCAGAAATCTGCAATGCCGCTGAACGCATCCGCTCGCAGGACTTCTCATCTTCATGAAGTGCCCTCCGACCGCGGCTGCCCAAGATAAGAATACGGCGATAGATAGGATGAGCTTTGGTAGTAGTCGTAAAATCTCAACCGCCGCATATCGACACGCGTGAGGACCGTTCCGAGCACGCGATCATAGGATAGCGCCAGCGTCCCAAGCGCTTGAGCGACGACATCTTGCGGCGTGCTATCCCACCGAATGGTGACGACGACACGATCCGCGATCTCCGCTAAGGCGCGACCATCAACCAAAGGAATCAGCGGCGGCGAGTTGATAATGACGTAATCGAAGTGCTTCCGGAGCTGATCGAGGATGTTAATCATCGCATCGGAGAAAACGAATTCGCTACTGCTCAGCTGCTTTCTCGGCGGCGAAGGAAGAATTGCAAGACCGGTCGCGCGATCGAACAGCAGTGCCTGCTCGAACTGAGCCGTGCCCGCTGCAACTTCAATCGCCCCAGCACTTGCGCGTGGACACAAAGACCGGCTCATTTCTGGGTTTCGTAAGTCCCCCTCTACCAAAATCGTCCGCATGCCAACGGCGGCGAGTGAGAAAGCAAGATTTACAGCCAGCGTTGTCTTGCCCTCCCCGTCGACAGACGACGACACCATGATGGTCTTGACTGGCGCCGTACGTGACGCGCGCTGGATTGCCAGGCGAACGGCGCGAACCGATTCTGCGAATAACGACGTCGGCTCTTCGAGCACATACCGCATCAATGGCGGTTGCATGGCCGGAGGAAGCAATGTCGCCGAGTTCGGATCATATTGATCCAGATCGCGCCGGCCACGGATTGCACGGCTGGCGAGTTCGCGGGGTCCAATTTGCGGTACGGCCGCGAGCGTCGGAACACCGGATATCTCTTCAGCTTGCCGCAGCGACTTCACCCGCCGGTCGAAATGGTCGACCACGAATGCCAGGACGCTTCCCAACCCAATTCCTCCGACCAGAGCAAAGGCAAGAATAAGCGTCGTCTTTGGAAACGAAGGACTGATAGGGATATTCGCTCTGGAAACGATGCGTGAATCAGGCAGCTCCACGCTTTCCTGTGCGCTCGTCTCCTTGTACCGGGCGAGGAAAGACGCATAGAGCGTGCGATTGGCATCCGCTTCGCGCTGGAGCTCGCGCAATCTGACCTGATCACTTCCTGATGCGTTTGAAACGCCTTTAAGATCATCAAGGCTCTTCTGCAGTGCATCTTCTCGCGAACGAGCCACTTGGAGCGCCTGACGCGTACTTTCAAGAATCCGTTGCACCTCTTCATTGATAAGCTTCTGCGTCTCTCGCAGCTGGGCTCGTGCGTTGATCACCAAGGGGTGTTGCCCACTGAATTTACTTGATACATCGGCGAGATTTTTCGCCACATCCGCATATTGCGCACGTAGCCGCGCAATCACGTCGGACGACAACGCCTGGCCCAGCGTGCCAGGGTCGGCGTTCGTTCGCGCGATTGTCTGCACTTGTTCGAATTTCGCGCGGGCTTCGGCAGTTTGAACGTGAGCTTCGATAAGTTTGTTGTTCAGATCGCCAAGCTGCTGATCGTTGATCGTAACGCCCTGGGCGACATTCAAATTATGAGCGGCACGGTAATCTTCAACTGCCCGATCGGAGGCAAGCACATGGGTCTTTAGATCTTCGATCTGCTTGTTAAACCACGAGGCCGCTGTTTTTTGAGTGTCATACCGACTGTGAACCAATTCAAAGAAGTAGGATTCGGTGATTGCATTCGCGATCTTCGCGGCCTTCTCGGGACTCTCCGAGCTGACATCAACATTGATGAGAAATGTCGTCGCCTCGCGCGTTACCTTTAATCGTTTTCGCAGCAAAAACTCGACCGTTGCCGCTGTTGCAACATCCTCCTCGCGTTGTCCCGGAGCAAGCGTCCGAGGCGACGTGAATAGGCTCTTGATCCAGCCAATGATCGTGGAATGCGGCCCGAATTCAGGATCGCGTGCGAGGTTTAGTTCGTTCACCATGCGCTGCAGGACGGTGACCGATTGTATGAGCGAAACCTGGCTATTTATGGCCGCATCGTCGGTCGCGGAATTAGATTGCGCGGATTGATTGTTGTTATTCTCAACGACGCTGCTGCGGTGCGGATCTACCAAGATCGTCGAGGTCGCCGTGTACAATGGCGTCGCAATCAAGACGAAGATGATTGCCGCGGTCAGCAGCGCAAGGGCTGTCGCAATTACGATCCAGCGACGCCGGCTTAGAATTTGTGCGATGTGCCGCAGATCGATTGCATGGCTCCCTTGGTCTCCGTCCGGTACGAACGGGACCTCCATCAAAGCCTTGCGGTCGTGATAGTCAGAAGTGGGCTGAAGCATTCAGGCCTACCACGTGCTTGCTGAAGATGGCGCCAGGGTCGTTGCTGTCACGCCGCGTGAACGCGTATCGGAGTGAAAGAGAAAGGACGTTGTTCAAGGCGTACTTAATCTGCGCGCCGGCTGCGTAGACGTTGTCTTCGCGGGGCTGGCCCTGAAAACGATCGTTTTCGTAGGTGGCCGTAGTCGATACGACAACATTCGGGCGAAATTCGTAGTCGAGCCCCAGTTGCGCCGCACTCGCGAGAATTCCAGTTGCGCTTGTATCTGATGCGTCTGTCACCATTTGTTCGGCATTGAAATGGACATCCACTTTGCGTGACGGACTCCAGACCAACATGACGCGATATGTCGGCCCTTCGATGTCACCAATCGAGGACGCGAAGAAGTGCTGCCGCTGATAGCCAGCCGCGATTTCACCTTTGATGAGATGAGTGAACTCGAGATCAACCCCGGCAAGTGCCCGATACCCGTACGATTCTAACGACTGGGTGGGCGTCCCACGCAAATCTCGCCAGTTGCCTTCGACCGAAGTAAAAACCGCTGATTTGTCTGAAAACGCGTAGTCGATCCTACTGTGTGCGGTATAGATCGGCCCGTCGCGTGAATCCTGAGTGATAATCGATCCATCCTGCGCACGGGTTGAGCCAAAATTGTAAGAGTCAACGCGGCCACCGACTGATGTCGTGAAACGGCCGAGCTCTTTTCGCAGCGTTAGGTCGCCGGAGACGATGCTGAAAGGCGTCGGTTGAACAGCGCCCGTCGGCGAGGTCAGCGAGCCAACTCCCTCATGAAGGAACCCGACATTGAAGAGGCCCAAAAGCTGTGTGCTGTGATCGATGTCGTAGTGACCACTACTCGTAAACGTCGCGTCGGTTTGGTTCAGACCTGAGTGATTGCTGTACAAAGTGGACAGCGTCGATAGTTGAACGTTGATGCCATGGCGCTCCCACAGACTGCTTCCTGCCAGACTTGCGCCGAGCACTGTCGCGACGTCACCTTGCTGGCCGCTCGGCGATGAAAAGACATTGCTGTCATAGAACGCGCCAGCCCCCAGCGAGGGATGGAACATCCAATCACCTACTCGGATACCCCGCGCCGCATACTCTGGGTAAAATCTGTTTTTGACGGGCGTGTCCTCAGGCGCGACCTCTTCTCCAATCGTGGTCGGGTCCGCCAATTGCGGCAGCGCTGCCGGATTAAAGATATGTTGGGCATTCCAAGGCGGCATCAAGATCTCCTGCGCGGGAATGACTTGCGCATCTGACCGAGAGGCCGAAGCGGCAAGCATTCCGGCGAATAGCGCCGGCCGCACCAAGAGACATTTCCTCACGCTCAACGGGTTCACTGATACTGGCCCTATCGCATGCGATCACCGAGCGGTCTTCGCCACGAGTTGGACCAGGCGGCCCGTTTTTTTATCACTCGTATCCGCGGTCCGACTGACCGGGCAACACTCCTGCAACAGTTCAGAATCCTCTCTCCGCATAACGTTGCCGGATTTTCTGTTCCGTCAGATATGTCGCCCGACGAAAACCTGCGACGAACTCCAGTACGATGACTGAACACGTGGATCGATAAACCGTTCCCGCTCTGCAAAATGGAACGTTGATGCCCGCGTTCTCCACGTCTGATCGGAATGGCACTCAGCATTTTAAAAACCTATGAGTTGATTCGAATTTGAGGTGGAACGAGATCAGAACATCCGTTCTGAAACCCGAATGTTGTCGCCGGGAAAGATTCGCTTTGGCACATCGAGTCTCACGACCTCCTGTGTGTGCCCCCCAGCATGTTGTAAGTAGATGGTACTTTCGTCCGCGCGATAGGTCAGGCCGCCCGCAGTCGCAATTGCATCCGCAACGGTGAGGCCGGGCTGAAATGAATAAACGCCGGCCTTTTTGACCTCTCCAAAGATGTAGAAAGGCGCATATGACGACATCTCGATATTGATGTTTGGATTCTGGGCAACGGTGCCTTTCATTCGCGTCGCCACCGATTTTTCAAGCTGATTTGTCGTTAAGCCGGCGGCTCTGATCTGGCCGATGAGTGGGAGCGACACAAAGCCGGCGCTATTAACTTCGTAGTCGCCCGTTAAATTTGCGTCGTCGTAGTCGCGCAAATGGACTTTGTCGCCGGGGCCCAAAATATACGGGCCAACAGAGCCACGTGTTGGAGTAGGGCTGTCATAACTCGACAGCGCGACATTTGTGGGGCCATTTGCCGAAGCGCTGCAGCGCCGCCAGCACCACAACGGATAATAGACAAAATATGTTTACACGCCGAAACATGAACGCGTCCCCCGATACTCTTACGCTCGCAATTTTCGTGCCTAGGCAGCACGAACATCCCTTACCCTCGCAAAACTATGAGCAGCTTGCTTGGTTCCGAATTGTCCAAAATATTTTTTAGCGTTGATGAAACTTTTTCAGCGGTATCTCAGAACCATTTTTGGAATTGTGTGCCGTTTAATCGAGCATGCTTACTGAAAATATAATCAGGCGTCGGGCGATCAAATATTGATTGCGAACATTCTATTCCGCATATGACGACTCGGGCAGAAAATTCGATCAGGAAAAAACTTCTTAAAATGAAACTGAGTTGGGGCGCGTGGTAGAGCGCGGGCGCGGATGCTGATTTAGTCAGCTTTCCGTGGAAGATTGTGCACGAGAAACACTATTCCCGGGTTGTCTGCCTTATTAAAAGTCACTCTGCAAAAAAATAACACACCTCGTGATAGGCGTACGTCTCAATGTTTTCACATTGTGGGCTAACCTGAGTTCTGACGCATCGCGCACTGCGAGTCCGAGCGCTTCAGGATTTGTTTTCAGCGGAGCACGACAATGCGACTTGGCATCTCTGTCTTGTCTGATCGCGGCTTTAGATTAAATATTGCAGCTCTCGTTTCCACCTCCGCGGCGACACGATCGCGATGGCACAATGTACAAAGGGGTACGCCTTCTCACCGCCGCGTAAACACCGCTGCTCGCGAGTCGTCATTTGTGCTGCTCATGGTGAAGCGGGCGATTGACATCGCTGGTGCCACCTTTGGCCTTTTGCTATTCGCCCCGCTACTCATTGCAATCGCGATTGCAATCAAGACGACATCGCCTGGGCCAGTGTTTTTTCGACAAAAACGTTACGGCTATCACAATCGCCGTTTTTGGATTTACAAATTTCGGACAATGTTTACGCATCTCGCCGACCACCGGGGAACCCGCCAGACGACTACGGACGACCCGCGCGTGACACCGGTCGGGCGCATTTTACGCAAAACAAGCCTCGATGAGCTTCCACAACTCATAAACGTTCTCAAGGGCGACATGTCACTCGTGGGACCGCGTCCACATGTGCCTGGTATGCTCGCAGCGGGATTATTGTACGAGCAATTCACGCCCTATTATTTTCAGCGGCATAATATGCGCCCAGGCATTACGGGTTTGGCGCAGGTGTCCGGCTATCGCGGCAGTACGACGGTCCCACTATCGGCGATCGAGCGCCTCGACCACGATTTACAATACATCGAGAAATGGTCGCTTTGGCTCGATCTATCAATCATCGTACGGACGGTCGTTCGGGAATTCATCTCGGGCTCCGGCGCCTGACGATCCGTCGCATTCCATTCGCCCAATAATCCCCACTGTCTTCCCAATTTCCCAATCACTGCATGTGGAATCTGGCCGATGCGCTGAGCTGTCGCACCAACCCCACAGAAATTGAGACCCATTCTGACCCAGGAACCAACCCCGCAAATATGCGTTATGTGGCGGTCCAAGAACGAAGAAGAGACGCAGAGATGACGGCGAGCCAGTTCCTCCGCACCGAAAGTACGTACTGCCGCCAGCGCGCCGAAGCATGCGCAGATCGATTTATCGCCGAAGAACTACGTCGATTGGCTGATAGCTTCGAAAAAACCGCCGCAGCCCAGCTTGGCGCGACGTCTCCGGCAATGTCACAATCTTATGGCGTCCCCGCCGGCCACCATCCACGGTCGAAAGACGCCTAATAAGGGGGTTGAGGCCCCACTTCCTGTAGACTCGCGGTCGCTGCGGATTGTAAGCGCCTAGCGGTCGACTATAACTGCAGCCTCGGAGCGGCGCGTGGCGCAACTGTCTAGGGCAGTTAGGCTATAGTCTCGCCCGGCCTAGTGGAATTCTTTCATCGAAAAGTCCATCATTTCGTCTGCACCGGGACCGGATCACCTGTGACCAGCCTTCCGCCATCGGACCGCGTTCTGGCCGAGCCACCACGCGTCATAAAGCCTCGTAACCTTGCGCTCGGAATCGAGCGCATTGGCTTTTTCGCGCTTTCCCACCGCACTCTGTGTGCACTCGCTTTCATTGTCTTGAGCGCAATCGCAGCGGTCGGATTTGCGCGGGTGAAGGTAGATGATTCGCTGAGCCAGCTGTTTCGGTCCGAAACCGACGAATTTCGCACCTATGAGGAGGTCACGCGCCGATTTCCTTCAAACGAATTCGACGTCCTCATCGTCATTGAGGGTGATCAATTACTTGAGCGGTCCGTCACTTCAGAAACTGCGTGATCTTGCGATCGGTCTCCAGCTTATCGAGGGCACCAGAGGTCTGATCTCGATATTTTCGGCCCGCGAGCCTGCTGAAAGTGGACAGATTCCGCCGCCTTTGTTCCCCGATCCCCTGCCCGAAGGTGCTGAATACCAATCCCTGCTGAACCGGGTGATGTCGAATGAAATCATTCACGACAAAATGCTGTCGCCCGACGGCAAGTTGACGTTGATGGTTCTTGCCCTAGACCCGGCAGCGATAGGGCCGGACAGTCTCAATAAGATCGTCGACGAGGTTCGCAACGAAGTTACGACTGAATTAGCGGGCACTGGCTTGAAAGGCGAACTTTCCGGCGTGCCCGTGATGCAACACGAAATACGCAAAGCCATTCAGACCGATCGCCTTTTGTACAATTCTCTTGGGTTTGTCGTCGGCTGCCTAATCGCGATTATGTTTTTCCGTCGCTTCTCATTCATGATCATCGCTGCGGGTCCGCCGCTCGTCGCCATTCTCCTCGCGCTGGGCGCGCTTGGATGGTTCGGCTTCAGCCTCAATATGTTTCTGAATGTGATGACGCCGCTCATCATGGTGATCAGCTTTTCCGACAGCATGCAAATCACCTTCGCTGCACGTGACCGCCTGCTTGCAGGCGATGATAAAGTCACCGCGTTTCGTAACGCACTTCTTATTGTCGGACCGGCTTGCGTCCTGACGCACGCGACCGCGGGCGTATCGTTTAT
Source organism: uncultured Alphaproteobacteria bacterium (assembly GCA_963820805.1). Taxonomy (GTDB): domain Bacteria; phylum Pseudomonadota; class Alphaproteobacteria; order Rhizobiales; family Xanthobacteraceae; genus Pseudolabrys. Next base: position 45,890 of record CAWGBH010000018.1, read on the forward strand.
TGCTTTGCAGTTTTCATCATCCGACCTCATCCGGACCTTCGGCGAGGCGGGCCTGGTTGCCGTTGCCGTCGCCCTGGTTGCGGTGCTGATGGGCGTACCTTTGCTGGGCGTGTTGCTCATACGTAACGAGGCGGAATTCGTTGCCTCCGTCAGAAACATGGACACCGCGCTCAATGTCCTGCGGCGTCTGTGCGGCTGGATCGCAATTCGCATGGTGGCGCGGCCCGGACTCTACTCCGCGATAAGCCTTATCGTCGTTGTCGTGCTCTCGTTCGGCTACGCCCAACTCCAGGCACGCTATCGGCTCGCGGACCAAGTGCCCGACCGCGAGCAGGCCGTTCGAGCCAGCAGTCGGCTCGACGTCAAGCTTACCGGCGCTAATCCGTTCGACGTCTATATCCAGTTCCCAAAAGGCGCCTCGCTCTATTCGCCGGAAACGCTGGCAGTAATTGCCGATGTTCACGCGTTGCTTGAGCATCAGCCCGGCGTCGGCAACGTTTGGTCGCTGGATACACTGCGGCGTTGGCTTGCAGAAAAACTGCACAAAACCGACGTCGAGACACTCAAGCAATATGTCGATCTGCTACCGCCATACCTCACGCGTCGGTTCATTTCTGCGGAACAAGACGCTGTCATTGTCAGCGGCCGCGTTCCGGATTCGGACTCCAGCCAATTGCTGCCGATTGTCGATCGCGCGGATGAAGAGCTGAACAGAATTCGCGCGGCACATCCCACCTATAAAATCGCCGTTACTGGTCTGTCCGTGATCTCGGCGCGCAATAGCGCGCTCATGATCGACAAGCTGAGCCGGGGATTGACGATTGAAATCGTTTTCGTGGCAGCATTTATCGGGCTAGCGTTCTGGTCACCCGTTGTCATGCTGATCAGCATATTGCCGGGCCTGTTCCCGATTGTTCTTGCCGGAAGCCTGCTGTTCGTCTTAGGCCAAGGATTGCAATTCGCGAGCGTCATCGCCTTGACCGTATCATTCGGCCTTGGTCTTAGCGCGACCATTCACTTCCTTAATCGGTTGCAGATCGAAGATACTGACGCCGACCCGGCCGTCGGTGTGGAACGCGCGACTATTCTCGTGGGCCCTCCATTGATCTTGACTTCGGCCGTGCTGGCCTGCGGTCTCGCGATGACCGTTCTGTCCAGTTTGCCTTCGCTGCGAATTTTCGGCTGGCTAAGCGCGTTTGCAATGGTGGCCGCGCTGATTGCCGATCTGTTTATGTTGCGGCCCATTGCCACCTTCCTCAGCAAGATCGTACGCCGGATATCCCAGCGGTCCCTGCTAAGGTCGTCAGCCGAATAGGTATTCGAAGACTAGCCGCGCTTAAGCGAAAACGAAGCGTTCTTGATGCCAGCTTGGGAATCTTGCGGCCGGATGACAACGGACTGGCGGCCGCCGTGGGTAACTAAAGTTAAACTGGCCACGAAAGAAGCTGCGGTCGCGACAACCTGGATACGATCGCCCTCTGCCTTTCCGGAAATCGACCCAGCGACCATTCGAGTCGCTTCACTCCACGAACCCGAAATTGCACCAGCCGAGTAATTTGCACTGGCCCGCAAATCAAAATTATAACTCGCGCTGGCGCAGCGGATATTGAGCTGGAGGTTACTTTGTTCGCGGAGGACATCGTACGTCGCACGGCACCTGATCGCCTCATGGACGCCGTTGGATAACTCGATCGTCCCGGCGCCCGACCATTGACCCGTCAATCGGCCAAACGGCGATGTGCTTTGTGCGACACAGGCGCTGATAGTGAAAAACGAAAGTGCTAGGCCAAAACAGGCCGCACTTATATACTTCAAAAATTGCGACGGCGCTGACATCTCTGCGCTCAGCCAACCGCCGCGCGCCAACATCCTGTTGGCGATACTCTAATTCCCATGGAACGCGAAGCCCCCACCACGGTTGTCACCAACCATGCACGAAAGTCAGGCACAAGACAATGCACGTTAAATTCTGCGCTGTCGTACTCTCGATACAACTTATCAGTGGCACCGCTCTTGCGGTTGAAAACAACCAACCCGCGAGCGCCCCTGGACTGTTTCAGGGCACCGCGGAAGAGCAGGCAGCCTGCTCTCCGGACGCGAACAAATTTTGCCACGACGCGATTCCGGACACATTTCGCGTTCTCGCGTGCTTGCAGGAGCACCGCAAATTACTCAGAAAGGTTTGTCTGAAAGTCCTGGAAGATCACGGCCAGTAAGCCGAAGCCGGTTGTGTTCAGCTCGCCTGCATTCCGAAATCCTGGCCACGCCCCCGATCTAAGTTCCACCACATTGTAATCCGATTGCGATATTCAACGGAACCGGGCGTGATTTCGGCTATTTCAAACGTTAGATGTCTGAACAACACTGAGATTTAGGTGACCGCTCATATGCTACTCCGAATCGGTACTGCATTGGTCGCTGGGCTGATTGCGAGCGCCGCCGCCGCGCAACCCGCCCGCGTTTCCGCTCCGGCCCCCATCGGAGAGTGGCTTGTCGCCAAGCAAGTCGCGCGAATCAAAATCGTAGACTGCGAAGGCCGTTTGTGGGGAATCGTGGCCTGGGAAGCTAAGCCAGGCGGGCTCGACGACAAAAACCCCGACCGTGCCCTGCGGTCTCGGCCCACGCTTGGGATGCCAATTCTTCTTGGAATGGCACAAACAAAAACAAACCAATGGGACGGGCAGATTTATAATTCACAAGACGGTCATACTTATTCCGCCAACATCAGCCTGGTGGATGCGAACACACTCCGTGTTCAGGGATGTTTTCTAGGATTCTTATGCGGCGGCGAAAATTGGACGCGTTTTGAGGCGCAAGATGCCCTTGGTGCGGCTCCAACCGCCAACGCGCCAAAGCCAAATAGCCGCAAGACAACAACGCCACCCGCTGACGACGTTTGCTCAAAAATTCCTGGAGCGACGGGGCTTACCCATGAGCGCGGGTTGAAATAACACTGCTGCCGCCAACGTGCAGACCAGAGACAATGCCAACAGCTTGCCCATACTCGACGTACCGGGATGCCGCGAAAGCCATAGGCTTCCAAACGCTGTTGCTGTGGTCAAAGCGCTCCAAATAACCGCGCGGGTGAGACTCGATTGGAGGAGGTTCGTGCGACCCGACCGCCATGCCATGATGTAATAAATTTTGAAAGCGACGCCCACGCCCAACAGCAATGGCAACGCGATGATGTTGGCAAAATTGAGCGGCATACCAATCAGTACGCAAATTTCGAGTGTCACGACCCCCGCCAGCAAAAGCGGAACGAGGGTTAGCAACACATCGCCGAAGCGTCCCAGAACGATCCAAAGCAGAATTGCAATTGCGACCAGAGCATAGAAACCCGCCTCCAAAAACGCCGTAACAACTGTGTGACTCGAACTCGAGGATCGAAACCGGGCCGCCCGTGGCGTTCGGATAAGACGCGAGGATCGTGCGTGCGAACGCTCGCAACACTTCAGTGTCATTGGTATTGCCTTTCGGCGCCACCTCAACTCGAGCGCGGCCGTCGGATGCGACCCACTGACTCCTGATTCCCTGCGGCAGGTTTTCTTTCGTGACCGGCTCGGCACTCAAAAAGCCCCGCAGTTGGCCCAGCGCCGTTTCAAGCGGCACCTCGAAGGCCACTTGCGCCCGTATCCGTGCGGCCTCATCCGCCTGGGCCAATTTCATCGCACCGTTGGCCAATCGCCTCGCTGATTCCGCCCCCGGTCCTTGAGCATTGCCGGCGATTTTGCTGAGCTGATCGGCCATGCCGTTCAAGGCCGCGATATTTTCGCTATCGGTTGGTGGCTTGGTGGACGCAGGCTGCTGTAGCGTTTGTCCGAGCCGGCGGCCTAAATCTCGAATAAGGGTCAGTTTTTTATCTTGGTCCTGCGGCACAAAACTCAGAAGCGTCTCCGCCTCCAACACCTGCGGTAGTTTCCGCAATTTTTCTGCCGCCGCTGATGCGTCTTCGAGCGAGGGAGTCACGATGTTAGCCGAGTTGATACCAACGCGAGGATCACTGCCGAGCTCAAGCAAAGTCGAAATCGATTCCGTCTGGGTACTGCGTAAGTGAATCGGATCGAAATCAAACGTAAGGAAATAGAGTAATGGTGATCCCAGAACCGCGACTGCCAATGTGCCGACGATAACAGGCACGCGGTATTCCTGAAGAAAACGGTCTATCGGTGCGAGTGCCTGATAACCAATTTCATCCGGTTCACCTGGCGGATTGAGCACACTAATCAGCGCGGGCAATAGCGTGATACTTGTACCGTAAGCAATCAGCATTCCCGCGCCAGCTATCTGTCCAAGTTCCGAAACGCCGCGATAATCGGTGGGAAGAAACGACAGAAATCCGGCAGCCACTGCGGCGGCCGCAAGTGTCAGTGGTACGCCGATTTTTTCAGCGGCCTTCGTGAGCGCCATATGTAATTTCGGAACGTCGTGACGCTCGGCGCGATAGCGAACAGAAAACTGAATGGCAAAATCGACACCGAGACCGACAAAAAGCACTGCAAATGCAACCGATATCATGTTGAGCGCGCCGACGATCATCAGGCCGAGGGCCGCCGTGATTGCTAATCCCACAAACAAATTGATGAATACCGCGACGATAATGCGCGCGGATTTCAATGCCAGCCACAAAATCGTCAGCACAATGACGATTGTGCCAATTCCGTTGACAAGGGCTCCGTCCTGAACGGTCGCAAATTCTTCATCGGCGATCGGCACTGTGCCCGTTAGCCGTACGCGGGCCTGATATTTCTGCGCAAGTTGCAGATCAACAGCGGCTTGTCGGATGGCTTGGCTCGCAGCCTGGCCGGGCTGGAGCGCGGCAAAATTCAGGACCGGACGGACCTCAATCAGACGCCGGGTATCGTTGGTGCCAGTTTGCTGGCCACTCAACATGGCCTGCCAAGAAAAAGAGGCCGGACGGCCAGCCAACGCATCCTCGACGGTCGTAGCAGCCATCGACAATGGGCGAGACATGGCATCGAGCGTCACCATGCGGTTCTGGACGCCGATGAGGCCGAGGGAGAGCCCACGCGTAAGCCCACGAAGACTGCGATCCCCGGCAAGGGTGCCGATTAGCGGCGCTGCCTGACCTAAGCCTTTCGTTGAATTCGCGACCTCGTCTGTGGATTGAAATAATAGGCCGTTGCGGGCGAAAAACTCGCTACCGCCGATATCCTCAACTGCGCGGAACAACTGCGGCTGAGTCCTCAACCGTTCGGCTAGTTCATTGCCGGCTCGAGCGGCAAACTCCGCGATTGGAGCGTCTACGACGACCAACATCGAACCGAAATGGCCCGGAAAGGCTTTTTCCAAATCCGCTTCGCGCTTGCGCCAGTCGAGATCAGGGGAAATAAGCTTGCTGATATCTGTAGTTATAGCGAAATGTTGTGCGGAATAAATAACAGCACCGATCGCTGCAACCATAGCTAAAGCAATGATTGGCCAAGGGAATCGGGTACAAAGTCGAACTATGGCGGTAACAACAGACGCTAGCATAACTGGTACCGCCTTCTTAGGTAGGTTAAGTGGTCGCCAAATACCCGGTCACGCAATAGTATTTGCATGGAACTTTTGTAAGTGTCCTTGATTGACCCAAACCGAGAGACTTCATGACATAATCGGCACAGCTCGTATGGGGCGCCAGAAAATTTTCCGTGAGGTTTTGCCAAGGGCACAAGCGCCTCCGATTGAGTGGGGAAGGTGATTAAATCATGACGGCGCCAAACGATAGTTTCACAACAAATTCCAGCACCACAATTCTCGATTCGATCAAAGACCCTGCAGATCTGCGACGTATCAACGCGCAGCACCTGCAGCAGGTTGCTGATGAATTGCGCGCCGAGACCATTAATGCAGTCGCCGTTACAGGTGGCCACCTGGGAGCAAGTCTTGGCGTCGTCGAACTGACCGTCGCATTGCATTACGTCTTTGATACGCCGAATGACAAATTAATTTGGGACGTCGGGCATCAAGCCTATCCACACAAAATTCTGACTGGCCGCAGGGACCGAATCAGGACGCTGCGGACGGGCGGCGGCTTGTCCGGTTTCACGAAAAGGTCGGAAAGCGAATACGACTGCTTTGGCGCGGCGCATTCCTCAACATCTATCTCGGCCGGGTTGGGCATGGCGGTTGCGCGCGACCTTGCCGGGCAGAATCACAACGTCATTTGCGTGATCGGCGACGGTGCGATCTCTGCTGGAATGGCGTATGAAGCCATGAATAACGCTGGCGCAATGAACCGGCGCCTGATTGTGATTCTGAATGACAATGAGATGTCGATCGCACCCCCGGTGGGTGCCATGTCGAATTATCTCACGCGATTGCTCTCCAGCCCAACGTACATGTCCTTGCGGGGAATCGGCAAACAGGTCGTCGATCATTTGCCGCAATTTTTCAAGGAAAAGGCTTCTCTCGCCGAAGAACTGGCGCGCGGCTTTGTCACAGGCGGCACCTTGTTCGAAGAGCTCGGCTTTTATTACATCGGAATCGTCGACGGCCACGATCTCGAGCAGCTTCTTCCTGTTCTTGAAAACGTTCGCGACGCGGGTAATGGCCCGTTCCTCGTGCACGTCCGCACGCAGAAAGGCAAAGGCTACGCACCTGCTGAGGCCTCCCAAGACAGATATCATGGGGTCGTCAAATTCGACGTGCCTACTGGAAAACAGCACAAAACGGCATCGAATGCTCCGTCTTACACCAAGGTGTTCGGCGAGAGCTTGGTGAAGGAAGCGAAAAAAGACGACAGGATCGTCGCGATTACGGCGGCGATGCCGGGCGGCACCGGCGTCGACATTTTTGCAAAGACGTTCCCAGATCGTTCCTTCGATGTCGGTATCGCTGAGCAGCATGGGGTCACATTCGCGGCCGGCCTAGCGACTCAAGGCTATAAGCCCTTTGTCGCGATCTATTCGACCTTCCTGCAACGCGCCTACGATCAGGTCGTGCATGACGTGGCGATTCAAAAGCTGCCCGTCCGCTTTATCCTCGACCGCGCCGGGCTTGTCGGCGCCGACGGCCCAACTCACGCAGGGTCGTTTGACCTTGCCTACTTGGGTTGCCTACCCGGGTTTGTGATTATGGCGGCAGCCGATGAGGCCGAGCTCGTTCACATGGTCGCCACTGCCGCTACAATAGACGACTGCCCTTCGGCAATACGTTATCCGCGCGGCGACGGCGTCGGCGTCTCGATGCCGGAGGTTGGCATACCGCTCGAAATCGGCAAAGGCCGCATCATTTCGCAAGGGAATACTGTCGCCCTCCTCTCCCTCGGCACCCGGCTCGCCGAATGCACCAAAGCGGCAGAAACACTCGCCGCGCATGGCATCTCGACCACCGTCGCCGATGCACGTTTTGCCAAGCCGATCGATCGCGAACTCATCCTGCGGCTGGCACGCGAGCATGAGCTGCTCATCACGATCGAGGAAGGCGCCATCGGCGGTTTCGGAGCGCAAGTAATGCAATTGCTCAGCGATGCAGGCGCACTTGAACGATCCGGATTTAAGGTCCGCAACATGGTACTGCCGGACATCTTTATCGACCACGACAGCCCGCCTGCGATGTACGCCAAGGCCGGGCTCGACGCGAACGGCATCGTCAACAAAGTCTTCGGTGTTTTCGGAGCGCGTCACGCACCAGAATTGCAGCCCGCCGAAATCGAGTTTCTCGCTGAACGTGCGCGAAACCGCCGGCAAGCAAAATCGATGAACGGGCACTCTAAGGGGACAGCAGGATGAAGGTTATTCTTGCGAAACCGCGCGGTTTCTGCGCCGGTGTCGTGCGCGCCATTGAAATCGTAGAGCGCGCGCTAGATAAATACGGGCCCCCGGTCTACGTGCGGCACGAAATCGTCCATAACAAATGGGTGGTCGACGCGCTGAAGGCGCGTGGCGCGCGTTTTGTCGAAGAGCTTTCCGAGGTCCCGCCCGACGCAATTACAATCTTCAGCGCGCATGGCGTAGCCAAAAAGGTCCAACAGGAGGCCACCGAGCGCGGTCTGCGTGTCCTCAACGCGACCTGCCCGCTCGTGTCGAAAGTGCATGCCCAGGGTCGCCACTATCTGCGCAACGGGCGCACTGTGATCCTGATCGGCCACGCAGGCCACCCTGAAGTTGAAGGCACACTGGGGCAGATTCCGGGACCGGTGCTTCTCGTCCAGACCGAAGCAGATGTGGGCGGGCTTGATTTGCCCGACGACACGCCGATCGCTTACGTGACGCAAACGACGCTTAGCGTCGACGACACCAAAGGGATCATCGCAGCGCTGTTCCGGCGCTTCAAAGACGTAGTGGGTCCGGGGACCCAGGACATCTGTTACGCGACACAGAACCGCCAAACTGCCCTGCTTGAGTTAACCAAGCTGGTTGACGTGATTTTCGTGGTAGGCGCTAAAAACAGCTCAAATTCAAACCGCCTGCGCGAAATCGGCATAGAAGCCGGTGTTCCCACCCATCTGATCGCCAATGGCAGTGAAATAAGATCTGAGTGGTTGCACAACGTCGAGGTTGTTGGCATTACGGCGGGCGCCTCGGCGCCGGAAGTCATGGTACGCGATGTAATCAATGCGTTGCGTGCGATCGAGCCGGTGGAGGTCTTCACCCTGCCCGGCCAGGATGAACACATTGAATTTAGGGTACCGGTCGAGTTACTCGATGTGACCGGCGCCCAGCAAATTAGCAAGGATAACGATCTTGGGCATTCCTCTCCTTCAGAAGCTGTTTGTCGGTAGTTACGTCGTTCGTCAGCGCCTGACCGGCCGCAAGCGCTATCCGCTTGTGCTCATGCTTGAACCATTGTTTCGGTGCAATCTTGCTTGCGCGGGCTGCGGCAAGATCGACTATCCCGATCCAATTCTGCACCAAAATATGTCGGTGAAGGATGCCTTGCACGCAGTCGATGAATGCGGCGCGCCGGTTGTATCGATCGCGGGCGGCGAACCGTTGCTGCACAAAGAGCTACCCGAAATCGTCCGCGGCATCGTTGCGCGGAAAAAATTCGTCTACCTGTGCACCAACGCACTGTTGATGGACAAAAAGCTGTCCCAGTACGAGCCAAGCACTTTCTTCACCTGGTCTGTGCACCTCGATGGCGACAAGGAAATGCATGACCACTCGGTCTGCCAGCCCGGCACTTACGATCGCGCCGTGACGGCGATCAAGCACGCTAAGGAACGCGGCTTCCGCGTCAATATCAATTGCACCCTGTTCAACACGGCGCAGGCCGACCGCGTTGCAAAGTTCTTTGACGACGCCATGGAGCTGGGCATCGACGGCATCACGGTTTCGCCGGGCTACGCCTACGAGCGCGCACCCGATCAACAGCACTTCCTCAACCGCGGCAAGACCAAGCAGCTATTCCGCGATGTGTTCAAACGCGGACCGAGCAAGGGCAAATGGTCCTTCAGCCAGTCCAGCATGTTTCTTGACTTCCTCGCCGGCAACCAGAGTTACCACTGCACGCCGTGGGGCAACCCGACACGCACCATCTTCGGCTGGCAAAAGCCATGCTACCTGCTTGGAGAGGGTTACGCGCCAACATTCGAAGAACTGATGAATGGGACTGACTGGGACGCTTATGGCACGGGCAATTATGAGAAATGCGCCGACTGCATGGTGCATTCCGGCTACGAAGCGTCCGCAGTTCAGGATGCCGTCGCCCACCCGCTCAAAGCCTTGGGCGTAAGCCTCCGTGGCGTGCGCACCAAAGGCGAAATGACCCCAGAGATCTCACTCGATCGGCAGAGGCCGGCGCAATTCGTGTTTTCAAAACACGTCGAGGAGAAACTCGAAGAAATTCGGCATACGAAAGAAAAGGCCGAATTGGTCGGGACGCCCTAACGGAATATATCTGGGCTGGGGCAGAGCCCAATGGAACTTCCGGGCTGAATTGCCAGTTATGTACGCAGCCACCGGGCCAACCGGTGGCAACGGCCATTGGGATTCGGCCATGCGCGCACGCACCACCCTTCTTCTCGCGGCCCTGAGCATAGCGATACCGGTCCATGAGGCGGCGAACGCGCAGTTATCTCCGCAAGGCCTCATCGGCGGCGTTACACGCCCTCTTCGCCAGATGCTCGGCCACCTTGGGCACTTCCCCCGCAGCAACCGGCATCGCTCGGCGAGCGCCGAATCACCAGTCGCGGCCACCGAGTTCCCGAACGAGACCGCATCTGTCGTTGCTTCTCGCCTCGGCTGGGTAGGCCCGCCAGCCTGGCCGACAGCCTTTGAGGATCTGCTTGGCTTTACCTTCTGGGCAGATGACTACGCACAGCGGCTGCAAGGCCGCGGATTTGATGTGATTGCGGATACCATTAGCGGTCATTTTGATGTTCCGCGATCCGCCGCCCGGACCGCAACCACGGGTGCCGCAGCCAATGATGCCAGCAATTCTGCTGATCATTGTGCCGACACATCGAATACACAAGTTACCTGGCCGGCCGCTCGCATTGAGCAACTGTTGCAGCTGTCGGACGCCCAACATGAGGCGCTTCAGAAATTGCAAACCTCGGCAAGTCAGTCGGCAAAAAGCATAAGAGCAGACTGCCGCGATCCTGAGGCGCTATCGCCTCCCGATCGGCTTAGGGCATTGGTCCAAACGCTTTGGGTCGTGCGTGATGCCGGGATATCGATGCGTGCGCCGCTCAAGGAGTTCAACGATGCGCTAACCAGCACGCAAAAGATCAGTTTTGCCGAGCATCAGCCGCAAAATAACGCTGCGTCGGACACTAAAATCGCCAACACCGAAGCGAACAAACAACTTCAGGCATGTGCGATGCAAAACGCCGAAAAGGCGGAGCGCATGGCCAAAGAAATCGAAATGAGAGTCCGCCCAACGAAGGATCAAGCTGCGAGCTTCGAAAATCTCCACAAGGTATCGGGAGAGATGGCCAAACTTCTCATTGCATCATGTGCAAAACCGATCCCTGCCGACCCCATGGCACGACTCGACAGCGCTGATGACCAACTCACGGTCATAAATTACGCAGCGACGACCGTTCAAGTCGCTTTCGACGATTTTTACGGCAAACTCAACAACGAACAAAAGGCGCGCTTGGCGTCGTCAACCCGCTGACAATTACATGCCGAAAGACACGCTAGGAGCATTGCCAGCTTTCAGGTTGCGATAGCGCGCAAGCGCCCATAACGGGAAAAATTTTCGGTACCCGTGATAGCGCAAATAGAACACGCGCGGAAATCCAGTCGCGGTGTACCGTTGTTCATCCCAAAAGCCGGTATCAGTCTGCGTTTCCGAAAGGTACTGCACGCCGCGCGCCACCGCCGGGTGATTTATTTCCCCGCACGCCATGAGGCCAAGAAGAGCCCACGCAGTCTGGGACGCCGTACTGGCCGCGGGTTCATACCCGCGGTAGTCGAGCTTGTAGCTCGTGCCATCCTCGCCCCAGCCGCCATCTGAATTCTGTATCGAAACAAGCCAATCTACGGCTTTGCGCATTTCGGGCGAACCGTGATCAATACCGCAGGCATTCAGCGCACACAGGGTCGACCATGTGCCGTAAATATAATTCAGGCCCCAGCGCCCAAACCAGCTTCCGTCAGCTGTCTGCGTGCGTTTGAGATATTCGACGCCGCGTGCGAGGGAGTCGCTTCGATCCAGCGTCTCGCCGAGTTGCGCCAGCATCGAAACGCAACGCGCTGTCACGTCTTCTGTCGGCGGATCGATGAGCGCGCCGTGATCGGCGAAGGGGATGTTGTTGAGATAATCGTAAACATTATCGACATCGAATGCGGCCCATCCACCATTGTGACTCTGTAAGCCCTTTACCCATTCGGCGCCGCGAGCAATGGCATGATCATAGCGGCCACCGGCTCCTTCCCGCCGCGCACGGTCCATCGCCATGACAACAACTGCGGTGTCATCAAGGTCGGGATAGTGCGGGTTGGCATATTGGAAGGCCCATCCGCCCGGCCTGACGTTCGGTCGCCGCGTGGCCCAATCGCCAACAGTGTCGAGCACCTGAAGCGGCAACAGCCAGTCGAGTCCCCGACAAGCGCTGGCGCTCGCCTCTTTGTTTCCCATTTCGAACAACGCGTGGCAGGTAAGCGCGGTATCCCACACAGGCGATACGCACGGCTGGCAATAAGCTTCGCTCTCCCCGACAACCAATAGCTTTTCAACAGATCCACGTGCAATCGCGGCGTTTTTCGTATCGCCAAGCACATCGAACATCATTGTGGCATTCGCCATAGCCGGAAAGATGGCACCGAGCCCATCCTCACCATTCAGGCGCTCTGTGACGAAGGCCACAGCTCGATCAATGGCGCGCTGGCGTACGCTGGCCGGAATCAGCTTGACGCCAGGCCGGAGCACAATGTCGAGGCCACGGAAAAGCGCAAACCATATCCAGCGCTGATGCGGTGCCTTCGCGGCGGGGCCGATGGATTGCGGAGGCTCGACAAACAACTCGTCAATTTTCACGCCGAGAGCATTTTTTGCCGAAGGACGCAATGTCATCAGAACCAATAACGGCACGAGCACCGTGCGCGCCCAATAGGATACCTTTGACAGGTGGAATGGAAACCAGCGCGGCAGCAAGGTTATTTCGACCGGCATTTCGGGGACGCTACGCCACCGTAAAATTCCATAGAGCGACAGAAGCACACGCGTGAACACGTTGCAGTGGACTGCGCCGCCGCGCGACAGAATGGCCTCGCGTGCGCGCGACATGTGCGGGGCGTCCGGGTGATCTCCAACCATCTTGAGCGCGAAATAAGCTTTCACGCTTGCGCTCATGTCGAAATCGCCATCGTGAAACAAGGGCCACCCCCCATGCGTCCCCTGAATGCGTCGAAGGTAGACGGCAATTTTCTGCTCGATGGCCCTGTCGACCGGTTCACCGCGGTAGTGCCTTAACAACACATACTCAGCGGGGATCGTCGCATCGGCTTCGAGCTCGAACACCCAATGGCCATCACCTCGCTGACATCCGAGAAGGGCCTCTGTCGCGCTACCGGCTGCGCGACTGGCCTGCTCTGGAAAGAAACGCGATTTCTCTAAAAGCGTCATGCGGCAGCCATTAAACGCTGGGTCACCAGGTCGGCTGCTCGATACCCCGAGCGAACCGCGCTTTCGATCGTTGCCGGCAAGCCGGTTGCGGTCCAATCGCCAGCGAGAAACAGATTAGCCCAACTTGTTTCGGCAACAGGACGCAGCGCATTTTGTTCCGGTGTGGCGGCAAAGGTCGCGCGCCTTTCACGAACGATTTGCCAAGGTGGCAAAGCCTCCGGTAGGCCAGCGACCTTCGCGACCTCACGCCAAATGAGCTGCGCCAGCTCCGCACGTGGAAGATCGAACCATTTGTCCCCGCTGCTGATCGTCACGGAAATCCGCCCGGGCAATGCGAAAATCCACTCGCACGTGCCGTTAATGACCCCCAACATTGGCGGCAAGCTTGCAGGTGGATCAATGCGGAAATGGGCATTCACAATTCCTCGAAACGCCGAAGGCGCGACGAGATCTGGCAGCAGATTTGCCGCCACATAGGGGGGAACTGCGAGGATGACTGCGTCGCTTTCGCCAAGGTCGATGGTTTGCTTGGTAAATTGGATTTGTGATACGCGGCCGCTCGCAAAATGCAGTGCTGTCAATTCATCCTGAAATGCCACTGAGACACCATGACTCTGCAGATAGGAAATCGCGGGCTCAACAAATACGGTTCCTAATCCGTCACGGGCAAGCAATGGGCGGCAGGCTTGGCCGCCAAGGGCAAGCGTCTCTCGAATAAGCGCACCGGCCAGCTTCGCCGAACCATCACATGGCGCGATATTGAGTGCCGCGAGCAACAGTGGCTCGAGGAATCGTTTATAGATAGGACCTGAGCAGTTGATAACCTTGCCGATTGGCTTGTCTGTCGACGTCCATGCGAGACGCGCGAGCGGCAAGTAGTCAATGACATTTGTTTGTGGCACCCGGCGGTCTTTATCGAAAACCCACCACGGAAATCTGCTGTCGCCGAACTGCAGCGTCCAACGTTCACTGCTTGGAAGGTCAATGAAGGTAAATTCTGCATCCGCTGGCCCGCGCAAACCTGACGCGGAGCCGATCGTTTCCGCATATGACAGCGCGGCATGATTTCCTGACAGCAGCAAATGCGTGCCGTTGTCGATCACCATGTCCGTACTCTGGTCGTAGTATGACCGGCAGCGGCCACCGGCCTGCGCTGTTGCCTCATGCACAGCAACCGCGCGCTGAGATCCAGCCAGCCGCACGGCGGCGGACAGCCCCGCCAAGCCTGCTCCGATAATGTGTACGGTACCGGCTTTAGAGGAAGGCATGCCGTAAAACGACCCATAACAAACGGGATTTGGTCATACGGACGCGAGTGCGCGGCCGCGACCAGCCGCGCGATACCATGTCTTCAAGCATCTGGCGATACACCGCGCCCATAATTTTGGGTGCACGCACGACCCCGCGCGGGCAGCGGGACATGATCTCGCTGGCCTTCGCAAAATGACCGCGTGCCCTGTCCACAATGAAAGCACACGCAGTGCCAATGTTCGGATTCAACACAGCTGTTATCGGATCGGTGGATTCAATGTTGGCGAGAGCTAATGCTTCTTCCGGCAAATACAGTCGCCCTATCGCAGCGTCTTCGTCTATATCGCGTAAGATATTCGTAAGTTGCAGAGCGCGGCCTAGATGATGCGCGAGCGCCTTGCCCTCGGCATCGTCCATGCCGAAAACACGCACGCTCAAGCGACCGACCGCGCACGCAACACGGTCGCAGTAGAGCTCAAGCTCTTTGAGGCTCGGCCCCTGAATATCTGCCTTGGCGTCCATTTCAACGCCATCGATAACCGCGAGGAAATCTTCTTTGCGGAGGTCATAGCGGGAAATTGCTTGAGCAAGACGCTCATGCCCAGGAGGACTGCGCCCGGAATAGAGCGCGTCAATGTCCTGCCGCCACACTGACAGCTCCGCCAGCCGCTTCTCGCGCGGCGCATCGTTATCGGCGATGTCATCAACATCACGGCAGAACGAATAGATCTCAAACATCGCCTCTCTTTGATCGCGCTTGAGAATACGCATCGCGAGATAGAAAGAGCTGCTGTTTGCGCGCGTCGCGGCTTGCGAAGCCCCGGTCGTCAAATGAGGATTTTGAACATTCATGGCGTTTGGTACCGATGCGCAGGCACCACAGTTCGCGCCACCCGGCGCAGGAGGGCCTTTGTAGCGCCGCGTGTGGCCGTTGCAACCGCTTCGGTCTTGGTGAGATGAACGCGTTCACTCAACGGATCGCGAAAACTTAAAATCGTGAGCAAACGAGTCGCCAAAGATTGAATAACTGAGATTTCCAGGCTCAACCGTGTGTCGCCAACACTCTGTGCAAGTCCACGACTTTCTTTTAGCAAGGCTCCGGTGCGCACCACCAGCCCATTTATACACTGCCTAAGGGCTGGACTCTGCGCGCGCTTCTCCAATTGCTTCGACGCCAATCCCCTGCGCGGAAAGCGCGTCGAGCGGGATGTAAACACGGTCGAGTTGGCGGTAGTCGGTCGCGCAATCCTGCAGGTGATTGATGATCTGCAATGCCGCACAAAGAGCGTCGGAAGCAGGCCAAGTGTCTTTCAACTCGCCATGCACATCAAGCACGAAGCGGCCAACGGGCATTGCCGACCGCGAGCAATAGTCGATCAAATCATCCCAATCGGTATAACGAAGTTTCTTAGCATCTTGTCGAAACGCGCTTAGCAGGTCCTGCGCATGGCGCGGAGAAAGCCCGCGCTTTTGCAACGTCTCACGCAACGCAACTCCTACCGCTTCTTCGTTATTCGAGCCGAGCAACGTCGCTTCAAGAGCGTCGAGCCGGGCGATTTTTTCGGCGCTCGGCAAAGCGGCGTGATCCGCGATGTCGTCAGCAACGCGGACAAATTCGTAAAACGCGAGAATAGCGGGTCGATACTGCGGCTTGATCAGCCAGGACGCGACTGGAAAATTCTCGTCGCCCGAACCCTTGCCAGACCGAAGTTCAGCGCTGGAAATCATTGCAAACTTGGTGCGTCAATATGCACGCGCCCCTTCCATTGGCCCCCTCGCCGTCGAAAAAACTGATAGGCCGAATTAAGTGTGTAATAAAGATAAAGCAATGCAATTCCGGGAAGCGCAATGCTCCAAAGCGGCGATACCCGGTAGAAACGCAGCGTTGGTATGAACGACGACGCCATCATGAGCCAGGTGAGTAAGCCTAAATAACGCGGCATGCCCGTAGCGAAGAGCGCGAGCAGTGGTGGAACTACAAAGATTATCGCCATTCCGACGACCGTCGCAGCGAGCAACAGCGGTGAATAACGAAGCTGGGCATATGCTGACCGCGAAATCATCTGCCGGACATCCGACAAGGTTTCGTAAGGCCGTATGCTGTGACTCCGTTCCGTAAGCCCGAGCCAAATCGGACCGACCTTTTTCAATTTTGCAGCTAGCGAACAGTCGTCGATTAAGGCCCCCCGAATGCTGGCAACGCCACCGACGGCTGCGAGGGCATCCGTACGTATCAGCATGCAGCCGCCCGCTGCTGCTGCCACGTTCAATTCGGGACGGCAGACCCATACGAATGGAAAGAGCATTTGGAAAAAATAGATAAATGCCGGGACGTGACTCCGCTCCGCGCGGCTCTCGCAACGCAACTTCGCCATAAACGATGTGAGCACGTATCGGCCGGCCAGCGCCCTCTCGATCAGCCAAGCAAGGGTATCGGGGGCATGCACAATATCGGCATCGGTGAGGAGCAAGTAGTCGGGATGCGATAATTCGGCAGCAGCGATACCTTGGTTGAGCGCCCAAAGCTTTCCGGTCCACCCACCCGAAACACCTTCACTCTTGAGCACGGTCAGTCGACCATCCGGGACATCGGCTCCAGCGCGCGCCGCAATTCCCGCGGTCTGATCGGTGCTATCGTCATCAACGACGATCACATTAAAGGGACCCGGATATTGCTGCCGCAAGAGCGACTGCACACTTGATGCAATAACGTCGGCTTCATTGCGCGCGGGTACGACAGCCACCACGACCGGCCAGCGGTCCCCCCGGCCGTCAAAAGCAGTTGTATCTTTTACCGGGTTCAGCCAAAACCTGCCGCGGCCGACCAGAAGGTAGATCCACAAGGCTACCCCGACAATTGCCAGCGCATTGATCATGAAAGAAACGGTTTCCGATTGCATTGAGCACAGATCTTCAACATTTGGGGCGAAATTTGGTTCTCTTTTGGCGCCGGGTGCTGGCTATCTTAGCGCTACCGCTCTCAACAATCCAAAAATTATCGTGGGGTGGCAGCGCCGGAATCCAGCGCGCAAATAGTCAAGCGATCCTGCGCACTGGTCACCAGCAATAAACGTGACTAGTCTGCGCCGCAATAACAACACGGGTCGATATTCATGTTGCCTACTTCAAGCGATGTCGTCGTAGTTGGTGCCGGAAATGCCGCTTTTTGTGCCGCCCATGCCGCAGCCGAACATGGTGTATCTGTTCTTGTTCTCGAACGGGCCCCTGAAATGGAATCCGGTGGCAACAGTCGCTTCACGGCAGGCGCTTTCCGTTGTGTGTATGACGGCGTCGAAGATTTGCGCGCGCTGATGCCAGATCTGACGGACGAAGAGGTAGCCAATACCGACTTCGGGACATATACCCAGGATAAATTCTTCGACGATATGGGGCGTGTCACCGAATATCGGACGGACCCTGACCTGTGCGAACTTCTCGTCACGCGAAGCAGAGACGCGATGCGCTGGATGCAGAAGAAAGGCATCCGGTTTATCCCCATCTATGGCAGGCAAGCCTACAAGATCGACGGAAAATTCAAATTCTGGGGCGGATTGACCGTCGAGGCTTGGGGCGGCGGCCCAGGCCTTGTTGAGTCGCACACAAAAATCGCAAAGAAAAACGGCGTTACAGTTGCTTACAACGCGCGCGCACTCTCTCTGATCGCCGACGATAACGGGGTTCATGGGGTGCGCGTAAAGCACGACGGAAAAACTGTTGAAGTCAAAGCGAGATGCGTTGTACTCGCTGCCGGCGGCTTCCAGGCCAATACCGAGATGCGAACGCGCTATCTGGGCCCGACCTGGGAACTCGCGAAAATTCGTGGGACGCGATTCAACACCGGCGATGCTATTCGGATGGCGCTCGATATTGGCGCCATGCCGACCGGCAACTGGTCAGGTTGTCATGCGGTTGGTTGGGATCGCAATGCGCCCGAATTTGGCGATCTCGCGGTCGGCGATAACTTTCAGAAACATTCATATCCATGGGGCATTATGCTCAATGCCGATGGTGATCGCTTCGTCGATGAAGGCGCCGATTTCCGAAATTACACCTATGCGAAATATGGTCGTGTGATTCTGATGCAACCGGGTCAATTCGCGTGGCAGATCTTCGACAAGAAGATCACTCCGATGTTGCGCGATGAATATCGAATTAAACAGGTGACAAAGGTCCGAGCCGACACGCTGGAAGAGCTGGTGAAGAAGCTCGACGACGTAAATCCGGAACGTGCACTGGCGACGATCAAGACATACAATAAAGCCGTGCGCACCGATATTAAGTTCGACCCCAACGTCAAGGATGGCCGGCGTACTGAGGGCTTGCCGATCAACAAATCGAACTGGGCGAATACTGTTGAGGAGCCACCATTTGAGGCCTACGCCGTCACCTGTGGGATCACTTTTACGTTTGGTGGGCTGAAAATCGATACGTCGGGCCGCGTCATTGATACCGACGGCCAGGTGATTGCTGGCCTGCACGCTGCGGGCGAATTGGTCGGCGGCCTGTTTTATTTCAACTATCCGGGCGGAACAGGACTGATGGCAGGCTCGGTATTCGGCAAGATTGCGGGCACGACAGCCGGCCAGCGCGCTGCACAAATGCCGACCTAACGTGATCACGACTTGCGGCGCCTATTAATGTAAAGCCTTTGCCAAGCTACCTCGCCCACGTGACGTGAACTTGGGACCTGTCCCACCTGGGGCCCGCGAAAAGAACGACCGCCTTTTCGGCTGAATCTCGAGAAACATAGCGAGCATGCGGCCCTTATCGGCCGCATTTTTTTCGCGTCGCTATTTGTGCTGTACGGCTATTTCAAGCTGACAGCATTCGCCGGGACGAGCGCTTATATGGCAAAACAGGGGTTTCCTGCACCATCCTTGTTTGCCGTCCTGGCGGTTATCATTGAACTAGGCGGCGGCTTACTGTTATTGGTCGGCTATCAAACGCGATTGGTCGCTCTCGGTCCCGCAATTTACCTGCTCGTGGCAGCTCTAATTGCCCACACGAATTTTAGTGACGGCAATCAACTTTCTCATTTCATGAAGAATATGGCGATCGTAGGCGGGGCGCTCGCCTTTGTCGCGTTTGGCGGGGGCACCTATTCCCTGGACGGACGAAAAAAAGTAACGCAGCTCAAAAACTCTAACTCGGCCCTTTCCATTTGGTGAAGGGCCGGGTCAATACTCATTCAAACTCTCAACGTTTCAGCGGCTATTTCTGCTGCGTTTTGGCCGCGCGCTCTCGCAGCCGATAAAATTGAATTGCGGCTCGGGCCGTTTCCGGACGCAGCCGTTTGAACCGATCGAGATACTCGCCGAATTCGCTGCTCGAATGATGCCCAGCACTGTTGTGCATCCTGAGAAGTGCGTGAGCCGTCTTCCACGAAAAGTTCATGGCCTTCGCCAAGACCAGAATTTGGTCGGCCGTTTCGTGAACCAAAGCCCGCTCTATCGCTCCGATAGGCAGATCGGTCAGCAAAGACAATGCAACGGCGGTTTCGTCAAATTGGCCCATTTCTGAGAAGTTACAAACCTGAGTTTCGGTCAGTTCGCCATTCTTGTACAACTGCTCGATATGAGCACGCGCGGTGGCAAAATTCGACGAATGATCGCGCAATTGGGTTTGAATTTGATCCGCAGCCTGCTTAACCATCTCCCGAACCAGCTCAATTTTGCTACGGTCTGCGGTCTCAAATTTGAGCCGCACCGTTTCCGAAGCGGTTTCAAATAACGTCAATAAATATTCGCGTGGAATTTCCGGCCGCGCCCAGACCAACAATGCAAGTTCGCTATCGTTCTCAGAACGTGTCACCAGCTTGGAAAAGCCGAAATCAGAAAATCGCGCGCCTATGTTCGCAGCTGTACTGATAACAACCTCTTGATTCCCCCGCTCTACAAGAACGTCGGTGACGCCCTCACTCAGGCGATTGCGCTGCGATATTGCGAGCAGGTGTTCCTGCCCCTTCGTCTTTGCTCCGACAATCAGCGTTTCGTCGTCAAGATACTCGGCGCGAGTAAGCAGTGGCCCAGCGACATCGATCGAATCGTCCAGCGCGAGTGCTCGACTTACCACCGGCGGTGCGTTTGCAATCCTCGAGAGCCTTTCGCCGAATGTCGCCCTAGCCGAATGATCTATTTCGCTCACCAAACGGCCCATGACGTCGTCAAAAAGCGACATTTGCTCGCTATCAAAGTGACCGGACCCGGTGACAAACAGGTCTGTTATCTGTCGCAAAATTTCGGCGCGCGAACTAATATTCCTCAGCGAGATCGTGGTCTCGAGCTCATCTATTAGCGACCGGTGAGCGGCTCCAACCTTTAGATCTGGGGCCACTCGATTCCGTCGGTCTTCAGCGCCGTCGGATTGAGACGTGAGACTACGCGGCATCTTCAATCTCAGGAATATTATAAGTGGTACCAAAATCGATTTGTTCCGGCGGGCAAGGAGGCTGGAATAGATAGCCTTGCAGCGACGTCACGCCGGCCAAACGCAAGAGCCGATATTGTTCTACGGTTTCAACTCCTTCAGCCGTCGTTGCGATATCGAGACTTCGTGCCAACGTGAGGGTGGCCGCGATGATGGCGGCGCATTCCGTGCGTTTGGTGAGGTTCTGGGTAAATGATTTATCGACCTTGATCTTATCGAAAGGAAACATCATCAGCTGGCTCAGCGAAGAATAGCCCGTGCCGAAATCATCAAGCGCAATAGCAATACCGAGATTTTTGAATTGGCGCAAAATTGGCAAACATTCTGTCGCCGACTCAATAAGTGCGGTCTCGGTAATCTCGAGCTCCAAGCGTTCGGGAGGCAACCCGGATTCCGCAAGAGCGCAGACGACAATATCGACCAAATTGTTTTTTCTGAATTGCACTGCGGAGAGGTTGACCGCGACTTTAACCCCCGCCGGCCAAGCTGCTGCATCGGTACACGCCGCTTGCATAAGCCACTCACCGATTTGGGTGATCATTCCCGTTTCTTCGGCCAGCGGTATGAACTGATCGGGCAAAATGAGGCCTTTGGTCGGGTGTCGCCAACGAATCAATGCTTCGGCACCACAAATCGCTAGCGTTTTCGAGTCGATGATCGGTTGGTAAAACAGTTCCAGCTCGTTTTGCTGGATCGCGTGTCTCAACTCGGTTTCAAGCTCATGACGTGCGCTCGCTGCTAGGCTCATTTCTGGATCGAAAAACCTGTAGCCATTTCGTCCAGCCGACTTTGCGCGATAGAGCGCCAAGTCAGCCATTTTCATCAAGCTATCAGAGCTGGTCGCGTGTTCGGGCGCCAATGCAATACCGATACTGGTGGCAATATTGACCTCGTTGCCATCAATATTAAACGGCTTCGAAATGATCTCGATAATGCGGTCCGCGAGGGCGATAGTGGCATCACGCTGATTGTTTTCCCGATCCTGGACAATCGCGAATTCGTCGCCACCAAGACGCGCCAGCACATCGGTCTCGCGCAAAGACGCTTTGAGGCGAACGGCCGTTTCGCGCAGCAGCGCGTCACCAACGGCATGCCCCAGGGTGTCGTTGACGTGCTTAAATCGATCAAGGTCCAACAATAACACCGCAAATGGATCGCTCCGACGGCGGTGTCGCGCTACGGCCTCTTCGATCTTTTCCATGATAGCCAGACGATTGGCGAGCCCCGTCAAAACGTCGTGGTGAGCCATGAACGCTATTCGCTGTTCAGATTTTTTCCTTTCGGTGACGTCGTCGATAACGACGATGAGATATCTGGCAACGCCCTGACTGTCACGAACAACGATACGATTGGTGGCAAGAATGCGCGATTCACCGACCGGCATCTCGACTTCATAGTCGCTGGAGTAAGCACCAAATTCACCAGCAAGCGCTTCATTGTCGGACGCGTCGATGCGTTCCGCATCATCCGGCCTATAGATATCAAATACGGTTTTTCCCAACGCCTCGACCCTGGGCAACTTAAGCATCACCTCGAAGGCGCGGTTTACGAGCACGAACTTGCGCGTATTTACATCTTTCACGACAACCGCGATCGGAATATTCTCGATGATCGAATTCAGAAATTGCTTGGCTTCGCTGAGTTCCCGCTCGGCGTGCAAATGCGCCGTGATATCCTGGTGAACCGCAACAAATCCGCCGTCCGGCATCGCCCGGCGGCTCACGGCGAATGTGCGCCCATCTTGCAGCTCGTTCACAACGTATCCGGGCTCGGGCTGGAACGCCTCCGATACCCGGTCCGAAATGTATTTTTTCGCATCCTTTGGACAGCACCCGGTGGTTACACGCGCCTCAAGAATTTGTGGCAGCGTCGTCCCCGCACTCACCTGGTCCGGGTTCAGCCCGTACATCGTGCTATAAAGATCGTTGGCCAGAACAAGCTTTTCGTCCGCACTAAACATGCAAATTCCGTGCGGCATGTTTGCCAACGTTGCATTCAAAAGCATGTTGGCGCGCTCGATCCGCTTTTTAGCCCCCTCCCGCGAAACCTGCCCTCTGACACTGAGACCCGTTACAAAAAGTATGAGTAGAGAAAGTATCGTGACCGCAAAATAGCCTGACCGCTTCTGAGCTTCGAGCGGCGCAAAAATCTCATGCGCCGCAAGGCTGACGGAAATGACGAACGGATAGTCGTTGACGGACCTGTATGCGATCAGACGCCGCACGCTGTCGCTGAGAAAGCTGTTTGTATAAAACCAGCCGTTCGAAGTTGCGGAAGTACTTTTGAATATATCCCCGCCAGAAAAATCCTTGCCGAGAACGGCCTGTGTGGTTCCACTTGTTGCACGTACGATTCCATCGAGCCCGATGACCCTGATGTATCCATCGCCGCCAATATTCACCGAATTATAGATGCGTGTGAGGTACGCTGGATCGAGAGTAGCAACAATAATGCCATTAAAGGAGCCGTTGGGATTCTCAATGCGGCGAGAAAAATTAAGCGACCAGTTTCCGAAAACTGGATCCATAACGGGCTTACCAACAATAAACACGTCATTTTGCGAGTCGACATGCGCACGAAAATAGTCGCCCTCCCGAGAATTCAATGCCGTGCGTTCGACACCCGCAGAACCCAGCACCACCTTCCCGCCGCGGTCAATAATGCGGACCTGTACAATATCTTCATTGAGAATTGGATTCGATTTTAACCAGCCTGCTAAATCGAATTTGTTTTGATCGCGCGCGTACAACGTTCGAATAATTTTCAATGACCGGTCAATTTCGCTGAGTGACCGAGAGAGATGTTCTTCTAACGCTGCAGCGAGGTTCGTCGAATTATGAATTGCGGCGCGTTCCGCATTTTCATGTTCGTTTCTCAGGAAAAAAGACAGCGTCAGCCAGGCGCCGCTAATCAGGATTGCTCCGAGTAGCACCGACCGATGTCTAACAAGCGGCTGCCAGATTTTTTTAAAAATGCTCATTCAATCGACGCCGCTAAGCTCAAGGCATCATCGTCAATCATTTCAGATAATTAGCTGAAAGCCATTGATATTCCGTTATTTAGAACAACGAGCGTCTGTGTGCTCATTGCGACCAAAAACAAGGCGCGGCTGTTAATGCTTTATTTTGCGTAAGCCCCTGTTGCGCTGACACGCGCGCGCGCGCGCCATGATCGCGTGGATAAAAGTTAATGCCGTTGTTTGGCGGGTTTATGCCGCGTTAATAACGCAAGACAGGGGTTCGGTGATAAATGTTCAAGCGACGTTTTTGGACACGAGATCCCGCAACGCGTCAGGCGCATAAATGACCACGCCACCGCGCTCAAGCTTCAGCCATTTTTTCCGCTGCCAATCTTGCAATTGCTTGTTCGCGCTTTCACGCGACACACCAATCATCTGGCTTATCTCACGCTGCGTGACATGAATTTTATTTTGTGGCGAGGCCTCAGACGAAGGCCGATAGAGGTGCAACAACGCTTTTGCAAGACGGTTTGGCAGACCTAGGAAGACGATGTCTTCGACTTGCTCGCTCGTTCTGCGAAGCCGCGAACATAATATTTTGATCAATCTAATCGCAACTTCGGGATTATCGAGAATAACAGGAATGAAATCGCGACGCTCAATAACCATCAACTCGCAGTTATCGATCGCAACCGCATCCGCTGTCCTCTGCCCGCCATCGAGAAAAGCAATTTCTCCGAAAAGTTCCCCAGGGACGACCAGATTAAATATCGCGTCTTTTCCTTGTTCCGATGGAGCACTGATTCTCACCGCTCCAAGCCGAACGGCATATAGTTTCGAGCCGATATCGCCTTTGCGGAATATGACAGCGCCCTTTTTTACTTTGGACGATATGATCCGAGGCGCCAGACGATCAATGATCGCCTCACCTAAGTCCTTGAAAAACGGGTGAGCGCGGAGCAGCGCGTGTTTGTCGAAATACTGTGCCCCTACAGCCATTCTAGAGCTTACCAAAGTTTAGTTTTCAATAAAACGTAACATACAACAATATTGCCCGATAAGCAGCTATCTCCCGAACGCCGCTTTACCTCCTTTTTTGAAACTGGTCGTATTCGATTAATTCGGCTAAAATTGCTGCAATTGTCACAATACTTTTTGGACGTCATTGCAGGCTAAAACCATCGCCGAGCCGGCGTGGATGTTTTTGCCATCCGCCCGGAAACGCAGGGGGGAGATATTGCGATGAAACGAGCGATCACTCTTGCTGGCGGTGGACCAGCCGCAGGACTTCATATTGGCGTGCTCGATCGACTCAATGAAGAGGGCATCAAATTCGATGTCTGGGCGCTTTCCTGCATCGGTGCATGGGTCGGCCTCGTTTACAATCAATGCGACCCCGGCAAAGAGGTCGACCAGACTTTTGATTTTTTCAACGACGGTGTCTTCCGCGACGACGAATCTTACTCGCGGTTTCCCATCAATAGCGTTTTTGGAGCCGACAGCGTCGCCAACATGCGCGCAATGGCTGACTTCTTTCTCGACCGGCGCAGTTACGAGAATTTGTGGTTGCCAGCAAAAATTATGGATTCCGCGAAAGAGACGTTGGCGTTCATGACCGATCAATCAAAGTGGAATCAAGGCGACTTCAACCGCTGGATGCTCAATCACGTTTTAGCAGTCAATCCATTTGTCCGTTATTGGACCTCAATGATGTATCTCAGCAATGTTTCCGGCCTCTCCCGAATTCATTATCCGGAAAGCAGCTTTATGAAGGCGATTAAGTTTGAAAGGCTTTACGACAAGGACAAGCCGTTTATTTTTCATAACGCCTGGAATATCACGAAGCAGAGATTGGAATTATTTTCAAACAAGCCGTCATTTCATCCACCGTCTGATTTCAAATACGGCAAGATCTCGTCGGCGACGCTATGCGCATGTTCGGCACTTCCATACGTCGAAGAGACCGTACAAATTAACGAAGATATCTATTGCGAAGGTGCGTTGATCGATACGGTCAATTTCTATCAATTGCTTGAAGACCATCCGGATCTCGACGAAGTTTGGGTCAACCGGATCGTCGACGCAGGGCAAGTGAAACCGCCGCGCAATATTGCCGACGCTTTGGCTAACCTTTGCATGTTATTTGCCGCAACCGTCGGTGAAGATGACATCAAATTATTTCGCTATCATGTGAAAGAAGAAAACAAATGGCACGGCCAGATTGTCGAGATTCATGTAAACGATAGCGTGAATTTCCATTGGACACGCTCCAATCTTCGCAATGGCCGCAACGCAGGTTACAAGGCGGCGGACAAGGCGCTTAGAAATTACAAGCCGAAAAAAAGCAAATAAGCGGCCTGAAAGAGCAACTAAAACGCGTCGAGGAGTGCTCGGGCTTGACGCATGTCTTGCGTCTCAGCTCCCTCGTTAAACCACTTGCAGGTTGATGCCAGGAGCTCGCGAGCGTCGCTTCGCCCGCTTTCATTCACGCGGGTTTGGACCATATCTCGTAAAATACGCAGTTCTAGTGACTTGGCCTGCTGCACGCGCGCAGTTTGCAGGGCGCGGTCAAGCAGCTCGTCTGCCTCAGTTGTCGCAGCCGGCGTGCCGACCCGGCGTAACGCCTGTGCCTTCAGACGGTATAATTCAGACTCGAATATTTTCTCGGAGTTTATCTCAACAATTGAAAGCCCCCTATCGAGAAAGTCGACTTCTAGTTCATGGTGGCCGCGCAGCTGCAATACGGGGCAAAGAAGGATGTATAACGCCGTAATACCGAGCTGGTAGCCCGAACTGCGATATTCCTCGAGTGCAACTTTGACATCGTCCAGAGCGGTTACTGACGGACCCAGGAGTGTCGTGCAGATCCCTCTGATCGCCCGCGAAAGACCGAACCATTGTCGAAATCCGTGCAATTCGGAAAGATTGACGCACCGTTCTGCATGCAAACGCGCAACGTCAGGCTGGCCACGGAGCGCAAAGAGGACTGATGCATAATAATACGCATACGCCTGCGTATGCGGATGACCAATGGCGTCGGCACGTTGTAGTGCAGCTTCAATACGGCTAACCGCCGTGTCGGGCTTCCCAAGTAACCAGAGCAGCCATGACATCAAGGCCAAGTCGGCAACCCCGGCATCTTGTCCGGCGGCGCGCGCCGCGAGGCGGTCTTCCTCGCTGCTCGCGTTGAAAACCTCGAAAGCACGGTCAATCATCTGACCGGCTTCGACAATATTTCCCATGAACATGAGAATCATCGCTTTGCCGCGCGTAGCATTGAGCAAAGCCGGACGATCGGATCGCGATTCTGCGCGATCCAACAATGGGATAATAGTGTCACGCGCGCGCGGTAATTCACCGCGCATGACACTGGCCGTTGTGAGCCAGAACATGACTTGCATGAATTCGGGGGGATCGCCGATCCGTTCACAAAGGTCTCGCGCCCGGACGAATGTCGCTACGGCGTCACCACTAGCGGGCCCTTGAGTCGCTATAAGACAAGGTCCCATGACCAGCAAAAAATCGAGTTCTGTTCGATCCTTTGAGGCATCCGAGACGCTGGAGCGCACCGCGTCCAGGCCTCTTCGTAAATGTGCGATAGCTTCGATGTGGGCGGATCGCTGAGCCGCCTTTTTTCCCGCCTGGAGCCAGTAGGTCACGGCTCGGTCGGTCAGCCCAGCTTCGGCGAGGTGCTGAGCGACAATTTCCGGCTGGCTCTCAATGATTTCAGGAAATTTTTGCTCGAAGACATCGGCAAGCGCGGCGTGGATCTGCACGCGTCGACTCTTGAGAAGCCCGGCATAGGCGGCGTCCCGCATGAGCGCGTGCTTGAAAGTGTAAATGGCGTGAGGTGCGGTGCCGCGCCGAAAAATGAGGGCCGATTGAACCAGCCGCTCAAGCGCTTCATCAATAGTATTCTTGGGCAGTCCCGCGACGGAACTCAAAAGTTCGTAGCTGAATTCTCGTCCAATAACTGCGCCAATCTGGGCGACATCCCTGACGGACGCCAATCGGTCGAGTTCGAGCGATAAGTGACGCATGCAATGTCGCTGGAATGGCCAAGGAAGGCAGCGGATGCTCGAGAACGTACTGTCCGCCCTGCTCGGCAAGCTGGCCACTTTCAATGATCGCTTTCGTCAATTCTTCGACAAAAAGCGGCACGCCATCAGTCCTGGTGAGAATTTGGGTCAGTACCTCATCGGGAAGCGATTTGCCGCCGGTCACGCGCTCCACCAATGCCGCCCCATCGCGACGGCCTAATCTCGTCAAGGGCAACGTCGAAACGTGCGCATGACCTGGCCAAGGCGGTGTAAATTCGGGTCTTGCGGTCATCAGCAGAAGCACCCGCAGCTGGGGGAGACGCTCCACTGTGTGTACTAACAATTCGAGCGACGTTGGATCGATCCAATGCACATCCTCGAAGAGCATCAAGACCGGTTGGCGGTTGGCGAGTTGATCTAGTTGGCTCGAAAAGGCTGCCAGAGTTTCTTCTTTTCTTTTTTGCGGACTCATGTCCGAAATCGGCGGATATTGCGGATCCGGCGGCAAAGACAACAGATTGGCTAAAAGCGCAATTGCCGTCGTGCTCTGGCCAGCCAGACAAGATTCTAGCTTGCTCCGTCTTATTGTCGGGGAGTCGCTGCGTTCGAAACCCGCTGCCCGCTCCAATTGGCCAATGTAGGAAAATAAGGTGCTGTTTTGATGGTGTGACGAACAGAAGTAGTTCAGCGTGATATGCGGCTCGTCGGCGAGAAGCTCGTTAAGGGCAGCCGAGATATGGGACTTTCCAATCCCTGGCTCGCCGGTCAGCAATACGGCGCGCCCCTCCCCGCGTTTGGCAGTTCGCCAACGGCGCAGCAGCAACTCGATTTCCTCATCCCGCCCAAGCGGCGGCATGAGTTTTGTCTGATGTTGGGCTTCAAATCGATTTTTGACGCCGGTCGATCTCAGCACCTGCCAGACGTAAATTGGCTCCGACCACCCCTTGAGTGCGGACGCACCAAGGTCGCGATATTCAAAATAGCCGTCGGTCAATCGACGGGTATTGGTGCACACCACCGCGCTGCCTGGACGCGCCATCGTTTGCAACCGTGCAGCCAAATTTGGTGTATCGCCCACAACCGCATGTTCGCGCACACCTGCCTCGGTCGTCAAAACATCTCCGACAACAACCATGCCAGTCGCAATGCCGATGCAAACTTGCAGCTTGGTATCAAATCCCGCCTGGAGCGCCGGGATTGCATCGAGAAGTGCGAGGCCGGCATGCACAGCTTGCTCGGTATCGTCTTCATGCGCTTGCGGGTATCCAAAATAGACGAGAGCGCCGTCGCCCATATATCTCGCGATCACCCCGTTATGCCGCACGACGGTTTCCGCGATGCAGCGTTGGTAAGCGGAGATGACCTCACCCATATCTTCAGGGTCGAGCTTGGCTGAGAGCGCCGTCGAGCCAACAAGATCGCAGAACATGACCGTGAGCTGGCGCCTTTGCGCGCCCTCGCCGGTAGTGCCACCCGATTGGTAAGATTGCACCTGCGTCGCTGGTGCAGGAGTACCAGCGATTGCCCGCAATATTTTGCGTCGGTGGCCGAGGGGTATCTCGAGATCTTTGAGGTCCTGCTCAGTCAACTCGCCAAGCACAGAGGGGTCAATCGCGTTAGCGACAAAACGGTCGGCGTATTCACGCAAACCGATTGATGCAAGCCAATCCACAATCGAATTTGTTGAAGATTGAGAGCTCTCCATCGTCATCAATCATACCATCGTGCACGGAAGAATGAAGGAGGGATAAACACCGACCACTCGAATTGAAACGAAATGAAGTAGCGGCAAGAGCAGCCTTGTAGGGCCTACAAACCGGCGGTTTTTTCATCTGGCCACGAGATCCTGTTTATCGGGCGCTTTTCCCAGCGCATGCCCACTAAGCGGTAGCGCGCAGGCGCGAATGGAAACGGTCCCGCACGGAACTTGGGGGCCAGAAAAATCCTGTTTGCAAGATGTGAACTAGTTCACCATCGGCGATCCAGCAGCATGGTAGCGAACTTCGCAATGGAGGTCGCCATGCGTACACCCATCAGTCGAAGACCATCGCGCCGGCAACGCAATGAAAAGCCCAATCGCGCTGATACCGCAGTGGCAACGGTTTGGCTCGCGTTTTACGCCATAGCCGTTGGTGTTGCGATCGCATCGCCGTTCGTCTCACACGCGATTGAAGTTTCAACACGGTAGACTACGGACGCATCGATGAAAATTCATCAGGTTTGCTATTTTCTCGCGCTCTGCGAGGAACGCAGTTTCACGCGCGCGGCCAGACGCTGCGGAGTGGCACAGCCGTCGCTCACCCGTGCGATCCAGCAGCTTGAGCACGAATTTGGCGGGCAACTTTTCGAGCGAAGCAGGTCCACTGTTCGTTTGACCAATCTCGGGATTCTCGTTCGACCGGATTTTGTCCGCATCGAGCAAGCCGTCGCCGAAGTGATGCAAAAGATCGCGAGAGTCAACGCAATGCGGGCTGAAGAGCTTCATATCAATACCGGAGACACCTTATGCGTCCGGCAACGGTAAGTGTCGTGGCGTTCGCTGCGGCGGGGTTCGAACGCAAATGATAAAAGTGCCGTCACAAACTTTTGCACGCCCTGGCGGCTATCGTGGAAACCCGCTTGCTTCGCAATCGAGGATACTCATCGTTTTTCGCATTTACGACCGATGCCAGGTCTTCCTGACGCTGTTCTTGGCTTCCCTTGCCGAATCGAGACGAAAGGAAGCTGAGCGCATCTTGCGCCAATATCGACACTTGATCGATCCGGCTAGTGACTAACCGCCTCATGCGAGAGTCCGAACGCTCGCGACTTTGCATGCGAGAAATAGCCGAGCAAAAGCAGGCTATTTCCTCATGAATGAATTCTTAAACTTCGTAATTTAATTTATTCAGAAGATGTCGCCGAATGAGCACGCCCGATCTAAATTCCGGGGCTATTGAAGTACAACAATCCATGGCTGACACCGAAACGTACGACACGGATGCAATCTGCCCGCAATGCCGGACGGTCATGGTCCACGTTGCCATAACGCCTCATCCTGTCGTGCGCAACATGCAAAGAAATACTTACGTTTGCTATTCTTGCAAACGGACGCGAACCTATATGCTGCCGGGGACAACCAACCCCCCAGGACGCGACGACGAGGCCCGCTCACCGTCAGTCGCGAGCTACCAAGCAGGATAGCACCGATGTCCGAGCGCCGAAGAGATGATCGCGCTTCGACTAGCACACGCGGTGTCATAAAATTTGGAGCGGCCGGACAAGAAATGCCTTGCGCCATTGACGATCTAACTGCCCGTGGTGCGGGCCTCCGCGTCGGGACCGTCTTTGGTTTGCCGCAGGTATTTCGTTTGACTATCGACGGCGAGGCCATGGCTCGGCATTGCCGGGTGATTTGGTCAGACGGCAAAAAACTTGGGGTTACGTTCGAGTAGCCCCCTCAATCCCGAGCAGCACTCATCAAATTAAATATCTTGCCCACGCAACAAATGCGTAGAACTGCTCAGGAAAGGCGATGAAATAAAAGATCACCGCCGGTGGGGCCAACAAAAACAGCCAATCGCGCATTGGCGGCTCCTGTATCAAGGAGCGCATTATCCAAATTGACCACTTACGAAGTGCTTGAAATGATGTTTCAAATTTTAAGCTTTGCAGCGCTACGCACGACTTTGTGAAGATCTATTCGAAGGTGATCCCCAGCTTCGTATCAGTTCTCCATACCGACCGACACGAGCGGCGGATTCCCTCAATAACGACATCGAAATTTGCTGGGATCCCATACGTCGTAGAAACCTGTAGGCAAGCGCCCGTGTCCGAAATATTTCGGACCGCGCAGTCAAGCTTCGGCGCCTTTTCACTTAGAATAATTTGCGCTGTCTTGAGGACGCGTTTCCGGAAGATGTTTCGTTTTTCTTGCACAGTTCAAAGCCTGAAATCGATAGCACCCTAAGAGATGGATCACCCTAGTCAAAGTCGACTATCAAATAAATCAGTATCATTTTCCCATAGAACTTTCGGAGATGAGAGATGTGTGCCTTGGGAATCGGCCGCAGCGAGGCTAACGGCCGAGCGCCGCGAGTTCTGCATTTTTACGGACAAGCTCTTGTTCCAGCCGATTGATATTCTCGAAAAGACGTTCGCTCGTCAGCCGCAAAAAATAAAATCCAAACTGCGGATTTTGAAAATAGAGCTCTTTCACCTGCTGATAACTCGCCGTCAGCACCGAACCGTCTTCGATGCATTCGATCGTCTGGGTACGCCTGTTATCTGGCGCAAGAAGCCCGAGATCACCAAATACCTGACCGGCAGGAATTTCGATTCCCATTTCTCGAAGACGATATCGGCCACTCACGCTGTAGTACATCGCTTCCGCCACGTCCCCCTTATGGAAAACAACTTCCCCCTTGCGGAAATTACGGTTGGACATAAAGGGCTTCAGCCAGTCGATCGACGTTTCACCATATGAGGCTGCAGCTTCGACATCCTGAATAAGTTTTCGCATTTGTTGCAACCGCACCGTGTTGAGCGGCAACAAAATGAGATTCAATATAAGCGTCGGGTAAATTCCGGTAAAAAAACCATAGACGATGAAGAGCGCGTTACAGGTCATGCTGACAACGCGCAAGGGGATCATGGTCTTCATGGCGCACGTGACGATGCTCGACACGACCGCCGCGTAGCCAAACCACATGGGCCATTCGGTATGCTTGAGAAACTCCATGCGCCTACCCCACCTCGATTTGTCTTCGCCCCGCGAGCTGCCAGCCTCAGAGCCTACGAACCCAAATAGCAGCCTGCGCAAACTTAGCAGCGCCTTTGCGTTTTCCGAAGTGGGGAGTAGTTTTAGACGAATGAACCTCCTGAGCCATGGGACTTTCGCGTAGTGCGGGGCTTTGAGCCAAGGACCTATTGATGGCCGAGTGGCGAATCGTAGTTGTCGGAGGCGGAATTGGAGGCCTGTTTGCTGCGAAAGCCCTGATCACCCATGGCTTCCAAGTGTCGGTCTATGAGCAGGCTCCCATCCTCAGCGAGGTCGGCGCCGGTGTATTTTTGACACCGAACAGCGTGCGCCAACTGCAGCGTGTGGGCTTGGGTCCGGCCGTAGAGCGATGGGGAGCGAGGGTCGGGTCGGAATCCCGATACTTCCGTCACGACGGAACCCCGATCGCCCCCGTTCAGGTCACGGATTCCTCAGGCTGGAACGCGACATTCGGCATGCACCGAGCAGACCTCGTCGAGTTCCTGGCGGGCGCTCTGCCAGCCGAAGTCGTGCATACCGGGCATCGATGCACCGGCTTTGAACAGGACCAAGATAAGGCTCGGGTGATATTTGCGAATGGAGCTGTTGTCGAAACGGATCTGGTTATCGGTGCGGACGGTATCCACTCCGATCTTCGGCCTTACGTATTTCCTCCGTCCGATCCGGTCTTCTCTGGCTCGGTCGCCTATCGGGGCGTGGTGCCGCATAAACTCATTCCGCGCTGGCCTAACAACGCGTGGCTGATGTGGCTCGGAAGGGGCAAGCATTTCCTCACATTCCCCGTCCGCGCGGGTGAACTCATCAACTATGTTGAATTCGTGCCAGCAGATCAGGAGATGAAGAAATCGTGGTCGGCTCCTGGCGATCCCGATTTGCTTCGCGGGGAATTCGAAGGCTGGGACCCGCGTATCGAGTTGCTTTTGCATCAAGTCCAAACAACGTTCCGATGGGCGCTTTATGATCGTGAGCCGCTGGAAACCTGGACTCGAGGTCGGCTCACGCTGCTCGGAGATGCCGCCCATCCGATGCTTCCCCATCTTGGGCAGGGTGCCAACCAATCAATAGAGGATGGGATGGCGCTCGCGACGATCCTCGCCCACACAGATCGGAAGGCGGCGCCGGCGGCCCTCATCGCCTACGAGCGCCTTCGGCGCGAGCGCGTGGCGCAGGTCCAGCTTGGGGCTCGCCAAAACGGCCTGCGATATGATTCAGCTTACGCCGATCTTGGCATCAGGGACGCGGAAATCGCCGCCCACGCGGCTTTTCGGAAACGCCTCTACGACCATGACGTAGTTCCGGAGGCCGAAGCCATCGCGACGAACTTGACCTAGCCGCCATTCGCTCACTGCATCTTTACTTTGGCGGTTTTGATTACCTCGTTCCAGCGATCCACTTCCTTGCGCATGAACTTTGCCGTCTCCTCGACGGAGCCACCCACAATGTCAGCCGATAGATTTTTCAAATGGTCCTGAACATCTGGCTGGCGTAAAGCTTCGTTGATATCGGCGTTCAGTTTCGCAACGATCGCTTTTGGCGTTTTTGGTGGCGCGACGACCGCATACCATGCAGCTGACTCAAATCCAGGTAAAATTTCAGTCATCGTTGGCACATCAGGCAGCGAAGCAAGGCGTTTCGCCGACGCCACCGCAAGCAAGCGCAGTTTGCCACTTTGAATGAGTGGCAGCGAAACTCCGAGGTTGTCGAACATAAAATCGACGTCGCCTGCGAGGAGGCCCTGGAGTGCAGGTGCTGAACCACGGTACGGAATGTGCTGGACTTTGACTTGCGCCATCATCTGCAACATTTCGGATGTGAGGTGTGACGTTGTGCCAATTCCCTGCGTGGCTGACGTTGCTTTCCCTGGATTCGCCTTAAGGCAGGCAATGAGTTCCGCGACGGTCTTCGCTGAGACGTTGTTCGGATTGACCATCAGCGCGTTTGGCACTTGCGCGACAACAATAACCGGCTCGAACTGCGCCGGATCGAAGGCGAGGTTTTGATAAAGGTTCTGATTGATCACGAGCGGAGGCGGCGGCGCAGATAACAGGGTGTAGCCATCCGGCTCGGACCGATAGGCGAGTTCGGCACCTACGTTTCCACCAGCCCCGCTCCGGTTTTCAATGATCACCGGCTGACCCCATTTATGGGAAAGCCAATCACCAATAACGCGCGGTATAGCATCGGCAGTTCCACCGGCGGGAAAGGGAACAATGATTTTTACGGCGCGGTTTGGATAGTTCTGGGCGTACGTCGGCGCGGCCAACAAAATGGAGCTGGCAGCCACAAGGGCAACCGCCAACACACACCTGATTTTCAGCAAAAATATTTTCGGCATGCGCCCCTCCAGAGGCAGCTATCTCAATGACGAACCATTCGCCAAAAGGGCCGCGCTAGTTTTTCTCCGGCAATTCGACGGATCGCACCGGCGTTTCCGGAATCAAATTTCCATGCCTGCGTTCGTAGGTTGAGCTGCCGCTCTGGCGCCAATTGCCTGCCACCGCGGCATTCGCAAACCCGGTCCATTCCTCGTCCCAGTCGCCAAGTTCATAACCGTACCAGGGCGCCTGCGGCACGATGTGGGGCAGATGGAGCTCCTCCCATATTTTTTTTGCCCGCGTCATGTATTCTTCGGTCGGCAACGCTAAAGGCGGCATGTCGTGCTTGAGCGTCGCGTCGATCATCAGTGTGCCATCGACAGCGGCACGCCCGGATTTCGGCCCATGTCCGCTCGACCGATAGGGGACAATATGGACGTCCTCCATGAAATTCGATCGATAGGCCAATGACCAGAAGATCGCATCGGCATTGTCTGCTGAGATGTCCTCCGACACTGCAATGACGAGCTTTCCGCATTGAGCCTGCAATGTCGCCGCACCTTGCATGCCCCGCCACACTTCTGTTTTGGGTGCGCCTCTCTCAAATTGAAGAAAGATGACCTTGCGCAAATTGGTGAACGGCTCGTGCATTACGACTCGCTTGATGCCTCGTATGCCGAGTGCGTGCCGCAGATGTTCGAGGAACATCGGCTCATAAGCGACTTTCTTGAGAACTGATGACTCGCTCGGTGTCACCTGGCTGATAATCGATAGAAAAACAGGTTTGCGC
Organism: uncultured Alphaproteobacteria bacterium; assembly: GCA_963820805.1. Lineage (GTDB taxonomy): Bacteria > Pseudomonadota > Alphaproteobacteria > Rhizobiales > Xanthobacteraceae > Pseudolabrys. The sequence continues at coordinate 81,453 of CAWGBH010000018.1, forward strand.
TTGCGTGTAATTGCCGTGACCTGCATCGACATGTTGAAGTCTTCGAGCGCCACATGCCCGTGGCTTTCTCCGAACGGTCCTTCAGGCTCCAGAAGATCTGTGTCGATCAACCCTTCAATGACAATCTCGGAATCCGCGGGCACCACCAGATCGATGGTCTTGCAACGCACGGTCTTGACGGCCTCACCCATTAGACCCCCGGCAACATCCAATTCATCGAGATCGACCGGAAGCTTTTGTGGTCCTGTGAAGAGAACGGCGGGTGCACAGCCAACGACAATCGCGCAAGGCATGGGCTTGCCCAACTTCTTGTATTTCTGCCAATGCAAATATCCACCGGCGCCGCCGAGCCGCGAAGCCATCCGCACACCAAGCCGATCATTGGCTTTGAGCGCCGCGCGGTAGGTCCCCATATTCTGGATCCCGCTTTTGGGATCCTTGGTCACGCAAAGTGTCGCTGTCAAATAGGGCGCAGAATCAAATCCTGGCGTTGAGATGGGAACAGGAAGGCTCGCAAGTCCGCCATGTTCGGCCAGCAGGTCCTTGCCGGTCTGGATCACTTCCTGGCACGCAGCTTTATCGACCAAAACCGGCGCGATCGGATTGGCCATGGCTTTCACCCACAAACCTCCGATTTCTTCCACCGGTACGCCGAGGCCAATCGCATAAATTTCCGGGGAAGCAGCAAGCCCGCCGACGAGCACTGGGATGTCGTAACTTTCCCCATGGGCCCCCACGACATTCGTGAATAGAAAGGCACGGCGGTCCTGCTCACGCAGACCACCTTGAAATTGCCAGCGCGCGAGAGGATGAAGTTCCGAATCCTTATCAATGCGGCGTTCAATGCGGGTGAGTAGTCCCCGCTCCGTTAGCAACGCAACATGTGCCTGCAAATCGGAAGGCGCTTTTTGGCTCGTGACCGAATTCATTTGCGGATCTCCGGTGCCGGCCAAAAATTCGTCGCCGGGTCGAATGAGTGTTCAAAATGTCGCGAGCTGGACGCCCTTACGTCGTACCATCATAATGTAATAGAACCAAAATTGGTCTGACATCTCTAGTCCTTCCTGGACCACTCCAGCTTCTGCGAAATTTATATGACACGACTGAAATCAGTTGCCGCCCTCCTCGTTGCGTTTCTAGCCGTTGCGTCGGCGGCCACGGCTCAGGAGAACTATCCGACACGTCCGATCCGCCTGATTGTCGGCTTCGCCGCAGGCTCAAGCGGGGACGTTGCGGCGCGCATTATCGGCCATAGGCTCGGGGATCTGTTAGGGCAAACGATCATCGTTGAAAATCGTCCCGGCGCCAGCAGCATGCTCGCGACCGAATATGTCTCACGAAGCGCAAAGGACGGTTACACTCTTTTGTTCGCCACGATCGCGGCAACGATCAATACGACAATGATGCCGAACAAGGGGCCGAACTTCGAGAAAGACATGGCCCCCATAGTCCTTGTCGGCTCTATACCGAACATTCTTGTCGTGAATCCGAAACTCGACGTCAAAGACGTAAAAGAGCTTATTGCACTCGCCAAAGAGAAGCCGGACGAGCTGTTTTACGGCGCGTCAGGTATTGGGAGCGGGCCGCACCTGGCCACAGAATTATTCAAACAAATGGCTGGTATCAAAATGACCGGCGTTTTATATCCGGGAAGCGCACAAACCGCCCTCGATCTTATTTCCGGCCGTATTCAGGTGATGTTTTCGCCGGCGTCGACTGTCCTCGGGTTCATCAAGGACGGACGCGTCAAGGCACTCGCAACAAGCGAAGCCAAGCGCGCAGGCGTAGCACCGGAATTGCCAACGATCTCCGAGGCTGCGCTGCCCGGTTACAATACGGGCGTCTGGTTCGGCATTCTCGGCCCAGCCGGCATCACACAGTCGGTCATCGACAAGATTTCAGAAGCAACGAACAACGCATTGAAAGACGTCGAAGTGATCAAGGAGCTTCAAACACAAGGTGTAGATCCGCGAGGCGGCAGCCCGGATGACTTTGCCCGATTCATTAAGAGTGAGACGGACCGCTGGGCGCACGTCATCCGTGAAATGGACGCGACCAAGCACAATAAGGATGGTTCCGCGCGGCCTTAACTTTTTGTGCACCTCTGTCTGACTTAGGAGCGCAGCCGAAGCGCGGCGCCAATTAAATAAGGCGCTGACCGTTGAGTTAAATGCCCCTCCCCGGACTTGCCCTTGGACGCGATATATTTTTTGACGTTTTCGGTGATGACATCGCGGCGATCCGCTCCGGCGGGGGGGCCGGAAATAGACTTCGAATAATTAAACAAGATTGCTTGCTCAATCTTTTCGGCTTCAAGCTCAATATCCTTAAGGCGGGATCTGAACTCTTCTAATTCGCCAACGCTGAGCGGCTTGATATGCTGCCGCACCTTCCGCAGTGGACGGACAATTGTTTCATGCCACGTAGCCACGACCATCGAAGCTGCTTCAATATTTTCGCTGCTCAATACGATTCCCTGCGCGCCGACCCACGCACAAAAAAGCAGAAGATTGATGTTGATGCCCAGCGTCTCCTGCAATGCCAAACACTCCTGAGCCACCTCATTCTGCTTGTAGGCTAGGAGCGAAAACCGCCAAAATTCATTGTCGTATTGGAGACCGCTGGCAACACTTTCAGAGACATCGTGCTCAACCAAGCTATCACTCACACTCACGTATTTTCTGTTTTCTCTCGATTTTTTGGCCGTTCGCGCTTGCCCGTCCAGCGGCGCGTCAAGCCCAGTATCGATTTCAAAAAGATCCAAAACGCGCGCGAGTGTGTGGTCGACCATTTCTTCGATCGAGTTTGGCAATGCGTAAAATGCTGGAACCGGCGGATAGATAATTCCACCCGCTTCGGTCACGGTCGCCATGTTGCGGATATGCCCAATATGAAGTGGTGTTTCCCGCAACATTAATACGAGACGTCGACGTTCCTTCAACACAACATCAGCCGCACGTGAAATGAGGTTTCCCGTATTTCCCGTCGCGATCTCAGACATGGTTTTAATCGAGCAAGGTGCGATCACCATCCCTCGCGTTGGGAACGAACCACTGGAGCAGGCAGCGCCAATATCGTCGTTGGAATAGACGACTGAAGCCAGACGCTCAATGTCGGCAAGTTTGAAGTTGGTTTCATAAGTGAGCGTTATCTGGGCGGCACGAGACACGACAAGGTGTGTCTCGACGTTGCAAGCGCGCAGCAATTCGAGAAGTCTGACCCCGTAGATCGCCCCGGAAGCGCCGGTGATACCGACGAGAAGCGGGGAATTCGAGGTTTTTGATCGCCAGATGTTTCATAGCGGACATAATACAAGTAATCAGCGCGACCGAAGCGCGCCTGAGTATTTCCTATGGTCAGCTATGCAGCAAGGCGTCTGACTGATACGCAAAATGGTTGGATTTCCGCTCATTCTGCGGTCAACTGCCTTTCTGATAAGTTCCGTATTCTCACCTCCGATGACCAACAAGAGCCCAGAATTCCGCTTCATCGGCCAGCCGATGCCGCGCAACGAGGATGCGCGGCTGCTGACTGGCCGCGGCCAGTTCAGCGACGATTTCCTTTTTCCCCGACAGACTTATGCGGCGATGGTGCGTTCACCGCATGCCCATGCGCGTATCGTCCGCATCGATAAGGCCGCAGCGGGCAAGATGCCCGGCGTTCTAGGCGTCTTTACGGGCGCCGATTGCCTCGCCGACCGACTTGACGCAATCCCGCATGACCCCCTCCCCAAGACGAAATTCGACATGAAATTGCTGGGGCCCGGCGGCAGCGAGATATTTATAGGACCGCATCTCCTACTCCCGGCCGACAAAGCACGGCACGTGGGCGAAGCCGTTGCGATGGTTGTCGCGGAAACTCAGGGCCAAGCATTGGACGCTGCCGAAGCGGTTGCCGTCGAATATGAAGTCCTGCCTAGCGTTACGCATTCCGAGAAGGCTATGGAGCCTGGCGCGCCGACCGTATGGGAAGAGGTTCGCGACAATATCCTCGTCGATACGCAATTTGGAGACGCCGCCGAAACCGAACGGATTCTCGCGGAGGCACCGCACGTCGTCGCAATGGATTTCCATATCGACCGCGTGACCGGAGTCCCGATGGAGCCGCGCGCCGCGGTGGCACAATACGACGAAGGAACGGGACGCTATACAATATACGCTGGAAGCGGTGGCGCGGTGCGCCAGAAGCGCGAGCTTGCTTCAGTGCTAGGCGTCGATCCCGAGAAGATCCGCGTATTGTCCTTTGATGTCGGTGGAAATTTCGGCACACGAAATCGCGTCTATGTTGAGTTCGGTCTCACCTTATGGGCTGCACGCAGGCTCGGCCGTCCAGTCAAGTATACGGCCACGCGTTCGGAATGCTTCGTCAGTGATTACCAAGGCCGCGACCTCGTGGCAAAGTTCGAACTCGCTCTCGACGAACGTGGGCGATTCCTGGCGTTGCGCGCGACCAACATCAGCAATGCAGGAGCACGCTGCGTTTCGCTGTCGCCCCTGAGTAAAGGGGCCGGATTGATTACGGGTAGCTATAACATTCCGGTTGCTTCACTTCGCGCGGTTTCCGTTTTCACGAATACGGTCCCGACACAGGCCTACCGTAGTTCCGGCCGTCCCGAGATCACGTTCGCGATCGAGCGCCTGATCGACATCGCCGCCAAAAAGCTCAATATCGACCGCGTCACCTTGCGCCGCCGGAATCTTGTGAAGCCTAAGGCCATGCCATATCGAAACGCTGTCGGCATGCTCTACGACAGCGGGCGTTACGAGGAGAATATGGACCTCGCGATGCAGCTGGCCGACTGGACTGGCTTCAAGGCCCGCAGGCGCGACGCCAAAAAACGCGGCAAGCTCCTGGGGCTCGGCCTCGCAAACTATGTCGAATCATCCATCGGTGCGCCGAAAGAACAAACCCGCATCAAAATTAGCCCGGATCACCGTGTCGAGGTTGTCATTGGCACCCAGCCAGCCGGGCAAGGTCATCAAACGAGCTTTGCGCAAGTGGTCGCAGACCTCGTCACTGTACCGGTCGAGACCGTGCACATCATTCTTGGAGACACCGATATTGTGAAGGCCGGCGGCGGGTCTCATTCGGGCCGCTCGATGCGGCATGCTGCAACTGTATTTTCGATAGCCGCAGCCGATTTGATCGCTAAAGGCAAGCGTGTCACTGCGGTGATTTTAGACACGTCGCCCGATCGTGTCGATTTTAGCGATGGCCGCTTTATAACGAGGGACAGCAATCGCAGCTTCGATTTTTTCGAGCTGGCGCAGGAAATGACCCGCCATAAATTGCCCGACGATCTTTCTGCCGGGCTTGCAGTCACCGCCGACAACGAAATGCACGAGCCGGTATTTCCGAACGGCTGCGCTATTTGCGAAATTGAGATCGACCCAGAAAGTTGCGGCCTGCGCCTTGCCCGCTACACGTCGGTTGATGACGTGGGGCGCTGCATCAATCCGCTGATTGTCGACGGCCAAACTCACGGAGCAATCGTTCAGGGCATCGGCCAAGCGCTGTGGGAGCAGTGCGTCGTTGATCCCGCTGGCCAGCCTTTATGCGGCTCATTCATGGACTATGGAATGCCACGCTCGGACCGATTGCCGTCGTTCGTCACACAGATCGTCGAAGTGTTGTCGCCGACCAACCCGCTCGGTATCAAAGCCGGCGGAGAAGGTGGGACGACGGGGGCACCCGCCGCGATTGTCAGCGCCATCGCAGACGCCCTGGCGCCATACGGCATCGACGACATCAAAATGCCGGTGACGCCGTATCGCATTTGGGAGGCGATGCAGGGCCGAAAGACTCCAATTTCAGATTAAAAGCCGTCTTGCAACGACAACGGGATGCCTTCAGGTTATATGAATAGCAATTTGGGGAACGAAATGACTCGATTACGATTCATCGGTTTTTGTCTTTTTACTGTCTTGCTCACGCTGTTCATTCGGCCGACTCTTGCACAAACGCTCAACGGCAAGACCGTCAGGATTATTGTTCCCTATGCTGCCGGCGGCACCGGCGACGTCGTGGCGCGTGTTGTCGGACAAGCTATAACTCAAAAAACAGGCCAATCAATCGTTGTCGAAGACAGGCCAGGTGCAAGCTCAATCGTCGGGACCGAATTTGTGTCGCGCGCAACGCCAGACGGCACAACAATTCTGCTCGTTGAAAACCCATTTATTTTGAGCTCGATCCTCTTTCCGGGTCACTACGATGCGGTCAGCAATTTCGAGCCGCTTTGCTACATCGCTGCAACTCCGGCGGTGCTCGCTGTCAGCAGCAAGTCGGATATTCAAAATCTGGCTGATTTTCTGAAGTTAGCGCAGGCCAAGCCCGGTGCGGTGTCATATGGCAGCACAGGCCCGGCCTCGATTGTTCACATCGCGGGTGAACTTCTCAAACGCGATGCCAAGGTCGACATGACTTATGTCCCCTATCCGGGTTCGCCTCCAGCGATGAATGCCACCCTTGCAGGCACCATCACAGCCGTGATTGCCAATTATTCCGATCTCAAAGGGCAGATCAACTCGGGTGCCCTGCGTCCTATCGCCGTGCCCGCGAAAAAACGCGTTCCGCCGCTGCCAAACGTGCCGACTTTGGCCGAGAGTGGCTTCAACGATCTCGACGCGGCCGTATGGTTCGGTTTTGTTGCTCCGGCAAAGACGCCGAAAGATGTGCTTGCCCAGCTTTCTCAATCCATTTCCGACGCCGTCGCAACAGCCGACGTCGCGGATAGGCTCAAAGGTCAGGGGATGTTCATCAATCTCTTTTGCGGCGCCGAGTTCGGGAAATTTTTGGCCGAGCAGAAAGACACGTACACAAAATTCACGCGCGAGTTCGATATCAAGCCTTAAAGCAAAGGCTAGTGTAGCAGCGGGATTCGTGCACGGGCCTGCTTGCCTTTCGTCTCAAATCTATCCAGTGCTGCCGTCTATCGAGCTATGCGCGGGCCACAACCTGACATCAGCGGGTTAGATAGCGACCATCATATATTTTTGTTAGTCCACAGTGCCCCCGCGGTCTAGCAATGGCCCCTTCTTGGCCGTTGACCGCGATGCACGACGTTCGGAAAAATTCGGATTCGAGGCACCACGAGGCGGTGAAAGCGCACTATCTCGGCGCTATCGTCCTTATCGCAGCGGCGACCGGGTTTCTGGTGCTCGTCTTCATTCTCAATCGGGCCCTTGATTTCAGCCGATTCGCGTATTGAGGCACGCTTTGTGCCGGGGCAGGACGCACATAGCCTCAGGCTATGTCCCCAATTGCCCCAAGTTACATTTTACATCAGCATTCGCTTGCCCCGGATCCCGTAAGCACTAATTATACTGCGCGTCCCGGCCCAGCCCATGCACGAAAACGCTTCAGCACTTCAATTGGTCCTCAACGGTGATCCAGCGCTGTTTGCGATCGTTCGATTGTCGCTCCTCGTCAGCCTTAGTGCGACTCTGTTTGCGGCGTTGATTGGCGTGCCAGCGGGCGCATTTCTAGCGCTCACGCGTTTTCGATCGCGCGAAGTTGTCATCGTGATCCTCAATGCGCTGATGGGTCTGCCGCCGGTCGTCGTCGGGTTGGCGATTTTCCTTTTGCTATCGCGCTCGGGCCCACTTGGCGAATGGGGCCTGCTGTTCACGCCCAAGGCGATGGTTATCGCGCAGACGATTCTCGTCGCTCCGATCATCGCAGCGCTGTCGCGCCAGACGATTGAGGATTTGTGGGTCGAATATCGCGATGAACTCGCGGCCATGAACATCGGGCCAGCGCGACGCGTGGCAACGTTGGTTTGGGATGCACGCTTTAGCCTCGTCACAGCATTGCTTGCAGGGTTTGGGCGGGCGGCGGCAGAAGTCGGCGCCATCATTATTGTGGGCGGCAATATCGATGGTTTTACACGCACAATGACGACCGCCATCGCCCTGGAAACTTCGAAAGGCGACCTGCCGCTCGCCGTCGGTCTCGGTATCATTCTGATTTTCATCGTGTTTTTCATTAATGCGCTGGCGTGGGGCATGCGCCGCGCCGGTGAACGTTACGCGGGATGAGCATGCGAGCACCCGTATCTGAGCTGCCCCTCATGCTCGTAGAAGCCCGGATCGTCGGGCGCGACGTCACGATCCTCGACGATATAACACTGACAATTACAGCGGGACCGCCGACGCTCCTCATCGGTCCGAATGGCAGCGGCAAGACGACACTCCTGCGCGCTGCGATGGGCTTAATCCCACTCTCCGGTGGCCGCATAACCTGGGGCGGCCAAGAGATTGCTGCGCCGACAAAGGGTGCAATCGTGTTCCAGCGCCCGACCATGCTCCGGCGCTCGGCGGCGGGAAATGTCCACTATGCGCTCAGTGCCGCCGGAGTCCCAAGCGCGCAGCGACACGCTCGCGCCGCCGCCCTCCTCGCCCTCGTCGGCCTCGACAAGCTTGGCGATCGCCCCGCGCGGCGGCTTTCCGGCGGCGAGCAACAACGGCTAGCCCTCGCGCGTGCCCTCGCGCGCGATCCCGCAGTCCTGTTTCTTGATGAGCCGTCGGCCAGCCTTGATCCCTACGCGACCAAAGCGATTGAGGATATCGTGCACTCGGTCAGCGCACGCGGCGTCAAGGTGATCATGGCAACGCATGACCTCGGCCAGGCGAGACGCCTTGCCGGCGACATCGTGTTGCTCAATCGCGGCCGGCTCGTCGAACACACGCCTGCGACCGAATTCTTTGCAGCCCCGCAGACAGACGTGGCGCGTCAATTTATTGCGGGTGAATTGCTCGTCTAGAAGAACAATCAAAGAAGGATCGCATGTTAAACCGTCGTACGCTCATATCAACCATCGCAACCGGAGCGCTTTTGCTCGGTGTGCCCGCTTATGCGCAGGACAAATCAATCGTGGTCGCCTCGACCACATCGACGCAGGATTCGGGGCTGTTCGAATACCTGCTGCCGATATTCAAGCAGAAGACCGGCATCACGGTGAAAGTCGTTGCACAGGGAACCGGCCAGGCACTCGACACCGGCCGGCGTGGCGACGCCGACGTCGTCTTTGTGCACGCGAAATCGGCAGAAGAAAAATTTATCGCCGAAGGTGAAGGCGTGAAGCGATTCCCCGTGATGTATAATGACTTCGTGCTCATCGGGCCGAAGAGCGATCCTGCCGGAATCGGGGGCATGAAGGACGTCGCCAAGGCGTTGCAAACCATTAAGGACAAGCAAGCGTCCTTTATCTCACGCGGTGACCGCTCCGGCACACACATTGCCGAACTGAATCTTTGGAAAGACTCAAACATCGACATCGAGAAGGACAAAGGCGCCTGGTATAAATCGATTGGCCAGGGCATGGGCGCCGCGCTCAATACCGCGGGCGCCAGCAACGCATACGTACTGTCAGATCGCGGTACCTGGATTCATTTCAAGAACAAAGGCGATCTGCAAATTCTGGTCGAAGGAGATAAGCGAATGTTCAACCAGTACGGTGTGATTCTCGTGAACCCGGCCAAGCACCCCAATGTCAAAAAAGAGCTTGGCCAGGAATTTATTGGCTGGCTCATATCGCCCGATGGCCAGAAAACAATTGCGAACTACAAAATCGAGGGCGAGCAGCTATTCTATCCGAATGCCAGCGACCCTAACGCGTGAGATAGCGCTTCAGAGCGCCGGGATACCGGCTGGCGCAATTGTCCGGGCAGCTCCCTGCCCTGCCCGTTTGCGCGGCTCAGGGCGGATTCTGTATCGTAATGCGGAAGGCCGACGACCATGAAAAGCAATGCATCCGGATTTCCGCGCGGCTGCCTCTATGCGATCGTTTCAGCATTCGCGTTGTCAGGGCTCCCTACCCCCGCGTGTGCACAGGACACGATCAAGGTCGCAGTAGGCCAGATCGATGCCTGGTCCAATCAAGTTCCGACACTCGGCATGAAAGCAGGGATTTTTCAGAAGAACGGCATCGTGCTGGAAAATTACGGCACCCAGGGCGCCGGCGAAACGCTGCAGGCAGTGATCTCGGGCAGCGCCGATATCGGTATTGGCGTGGGCACACCCGGTGCCATGCGTGCCTTCTCAAAGGGCGCGCCAGTGCGCGTCTTGGCTGCAGCCTACACCGGGGTGGAAGACATCTATTGGTTTGTACCGGTCAATTCGCCCATCCAGAGCGTAAAAGACATAAGCGACAGGCATACGATCGCCTATTCGACCAACGGATCGACCTCAGACAGCGTATTACGCGCGCTGATGGCCCATTACGGTCTCAAAGCGAAGCCAACCCAGACCGGAGGACCACCTCCGACGCTTACGATGACGATGTCGGGACAGGTCGACATTGGTTGGTCTGTAGCGCCGTTTGGTCTCAAGGAGTTGCAGGCAAAGACCATCCGCGTGTTAATGCGCGGCAGTGATGTGCCTTCCATGCGCAACCAGACCGTTCGTGTCGAAATTGTCAACGCCAACGTTTTGAAGACGCGTCCCGATGTTATCGCGAGGTTCATGCGCGCATATCGCGAGACGCTTGACTGGATGTACTCAAATCCGCTCGCGGTGAAATACTATTCCGAGCAAATGCAGATGCCCGAGAGTCTCGTCGAATTGCAGCGCGACGAATTCAATCCGAAATCGGCGATGAATCCCGACAAATTGTCGGATGTCGAACTGGTGATGCAGGACGCGATCGCCGGAAAATTTCTTGAAAAGCCGCTCACTCAGGAACAGCTGGCGGAGTTTATCCAGATTCTTCCGCGCTAGAAGGTGTGTTGCGCGAGACTTCGCTTGTTCTAGCGCCAGCCTCGTTCTGCTTTTTCAAAAAAGATCCAACCAGAGACTGTCGCTTTTTTTGCCGCTTGATCAATTTCCACCAAATAATTATGCAGCTCGGGACAAAGATTCGTCCGGCAGCGAAGCTTGTCATCGGAGTAATTCAACACAGTTGATATCCGCATTTCGTACATTTTTCTGCCCTTGGTCTCGACGGTTCGACCATCGAGCCTGTCTATTGAAGCAATCGTATACGGTGTCAGAAATGCCGAATTGAGCAATCGCTCGACTTTGGCCCGCGCCTCCTCAGCCGACGGCTCGCAACCATCATTTCCCGGGCCGCAAGCGGCATGGACAGGGGACGAGAGCGCCAACGTCATGAAACTGACGATGAGGGCCGACCGCAAAAACACCACGTCAGTCCATCGCAATGCGCGTGCCGGTAGCCCCATTCAGGAGCCGCTTGAGGTGGAAGCTGCCGAGCGGATCGTTGGGGTAATCACCAACATACGCCGCGAATGCAGCCATCGCACCCGGATCGCCTTTTTCGAGTTTGCCGAAAGCTTCCAAATATCTCTTCGTCTTCGGATCTTTGAACCGCTTTTCATCCAAAGGCTCGAAAGCGCGTAACGCCTCGGATTTGCCTCGCAGGACGAGGTCCCCTACGGGGCGCCCGTAAAATGAATCGACTTTCGATGCGAGGAGGGCACTCACACAGATGCGTGTGCCAAGTTGTTTATTGACCGATTCCAGTCTCGCCGCGACATTGATCGTATCACCATAAGCGGTGTAGTCGAAAAACCGTTCACCACCAAAATTGCCGACGATGGCCGGGCCCGCATGTGCACCAATTCGTGTCACGCCCAGCGTAACGCCCTTTTGGTGGCAAGCATCTCGAAACGCTTGCGCGTATTCGTCCAAAGCCTGCGCGCAAGCAATGGCCCGAGCGGCATGATCCGGCTGTTCTCCGGGGGCTCCAAACAGAACGTGCAGGGCGTCGCCGACAATCTTTGCAACCGTCCCGTCGTGGGCGAACACGATATTGGTCATGCCCGTCAAATATGTATTGAGAAGCGGCCCCAGCACGCTCGGTTCCAGTGTCTCCACGAGTTCGGTGAAGCTCGCAATATCTGTGAACAGACTGGCAATCTCGCGGCGCTGCCCGGCGAGATCAATCGAGCCTGTGTCACCCGCAAGCTGCTGGGCAAGGTTCGGCGAGAAGTACCGTGAAAGCGAAGCATAAGCGCGCTCGGCCGCAGCCTGTCGTTGCTGCGCTTCCCGCAAGATTTCAATGTGCCTTATGGTCTTGGAGATTGTCGTTTCAAGATCCTGGAAATCGATCGGCTTTGTCACAAAATCGAATGCGCCGCCATTCATGGCGCTACGGATGTTGCTCATATCGCCATAGGCCGAAACGATTATGGTCGATACTTTCTTCTCACGCTCTTGGAGCTTTCGAAGCAGCGAGAGGCCGTCCATCCTTGGCATGTTGATGTCGGTAACGACGAGATCAATGTCCCCGTTCGCCTTAAGGGCTTCCAGCGCTTCAACGCCATCGCGCGCAAACAGAAATGTAACCGCTTCCTCGCGAATTTGATGGCGAAATTTTTGGAGAACGAGAAGTCTCTAGGTCTGGCTCGTCATCAACGACCAGTATCAGGGTGGTCATGCTGCCCGCTCAATGCGCGTATCGATCTCGCTCCGCAATATCGAAAAATCAATCGGCTTGGTGAAAAGCCCCTCAGCCCCGGCCTCCAAAGCCTTGCGTTTGGTTTCGGCATCGCCGTAGGCAGTGATCATGATGATCGGCACGTCCGGGCGGGCCGCTTTGGCCTGGGGTAGCATCTCAAGACCCGTCATTCCCGGCATGTTGATGTCGGACAAAATGAGAATGAGGGAGGCGTTTCGTGCATCGCTAATACACTGCAACCCGGCAAGCGCGGATTGAGCAAACGCCATGGTGAACCGACCAACCCGGAGATCGTGCCGGAACTGTTGCCGAAACAGCATTTCGACGTCCGGCTCATCATCGACGACAAGTATAAGTACGCTCACGTCCGCCCCTCCGATTTCGTATTGAACGCTGAAGTGCGTGGAAGAACAATCCTGAACTCTGTGAATTCGCCGGGCTGGGTCTCAACCTCAATCGAGCCGGCATGCTGCTTGACGATGATATCGTGACTAATGGAGAGGCCAAGCCCGGTACCCTCTCCGGCGGGTTTGGTTGTGAAAAACGGATTGAACATTTTTTCTTTGACCTCATCAGGAATCCCGGTGCCGTTGTCCCGTATCCGGATCTCAACATGGTCGCCCAGATTCTTGGTTGCCGCCGCCAAGGTGGGTTCGAAACTATCATTGGTCTCTTGTCCTTTCCGCTTCGTCGCGGCATAGAAGCCGTTTGAAATCAAATTGAGCAGGACCCGGGTGATTTCCTGCGGATACAAATCGACTTCTCCGGCTGCCGGGTCGAAGGACATTTCCAGCGTAATACTGAAACCCTGCTTTTCCGCGCGTGCGCCGTGGTAAGCGAGATTAAGACTTTCTTCTACCACGGCGTTGATGTCGACCAGGCGGTGTTCGCCTGAGCCAGAGCGCGAATGCAACAGCATGTTTTTGACAATGGAATCCGCACGCTTGCCGTGTTGAACAATTTTTTCGAGATTGCTTCGTAATATATCCGCCAGTTCATTGGCCTCGGTCAGAGCATTCTGGTCAATCGGCGTCCCCTTCAGAAGCGCCTGCATTTCATCGATTAATTCCGTGGAAACTGACGAAAAGTTATTGACGAAATTGAGCGGGTTCTTGATCTCGTGCGCAATACCCGCCGTTAATTGACCCAGCGAGGCTAGTTTTTCGGTCTGCACCAAGCGATCCTGCGCCGCCCGCAAAGTTTCCAGAGACGCTGCAAGCTCCCGCGTGCGCGCCTCAACGCTTTCGAACAGTCGAACATTTTCGATTGCTATCGCTGCTTGGTCGGCGAAGATTTGAACCAACTCGATCTGTTTTCTGGTGAACGGCCGCACAGACTTTCGCTGCAAAGCAATGATGCCAATCGGCACGCCTTCACGCACCATGGGCACGGCAAGCAGAGTCCGGATGCCCCCGATTTTGGCGGCATCCTTGAAAGCGTATTCCGGATCTTTGAGCACATCGTGGATGTGAATTATTCTTTTCTCTTGCACCGCGCGTCCCACAGCCGAGCCTCGGCCAGAGGGTATGGGATGTCGCTCCATGAACGACGCAAACTCAGAAGGGTAGCCAAAGCTCGCGATTTGCTGAAAATCGTCTTCGCGCTGCCGGTTGATTGATGCCATATCGGCCTCGCACAGGCGCGCCGCCAATTCAACGAGCGTATCGAGCACCGTCTGGAGATCAAAGGTCGAACGGCTGATGACCTTGAGGACATCGGCGGTGGCGGTCTGTTGTTGCAGTGATTCTCGCAGCTCGTTGAGAAGTCGCGTGTTTTCGACAGCGATGACGGCTTGCGCAGCAAAATTGTTGATGAGTTCGATCTGCTTATCGGTAAACGGCAACACTTCCTGACGGTAAACGGCAAATGCACCGACCACTTCCTGGTCCTTCAACATGGGCACCACCAGGAGAGTGTGGACGTGACCGAGTTTAACGCCGGCCACGGCGACCGGCTCACCGGCGAGATACGCCGCGTCGCTACTGAGATCCACGATGTGAACCGGCAAGCGCGTACTTGCGGCTCGGGCGACGGGAAGGCTCGGGCCGGGATACACGACGGTGCCTAGCTGAAGGTGATCGCGGTATATAGGCGGGACGCCGTGGCTCGCCGCCGCCTGGAACCCGCCCTCTTTGCAAAGCCACAGATTGCCGAATTTGGCACCGCAGATGCGCAAGGCATTCTCAAGAATTGCTTTAAAGACCGGCTCGAGCTCGCCAGGCGAACTTGAGATGACCTTGAGAACCTCCGATGTTGCCGTCTGCTGCTCCAAGGCTTCAGTAAGATCGCGTGTGCGCGCCTGGACTTCATCGAACAATCGTACGTTTTCGATCGCGATCATCGCCTGATCGGCGAATGTGGTCACCAACTCGATCTGTTTCGCGGTATATGGTTTGACCAGGGTGCGCAAAAGGCCGATGACGCCCACCGCAATGCCGTCGCGGAGAAGTGGAACGCCGAGCAACGAGCGATGGTTGCCCACGCGAGCGTATTCACGACCGGTGTATTCAGGATCTGCAAGACAATCAGGGATATGAACTGTACGTCGTTCAATCGCAACGCGGCCAACAAGCGTGCCGCGATCAACGGTCAGAGGATGATCCGAAAGAAATCTGATGTACTCAGCATGCGCGTTGTTGGCGCCCGCAACGTGATAGGCGCCGTCTTGCAACCTGAAGAAGCAGGCATATTCGGCTTCGCACAGGCGCCCCGCTGTCTGCAGAATAACGTCAAGAACCGGCTGGATGTCAGTCGGCGAACTCGAGATGACGCGAAGCACCTCTGATGTGGCGGTCTGCTGCTCCAGAGCCTCGGTAAGTTCGTCCGTGCGCTGGCGCAGCTCGTTAAGTAGCCGCGTGTTCTCGATGGCGATGACCGCTTGTGCGGCAAGCTTTTTGTTCGAACCGGCGCCAACGGAATTGCGGCGGCGAGCAACTTTAGGCGCACTGCGGCGCTTGGGTCCGATAGGCCTGGTGCGTCGCCTTTTCACGGTTGCGCAAGCCGCTGCGCAAATAATGCGCGCAAGTGTGCAAGAGACACCCCGTTCAGCAGACCGCGATAATTGTGTTGTCCCATAGCCTCCGCCCCCCGGCTCGGCAACGCCATGGTACGCGTTCAAACTAGACTTCTGGAAGGGCCTCGCGGGGGTCCTTGCCCAGGCCTCAAACAGCTCGCCATTGATGGTGCTTCTGGCCTCGGTGTCGGTAAACTTGAGACCGGTGACGGGGCCAAACCTCGTCAATCTTTAGTCGACTTAAATGCGATCTAGTCGCAACAATTCAATTATATGGCCGGTAAATTCGTAGCCATGACCAAGCGCCTGGCTGATGTAATCATGGACGTATTGGATGAGTTGGGGGCCACAGAGGCGCATCCCCTGCATAGGTCTGTATTTTGCCAAATCGTCGAAAAGCGCTGGAAGCGCCTTGGAAACAAATTCGACTTAACAAAAGATTTTCGTCAAACAATCAATGCCGAATTGCAGCGCTTTGGCCCGAAATCGAAAGAATGGCAGTCCAAGCTATTTAGAATGCACGGCCGTGGGTACTGGTCTGTTCGAAACGACGCTTCGCGCGGCATCGAACAACAATGGCGCAAAGAAGCCGCGGAGCTTTGGATCGCGATCCACACGTAGCTCTCTGCGCGGAGCACGAGGGTTTGCGACGAAATGACCTTGCTCTCCTTAATTTGCCTCGCCAACCAGATCGCCGATTCCACATCACCACATTCTTCCGATTGCCGGTTTCGTGCGACGCGCCGCAATTGACAGATTTTGAATCCGGCCGATAGCATCAGTAAGCAGCTAATACGGCTGTACTGGATCGCGATACGGAGAGGTCAATGTCGGTCAATGTCGAAAGGGCGACCTTGGCTCGGCATACGTCACACAAAGTGCGCATCCGTGAGCACCAAATTCCGAGCGTCGGCAGCGCGCCCTACATCTGCGTCGAAGGACCGGATCGCAACCTGTGGTTCTGCGAAAGCGGTACTGCGAAGATCGGGCGCTTCAATCCGGACAATGCTGCGTTTGCTGAATTCTTGCTGCCAACCGACGGCGCGACCCCGATTGGCATCACGCTCGGCGCCGACGGAAATCTTTGGTTCGCACAGAAACGGGCCAATAAGATCGGACGAATGACCGCAGACGGTGCTTTATCGGAATTTACGGTGCCTACAGAGAATGCCGGGCCCGACGGGATCGCGCTCGGGCCGGATGGCAATGTCTGGTTCTCGGAAACCGACGTGAGCCAGATCGGCCGTATCACACCCGATGGGAAAATCACCGAGTTCAAGAACGGGATAACTCCGGGCAGTAAGCCGCTCTCGATCGTTGTGCGCGACGGCGCGCTCTGGTTCAGCGAGGCGGCCGGCAACCGCGTCGGTCGCATCAGCGTAGACGGTACTGTGAATGAATTTGATATTCCGAGCCACGACAGCCAGCCGCGAGCGATGGTGACCCATCCGGATGGCAACATCTGGTTTGTCGAGACCGGCGCCAATGCGCTCGGACGGCTCACTCGCGATGGCACGTTTCAGGAATTCGTATTCCCAACGCCAAACGCGTCTTTACGCGGAGTCACTGTTGGGCCCGATGGAAATCTGTGGTGTACCGAAAACTTCGCCAACAAGATCGGCCACATGGCGCCCGATGGAACACTGATCGGCGAATACGAAATCCCGACGCCGGCGAGTGGCGCCCGCTGTATTGCCTCCATGACGAATGGACGACTTTATTTCACGCAATACGACGCCGGGATGATCGGGGAAATCCTTCTCGAATCGTAACAATGGAGACGCGAGTGGCCGTCGATCGGATCGAATACCAAGCAGGAGAAACCACCTGCACCGGCGCACTCGTTTATGATGAGCGTGTCAGCGGGTCGCGGCCGCTGCTATTAATGGCGCCGAATTGGCTTGGTGTAAGCGATGATTCCATCAAGCGCGCCGCAACCATCGCCGGCAGCAAATATATCGCCTTCGTTGCCGACATGTATGGAGGCGGAAAAATCGCCTCCGGCCCGCCCGAGGCAGCCCCCCTTGCCAATGGATTACGCGCCGATGCGTCGACGCGGCGCCGGCGCATCGTCGCCGCACTCGATACTCTCCGCAGTGAAAGCAGCAAGCGCAAGATTGGCGACCTCAAGCGCCAAGCCGCCGTCGGATTCTGTTTTGGCGGCGGCAATGTTCTCGAACTGGCGCGTACCGGCGCCGATTTGCAAGCGGTTATCTGCCTGCACGGCGACCTGCTGACGCTCCTTCCCGCAAAGCCTGGTGACATCAAAGCCGCCATCTGCGTGATGCACGGCGCAAAGGACCCCGTCGTGCCGAAACACGACCGCGATACTTTCGAAGGCGAAATGGAGGTCGCGGGGGTAAAATGGCAGATGCTGATCTTCGGCGGATTGCTGCACTCGTTCTGCGAGATCGAATCCGACGTGCCGGGGATCGCCTGCTTCGATCCAGGCGCCGCGAGACAGTGCTACCGCATGATCGATGATTTCGTGACCGCTGCTTTCGACGGAAAATTATAACTGCGACAAATCGGGGGAACCGTCATGAACAAAGTCAGCCGCATTGCTATCGGCCTTGTTATCGCGTGCTGCGCCGCGTCGGCCCAGGCGCAAACCTATCCCGATCGCCCGATCCGATTGATCGTCTCAATCGCGGCCGGCAGCGTAACCGACGTAATCATGCGCAAAGCCGCAGCCGAATTGCAGCCGCGTCTCGGCCAGCCATTAATTATCGAAAACCGCGGCGGCGCCAGTGGCATCGTCGCCGCCCAGGCTTGCGCACAGGCCAAACCCGACGGCTATACCCTGTGCGTGATCTACCACAGCACGATGTCGTACAATCCGCTCTTGTTTGACAACCTGCCCTATGATCCGGATCGCGATCTGGTGCCCGTCACGCGACTGTTCTTTCTAAATGAAGGCCTCTTCGTGTCGACGGCGCTCGGTGTGAATTCTGTCGCCGAGCTTAAAGCGTTCGCGAAAGCCAATCCCGATAAGCTCAACTACGCCACGCTCGGCGACGGTTCGTTTCCTGACCTGTTCCTGAAATGGCTCAACAATCAGTGGGGCACAAAAATTGTCGGCGTGCCCTATAAGGGCGGCGGCCCAGCAGCCCAAGCGCTCGCGGCTGACCAGGTCCAGATGACACGCTTTGGTATTGGAAATTTCCTCGGGCTGATCCAAGCCGGCACTGTGAAGGCACTTGCGGTATCGTCCGAAAAGCGATCGCCGCTCCTGCCTGATGTCCCAACTTTGGCGGAGGCCGGGCTCGACGGGTATCCCGGCCAAGGCTGGTGGGGTCTTGCTGCGCCAAAAGACACACCGTCTGCGCTCGTCGACAAGATCAACGGTGAATTCGTTAAATTGTTCAGCGACCCAAGTTTTATCGACTATTTAAATCATCAGGCCGTTGTATCGGCACCAACAACACCGGCCGGGTTTGCCGCATTCCTTAAGGAGGATCGCAAAGCAGCCGAGTCGCTGATCAAGATCGCGAACAGCAAACGCGAGGAGTACAAGCCGCAATAACCGCCCGTTTTATCGATTAGGGCGCGAATTTGAACAAACGATTGGGAGTATCCCAGAAAAGCTTGCGCCGGTCGTCGGCGTTTGGAAACAACTGGGCGGCCAACGCAACCAGTGGCCCATAATCCTGCCGTTCCGGCGCGCGAAGATAAGGCCAGTCCGACGCCCACATGCAGTGATCGAGCGTAAACGCATCGACAATCGATCGCACAAACGGCCAGCAGTCCTCAAACGGATAAGGCAACTTGGAAAACTTTGCGTAGCCGGAAATTTTAACGCTGACCCGTCGGGTCTTCGCCAATCGCAACATCGCTGTAAAAGCCGGCTGACTAAGGCCTGACTGCGGTGTCGGCCGCCCGGCATGATCGATCAGGACCTTTGCGGGAATCCTCTCAATCCACGGCTCGTACATCAGAAACTGATCATTTTCGACCTGGAGATCTAGAAACATAT
This sequence comes from uncultured Alphaproteobacteria bacterium, assembly GCA_963820805.1. Lineage (GTDB taxonomy): Bacteria > Pseudomonadota > Alphaproteobacteria > Rhizobiales > Xanthobacteraceae > Pseudolabrys. Next base: position 100,857 of record CAWGBH010000018.1, read on the forward strand.
CGAGATCGGCAAGGCGCTTCATCAAGCCATCGGCATGTTTGTAGTAATTATTGCCGTGGAATGTCGGATTGACTGCCGCGCCGACGCTGCCTCGCGCTTTTAGTTCTTTCAGTGTGCCGACATCGGCTTCAAGATCGACAATTGCGATGCCCTTGAAGCGGCCCTCGCCTTTTGCGATCGCATCGAGCATACAAGAATTATCACTGCCATATCCGGAGTTTGGTTGCACCAAGAGTGCATGGTGCACGCCGTAGCACTTCATCACCTGACGATATTGCGCGGTTGTGCCGATTTCCTGTCCGGCAGGCTTATAGGCGACGTCTTTGCTGTATGGAAAATTCGCCGGATCAATCACATGTGCGTGGCAATCGATCTTCGGTTCGTCGAAGATATTCATTGGGATTAAACTAGCACTCGCGTGCGGTCATCGAATAGTTCATCGACCGAAAATCGTCGTGGGATCAATTTCTGGCGAAAACTGTAGTCAATAATGATCTCGAGCGAACGACGGTTGGCCTCAACTCCAAAACGCCACGGATCGAGCACACTGTTGTCCGCCGGCGGCCCAACTGCGCGCCGGCTGTCGCGCAACATGCGGTAAATCTCTTTCACCACATCGGGACTGGATTTTGAGATCGTGTCCCGAACCACCACCATGTGATTGATCGGCACCCCGCCATGCGTCTGCGCCCACTTCTGCGCCACCGCATCAGCATCGGGGATAAGCGGCGCCAACCTGGGATCCGGCAATTTATCACCAACAATGGCTGCATCGAGTTCGCCATCCAGAAGCATCTGCGTCAACTCCTTACCCTCCGGCGCCCGCGACACAAATGTTGGATCTTTGTATTCAGCAAGGTGCGGAGCCTCGAACGTCACCCAGTGAATTTTTGCAGGGTCGACGCCATAGTCGTCAGCTAGGAATCCGCGCACCCAAGCGCCCGTCGTCTGCGTATAGGCGCGTACGCCAACGCGTTTTCCAGTGAGGTCGGAGGCCTTCAAACGCCCATTTTGTGGATTGTAAGCAATGGTGTGGTGTTGGCCGCGCCCAAGCACCGTGGCGGGAATGAGCGTATAGGGCTTGCCGTAAACCTTCGCCTGCAAAAAAGTGACGATCGCCAATTCACCGACATCAAATTTTGCTTCGCGCACCAATGGTTTGAACGCGGTGTTCGATACTTTCACATCGGCGAATTCAAGGTCGACGACGTTGGATGTCACCTCACCGTTTCTGAGCGCCAGCGTGTTCGGATAGCTTCCGAGCAGCGTGTATAATTTGGTTTTTCCGCCGCTCGTCGACATCACTGAATGTCTCCTTAGTCCGCAAGCGCCGGATAGAGCGCCTGTGCCGTCTTGGCAAAGATCCATTCCGGGTCAGCGCTTGGCAAGCAGGCGAGAGATTCACGTGCCACAGTCAGGAGTTCCGGCAGGCTGCCCTCGCTGGACGGATAATTCGAGCCCCATGCCAGCCGCGACGCGCCAAACTCGGAAACCAGGCGCCGAAAAAATGTTTCGGGCGTCGCTTTGCCACGACGGGACTCGGCGAAAATGCGCGGCGTAAGCTTGATGTACACATTGGGATAGCGCGCGAGGCCGAACAGGCTGGCAGCGGCATCGTAAGGCGGGCCGTCCTCCAGCGCCGGCCGCGCACCATGATCGAGAATAATGCGCACATTCGGAAACCGTCCGGCCATGCTGGCCGCTTGTGGTATCGCCTTGGCTGACATCTGCAGGCAGATCGAAAGGTCAAGTTCGCTCGCGCAATCCCAGGCGCGATATGATTTCGGATCGTCGAGCCAATTTGCTTGCTCGGACATAGTGCTGCCGAACGTAAAGAGCCGCATGCCGGTCAAGCCCTTGCCGCGCCATTGGCGCATGCGCTCAGGGGCATCGGGCGCCAATACGTCAACAGAGAATACGCCGGTAAAGCGCTTCGGATAGGCGGCCACAGCGTCCGCCACATAAGAGTTGTCGTGGCCATAACATGTCGACGCTTGCACGATTGCCGCCTTCTGCACATCTGCCGCGTCCATGGCGGCAACCAGTTTCTCCAGCGTGACGGGGCGCGTGCGCGACCAATCGGATTGATGACCGCCGAGCGGCGCCAAAGGATAGCGCGCGGCGTCGTCAGCAATGATGTGCGGGTGGATGTCGATCGTCGTCACAGCGCGCAGTCGTCCGGTATTGAGAGAAGGTGGCGCTCCCCGAAACCCGAGAGCAATCGCTTTCCGTAGAACAACGGGACGCTACCGTAAAGCAGCATCGTCGCATGCGCCAAATACGTTGTCAGGTGTGCCACGCCCTTCTATTCTCTGCGCCCCTCGCATTTCGCTCAGAAAAACATGCACCATATTGTCAGCTTCGCCCCCGGTCAGTTCATGAAATGTACGGTGTCGGTTATCTGCGGTTTGTCGCTCGCATTTATTGCGGCAATCTCGCCCGCGCCGGCGCGAGCTGACAGCTACCCGTCGAAACCGGTCCGCATCATTGTGCCCTACGGCCCCGGCGGCATCGCCGATGTCACCATGCGGCTGGTTGCCCAGAATCTTAGCCAGCATTTCGGCCAGCAGTTCTTTATCGAAAACCGTCCAGGCGCCGGGGGCGTTGTTGGAATGCAAGCGGCCCGGGACGCACCGGCGGATGGATACACCCTTGCTATGATCGGAGGCGGGCTCACCATCGCCAAGGCATTGTTCAAGTCCCTGCCCTACAACATTGAGACGGATTTCACGCCGATCTCGACCACGGCATCCTACGGGCTCGTTATTACGGCCAAAGCCGGCGCGCCCTATAAAACGATCATGGATGTGATCGCCGCCGCCAAGGCGCATCCCGGGACCCTAAACTTCGGCACAATCAATGCCGGTAGCGCGCAGAATCTTTCCGCCGAGTTATTCCGGACGATGGCCGGCCTGGACGTGACGATCATCCCATACAAAGCGACGCCGGATCTGACGAACGCTGTTTTGCGTGGTGACGTCGACATCGCATTTGAATACTTCGTCGGCTTCCAGTCACCCATCACCAACGGCCAGATGAACGTCCTCGCCACCACAGCGCGCGAACGCGCCAGCAACCTGCCAAACGTTCCGACCGTGATCGAAAGCGGTTTGGCCGGGTACGACGTGACAAGCTGGAATGGACTGGCCGTACCCAAAGGGACTCCCGCGGACATTGTCACGCTGCTCAACCGCGCCGTCGACAACGCGCTAAAGTCGCCCGAGGTGCAGAGGTTTTCAAACGAGGCCGGCATGGACGCACGCAGCATGTCAACCGACGATTTGCGCAACCGCATCAAAACCGACGTCGCCAGATGGGCGCAGGTCATCGAAAAGGCAGGAATCAAGAAACGCTAGGTGAGGTCAGCGCCGCCCGCGAAGGCACTGATCAAATGTCATCAACGATAGAATAAGCCTTTCGTTCGCGCAGGCTCAGCAAAGGCACAGCACGTTCAAGCACAAGCTTCTTGAAATGTTCAGTCTGTTGATGTTGGGCGAATGCATCTTCCGACGCGTACACTTCGTACAGCAAAAACTCATCGGGGTTTTCGCGGCCTCGATGCGCTGTGAATTGAATATTGCCCGGCTCTAGACGAATTGCCTTAGCGAGCTCCCGCAGTATGGCTTCGACGGTTTCTGTTTTGCCCTCGCGCGCCTGCCAGCGCGCGACCATAACGTAACTCATCGGATACTCACCTTCTCAAACGGCCAGACCGGCGGCATCGCCACCACAAATCGCAAGATAAATTAGATAACAAGGCCGCCGCCGTCGAGATACACGATCGATCCGGTGGCGAAACCAACCTTCATGAAGGTGAGGATTTGCTGCGCGATATCATCACCCGTGCCAACACGGCCGACCGGCAACGCGGCGGCTGCTTTGGTGAGCATGTCGCGACGCGCGGCTTCCGGCATAGCGGCGCGGATCGGCGTGTCGATGATGCCAGGGGAGACGCAATTGACGCGTACCGGGGCGAGCTCCAGCGCAAGCGACCGCGTCAGCGACTCGAGCGCGCCGTTTGCGACCCCGACGATTGCGGAATTTGGGCGCGGTCGCACACTCAGGAATCCTGACACAAGGGTGAGCGAGCCGCCCGCGCGGAATTCGGCCGCACGCGCGACGCGCCAGGCGCCCCAGAACTTTCCTTCCATGGTCGCGCGCACATCGTCCATCGACACGGTTTTGAAAGGGCCGGTGCGAAGCTGCGCGGCAGTTACGACCACATGGTCCACTGGTCCGCAGGTTCGGAAAAGACTGGCAACGCTGTCGTCGCTGGTAACGTCGGTCGGGATCGCGGTCGCCGCCAGTTTGGCCGCAGCCGTCTTCAACCGCTCGGCGTTGCGGGATGCAATGACCACCTCGGCGCCCTCGCTTTTGGCGAGCTCGGCAGTCGCAAGGCCGATGCCGGACGAGCCTCCAACCACGACGACTTTCTTGCCTCCAAGCTGCATGCTCTTCTCTCCCGTTTTGGGTCGTGAAAAATGCGGCCGGTGCTGACCGCGCCTAGGGACTCAAGGGCCGTCGCAAGTATCGGCCCCGCGCCGGTCCGACAACTTCACCGGCATGATAGACCAAGCTTCCACGAAGGAAGGTGCTCTTCACCCGCCCCCTCAATTCTTGGCCTTCGAAGGGCGAATATCCCTGCTCCGATTCAGATTCTGCAGCGCGCACCACGAAGCTCTCATCCGGGTCGACGAGAGCGATGTCGGCATCGAAACCAGGAGCAAGGTCGCCCTTGGTGAGCAATCCAAACCGCTGGGCCGGTTTCCAGCTCAACAGCTCGGCGATGTGGTTGTAGGACATGCCGCGTTTGCTGCCTTCGCTCACCACTCCGGAGAGCAAGTACTCGGTACCGCCAAAACCCGCCTTCGCGAGCCAAATGTTGCTTGGATCATCCTTTGACCATTTCTGCTCGCTTGAACAGCAGGCATGATCGCTAACAATCCAGTCGATCTTACGGTCAAGTACCGCTTGCCATAAAGCCTCGACGTCTTCTCGCGGCCGGATGGGCGGATTAACCTTCGCGTGAACAGCACATTCGCAGTCCGTGTCCAGCAGGAGATGTCCCACAGTCACTTCCCGGCGAAAAGCAATGTGCGGAAAAACCTGTTGCATGGTCCACGCAGCATCCACCGCTTTTCGTGAACTGAGATGCAATAAATTGATATTCAGGCAGTTCGTTTCATTGGCCAGATATGACGCGATCCAGATTGCCAGCCCCTCGGAGTGCGGAGGACGTGCAGCGCTGTAAGCGCGCAAACCAGTTAGTTTGCCCTCACGCTCAACAATTTTCGTGTATGCATTGAGAATGTCCGCAAGTTCGCAGTGAAGGCTGACACTAATATAATCGGCAAGTCGCGGCTGTTTTTCCATCAAGCGCTGAGCGGACCGCATGATAAATTCGAAATGAGCGATGTCATAGCGCTCTTCCGGACCGATCATCAGAAATTCGTTCTGCTTGTCCGACCGGCCATGCAGCCCATAGCCCCCGTAAAACATGAATATTTTGAACGACGTGACACCGAATTCGAGAGCGAGGCTTTCCATCTCGTCGATATGCGCCGCTTCGATCGGAGCAATGTGATAACCATAGTCAACCCAAAATCGGCCGTCGGATTGTTTGAGCACTTCCGGCATGAAGTCGCGATATGGTCCGCCGCGATTGAGGTAATACTGGCCCGTGCGCATGTAGTTGAGGCTCGACGTCACTCCACCCATCGCCGCGGCCTTGCTTTCCGAGATGGCGTCCTGGGCTAGGGGCTGATAGATGCCGACATGCATGTGAGCATCAACACAGCCGGGGAATGCCAGATAATTTTTGGCATCGAAGATTTCTTTGGTGCGTTCGGCACCAATCGCAGACGCGATCTGGACGATCTTTCCATCCTTGACCGCAATGTCGAGCCTATCGACTGACGTCTTGTTAGGTCGCACGACGCGAGCATTTTTGATCACAAGATCGAAACTCTTATCCATTCGAGATTTCCCTCGTAATTCCTATAGCAAATAGCAGAGATTCATCGCTTGCGACTCGCATCAACTGAGGCAGTCGGCTCAATTGACGCCAATTTCTTGCCGCGCTCGAGCATTCCCGGCGTACCTAGTAGATCGTTGAGTTCAACAAAATCGAGCATACGTGCGCGAAATGGCTGCGTGCTGCCGTGTGCAGCGAGCGATGCATAATACTCAGTCGCCGTTTTCGCTAACGTCCGGACTATTCCTCCCGGGAAGATAACGAGCGAAAACCCCAACGCTTCAAGTTCGGACGCAGAAAGCATCGGGGTCTTTCCGCCTTCCACCATATTGGCCATCAGGGGCACCGCGCCGCCTGCCCGGCTCGTTATCCTCCCTAAATCTTCCCGCGCCCTCGGCGCCTCGATGAACAGGAGATCAGCGCCGGCGTCGCGGTAATGCAGCGCTCGCTCTATCGCGCGGTCGAAGCCTTCGACAGCAACCGCATCGGTTCGAGCGATGATCAGCGTATCCTCAGATTGACGCGTGTCTATCGCCGCTTTGATCTTGCCGGCCATCTCCTGCACCGGGATCAGCACCTTGTCATCGAGATGGCCGCACCGTTTGGGGAAATCCTGATCCTCGATTTGGATAGCATTCGCGCCTGCACGCTCGAGCAGTCGAACTGTGCGCTCGACATTTAGCGCATTGCCGTAACCGGTATCAGCATCAACAACAAGATACGCGCGCACGCGGTCGCGTATGAGCGCTACCGTCTCCACTACCTCACTCATGCTTACTAAGCCAATGTCAGGCCGGCCGAGTCGCGTATAGGCGATGGCCGCGCCCGAAACGTAAAGCGCTTCGAAGCCGGCCTGTTCGGCGATCAGTGACGTAAGCGGATCATAAACACCCGGTGCGACCAAGATCGACGGGCGTGCGAGACGGGCGCGTAAGCTGGTACTGGTCATGCGTCACATTCCAAGATAAGCGCGCTTGAGCTCGGGATTGGCGCCAATGTCCGCGGCGCTGCCGGACATGACGAAGTTTCCGTCGGCGAGAATGTAGGCGCGGTCAGCGACTTCGAGACTCTGCACGACGTTCTGCTCGACAAGAAGCACAGAAACGCCGTCTCCGTTTATGCGCTTGATAAGCGTAAACAATTCCTCGACGAGCAGCGGCGAAAGCCCTAGCGAGGGCTCGTCGAGAATAATCAGTTTCGGCTCAGCCATCAGCCCACGACCGATGGCGAGCATCTGCTGTTCGCCGCCCGAGAGGGTGTCGGCACGTTGATCGCGGCGCTCGTAAAGACGCGGGAAGATTTCGAACACGCGCTCTCGGTTTTGCGCGCGTCGTGCTCTAGCACGGCGATAGCTGCCCAGATCGAGGTTCTCACGGACCGACAAATTGGGAAAGATACGTCGTCCCTCCGGCACGTGAATGAGGCCGCGTGCAACGATTGCCGGCGGCTTTTCGCGAACGACCTCTGCACCGTCAAAGCGAATCGAACCCGCGCGTGCGCGCAGGATGCCGGAGATCGCACGATTGAGCGTTGTCTTGCCGACGCCGTTCGACCCGAGGACCGCAACAACTTCGCCCGGATTCACGGTGAGATCGATGCCACGCAGGACCTCCGCCTCTCCGTAACCGGCGTACAGGCCGCGGATTGCGAGCAGCGAGTTAGTGTCCATGCGACCCGCCCAGCATTGCTGCAGCCCCATGGCCGAGATAGGCCTCGATGACCCTGGGATCGGCGGCGACTTGCGCGGGCGTCCCCTCGGCAATGATGCGGCCTTCCGCCAGCACAAAGACGTGCGCGGCAAGGCTCATCACCGCCTGCATCACATGCTCTATCATCATGATGGTGATACCGTGCCCGCACAGACTGCGAATGACGGGCACAATATCGCGGATTTCGGAAGGGTTCAGACCCGCCAGCACTTCGTCGAGGAGCAACAATCTCGGCTCGATTGCCAGCGCGCGCGCAAGCTCGAGCCGTTTGCGTCCGGCGACCGTTAACGTGTCCGCGGGCTTGTCGAGTAAATCACCTAGCCCCACCTGACGACCGATTTCTTCGGCAGCAGCGAGCGCCGTATCGTGCGCGCGGTGATGTAGGTGCGCACCGACCAGAATGTTCTCGCGCACGGACAAGCCCGCGAAAGGCTGTGCGATCTGGAAGGTACGCGCGATACCGCGCCGGGCGAGCCGATGTGGCAATTCATCGGTGATATCCTCACCGGCGTAGCGGACGGTACCCTCGCTCGCTTCGAGGAATCCCGAAATGATGGAAAAAAGCGTCGTCTTGCCGGCGCCATTGGGACCAATCAGTGCGGTAATACGACCTTCAACGGCAGTGAGCGAAGCGGCGTTGACTGCCAACAGGCCGCCGAAACGACGCGAGACGCGATCCACCACAAGAAGTGGTTCAGCCATGGCCCGCCTCCGGTATGGAAGAAGGCCCTGATGTCGCGCGGCGTTTCAGCCGTTTGCGCAGTTGCATGAATCCGCCGATCAAACCCCGCGGGGTAAACCAGATAACCAGCACAAGCGCGCCACCATAAACAATCAAGTCAAGGCCGGGGACGTCGCCAGTTACGAGTTTCGCACCCTCTCCCAGCGACTTTACTACCAACGCGCCCAGCAGCGGCCCGAACACCGTACCAACTCCACCGATGATTGGCGTCAGGAGCGCCTCAATCGAGATCCAGGTGCCGTAGGCGATGCCGGAATCGATAAAGAGAAAATATTGTGCATAGAAACATCCCGCTGCTGCGGTCATAGCACCAGATACGATCATGGCCGTGGTCTTGACGCTTCTTACATCGACACCGAGCGCTTTCGCTGCGTCCTCATTTTCGCGCACCGCAATGAGCCAAGCGCCGAAGCGCGAGCGCTCGATCAGTCTTGTGACCACAAGCGATACGGAGACGAGAGTCAGAACCACCCAATAGAACGCGGCGCGGCTTTGAAACTGGAGCGCCTGCGCGCCCAGGTCGAGCTTGATTAATGTGCCAACGCCGGCACCAGTGATCGGCGCTACACTCGCGAGAATGCGCAGCACCTCCGCAAAAGCGAGCGTCACCAGAGCAAAATAGGAGCCGCGCAGCCCGGACCGGAAAGTAATGGCGCCGATAATACCGCCGAGAATAGCGCCAGCCACGATGCCAGCACCGAAGCCAAGCCATGCATTGATGCCGTAACGCACTTGCAGCACAGCGGTGACATATGCGCCCGTGCCAAAGAAGACGGCATGCCCGAACGAATATTGCCCACCGTAACCGCCAAGGATATTCCACCCCTGCCCGGCCAGCGCAATCATCAACGTCACAATGAGAAAATTAAGTGTGGCGTTGGAGTGTACGACCAGAGGGACTGCTGCGAGCACGAGCACCACCGCCCCGATCGGCGCAAATCCTTTCATGCGCGGCCTCCGAACAACCCGTTCGGGCGCACCAGAAGCACTGCAATGAAAATGACGAAAATGCCGATCTGGCCGAGAGATTCGCCGAGGAACAGGCCTGAGAGGCTTTCCACCACACCGATGAGCAGGGCGCCAATCAACGCACCCGGCACCGAGCCCATCCCCCCGAGAACGACGATGGTGAAGGCAATCAGAACAAAAGCGTTACCCACGCTGGGATTGACGTAATAGTTCGGGATCAGGAGACACGCCGCGATAGCGACGCACGCGCTCCCAAGCCCAAAGGTCACGGCATAGACATGCGCAACGTCAATTCCGGCGAGCTCGGCGCCGATCTTTTCCTTCGCAACAGCGCGGATCGCTCGGCCGATATCGGTGAAAGTCATAATCAGCCAGAGCGCGAGCGCGACGATGAATACCGCAATGAAACCGACCACACGTGACACAGCAAGAAAAGTGAACCCGAAATCGATGGTTTTGAACGCATAAGGTACGTCGATCGTCCGCGTATCAGCATGAAATGCAAAGAGAAGCGCGTTTTCGACGATGACGGCGATGCCCAGCGTCACCAGCAACATGTTTCGGTCGTCACCGCGCGAAGCGGGGCCGATGATGAAACGCTGCAAAGCATAGCCGAGCCCGAAGAATAGAGGCGCGATCAGGAATATGGCGACGTATGGATCTAGGCCCAAAAGACGATAGGCAAAGAAGGCTGCAAACAAAGCCGCGCTCAAAAGCGCGCCATGCGCGAAGTTAATAATGTGCAGCACACCGTATATCAGCGTCAGCCCAAGGGCGACGAGCGCGTAGACTGCACCGGTCAACAGACCGTTGAGGATCGCAGGGATCAGAATGGTTGGCGATAGCACGGACGCAGCACTTTAGAGGTCATGGCCGCGGACGGCGCATTGAATGCACCGTCCGCATCGCCATAACGCTTATGCCGGCATCGGGAAGACTGGCTTCGCGTTCGCGAAGGCCGGCGGCAAAATTACCTTAATGTCATTGTCGAGCACCTGCGTATTGGCCGGCGCAGCGCCCTCGTTCTGCCCGTTGACGAATTTGGTTGGGCCGTAAGGCATTACGTGCCCGGAGAAAGTCGATGTCTCCAGCGCCGCGGTGAGCTTCGCACGATCGGCTGATGCCGCCCGCTGGAGCGCGTCGGCAATCAGATAGACACAGCTATAGTTCATATAGACTTCGTAGGTGAAGAACTGATCCTTGCCTTCGATCTTCTTTTTTAATGCTTGCGCCTTCTCGCTGCGTGGATCGAACCAGTGATTGCAATCCATGATGTATTTGGCTGCGTCCGGGAATTCCTTGACGAATTTGTAGGAGGACGCGGCGCCACCAAGCACCGAGTAGATGCCCTTCGGACGCACTTGCTGTTGCTGCATCGTACGGGCGAGTAGCACATACTCGTTGTAATAATTGGCCGGAATGACGAGATCCGGGTTCTGCGCCTTGATCTTGAGCACGACGTTATTGAAATCACGCGTGGGCGTCGGGTGCGGGATCGTCTCCAGGATCTGAAAACCCTGCTGTGGAAGCTGCGCGTTGAGGAGCTTGGCAAGGCCGGAACCGAATAACGAGTCCTCATGCACGATCATCACGGTCTTCGCGGGTTTTCCGGCCTGGTCGTTGATGATGGCGAGATTGGCCAGTGCAGTTTTCGCGATGACGCCGAAGCCGGGGCCAAAGCGGAAAGTATTTTTCAGACCGCGGGTGACGATACCGTCGGCGACGCCGACATCGACCACGTAAGGCAGTTCATAGCGCGCCGCAGCTTGGGTCGTAGCAAGGCAGATGTTGCTAGCATAGCCGCCAACGATGCAGGAGACGCCAGCAGAATTCATCTTCTCGACTTCAGCTGTACCGCCATCGGGTGTTGACTGTGCATCGCCAAGCACAGTGTCAATCATACCGAGCCCCTTAATGCCACCACCGGCATTAATCTCCTCGATCGCGATTGTTGCGCCGAGCCGACCTTGCTGGCCAGAGTACGACAAGGCGCCGGTGACCGGATGCAACACGCCGAGTTTCACGGCGGTGCCTTGTGCGCGCACAACGGAAGGCATGGCAATGCTGCCGGTTGCCGCCGCCGCGACACCAAATGCCGAAGTGGTTAGGAAACGGCGGCGGCTGAACGGATATTTCTGGTCCGACATGGTAGTCCCTCCTCGTTTAGCGTTGCGGCGCGATATCTGCCGGCTTGGTTTTCTTCATTTAGCGTTTTCGAATTTTTATTCGTAGGACGGCTATGACCCGAACGTGGATCACCGGCGCCCTGGTGTCAGGGGCACCCAAGCTCACGAGATCGGTCTCGAAGGCGATCGCGTAAATCAAAACAGACCTGCTTCGCCGTCGCTTCGCCAAACCTATTGCGCAAGGTCGCACTCCCCCATCCGAAGCGCTCACCGCTGGCGCGCGCTTTACTTGGTATTTTTTAGCATACAATATCGCGCACCCCCGACAAGCCTAATGGCTGGGCCAGAGGCGCGGACATGAGCGAGCCCCAGACATTGATCGACAAGTTGTGGTCGGCGCATGAAATCGCACGTCGCGAAGACGGCGCTGCATTGCTCTGGGTCGATCGGCATTACATTCATGAGGGCTCATTCCACGCCTTCAGCCAGATGAAAGCCCGGGGGCGCACCGCTGCCGAGCCACAACTCACCTTTGGCGTTGCCGATCACTACGTGCCGACGCGCGAGCGTGGAAAGGGCATCGCCAATCCCGAGATCGCGGCAATGGTGCGAAATCTCGAGGCCAATGCTGCAGATAATCGCATCACGCTGTTTGGCCTGCGCGACCCCCGCCAGGGCATTGTGCATGTGGTCGGCCCGGAACAGGGATTGACGCTGCCCGGCTTGTTGGTCGTGTGCGGTGATAGCCACACCTCCACCCACGGCGCCTTCGGCGCCTACGCATTCGGAATCGGCGCGTCGGAAGTAGCGCATGTGCTGATGACGCAAACACTGTGGCAGAAGAAACCCCAGCGGATGCGCGTCGTGGTCGATGGAAAAGCAGCTGCCGGCATTGCGGCTAAGGACATTGCACTGGCCGTTATCGCGCGCATCGGCGCTGACGGTGCTCAAGGCCATGCCATCGAATTCGCCGGCACGGCAATATCGGCGCTCTCGATGGAGGGCCGTATGACGCTTTGCAACATGTCGATTGAGGCAGGCGGACGCTGCGGTATGGTGGCGCCGGACGCGACCACTTTCACTTATATTAAGGGCCGACCCTATGCGCCGAAGGACGGCGACTTCGAGCAAGCCGTCGCGGCATGGTCGGCGCTCGTTTCGGATACCGATGCCGTCTTTGACCGAGAAGTCTCGATCGACGCCGGCAAGATCGCTCCAATTGTCACCTGGGGCACGACACCAGACGACGCCTTGCCCGTCGACGCACGCGTGCCCGAACCCTCCCGCGAACCCGACGAGACGCGGGCCAAATATGTACGCGAAGCACTCGATTACATGGGTATCACGCCGGGCACAAAGTTGACCGATATCGTCATTGACCGGGTTTTCATCGGTTCCTGTACCAATGCTCGCATTGAGGACTTGCGCGCCGCAGCGGCAGTGTTTGCGGGCCGCGTGAGCAAGGTGCCGGGCCTCGTATCACCAGGCTCCTCATCGGTGAAACGGCAAGCGGAGGAAGAAGGGCTCGATCGCATTTTCCGCGATGCCGGACTGGAATGGGCGGATTCGGGATGCTCGATGTGTGTCGGTATCAATGGAGACTTGGTACCACCGGGCGAACGTTGCGCGTCGACCACCAATCGGAATTTCCGCGGGCGGCAAGGCCCGGGGGCACGAACACATCTGATGTCGCCGGCGATGGTGGCGGCGGCGGCGGTCAGTGGACATCTTGCTGATGTCCGACCCTTGCTGGTCGGGCGCAAACTTTAGGGTGTGCAGATGGAGAAATTCGTGCGTCTCACGGCCAAAACGTGTCCGCTGATGATACCGAACCTCAATACCGATCAAATCCTCCCGGCACGCTATCTTAAGTGGCCGAGATCAAAGGGCCTTGGCAGCGTCGTGTTTTACGACTTTCGACGAAATGCCCAGGGCCAGGAACGGCCCGACTTCCCCCTCAATCAAGATGCCTATCGCGACGCCAAGATCCTCCTGACGGAGCGCAACTTCGGCGGAGGTTCTTCGCGCGAGGCGGCCGTGTACGCCCTTTATGACCACGGCTTCCGATGCGTAATCGCACCCTCGTTCGGAGATATTTTCGCGCAAAACGCGGTAAAGAATGGGCTGTTGACGGCGGTTGTTGGCGAGGCGGAAGTCACCGAACTCGCGGCTGCTATCTCCGCCAATCCAGCACAAGACATGACCATCGATCTGGAACAGCAGACCATCACCTGCGTTGATCGGAAATTTGCGTTTGCTATCGATCCAATCAGTCGTAATCAATTGTTGAACGGCTGGGACGATGTCGACCTTACGGACAGTTATGGTGGGCCAATCGCAGCCTTCAGAGCCAACGACAAGACCATAAGGCCTTGGGCTACTCCTAAAGGATTTTGATTTTGCCAACAAACCCCGCGACCCAATCCACGGAACCACCCGATACCAAACCGGCGCTTTGCGCCATCGCGATGCCGATGGACACCAACCCGCACGGCGACATTTTTGGTGGCTGGCTTGTATCGCAAATGGACCTTGCGGGAAGTGCGGCGGCAACCCGTCGCGCAAAAGGTCGGGTGGTTACTGTCGCTATCACCGGCATGAATTTTCATCGACCCGTTTTCGTCGGCGACGAAGTGGCGTGCTACGCCGAGGTGGTTAAGGTTGGGCACACCTCATTGACGGTAAAAATTGAAAGCTGGGCTTGCCGAGGTATAGGTGACGAGTACATCGCGGTCACCGACGGCGTTTTCACTTATGTCGCGGTTGATGCCGAGGGAAAGCCGCGCCAGGTCGATCCCTAGTGCTGAAATAGATCAGACGTTAGAAGATTTTACTCGCACGTTATTTCGGCGAACTTTTGAAGACTTCGTTCTTGCTTTTTTGATGGGTATCGATTTTTTGGGAGACCATTCGAGTGTGTGATAATCAAATTTATTGACGATGACCGGCTTGATCACCGCGAAATACGGCGAGATGTCAAAATCTCTCGGCGTATAGAGACCGTGCTTACGAATATGTTCCGTTTCACTTTGTACGAAGGGCGCAATTCCATAACCGGAGTCTTCGACGAATTCCGGCAAAATCGGATAGTGAACTGATTCAAACGCCTCAGCGATAAGCGTTGAACAAATTGCCCGGGTTGGATCTCCGCTCCCAATCGCCAGCAATCGCCGCCTGAGAAACACTGGGACCGGCGGATAGGGAAAGAGGTAGCGTGCAAGATCGATTATCTGCCTGTTGTCGTATTGCATGCCCACCCGGGCTAACGCGTAGTCAACAATCGCCTTGCGCTCTTCATCCTTCAGTCCGATGGGCCGGCAAATTCGTGTATTGAATTTCTCATATTTTGAGAGTGGCGAGAGTACGACGCCAACTTCACTGAACGCCTCCAACAAAACATCCGGTTCACCGTCAGTCGCTTTATCCTTCGCAGCGCCACCGACATAGAGCGCCGCATGAGACCACGTTGATTGGGTAAGAAATTTTATAACCGCACTGAGTCGGGTATTACCCTCAATCAGCAAGATGTCGCCCGTTTGCAGGCTCCCCCGCAATATATCGATGGGGGGCGCAAAAAACGGTGCATAACGGCGTGACGGCGTATTGAGATAGCGAAGAATTCGCCTGCCGATCCATTCTTTTAGACTTTGATACATGGCCGGCGGAATTGTCGTGTTTGGTGGCTATGGTCAATCTTAAGGCCTGCTAAGTCGCTGAATAACCTTAGCGCCCGATCGATCCGATCCAGATTAAAACTTTGTCATCTTCTCGTGAGGAGCACGTTTTTGGGCAGCGCTACTCGGGCGCACCGTGCAATAGTGCAATCTGAACTACATACGCCAACTATCTGGCACCTCTTTATATGGTCATTGCCCCGGAACCTTTGTAAAGCGAATCCTTTGGTTCGGGCAGGCTGCATTGCGAGCGAGCGCTCGATGACGTTCCGACGAGACTACATTTCCCGGTACATTTTCAGTTGGGCAAAGGGTGTGCTGCCTGCCCTTTCGAATACTGAACGGGAAGCCATTGAAGCTGGCGATGTTTGGTGGGACGCCGATCTGTTCACCGGTAATCCTGACTGGACAAAACTGCTCGCAGAAGCACCCGCCAAACTCTCCCCTGAAGAGCAAGCCTTTCTCGATGGGCCAGTCGAGGAGCTCTGCGCTATGCTTGATGACTGGAAAGTCAATTGGGAGCTGCGCGACTTGCCACCAGAGGCCTGGCGCTTTCTGAAGGCTCACAAGTTTTTCGCGATGATTATTCCAAAGCAATATGGCGGCTTGGGCTTTTCCGCCTATGCGCATTCCGAGGTCGTACGGAAACTTTCGACACATTCGATTACCGCGGCGGTGACCGCAATGGTGCCGAATTCACTCGGCCCGGGTGAACTACTTCTACAATTTGGTACCAAAGAGCAGCAGGAATATTGGCTGCCGCGTCTTGCCGACGGCTTAGAAATCCCCTGCTTCGGATTGACCAGCCCCGAAGCCGGCTCGGACGCCGCATCAATGGTTGATTCTGGAATCGTCTGTCGCGGCACTTTCGATGGGCGTGACGTTTTGGGGATTCGTCTGAACTGGCACAAGCGGTACATCACGCTTGGGCCGGTTGCGACGGTCCTTGGCCTGGCTTTCAAGTTACGCGATCCCGATCATCTTCTTGGCGCGAATGAAGATATTGGAATTACAGTCGCGCTGGTGCCGACGCATCTACCTGGGGTGGAAATCGGCCGCCGCCATTTTCCAGCGTTCAATGTCTTCCAGAATGGCCCGAACTGGGGACGCGACGTCTTCCTACCGATGGACCACGTCATCGGCGGAGTCGAACAGGTCGGTAAAGGTTGGAAAATGCTGATGAGTGCGCTCGCCGCCGGGCGCGGAATTTCACTGCCATCATTGTCGGCAGCGGGTGCCGTCTACACCGCCCACACCACAGGCGCGTATGCGCGCATTCGCGAACAATTCCACATTTCAATCGGAAAATTCGAAGCCATCCAAGAGAGACTCGGGAGGCTGGCCGCCACGGCCTATCTGCTCGACGCCGCACGACGCATGACCTGTGCTGCACTTGACGCCGGCCACAAACCAGCCGTGGTGACGGCAATTATGAAATCGCAAGCGACCGAACGGCTGCGAATTTCGGTCAACGATGCAATGGACGTACACGGCGGCAAAGCAATTATGGAAGGCCCGCAGAATTATCTCGGCAGCCTCTACCGCGCTGTTCCGATCGGCATCACCGTCGAGGGCGCCAATATCGTCACACGAAGCCTGATCCAGTTTGGCCAGGGCGCCATTCGCAGCCATCCCTACATTCTCAAAGAGATGCTGGCACTGGAAGACGACGACCGCGACCGTGGCCTCGATGCGTTCGACCGCGCGTTCTGGGCGCATGTGGGCCACGCCATCGCTAATTTTTTCCGGGCCTGGGGGCACAGTTGGACTGGCGGGCTGTTCGCGCCCGCGCCCGATGCCGGAAAGACCACGCACTTTTACCGGCAACTCAGCCGCTATTCTGCGGCTTTTGCACTGTCAGTGGATATGACCTTGTTGACGCTTGGTGGCGACCTCAAGCGCAAGGAAATGATTTCCGCACGCTTCGGCGATCTTTTGTCCGAGCTCTATCTATTATCGGCCGTGCTCAAGCGCTGGCAGGACGAGGGACGGCATGACGCCGACCTTCCGCTGGTCGCGTGGTGTATGGACAGCGGCTTGCTCACCATCGCCACGCGTTTCGATGAGATTTTCGCGAATTTCCCCAACCGCCTGGTTGCAGGGCTGTTGCGCCTGATCATTCAGCCGCTAGGGCCACGCCGCCGTGGTCCTTCTGACAGTCTGACACGTGCATGCGCCGCACTTATTCTTGAACCTTCGGCGACTCGGGACAGGTTGACGGTCGATCTCTTCCATCCCAACGATAAAGGCGGTCTTGCGCACCTGGAAAATGCTTTCAGGCTCACCGTCGCCGCGCAGCCATTACGTGATCGAATGAACAAGGCGCACGTTCGCGACATCGATCAAGCGCTTAAGCAAAATCTCATTAGCGACAGCGAGGCCGCGCAGCTTAAGGAAACTGCCAAAGCCGTCGCTATCGCAATTGCGGTTGACGATTTTACCGCAGAAGAGTTGACACACCACGACGCCGACCACGCGCAAGGAGACAGGCCATCGCCACCCCAGAAGCGACCACGGCCGGCAGCGGCCGAGTGAACGATCGTCCCGTTTATATCATTGACGGCAGCCGCACGCCGTTCCTGAAAGCGCGCGGCATCGGTCCGTTCACGCCTGTCGATCTCGCGGTTCAGTGCGGCCGGCCGTTATTGCTGCGCCAACCGTTCGCGCCCGATGCGTTCGACAAAGTCATTCTCGGCTGTGTCAACGTGATTGCCGACGAGATGAATCCTGCCCGCGTCGCTGCGCTGCGGCTCGGCATGGGCGAGGCGATGACCGCCTTCACCGTGCAGATCAATTGCGGCTCCGGCATGCAATCGATCGAAAGCGGCTATCGCGATATTCAGGACGGCGTCTCTGACCTGATTCTCGCTGGCGGCGCCGAAGCTTTGAGCTACGCACCGCTCGTATTCCGGCGTAGCGCAGTCGAGTGGTATTTGAATCTGTTTTCGGCGCGCAATGTGTGGTCGCGCCTGACGGCCTTCGCGCGCATTCGACCCAGCTTTTTCAAGCCCGTCATCGGCCTGGAACGCGGCCTCACCGACCCTATCGTCGAACTCAATATGGGACAGACCGCGGAGGTCGTCGCACATCTTTTCAACGTGACCCGCCGCGATGCGGATCAATATGCGGCCGAAAGCCAGCAGCGGCTTGCGCACGCGCAAGCCGATAAGGTTTTCGCCGGCGAATTGGAGCCCGCGTTTGGCCGCGACGGCAAGGTTTACGACTTCGACGATGGGGTGCGGCCCGACAGCACCGTGGATAGCCTCGCAAAGCTCAAACCCGTTTTCGAACGGCCGTGGGGAAAAGTGACGGCCGGCAACAGTTCGCAGATCACCGACGGCGCTTCTTGGGTGATCCTCGCATCCGAGAAGGCGGTAAAGCAGCACGGCCTTAAGCCGCGCGCCGTGATCCTGGACAGTGAATGGTCTGCGCTCGACCCTTCGATCATGGGGTTAGGACCGGTGCTGTGCTCGACCGCACTCCTGCGCCGGCAAAAGCTCGCCCTCAATGACATCGACCTATGGGAGCTGAACGAAGCTTTTGCCGCTCAGGTCCTTGGCTGTCTTGCTGCATGGCAAGACAACAAATTCTGCCGCGAGGTATTGCATCTCGATGGACCCGCGGGCGCGATCGACCGCGATAAGCTCAATATCGACGGAGGCGCAATTGGGCTGGGGCATCCCGTCGGGGCGAGCGGCAATCGAATTGTGTTGCACCTCGTCAATGCGATGAAACGGCTGGGCCGCAAGCGCGGCATCGCCACTGAATGTATCGGTGGTGGCCAGGGTGGCGCCATGCTCATCGAGACAGTGTAGGAGCCCCCATGACGCAAAGAGTATGGGACACGCTCGCACCGCGAAATCTGGAACTCGGACCTTTCGCGGCGACGGCGGGGTCGCAGGCCGCCTCCCCGTGGCGGCACTGGAAGCTCAAGACCGACGAGGACGGCATCGCCTGGCTCATCATCGACAAGCAGGGCGCCGGTGCAAATACGCTGTCGGAAGATGTCGTCACCGAGCTTGATGACGTCCTCGCGACCATCGAGCGCGAAGCCCCGAAAGGCCTGATGATACGCTCCGGCAAGCCCGGCGGCTTCATTGCCGGCGCCGATATTGGCGAGTTTCGAGATACGACAAAAATGGCCGACATCGAGGCCCGTCTCGGCCGCGCCCACACCATTTTCGACCGGCTGGACCGCCTCAAACTGCCGACCATCGCCGTCATCCATGGCTACTGCCT
The DNA here is from genome assembly GCA_963820805.1 of uncultured Alphaproteobacteria bacterium. Lineage (GTDB taxonomy): Bacteria > Pseudomonadota > Alphaproteobacteria > Rhizobiales > Xanthobacteraceae > Pseudolabrys. The sequence continues at coordinate 120,290 of CAWGBH010000018.1, forward strand.
CGGTGGCGGGCTGGAGGTCGCACTCGCCTGCAAATATCGGATCGCAGTCGACGACGCCACGCTTGGTTTCCCTGAGGTTCAATTGGGACTGCATCCCGGCCTTGGCGGTACGGCGCGGCTGACGCGCCTGATCAATCCCATGCAGGCCATGACCACTATGTTGACGGGCAAAACGATCCGCGTCCGGCAAGCGAAAACCCTTGGCCTCGTCGATGCGATGACGCAAGAGCGACACGTCCGTGCCGCCGTCAAATCGGCGGTGGCTGGACAACTCAAGACCGCGCGTGCTGGCATTTCCGTCTTCGCTCTGAATTTGCTTCCAGCCCGCAAATTGCTGGCGTCGCGCATGAAAAGCGAAGCAGAAAAAAAAGCACCCTCCAAAAACTACCCGGCCCCTAACGCGCTGATCGATTTGTGGGAGACGAACGGCGGAAGCCAAGCCGCGATGCAAAAGGCGGAGGTACCCTCTTTTGCGCGCCTGCTTGTCACGCCGACCGCGCAAAACCTCATCCGCGTGTTTTTCCTTCGCAACAAGCTCAAAAGTCTGTCCGACGGGGATTGGCAAGGCCGGCGCATTCATGTCATCGGGGCCGGCGCGATGGGCGGCGACATTGCTGCATGGTGCGCCTGGCACGGATTCACGGTCAGCCTTGCCGACATGAAGGCCGAACCGCTTGGCGGGGCCATCAAACGCGCGGCCGACCTGTTCACCAAGATTTCTCGCAAAAGTACCGACATCCGCGACGCGCTCGACCGTCTCATTCCAGACCTCAAGGGCGATGGCGCCAATACCGCCGACCTCATCATCGAAGCGGTGCCGGAAACACTGGAGCTCAAGCAGAAAGTATTTGCCGGGGTGGAAAGCAGAATGCGCCCGGACGCGATTCTCGCCACCAACACCTCAAGCATTCCGCTGGAAGAGTTACGCAAGGGATTGAGGCGGCCCGAGCGGTTTCTCGGCTTGCACTTTTTCAATCCGGTATCCCGCATGCAGCTGGTTGAGGTTGTCAGCCATGATGGTGTGAAACCTGACGTGCTCGACGCCGCACACGCCTTCCTCGGCCGCATCGACCGGCTACCGACGCCGGTCAAAAGCGCACCGGGCTTTTTGGTCAATCGCGCGCTCACCCCCTATTTGATGGAGGCCTTCATCATGCTGGACGAAGGCGTCAAACGCGAAACCATCGACCGTGCGGCGGAAGATTTCGGCATGCCGATGGGGCCGATCGAACTCGCCGATCAGGTGGGTCTCGACATTTGCCTTCACGTTGCCGACGTCCTTCGCAGCTCCCTCAAGCGTCCAATGCCCGCAACGCCGACATGGCTCTTGGACAAGGTCAAAAAGGGCGAACTCGGCCGAAAGACCGGCAAGGGAATGTACGACTGGAAAGACGGAACAGCGGTGAAGGATGACGGCGCGCCGGCGCCCGGCCCCGATATGGCCGACCGCCTCATTTTGCAGATGCTCGACGTTTGCGTAACCTGCCTGCGCGAGGGCGTAGTCGCCGACGAGGATACAATCGACGGCGCTATGATATTCGCAACCGGATTTGCGCCATTTCGCGGTGGCCCGATGAACTATGCACGCTCGCGCGGGGTCGCCGATATCGTGCTCACTCTGACACAACTGGCTTCGAAATATGGTGAGCGTTTCCAGCCCGATCCGGGCTGGGACCGGATAAAATAAATGCGAACCGGAAACGCTCCGGTCTATTTCACCGACGCCGACCGATTGACTGATGCGATCGTGGAACGGGTCGGCAAGAATATTGTACTCGCACTTCCGCTTGGACTCGGCAAAGCCAACCACGTCGCCAATTCGGTGTTCAATCGCGCCGCCGGCGACGCCTCAATTGCACTCCGTATCTTCACCGCTCTGACACTCGAAAAGCCGCGCGCCAAACAAGAACTTGAGCGGCGCTTTCTTGATCCGGTTTCCGCGAGGCTGTTTGACGGTTATCCGGCGCTCGCGTACGGCGAAGCGCTACGAAACAACCGCATGCCATCGAACGTCGAGGTCGACGAATTCTTCTTCCTGGCCGGGAGCCGGCTGAATGTCGCCGCATCGCAACGCAACTACATTTCGGCCAACTATACCCACGCGATCCATTACATTCTTGACCGCAAGGTCAATGTCATCGGCCAACTGGTTGCGAAGCGCGTTCGTGACGGAAAGACCTTTTACAGCCTGAGCTGCAACCCCGATATCACGCTCGATCTGCTGGCTGCACGCCGCGCCGGCCGTACCGATTTTATTTCTGTCGGGCAGGTCAACAGCGAGTTGCCTTATATGGCGGGCGATGCCGAAGTCCCTGCCGACGAATTCGACTACATTCTGGAGGGAGCGCAGACCGACTTCCCGCTGTTCGCTCCACCGCGTGAACCGGTCGATTTAACCGAGTATGCCGCCGGCCTTCATGTTGCGCGCATAATCGCCGACGGCGGCACGATCCAGATCGGCATCGGCTCCCTTGGCGACGCTGTCGCGCAAGCCTTGATCCTTCGGCATCGGAATAATGCTGCTTTCCGTGACGCAGAAGCTCGCTTGGCGCCCTTCATTTCGTTCGCCGGCCTGCTCGAGGATCTGCCTTTCGAGCAAGGGCTCTATGGCGCGAGTGAGATGTTCGTTGAATGCTTTCTCGACCTCTATCGCGCTGGCATCCTCAAACGCGAAGTGAACGGTGCCCTTCTGCACGCCTCGTTCTTTGTCGGGTCCCGGGCGTTTTATCAGGCCTTGCGCGATATGCCGGAGGCGGAACGCGCCAAATTCCACATGACCGCAGTATCTTTCGTCAATGAACTTTACGGCGACGAAGCCAGCAAGCGGGCTGCGCGGGTCAATAGCCGCTTTATCAACAATGCCATGATGGCCACACTGCTCGGCGATGTCGTCTCTGATGCCCTCGACAATGGGAAAGTCGTTAGCGGCGTCGGCGGTCAATATAATTTTGTAGCGCAAAGCTTTGCGCTCGAAAATGCGCGCTCCATTATCATGTTGCGCGCCACCCGCAACGCGAAAGGGCGCGTCACTTCCAATATTCTCTGGAATTACGGCCACACCACCATTCCGCGGCATCTGCGCGATATCGTGGTGACCGAATATGGCATCGCGGACTTGCGCGGAAAATCTGACCGCGATGTCATCGCTGCAATGTTAAGCATTGCGGATTCGCGATTTCAAAACGAGCTGCTACGAGAAGCGATAGACGCCGACAAAATTGAGAAAGACTTCGAAATTCCGGCATCATGCCAGGATAACACGCCTGAGCGCATCGAACGTGCACTGGGCCCTTCCCGCGCGGCTCATTTGATCGAGCCATTTCCATTCGGGACCGACTTCACCCAGGTTGAGCAGCGCCTGGTCCCCGCATTGACGCGCCTTGCCTCAGCCTCTCCCGCTCGGATCGCGAGTTTGCTGTTGCGGGGACTTGGCTCTCGCAACCAGTTTGGCGGCACTGAGGATTGTCTGGACCGAATGGCGCTCGCACGGCCCAGGAGCTTTATGGAGTGGGTCTACGCGACGCTGCTCCGCGGATCTTTACAACTTGACCGCCATCCATAAACGAGCGCCATCCCGACATTCTCGAGCGGTTAGTCCGGGATAACGGCCGTGCCCTCAATTTCAATCTTGGCGCGCGGCTCCAGCAGCCCAGCGACCACCAGCAGCGTCATCGCCGGAAAATGCCGGCCGATCACCTGACGATATACTTCTCCAATCTCGCGCTGGCGGGCGGCATATTCGGCTTTGTCGGTCACGTACCAGTTAAGCCGAACGAGATGATGCGGCTTTCCGCCGGCCGCCACGAGGACTTCAATAATATTTTTCAACGCCTGCTCGACCTGGGCAACGAAATCATCGCTCTCGAATTTAGCTTGCGCATTCCAGCCAATTTGGCCGGCAATGAAAACCTGCCGACCTTGCGCAGCGATGCCGTTGGCGTAGCCCTTCGGAGCCGGCCAGTGCTTTGGCTGCACGACCTCAAACACACTTTTGTTCATGGCGCTTGTTCTCGTAATTTGAAACGTTGAATTTTTCCGGTCTGCGTTTTTGGCAATGCGTCGATAAATTTTACCACGCGCGGGTACTTGTACGGCGCGATGGTCGCCTTGACGTGATCCTGCAAAATCTTGATGCGCAGACTATCAGCCGCGACCCCGGCCTTGAGCACGACGAAGGCAGATACGATTTGTCCCCGCTCGACATCGGTGGCGCCGATCACGGCGCATTCTGCAACATCCGGGTGCGATAATAACGCCGCTTCAACCTCCGGCCCGGCGATGTTGTAACCCGCTGAGACGATCATATCGTCGTTGCGCGCAGCGAAGTGGAAGCGTCCGTCTTCGTCCTGGATAAAAGCGTCGCCCGTGAGATTCCAGCCATCTTTGACGTAGTCTTTCTGCCGCCGGTCGGCGAGATAGCGGCAGCCCGTCGGACCGCGCACCGCCAGCCGCCCAACCGTGCCCGCAGGACATCTCTTTCATGTCGGCGTCGACAATCTTGGCTTCATAGCCGGCAACCGGCCGTCCCGTCGCGCCGGGCAGCGCGTCGCCCACGCGGCTGGTGATGAATATATGCAGCATCTCCGTCGAGCCGATGCCATCGAGAATTGGCTTTCCGGTCCGGCGGGTCCACTCCTCGAATACCGGCGCCGGGCAAGGTCTCGCCGGCTGATACCGCAATCCGCAGCGACGACAGATTGGCGCCCTGGTCCATTGCGGCCATCATCGCGCGATACGCGGTCGGGGCGGTGAACGAGATTGTCGCCTTATAGGATCTCAATGATCTGCACCATGTTCGCAGGCGACGCGTTTTCCAGCAGCGTTGCAGTGGCGCCAAAGCGAAGTGGGAAAATCGCCAGGCCGCCAAGACCGAAGGTAAAGGCCAAAGGTGGCGAGCCGACAAATACGTCCTCCGGCTTCACGTTGAGAACTTCCTTGGCGTAGCCGTCAGCAATGATCAGCAAATCACGATGGAAATGCATCGTCGCTTTAGGCTCGCCGGTCGTACCGGAGGTGAAGCCAAGCAGCGCGACATCGTCGCGCCCCGTTGCTATCGCGTCGAACTTCACCGGTTTGTCGAGCGCGATGCGGTCGAGCTCGGCGTCGTGATTGGAGGTCCCGTCGAAATTGACCACCTGCTTGAGGAATTTGCTGGCTTTGGCGCAGGCGACGATCTCGTCGGCGATGCGACTATCGGTCAAGGCCAGCGCAATCTCGGCTTTGTCGACAATCTTGCCGAGTTCGCCAGCCCGCAGCATTGGCATCGTATTGACGACGACGGCGCCTGCTTTGGTGGCCGCAAGCCAGGCCGCGACCAAAGCGGGGTTATTGCCCGAACGGATGAGGATGCGGTTGCCCGGTTTAACGCCGTAGTTTTCGACGAGCGCATGCGCCAGCCGGTTCGACCAGTCGGTCAGCTCTTTGTAGGTTCGTCGGCGGCCATTACCGATCAGCGCGATGCGATCGCCGAAGCCGCGATCGACCATGCGGTCCGTCAATTCGACCGCGGCGTTCAAACGTTCCGGATACTGAAATTCCGGCCGGTCGAGCAGAATATCGGGCCATTGATCGAACGGCGGAAGATTGTCGCGGGTAAATGTATCGACGTGCGCAGATGGGCCAAGCTTTATTTTCCGAGTCATGTCAGTGGCCTGTTGCAGAGGAAAGCACGGCACGAGCGATGACGACTTTCTGGACGTCGGACGCACCCTCGTAAATGCGCAACGCCCGAATTTCCCGGTAGAGCGTCTCCACAGGATGCCCGGCGCGCACGCCGTCGCCGCCGTGAATTTGCACCGCAGCGTCGATTACGCGCTGCGCCGCTTCGGTCGCGTAAAGCTTGGCCATTGCTGCTTCTCGCGTTACGCGCGCCGCACCCATGTCTTTGGCCCAAGCGGCGCGATAGACAAGGAGCGCCGCGGCATCGATCTCGAGCGCCATATCGGCGATGTGGCCCTGCACCATCTGCAATTCTGACATAGGTGCACCGAACAACTTGCGGCTCGCCGCGCGCTTTAGCGTCTCGGCGAGTGCGCGGCGCGCGAAGCCGAGGGCGGCGGCTCCGACCGAAGTCCGGAATACGTCGAGCGTCGCCATCGCGATCTTAAAGCCGTCGCCTGTCGCACCGATGACGTCACCGGCGCCAACGCGACAGTTTTTTAGCGCCACGCGCGCAAGCGGATGCGGCGCGATTGTTTCGATCCGTTCAACAATCGAGAGACCGGGATTGTCGCCGCGCACGATAAATGCCGATAGGCCTTTCGCGCCCGGGGCTTCGCCGGTTCGGGCGAACACGACGTAAAGGTCGGCAATGCCACCGTTCGATATCCAGGTCTTCTCGCCGTCGAGGACATAGTCGTCGCGGTCTCGCCGCGCCGTGGTTGAAATATTCGCCACGTCGGAGCCGGAAGCCGGTTCTGATAGTGCAAATGCTGCGATCGCGGCGCCGCTGCGGGTCTTTGGGAGCCATTCGCCCTTCTGAGCGGCGGTACCGAAAAGCGAAATCGGCCCGGCGCCAAGGCCCTGCATGGCGAAAGCAAAATCGGCGAGGCCGGAATGGCGCGCCAGCGTCTCGCGGATCAAAGCCAGGGTGCGGACATCGATTTTTTCTGACGGATCATCGCCCGGCGCACTGTGTTGGAGCCAGCCGTCGCGGCCGAGCTTGTGCACGAGTTCGCGGCAAGCGGCATCGACATCGCGATGATCGACGTGCGCGCAATGTTGCGCGGCCCATGATTCCAGCCGACCGGCAAGCGCGCGGTGGCGCTCTTCGAAAAACGGCCAATCCAGGAAACTACGGTCGAGCATCGTTTAATTTCCGGCGAATTGTGGTTTCTGCTTTGGCGACAAAGGCTTCATAGGCACGGCGAAAGTCCTGTGTCTGCATGCAGACCGCTTGGGCTAGCGCCTCCGCGTCGACAGCGGCGTCGAGCGGCATAGCGAATTCGTGATGGAGCATGGCTTTCGTCATTCCATGCGCGAAAGTTGGGCCTGTCGCGAGCTGCTGCGCCAGCGTCATCGCCTCCGCCTCGAGTTTCTCCGAGCCGACAAGACGATTGAAAAAGCCCCATCGCTCGCCCTCCTCCGCTGTCATGACGCGGCCGGTATAGAGCAGCTCCGATGCGCGGCCATGACCGATGACGCGCGGCAGCAGAGCGCAGGCGCCCATATCGCAGCCGGCAAGGCCGACGCGGGTAAACAGGAATGCGGTTTTGGCTTGCGGTGTACCCAGACGCATATCGCAGAACAGCGCGATCATGGCACCGGCACCGACGCAGACACCGTCAATCGCGGCGATGATCGGTTGCGGGCAGGCGCGCATCGCTTTCACGAGCTCGCCGGTCATTCGTGTAAAATCGAGAAGCCCTTTCATGTCGCGGTCTAGCAACGGTCCAATAATGTCGTGGACGTCGCCGCCAGAACAGAAATTGCCGCCGTTCGAACCGAATATAATGGCCTTGATATCACCGGCTTGCGAAAGATCACGAAAGGTCTGACCCAGCTCCGCATAACTCTCGAAGGTAATCGGGTTCTTCCGCTCGGCGCCTTTGAGCGTGATCACGCCCACTCCGTTTTGCGCACGCCAGTTAAAATGCTTTGGCTTGAAATCGCTCATCTTCATGCGCGCGTTCCTCCGTTGCGTATGCGACTGGATAATCCGTCGAGATGACGGATCAGCGTGTCCGCACTCGCCGCATCGAATTCCGACAACAATCCATCAACCCAGCTCTGGTGCGCCTTGGCCATCGCCGTGAACTCTTTCAGGCCGCGCGGCGTCAGCCGCACGATAATCGAGCGGCGGTCATCAGCCGGGGCCTGGCGCGCGACAAGCTTATCCGAAACGAGCCGGTCGATGATCCCGGTAACATTGCCGTTCGACACCATCAGGAAGCGCGACAGCTCGGTCATTGTCATGCCGTCGGGCTTCCGCTCGAGCGCCGCCATGACATCGAACTGCGGCAGCGTGACCTTGAACTCGACGCGCAACCGATCGCGCACCTCTGCCTCGATCGCGCGAGCGACGCGCAAAATGCGGACCCACAATCGCAACCGTTGTTTGCTCAGCGATGGCGCCGTTTGAGTCGGCCTTGTCTTCACGGAAACGGTCATGCCGCGCCTCCGCCGATGACAATAGCTTCACCATTGAGCGAAGCAGCAACCGGCGAACACAGCCACAACACCTTGGCGGCGACATCGTCCGGTGAAATCAGCCGGCCGTCAGCATTGTCTTTGGCAAGCGTCGCGCGCGCTTCGGCCACTGTGCGGCCGGTCTTGGTGGCCATCGCAACCGCGGAAGCGTCTAAAAGCGGCGTGTCTGTAAAGCCAGGGCATACCGCATTCACGGTCAGGCCGGGCGACTTAAGTTCTGCGGCCAAAGCGCGCGCGAGTCCCACGACACCGTGTTTGGCGGCACAATAGGCTGCCGCGTAGGGATAGCCCTTCAGGCCCGCGGTCGAAGCCGTGAAAATTATTCGCCGCGTCCCCTGGCCTTTGCGCGTCACGTCACCCAGCGCCGCCTGCACCGTCTGAAATGCCCCGGTCAGATTGACGCCGATCATGCGTTGCCAATGGTCAGCCGAGATTTTTGCGGCGGGTGCGCTCTCGGCTGCGCCAGCATTGGCGACGACGATATCGATTGGCCCGTGCGCGGCGCGCGCGGCATCAACCATCGCCGCGCAATCTGCAGCTTTCGTGACGTCGCCGATGATCGCTGTGGTCTTCGGCAAAGCCCTTGCAACGTTGTCGAGCGGCGCCTTGCGTCGCCCGACAAGAGAAACGGCGGCGCCCTCTTTTGCCAAAGCCTGTGCGATTGCAGCGCCGATGCCACTGCCCCCGCCGGTGACCAATGCGTGTAAACCGTCAAGCGCGCCCATCACACCTTCCCCGTCATCACGTCGGGCCGCGACTTCAATCGATGCAGTTGATCGCGGCCGGCCCAATACGGTTTCGGCCAGGCCGTCCCCTCGTAACCGAGATCGGCTGCGGCATGCAGGGTCCAGTACGGATCGGCGAGGTGCGGCCGCGCCAGGCACACCAGATCGGCGCGACCGGCCATCAAAATCGAATTGACATGGTCCGCTTCGTAAATGTTACCGACCGCGAGCGTCGCGATGCCGGCCTCGTTGCGGATACGGTCGGAGAACGGCGTCTGGAACATGCGTCCGTAGACGGGCTTCGCCTGTTTCGTCGTCTGCCCGGCGGAAACGTCGATCATATCGACGCCGGCATCGGTCAGAATGCGGGCAACTTCGACTGCATCCTGTGGCAGAATGCCGTTTGGCACCCAATCATTGGCCGAGATGCGCACCGAAATCGGCTTGTCGTCTGGCCAAACCGCACGCACCGCGCGGAATACCTCGAGCGGAAATCGCATACGGTTCTCAAGGCTTCCGCCATAGTCGTCGGTGCGCTTGTTGGTGAGCGGCGTAATGAAGGCCGACATCAGGTAGCCGTGCGCGTAATGAAGCTCGAGCCAGTCGAAGCCGATACGCTGCGCCATCTGCGCTGAGCGCACGAACTGGTCGCGAACGGCGTCCATGTCAGCGCGCGTCATCTCTCGCGGCATTTGGTTGTCCGCGCTCCATGGCACCGCCGATGGGGCCATCAGCTCCCAATTGCCGGATTTCAGCGGCGCATCCATCGTTTCCCAGCCGAGCTGGGTCGAGCCTTTGGCGCCGGAATGGCCAAGCTGAATGGCGATCTTGGCGTCGGTTTCGGCGTGGACAAAATCAACGATCCGCTTCCACACGGCCTCATGCTCAGGGCGATAAAGCCCGGTACAGCCAGGCGTAATGCGTCCTTCCGGCGACACGCAGGTCATCTCGGTAAACACCAGCCCTGCCCCGCCTTTGGCGCGCTCGGCATAGTGGACCAAATGCCAATCGGTCGGCGTGCCATCGACCGCACGATATTGCGCCATCGGCGACACGACGACGCGATTCTTCAATTCGACGCCGCGCACGCGGAAAGGAACGAACATCGGCGCACGTGCCGCCTGCGGCTGGTGGCCCGTCGCCTGGCGTTCGAACCACCGCTCCGCATCACCGAGCCAAACTCTGTCGCGCTCACGCAGGTTCTCGTGGCTGATGCGTTGCGAGCGGGTGAGCAGCGAATAGTTGAACTGAACGGGATCAAGCTTGAGGTACCGCTCGACGTCCTCGAACCACTCGGTCGAATTGCGTGCCGCACTTTGCAGCCGCAAAACCTCAAGCCGCCGCTCGTCTTCATAGCGACGAAAGCCACTCTCCATGGTCGGTTCGACGTGCAGATATTCCGCCAGCGTAATTGCGCTTTCGAGCGCAAGTTTCGAGCCGGAGCCGACCGAAAAATGTGCCGTGGCAGCGGCATCGCCAAGCAAAACAATATTCTTATGACTCCACCGTTCGCAAAGAACACGGTTAAAGTTAAGCCAGGCTGAACCGCGCAGATGGCGCGCATTCGACATCAATTTGTGGCGGCCGAGATTGCGGGCAGAAAATTCTTTCGCAGGCCGCAATCGTCTCGTCCGTGCTCATCCGGTCGAATCCGGCACGGCGCCAGGTCTCCTCCGAGCATTCGACGATAAAGGTCGCTGTATCGGCGTCGAACTGGTAGGCGTGCGCCCAGATCCAGCCGTGCTCAGTCTGCTCGAAGATGAATGTGAAAGCGTCGTTGAATTTCTGATGCGTGCCAAGCCAGATGTATTTGCAGGCACGCACTTCGATATCGGGCTTAAATACGTCGGCATGGGCCGCGCGCACTCGCGAATTCACGCCATCAGCGCCGACGATCAGGTCGTAGTCAGCGTAAGCGGAGACATCTTTTGCCTCCGTCTCAAATTCAAGTTTGACCCCGAGTGCGCGCGCACGCTCCTGAAGAATGTTCAACAGCCGCTGGCGGCCGATGCCCGAGAAACCGTGGCCGCCCGAGCGCACAACGCTGCCGCGATAGTGAACCTCGATATCGTTCCAATAAACGAAAGATTTGCGGACGCGCGCCGCGCTTTCCGGATCGTTGGCTTCGAGATTGGCGAGCGTTTCGTCGGACAGCACCACGCCCCAGCCGAAAGTATCGTTCGGCCGGTTGCGTTCAATAACCACAACCTCGTGCGTGGGATCCCGCCGCTTGAGCGAGATCGCGAAGTAGAGTCCGCCGGGACCACCGCCGAGACAAACCGCGCGCATGAGCCGCCCGATCCTTATGCGGAAACGTCTATCGTATTATTATAAGCCTATAATGTTTAAACTTAAAGCATTATCCAGGGAAAATGCAAGCCCCTCCCGGCGGCCTGCAGCGAGGCCCGATTACTGGGTCTTGCAATCCTTGGCGTAACCGTCGGCGTGGTTCGAGAATATCTTCTCGACGATTTGCGTCTCGTATTTGCCGTCGGCACGTTTGGCGACCTTGGTGAGGTAGAAATCCTCAATCGGATAGCCGTTGATATTGAACTTGAATGGCCCGCGCAGCGAGGTAAAGGCGCCCTTCTTGAGCGCGGCGCGCACTGCATTCTGGTCGGAGAGATTTCCCTTCACCGCCGTCACAGCACTGTTGATCAGCATCGCGGCATCATAAGCCTGCATGGCGTAGGACGCCGGCACCGCTTTGTAGGCCGCTTCATATTCGGAGACGAACTTCTTGTTTGCCGGATTGTCCATATTCGGCGCCCACGTCAGCACGCCATATACACCGATAGCGTTGTCTTTGAGCACCGGCAGCGTGGCCTCGTCCGCCGTGAATGCGGAGATGACCGGGAGTTTGTCCTTGAGACCGGACTGAATGAACGTGTTGAGGAGATTGATGCCAAGGCCGCCCGGCATAAAGGTGAACAATGCGTCGGACTTCGACGCCGAGATTTTCGAAACCTCCGGGCCAAAGTCGGTCGTGTTGAGCGGCACCAGCGATTCCTCGACGATCTCGCCTTTAAAGGTGCGTTTGAACCCGGCAATCGCGTCTTTGCCGGCCGGATAGTTCGGCACCAGTGCGTAAACGCGCTTATAGCCGAGTTTGTTGGTGGCCTCGCCGATCGCCTCGTAGATCTGGTCGTTCTGATATGACGTTACGAAGAAACTGGGACTGCAAGCCGCGCCGGCAAACGACGACGCGCCGGCATTGGTGCTGATCAGGATCTTGCCGGCGTCGATCACCGGTTTGTGAATCGCAACCAAAATATTCGAGAAGATCGGACCAACCACAAAATCAACCTGGTCGCGCTCGATCATGCCGCGCACTTTCTGGATCGCGACATCGGGCTTGAGTTCATCGTCGGCGACGATGAGTTCGACATCCTTTCCGCCCATCTTACCGCCGAGGTCCTTCAGCGCGAGCTCGAAGCCGTTTTTCGACTGCTGGCCGAGCGCCGACGCCGGACCCGACAGTGTATAGATGAGCCCAATGCGGATCTTCTCTTGTGCCGCCGCGGCCTGAGCGATGAATACAAGTGCCGCAGCAGTCGCCAATCTGCTTATGAGTGCCCGCATGATCGAATTCCTCCCAAAAACGCCAGCCCTTTGTGCCGCCTATTGGTCCAATAAAGCTTGTGAGAGTCAATCGCCGCCCACGTGCAGCCCGATTGCCTCGGCGGCCCGCAAGCCGCATTATATCGGCACTTGTTAGCGTCAGGTGCGGCAATGAAGGCGATCATCGTTGGCGGCGGCATCGGCGGGCTCACCACGGCCCTCATGATGCACGCGCGCGGTATCGACTGCGAGATTTTCGAGCAAGCCGACGCGGTGCGCGAGCTCGGCGTCGGCATCAACACCCTGCCCCACGCAATCAAGGAGCTGGCGCACCTCGGCCTGCTGCCGAAACTCGACCAGGTCGGGATCCGAACCCACGAACTCTTCTATATGAACCGCATCGGCCAGGAGATCTGGCGCGAGCCCCGGGGGACCGATGCCGGCTTCGAATATCCGCAATTCTCAATCCACCGCGGCCGTTTGCAGGCAGTGATCTACGAAGCCGCGCGCGCGCGCCTTGGCGAATCCCGCATCCATACCGGGCATCGGCTCGGCGCGTTCACGCAGGACGAAGGCGGCGTGACTTGTTATTTCTTTGGTCGCGATGGCTCGCATCGCACAACCGCGCGCGGTGACATTCTGGTCGGCGCCGACGGCATCCATTCGATCGTACGTGAGACGCTTTATCCAAAGGAAGGCCCGGCGCGCTGGAACGGTTCGATGCTCTGGCGGGGCGCAATTGACTGGCCGAAATTTTTGACCGGACGATCCATGGTGATCGCGGGTGGTATGGCCGGCAAGCTGGTCGTTTACCCGATCGGCGAAGGCGCGCGCGAGGACACGCCGCTCACCAACTGGGCCGTTCTGGTGAAGGTCGCGGAAGCCGGCGTGCCACCACGCAAAGAAGACTGGTCGCGTGCGGGCCGGTTCGAAGATCTGATGCCTCATGTGCAGCGATTTAATATCCCGTTCGTCGACGCCAAGGCGCTCATCGATTCGACCCCGGAATTCTGGGAATATCCGATGTGTGACCGCGACCCGCTGCCACACTGGTCGCATGGCCGCGTCACGTTGCTCGGCGACGCCGCGCATCCGATGTATCCGGTGGGCTCGAACGGCGCTTCGCAAGCGATCCTCGACGCGCGTTGCCTCGCAGACCGGCTGTGCGAGGCCGACCACGTCAGGCAGGCGCTATCGGACTATGAGCGCGAACGGCTGCCGATGACAGCACAGATCGTGCAGTCGAACCGCTCCGGCGGGCCGGAGGCTGTGATCGATGCGGTCGAACAGCGCGCGCCCGATGGTTTCGAGAATATCGACAACGTGCTGTCCTATGAGGAGCGCAAGGCAATCGTGCGCGGTTATGCCGCCAAGGCAGGGTTCGCCAAGGAGCAAGTCAACAAACCGGGCAAAGTTGCCTAGGCCCCCGGAGGCGGCGGCAGGAAGTTGACCTCGTATTGCGCAGAGAGCGCGACGACCTCGGGTGGGCTCTGCTCTTTCATCGAGTGAATTGCCCAAAACAGATCATAGAGCTTGCGCGTCGGCGTGACCCAGAAAAGACACTTGAGGACCTGGTCCGACTTATTAAACAGCCCGTGAGGGATACCCATGGGCAGCTTGATCAGGTCGCCGGCGGTCGCTGCGAATTCCTTGCCGTCGATCAGCGCATCCATGCGCCCCTCCAGCATATAGACGAATTCGTCTTGCGTTGGATGGATGTGCGGCGGCACGAAAGTGGTCGGCGGCAGTGTCGCGTGCCAGGCAAACGAGGCTTCGGTGAGCTGCTTGGGGACGTAGGTCTGTCCTAAGATATTCCAAACAATTCCGTCGAGACCCGAATTGGCCTTGGTGACGCCCGGTGCCATCGCCTGCATTGTCTGACGCTCCCTCTCACTATGTCCGCGTAAACTAAAGTATTGTCCGGCGGATGCAAATTTGCCGATTTCGCCAGCGGCAGGAAGTGGCTATCATTTCAAATCGGCTCTGGGCTTGCGGCCCGATTGAAGTGCGGACCGGGAGCGGCAATGACCAAAACGCATCACCCTTGGTACACGGTTCTCTACATACAGGTCCTGATTGCAATTGCTGCTGGCGTTTTGATCGGCCAATCCTGGCCCGACTTCGGCAAAGCGCTTAAGCCGCTTGGCGACGGCTTTATCTCTCTCATAAAGATGATGATTGCGCCGGTTATTTTCTGCACGGTGGTGCACGGCATCGGATCAATGCGCGACCTCAAGAAAGTCGGGCGCGTCGGTGTCAAAACGCTATTCTATTTTGAAGCGGTTTCGACGCTTGCGCTGGCCCTTGGGCTGATTGTTGGAGAGTTGTTACAGCCCGGCAAGGGCTTCAACATCGATGTGACGAGCTTCGATCCGAAAGCAGTAGCGGGCTATGTCACCCAGGCCAAGGAACAGGGCATCGTTGCTCACTTGCTCGCGATCATTCCGGACACGTTTATGGGCGCCTTCGCAAAAGGCGACCTCTTGCAGGCCCTGCTGATATCGATCCTCTCGGGTTTCGCGATTTCGCGCCTGGGCCAGCTGGGCGAGAAAATAAACAACGCCATCGATGCCATGGCGAAAATATTCTTCGGCGTTATCCGTATTATCGTTCGCGCGGCGCCGATAGGTGCGTTCGGTGCGATGGCATTCACCGTCGGCGCCTATGGTCTGGCGTCTTTGCTGAACTTGCTTGCGCTGGTCGCAACCTTCTACCTCACGAGTCTGCTCTTTGTTCTCGTCGTCCTCGGTACCATCGCTCGCCTCGCGGGTTTCTCCATCCTGCGTTTCATCGCGTACATCAAGGACGAGTTACTGATCGTGCTTGGTACGTCGTCATCTGAAACGGTGCTGCCCCATATGATCCAGAAGATGGAGCGTCTCGGCGCGTCGAAGTCGGTGGTCGGGCTGGTGATCCCGACCGGTTACACCTTCAATCTCGATGGCACTAACATTTATATGACGCTCGCTATGTTGTTCCTGGCGCAGGCGACAAATACGCCGCTAACGTTCGGACAGCTTCTTGGCATTCTGGCCATTGCGATGATCACGTCGAAAGGCGCCTCGGGTGTAACCGGCGCAGGATTCGTGACGCTCGCGGCAACACTCGCAATCGTGCCTGACATTCCCATCCAGTCGCTGGCCATTTTGCTTGGCATCGATAAGTTCATGAGTGAATGCCGGGCGCTGACCAATCTGGTCGGAAATGGCGTGGCGACTGTGGTCATCAGCCGATGGGAGGGCGAGCTCGACGCGGACAAGCTCCACGAGGCCATGGCCCACCCGATCACCGTTGGCGAGGAGCTCGAGGCTCAAGCGGCCTGAAAGGGGGTACTCCAGGCCCCTGCTTTGGCCGTTTTCCCTATCGCCAGGGAGCAATTCTGACCTCCTCCCTGCAGCAGGCTGCAGAAATAGCGAAAATAATTAAGCACTGTCGTACTTTTCCGTGCTCCTATTGCGTCCAAACTATACGAGGGGAAGCATATGAGGATCGCCGGTATCACGCTCCTGCTAATCGGTCTGGCAGGATGCACAACATCGGGTAGCTGGTTTCAACGGGAAGACGAGGCGCCGCCGGCGCCCATGGCAAATACAGCCGCTCCCCCCCAGAGTGCTCCTCAGCAGGCTGCACCCCGCGGCGCTCCGAGTAATATGTCTCCCGCAGCAACAGCCGCTGCACCCAGTGAAGCGACCACCGGCTCCGGCGGCGAATTGCTGGATTGCGTGACCGAAAGTTGCAAAATCAACTGCTCAGCCAAAGTCAAAAAACAATTCCAGCCAAAGTGGTGCGCGCGCTTTAAAGAGCCCGAATAAATGGCGGCCTCGTGCGGCAGTCAGACAGGGATGACGTCGGATTAAAAGGGCACAACAATGGGCATTCGATCGAGAATTATTTTCTCAAGCATCATCGTTCTCATGGCCAACTCGGTGGCTTTCGCGAAGGACGTCACTCTTCCTAAAATCGATCTTCAGAAACAATGTCAGACGACTCAAAATTCGACCGATGCCCTGACCGGCACGAAAAATCCAAACGCGTTTGATTTGTGCATGAAAAGCGAACTCAGCGCACGTGACACGCTGATCGAGCGCTGGGCGACTATTCCGGCACAGGACAAGGCAAACTGCATTCATGCATCGGATTGGGCGCCGAGCTACTTTGAGTGGCTCGGTTGCATCGACACAAAAACATATGTGCGCACCATGCGAAGGGACCACCCCGAGCCTACGGCGGCTTCAGGATTGTGTCCGACGGTCAAATGGCTGCCGGATGGTTCCATCGCCAGTGTCGCCCCGTGCGATGTGCGGCGATAGAAAAACCCGAGGGGCGGATAAGTGCCGGCCGCCTGAGGCGAATTAGCTGCGACTTCGGGGGGCATATTGAAATTGCAGCCAAGGGGATCGAACGCCCGGCGACCGGCAATGGATACTTATGTATTTGTGCCGGCAATTGCCAAGGTCTGCGCCTTTCTATTGTGGGGCGGCGCTATAAGCATTGACCAATCAAAAAGATAGCGCGATATCCGGTTGGACAAGGGAGTTCGCATATGTCCGATTGTTTGCACTGTGACATTCACGAATTATTGGAGACCCAATTACAAAACCAAGACGCTAATCTTGCGGAAATTGCAGGGAAAGTAACGGAAGTCCTTGCCGATCTAATTTTGATGGCGCCGCCTGATGAACAAGCCACCCTAATGGCCGACCTTCTTGCAAACCTTGGCGGTTTTTTGCTTGAAAAGAAGGATCTCACCGACACAACGAATCCGCGCCGTTCAAGTCATTAGGCCGATGTAACGATATTTCCTCATCAACGACATTGTTAGATTGTTTCCGCCGGAGCTCACGCAATGCTCCAATTACGTCTGGATGATTTCGTATGGAGCAGATTTACGCCGTTTCAATCTGGCTATTGCCAGTTCTTATTGCCATCACTTTTCATGAGGCCGCTCACGGCTATGTTGCCCGCTTTCTCGGTGATGAGACGGCATCGCGACTTGGACGCGTCAGCCTCAATCCACTGCGGCACATAGATCCATTTGGCACAATTGTTTTGCCGGGACTCTTACTGTTGGCGCGGTCGCCATTTTTGTTTGGATACGCAAAGCCCGTACCGGTTAATTTCCGGGCGCTCCGTAACCCTCGCATCGGCATGATCCTTGTCGCGGCGGCCGGACCTGCGATGAATCTTGGGTTAGCATTCGTTTCTGCCTTGAGCTTTCACCTGGTGGTGTACCTGCCGGCCGTCGCGGCCCAGTGGGTTGCGCAAAATATAAAGAATGCCCTCATCATCAATGTCGTTCTGGCGGTCTTCAATCTGTTCCCGCTGCCGCCGCTGGATGGAGGCCGCATTGCGGTAGGCCTGCTCCCAGACGCATTGTCCAAGTATCTTGCTCGTCTTGAGCCTTACGGAATGATGATTTTGATAGGACTTCTCATTGTATTGCCCGTTTTGGGCTCACAATTGGGCGTCGATCTTGGTTTTATGTCATATCTTATTTCCGGATCAACGGATGCCGTTTTGAGAGCCATCCTCCAGTTGACCGGCAACTTGTAAAATTCCGCATGAACCAGCGAACCATCACGACCGCGGTTGGCATCTTTGCGCATTGGTCGTATCCTTAGACGTCAACATCGGAGTTTGAGTATGGCCAAGGGCACCGTGAAGTGGTTCAACCCGACCAAAGGGTACGGATTTATTCAACCGGCGGGCGGGGGTGGAAAAGACGTTTTCGTTCACATCTCGGCCGTCGAAAAGGCCGGCTTAAGCACCCTCAATGAGGGGCAGACCGTTGAGTACGAAGAAGTACCCAACAAGGGTAAGACATCGGCCGAGAAGCTAAAGATCGTGTGACGGCTCACACATAATCATCTCGTTGGGCGAACGGCTTTGGGGCGTTAGAGCGATCTACTCCCCAATCTCGCTTGCGTTAGCGAGGCAGTCCGGTCGCCAGAGTTATTTTCTTCCGGCCCGTTGCATGGGCACTCGATGGCAGCGGTTGCGGGGCTTCGCGCGATCGCTCGAACAGGACGACGCCCGCGTTCCCACCCCAGTCGGCCAGATCGTCTTTATCGCAGGTAGCCGCTATCGCTAGCCCGATCGACGCAAGGTGGGCGCGACGATAGCAATACACGGCGAGCAAGACTCTGGGCTGTCGGCGAGACCGTCGCAATGAGTTCGTTTAGCCCATGCGCGCTGGCGCGATACATCTCGCCGAGAATTTCATCGGGTACAGGACAGGGTTCGTCCTCAAGAAGTGCACGGTGTTCGGGCAGCATCGCCAAGCCTCCGAAGCGGTTGTTCCCGTAATGACCATTCGATGAACCGGGTTAACGTGGCGTTAAGCGAGGTTCTCCTTCTAACTGATTGATTTTATTTTCCTGTTCGCCAGTCTCGCGTGCGTGAAACTTAGCCAGAACTAACGAAACACGCGGAAATTCTATCCACTGAAATCTGGCGACCGGGGGCGCAAAACGTCATGTCCGCTAAGTGCCAATAGCGGACATTCGTGAACGCTATTCACGACACAGAAAGACCGCCGCGAGGCGGTCTTTCCATGGAGCCAATTTAACCCGTGCAAGGCCAGCAAGTTTTCGGCCAAGCTCGGGTCCAACTTGAGGGCCATACGGTTCGCGAACGATCCAACGGATCGTAATAGGTGCCGGCGTCATCGATCTCCTTCTTCGACTGAGCGGCAAGCTGCACGTAAGTGGCAGCCAAAATTTCCCATTGGGCCCTCAATTGCGCGTTTTGTTCTTCGCCTCCGCGCTTCCGAGCATTGTTGGCTAATTGTTTATATTCGTCCTCTCTATGCATAGTGACCTCCTTCTGAAACGGGGTCTTATGAGGCCAACACATGAGGCTCCTGTGCGTTCCGATGATGACACATCGGTAATACCTACTCTCGATTGGAGCTGTGGAACTCAATACGGCCCGACCGCGTGGCATGATCCACTTATCGGCCACGGCACGCGAACGAAGGGGCCGTAATGTCCGCTTTACCCCCGAAAGCGGACATGTGCGGTGCACTACCTCATGTCCGCTAAGTGCCAATAGCGGACATTTCGGCCGTGATCCGTCAGTCGGTCAATTCGCACCGCTGTATGTGCAATACCAATTGGCTCCCCAGGTTGTTACGATAGTGATATCCGCAACAGAGCCTGCGGCGTGGGGCTGTTTCGCAGCCGCCTGGCACTCATCCAAGTTTTTGAATTTTCCAACAATTTGAGAAGTTACACCGATAGGCATAATTGATGCTCCCTGAGAGAGCACCCCGATTACTATGATGAGCGTATACATCACAAAGCCTCCTGGTGGCCGGTGCCGCCAACCCGCCCGAAACGAAGTTCGTCAACTGAGCGGATACACCCGCAGGTGCTGTTTGACACTGTCGAGGCCCGGTTTCGGGTCGCCGTCTTTTAAGAAAGTTCGGAAAAACAGCAAGTTCCCAAAAGTACGCGAACGCGCAACAAAGTAGCCATCGGGGATTTCGCCCGTGTAGCCGGGTGGCAGCAGCAAGTACTTACCGCCCGCTCCCTTGTCCGGCCCCGTGAGGCCGACATCACTGACCCAGCGGAACCAAGCATCATCTATCGGGCCGAGCACATTGGGAGGAATTTCCATGACCAACGGACCATCCTTCGTGCTCAGATAGAGCACGGTGTAGGGGGTGGTGGTGTTGGCGGTCAGGAACAGCGATTTAGAGTCCAACAGTTGTTCGGAGACGAGGACGGTTTGGTTGACGGGGCCGATCTCAGTGTAGCTTTTTCGAAAAGCTTCAATTGATACGGCTGGCAGTGCAGTAAGGTATGCCCGCACACCGTTTTGGAAATCGAGGTTGTCGTAGACTTTCTCAACTGTGGACTTATCGGGGGAAGCCATCGAAGAATTTAAGCGTCCCGATGCGGGTTTCCACCTTATCCGGCGTCCTAAGGGATTGCGGAATACTGGTGGTCATTTTCATCTTGGGTGCCTCTTGGGCACTCGCCGGTAAGCCTGAGAGCGCCATTAAGGACAGCGCAGAGAACGCCACAGCTATTGTTTTCATGACCGCCTCATTTTGCTTTCCAGTGGCTCAGATCGCCCCAAGAAACCCGAGCGGAAGGTATGGTGCCGTCTAAACGATTGGCGCTTTTTTGTATTGATCGATGTCAAAATGGGATGTCCGCTTTGGGTCAAAAGCAGACATGTGCAGTGCACACGGCAATGTCCGTGCCAAAAGCGGACATAAGCTGCGGCAAAACGCCCAGCCTGCTTGGCGGCAGCCATAGTTCGACTAATCTCACCTTGGGATATTAAAAGGCATGGGGGCTAGGTTATGCGCACGGAAATTCATTCCGCGATAGATTTCTATGAGCGTCATCCGATTTCATGCGAAATTATTTTGAATAAACTTAATGCAGCCCGAGGTCACCTCAATGACTTAACCCCCGATGAACTGTTTCCGTACGACCAGGATCACTACGGTGGACTGGCTGCAAATGACGCATTGGCAGAACGCGCCGATATTGGCAAAGGCACTCGAATCGCCGATTTTTGCGCTGGCCTTGGCGGCCCTTCGCGCTACTTTGCTCACCGTTACGGTGCCGACGTTACAGGTATCGAATTAACGCCAGCGAGGGTCAAAGGCGCGGAAGAGCTAACCCGTCGTGTCGGCCTACAAGACAAAGTCCGTGTCATTGAGGGAAATGTAATGCAAGTCCCACTGCTCAAGAGCAGCGTGGATGTTGTTATAAGCCAAGAAGCTTTGCTTCACGTGCCTGACAAAGAGCGTGCTTTATCAGAAGCCTACCGGATATTGAAACCGCACGGCCGCATTGTCTTCACCGACTGGGTTGCCCACCGCCCTCTTTCAGACGCGGACAAGAAGCTGATGTGGCAAGGAATGGCGGTTGCGGATTTATGCAACCTCGAAAGATACTCAGAACTCATGGAGAGGGCCGGCTTTGAGGTCAAATCGGTAGACAATTTGACCAGTGAATGGGCCGACATTCTCAAACAGCGCCTCGCGATGTACCAAAAACTCCGTGAGGAGACACAAAAAGCGGGCACTCCTGCGGGACATGATGCCTTTTATGAAAGCTACGTCCGCTTCGTTGCCCTGGTTAGCGATGCCACGCTGGGCGGCGGACGTTTCGCGGGGCAAAAAGTCACATAAGTGGTGCAGCCCACCAATGTCCGCTTTGGATCAAAAGCGGACGAGTGCATCGCATAGGCGCTGTCCGCTTAGTGCCAAGAGCGGACATTGGCTACTCAATCACGTTATCAGCACGCGCGAGTAAGGCTGCAGGCACGGTGATTTCGAGCGCCTTGGCGGTCTTCATGTTAATCACGTATTCAAACCGCGTCGGCTGCTCCACTGGCAAATCGGCTGGCTTTGCGCCTTTTAGAATTTTATCAACGTGAATGACTGCCAACCGAAAGCTCTCGACTATGTCGGGGCCATAACTCATTAAGCCGCCACCACTCAGATAGGCTTTATTAGCAAAGATGGTTGGTAAATGATGTTGCAGAGCAGAACCGCCGATTTTCGCGCGATTGCTTATGGTCGAGCTATCGGAAACGATGAGAATCGCACCTGCGCCCGCTTGTGCAGCTCGCGCCATCGCCTCGTCTAACCCATCAGGAATTCGTGCGGGTACGGATTCTATTGCGATGCCAAGTGCATGTCCCGCTTTCTCCGATTCTCGCAATTGACCCGCAGCCCCTGCATTTTCTTTGTTCCAGAGAACTCCGACTTTGGTTAGATTTGGGAGCATCTCTTTGAGAATTTCCATGCGCTTCGATGTTAGTTCCGGAGCGTAGACAGATCGTCCGGTTACATTGCCTCCCGGACGCGCCAAGCTTTCTACTAAACCGTCACCAACGGCGTCTTGGCTACTGGCCATCACAATTGGAATTGTCGCGGTGGCCATTTTCGCTGCCTTAGTGGAATCCGCGCCGGCCACAATAATGATGTCGACTTTGTTTGCGACGAGCTCACTCGCAAGAGCTGGAAGGCGTTCGGTTTTGCCATCCGTCCAGCGGTAATCGATCGCAACGTTTTGCCCAACCACATAACCGTGTTCACGCAAGCCAGTGAAAAACCCCTGATCGAGGACGCCCGGTGGGCCGGAACGGTCCATCAGATAACCAATATGCGGGATTTTTTGATTTTGTTGCGAGTGGGCTGCAACGGGCAGAACCGCTAAAGCCCAGCCGAAAAGGGTGACGAACTCGCGTCGTCTCATTGTAACCCCCTGCGTTATATCAAAAATAATACAGCACTACGCGCGCGCCGAAAGAGCCTCATTGGTCCGGGTAACGAGTCCGCTTTGGGTCAAAGCAGACATGTGCAGCGCACTAGGCGATGTCCGCTAAGTGCCAAAAGCAGACATCGCGCCTTGGTCATTCAATCAATTCGTCGGCCCGCGAAAGAAGCGAATACGGGATAGTAAGACCCAAGGTCTTGGCGGTCGTGAGATTGATTATCAATTCAAACTTTGCAGGTTGCTCAACAGCAAGATCAGCTGGATTTGCCCCTTTGAAAATCTTATCGATGTAGTTAGCCGCGCGAGCGGCCATCGCAATGGCGTCCGGTCCGTACGAAAAAAGCCCACCTTCTTTTGCCCAAGCTCCCCATCCCCCAGCCAATGGAATTCGATTTGTCGTCGCAAATTGAACGATCCTCTTTATGTTCAGGACAGTTTGACGCGACGAGACAACATAGATGGAATCTGCGCCCGCACTATTGGCCGCGTGAAATGCCGATTCGAAATCATCGGTACCGCGAACTTCCACGGGTTGAAGTTCCAAACCGAGCGCTTGTGCAGCGACCTGGGCCGCCGGTTTTTCATTGTCCGGGTGATCGGGATTCCATATAAAGGCTACTTTAGTGATTTTTGGCGCAGCCTCTTTAAGAAGCTCAAGCCGTTTCGAAGCGAGTGCATCTTGCAAAAGCGTAACCCCCGTCGCGTTTCCTCCCGGTCGACGAAGGCTCTGGACAAGACCAAGTTGCTCCGGATCGGCGCTACTGATGAATACAAGCGGGATCTTTTCATCAACCTTCTTCGCAGTCGGAGAGACATCCCCCCCGATAGCCAAAATCACGTTTGGCTGGAGCCCCACCAGTTGGCCTGCCAAAATCGGAATCCGGTCAAGTCGACCTTCGGCATATCGGTATTCGATTAGGATGTTCCGCCGTTCAACGTAGCCCAAATCGCTGAGCCCACGAAGGACTGCGGCCATCTGTGGGTCGCTTTGAGGGTTGCTGTAAAGCAGCACACCGAGCCGAGGAATGCTCTTAGGTTGAGCCGATGCCACGAAGGGCAATGCTGCCGCGGCACCAGCGAAAGCGATGAATTCGCGCCGCCTCATTGCTGCCCCCGAGGCTCAAGACGGGGCATCGTATCGCCTTAAACCAGCACACTGGAAGGGGGGTCGCTACGCAGGCGATCCAGCCACGCAGATGTCCGCTTTGGGTCAAAAGCAGACATGTGCAGTGCAATAGTCGATGTCCGCTTAGTGCCAGAAGCGGACTCGGCTTATTCGATGAAGACAAATTTTCGAACTGCTAACAGTTACCGGCCTCGCAGATAATAGATCGCTGGTTGCACCTATAGACGAATATCACTCGTTCCCTAAAAACACCGCGCTCGACGAGCCCCGACCGCACATATAGCGCGCGCCGCGGCCAATCTGGGCCGTGGCAATAGCCCTGCGCAACGTCGGAAGCCTCTTGCTGACAGTTCGAACCGGCCGTCCAGCACCAAGCAGCGATCTCAATGTGGCGCGGGCTGGCTGATATGACCTCGATTTGCCCAGCCTCCGCAGCGCCGCTCCCAGCCACGACCGCAAGAGCGAAAATAGCAATGCGCATGGTGTTACTCCCGTGCAAAAAAATCATGTTTGTCGCGTCCCTGTCGGATGAAGGCTTGGCAAGTTGTCATTCACGCTTAAAGACCGCGGGTCAACGAGCTAACTTTCTGATAGCCGAGCAACCAAGCTAAAACGTAGCTGCTCCATCATAACTCTACCCCGGCGCGCGCCTCAGGATGTTGGTCGAGGAAATGACGCAGCGCCATGAATAGTTCCTGCGCATGCTTCACACGGCCAGCGCACAGCGCCTGGTGAATATCGTCAATGATCATGGTCCGAATGGTTTCCTCACCACGGGGCTGCTTCAGCAGGTAGTCTGCCAAGGCGGTGGCCGCGATTTCCGGAATGTGTTCGTGCTCGCTGATGGCGGCGACTTCATCTTTATCCAGTCCGCTAAAGGCGATGCAGTCCTCCAAAGAGATCATGGCATCCTCCAACGACTATTTGTCGGGCCCGCTCGCACCGCATTAGTCGAAGCCGCCGCTCACGAAACCAAATCACCTCAATTCGTTACCGGTAATGATACAAATCAATGGGTCAGCGGTGCTGATACGATTGCGCCAGCCGGACGTGGCTAGGCTCCGCCACAATATTAAATGTGGGTGTTTAGCGCCGAATGTCTGCTTTGGGTCATTAGCGGACATATGCAGTGCAAAACGCCATGTCCGCTAAGTGCCAAAAGCAGACATTGATGTGATTACATCGCGACGACGTTAGACAGACTGGTCAATCGCCCAACCTATCGCACGGACTAGGACGTATGCGGCCAATGCAACCAATCCGATGCCGGTTAGGCCGATCGCGATTCCGCCAGCGAGAATTGGAATGTCAGCTGGAATCAAATCCCAGAACCTCAGCCCAAGAGCATCCTTTGCCATTAACAAAAGGCCCGCCATGAGGATGATCGCTGCAACAAGCAGTCCAAGCCGATGAAAGTTTCTGCTTACTTTCGAATTCCGCCAGCGAGCGTACAAGGGCTGTTTGTCGTCATCGCTGGTCATAGGCATCGGTTTCTTTGTTTTGGGGTGATCACTTTTGAACGCCAATTATCCACTTGCCCGACAATCATCCATCTTATCGGCAGCCTCTTCACACGCCGCAGCCAACTCCAAAAACTCCTGCTTAGCGGCAGGGTCGTCTACACTTGCTACGAGCCGTCGATAATGTTCGGCCTGCTCGCGGTAATAGTCGGAGTTGTGCATGTGAAACCGGCTGTTTCAGTATCGCTACAAGTAAACATTACTGCTTGAGGCTCCTCGGTGGGTCAGGAACTCTGACCAAACGGAGCAAAACCGTCGATTTGAATGCGCAGCTTCTGCAGCTGTTTTTGACGCGTCCGCGATATCCGCTTTGGGTCATTGGCGGACCTGCCCCGATACTCGCGCTATGTCTGCTTTATCCCCGAAAGCGGACATAAATCGACAACGTGGAATTGTCCGCTAAGTGGCCCTCTAAGCATCTGCAAGGTGATGCCGTCAACGTCGCTGCATAAATTTCCGTGAGTTGAATTTAGCGTGAAAGGGAGGCGCGAAAACGGTGTGCACTCGCTAATATGGTCGAGGAAACAATTTCCCGACTAGGAGGGCTTAGAGATGACAGTAACGGTATTGCTAATGTCGATTTTGACCGGACAAAATCATACCGTTGTCGCTGAGTATGGCACTCCGCAGGCCTGCGAAGCAGCAGCACAAGCACACCAGAAAGCCCTTTTGGGGAACGATATTACGGCGGTCTATACTTGTTCTCCTAAAGGGGTGCCGCCGCCGACGCGCTGACCCGCTGATGCCGTCGCTTGCTATATGCCGCAACCAAGCAGATCCAACGCGCCGATGTCCGCTTTACCCCCTATAGCGGACATGTGCGCCGCAACGTGGGATGTCCGCTAAGTGCCAAAAGCGGACATCGGCTCGCTTGCTGCGGCCGTCAGGCAGATCCACCCACCGAGCTTTAATTCGGCGGTCTTTCCGAATACCGTTAATGTGTTTTTGGATCAGGCCGCGAGTGCAGCGACCTTCCGCTTTCTGCGCCAGCCGAGCAGACCGATCACACCAGTGAGCGCCGTCCTAAATCAACTGTTGGTCGCCGACTAGTTGGGCGATCAATGCAGCATGCAAAATGAACTAAGAACGATAAGCGCCAGCACTGCAACGCCCTCGATTGCATCTACGATTTGTTCCATGACGAACTCCCCATCTCAATCCCGACAGAAACGACGAGTGCTGAAATGTGTTCCTCGGTAGAGACGCCGATCTTTTGGATCGGTTAATAGTGGACAATTGAAAGCGAGGAAATTTTGGAATGGTTGCTGTCCCTTTTTTTAAGGCGCAGTCACCTTGTTATTTATCGGGGTCATTACGAAAACCCACCGCTGATCCGGATTAGCTAAACAACAGCAAGCCGCCCGTCGCGGCGGCAACGGTTACAATTTATAGACGCCCCCCCTTGGCCCCCGATGTCCGCTCTACCCTCGAAAGCAGACACGAATTGCAGCGAGCAGAATGTCCGCTAAGTGCCAATAGCGGACATCGCTTAGTCGACCAGGACCGATGCCGCGTATGCCTCGCCGCTGGTTGCTAGCGGAACTTAACGATTACCGTTTCCGCGTAAGCGCATTTGCTGCATTCAAATGTGCGCTCGTCTTCACCGCAGTCATCAGTCGGCTCAATGCAAACAAGAAACATCGGCAGCCCGCATGCCGGGCAGCGGCGTTGGCCAATCGGCAGGGTTGGCAGACGAAATTTGCGAGGTTGCGGCATGATTACCTCCCAGCGTGTTATTCTTATGGCCCCAGCATATTCGCAAACCGTCAGCACCGATAATAGATTTTGAAATAAACATTTTGCGATGCAGCAAGCGACGGCAACGCATCAAAAGCTGTGCCTAGCC
The DNA here is from genome assembly GCA_963820805.1 of uncultured Alphaproteobacteria bacterium. Taxonomy (GTDB): domain Bacteria; phylum Pseudomonadota; class Alphaproteobacteria; order Rhizobiales; family Xanthobacteraceae; genus Pseudolabrys. The sequence goes on from CAWGBH010000018.1 coordinate 147,463, forward strand.
CGTATGGAGCGGACTCGCGTCCGCTTTGGGTCAAAAGCAGACATGTGCAGTGCACTTGCTGATGTCCGCCAAGTGCCAATAGCGGACATTCCGAACCTGCCGGGAAGGCACGCGTGGCGCGGATTCAGACGAATACAGCCGCGCGCGGCAGAGTGACGATGATTTCGGTGAACTCGCCGGGTTGCGTATCGACCTCGATTGAGCCCGCATGTTGCTTCGCAATAATGTCGTAGCTAATGGAGAGGCCAAGACCGGTGCCTTCTCCGGTCGGTTTGGTCGTGAAAAACGGGTTGAACATCTTTTCTTTCACGTCAGCCGTCATACCGGTGCCATTGTCGCGAATTCTGACTTCCACACGATCGCCAAGGTCTTTGGTCGAAGCAGTGAGGGTCGGCTCGTAGTCGCCAACATTAGTCTCTGCTCTGCGCTTGGTCGCAGCATAAAAGCCGTTTGCAATCAGATTAAGAAGAGCGCGCCGGATGTCCTGCGGGAAAACGTCTGCCCCACCGGCAGACGGATCAAAGGATTGCTTGAGCTTGACCTCAAAACCCTGCGTCTCCGCCCGCGCTCCGTGCCAAGCAAGATTAAGGCTTTCCTCAACGAGAGCATTGATATCAATCACCCGATGCTCACCTGAGCCTTCGCGCGAGTGTTGCAGCATATTCTTGACGATGGCATCCGCGCGTCTGCCATGATGCACGACCTTGTCGAAGTTACTCTTCAGCGTGTCGGTCAATTCGTTGATTTCATTTCGGGCTTTATCGTCGAGTGACATATCCTTTAGGGTGTCCTGCAATTCACCGATCAGTTCAGCGGAGATCCCTGAAAAATTGTTGACGAAATTGAGCGGATTCTTGATCTCGTGAGCGATCCCGGCGGTTAACTGACCAAGCAAGGCAAGTTTCTGTGTCTGCACGAGACGGTCTTGCGTAGTGCGCAGTTCCTCCAAGGACTTTGCCAAATCGCGAGTACGCGCCTGCACCTCATCAAATAGTCGCACATTTTTAATTGCGATCACGGCTTGATCGGCGAAAGCCTGTAGCAGCACAATCTGGCGTTTCGGAAAAGATCCAGCATTGGCACGGGCAACGGCGATCGCCCCGATTGGATTGCCTTCGTGCAGCAAGGGTACAGCCGCAATACTTCGATAAATCACCGCTTTGGCGAGGCCTTGGGCTTGCGCGCCATAGGAGAGATCAGTCTCCACATCTGATATCTCCACGACCGCGCGATGCACTATCGCACGGCCTGCCGCCGTGTGCTCGCTAGCTGGCATTGGAAGAATGCTATGAAAAGCGTCCAGTCCTTCAGCGCTTAGACCACAACAGCTGGCAAAGTCCATTACCTTGCCATCAAACCGAACCACGAAAGAAAACTGACCATCACACAGTCTTACCGCACTCTCAGCTATTGCATCGAACACTGGTTGAACATTCGTCGGCGACCTGGAAATGACACGGAGCACTTCCGACGTCGCCGTTTGCTGCTCCAGTGTCTCGGTGAGATCATCGGTGCGTTGGCGCAGCTCGTTGAGCAGCCGTGCGTTCTCGATGGCGATGACGGCCTGCGCAGCGAAATTCGAAACTAACTCGACCTGCTTGTCGGTGAAGGGGCGCACCTCCTGCCGGTAAATGCCGATAGAGCCGATCAGCTCGCCGTCCTTGAGCATCGGCACATTGAGAAGCGTTCGCGCCCCTCCAAGTTTTGCGGTCGCGACGCGGAGAGGTTCGGCCTCGGCATAAGCGCTTTCGACTTGCGTATCAACAATGTGGATGGTCTGCCGCGTGCTAGCGACACGGCCTAACCCGGTCCCGGGGCCGGGCCGGATCGGTCCGCGATTGAGATATTCGGCATAGGCCGGCGTCACGCCCAACAGCGACACGGCGGTAAAGGCTCCGTTCTGATATCGAAAGAGGATTCCGATATGCGCCTCGCAGATGCGCGTGGCATTTTGCAATATGGTCTGGAACACTGGCTGCAATTCACCGGCTGAACTTGAAATGACCTTCAGAACCTCCGAGGTCGCCGCCTGCTGCTCCAGTGCCTCGTCGCGCTCCCGGGTGAGCCGTCCGACATTCGTTTCCCTGCCAGTAGCGCGAGATGCGGCCTTGTGCACATGGCGGCGCGTCAACGTTTTACGGCGTTTTCGTGCTTTGCCGCCTGCTTTGTTGGGCCGTCGCATTGCCTTCCCCGAGGCTCAGGACGAGGCATCGTATCGGCTATAATGGGGGCTCTGAAAGAGCCTCAGACAGACTTTGTGCAATTGCTTAGTAGGCCACACTCAATGTCCGCTTTGGGTCAAAAGCAGACATGTGCAATGCACTAAGGCGATGTCCGATTAGCGCCAATAGCGGACATGATCTAGATCAAGTTATTGCAGCCATTCTCATAGATATACTTCACAACAAGTTGGAGAGTTCACATGAAGAATTGGCCAGAAACTGTCGCAGAACTCACGATGCAGTTACGTACCTTACGTGGAGATGTTCCAGAGGTGATGAAAGCTTTCGGGAACATCGCCCAAGCGGCACTTGCTCCAAAGGCACTCGACAGCAAAACCAAAGAACTCATTGCTCTCGGAATTTCGGTTGCAATTAGATGCGACGATTGCATTGGTTTCCATGTCAAGGCCGCCCTGCAGCACGGCGCTAGTCGCGAAGAAGTAATGGAGGCCCTCGGAATGGCAGTTTACATGGGAGCCGGTCCATCAGTGATGTACGCAACCCATGCGCTCGATGCATTCACGCAATTTGAAAACGAAGCCACTCGCGCGCCAGCTTAAGCTGGGTGTTTTTGAAATGTCCGTTTTGGGTCATTCCGAGAAGTTCGCGCAATGCGGAATTTGCGTTGCGTGGTCTTTCTACGCCAACGATGCGAGTGTAGGTCGGCCCCAGTTAGGCGCAGAACAGCCCATATCGCCACTGAATAATGGCGTTGGTTATGAGGGATAATTTATGAGTGCGTTCGATCCAACCACCGCACTAATCGGGGGCAGCTTGATAGGACTGGCATCAGCGCTGTTGATGCTGTTGAGCGGCCGCATCGCGGGAATTAGCGGCATACTGGGCGGCGCCCTGACGATTTCCGCCGGCGACAAATTCTGGCGACTTTCCTTCATTGTGGGTCTCATTGCGGCGCCTATGCTGATGGCCTTACTCGGCGATCGATTGCCCGAGCCGCAAATGCCGACAAGCTGGCTGCTGATCGTCGTCGCGGGGATCCTCGTTGGATTCGGCGCGCGATATGGCGGTGGATGCACCTCAGGTCATGGTGTATGCGGCCTGGCCCGGCTGTCAGCGCGCTCTCTCGTCGCGACGGTTGTTTTCACGATCAGTGCGATTGCTGTTGTTGCAATCATGCGTCACGGCTTTGGCGGCTGAACCATGCAGACGCTTGCAAGCTTTCTGTGCGGTCTGATCTTCGGTTCTGGCCTAATGATTTCGGGCATGACGCAGCCTGCAAAGGTACTGGGTTTTCTCGACGTCTTTGGCCGCTGGGACCCGACGCTCGCCTTCGTCATGGCTGGTGCGCTTGCCGTGTCCAGCCTGGGCTATATGTTGGCTCGCCGTCAGAGACAACCGATCTTCGCGGCGCAGCACTTTTGGCCGAATAGAACCGACATCGACAGGCCGCTGGTCGTAGGCTCAGTGCTTTTCGGGACTGGTTGGGGCCTTGTCGGGCTATGTCCCGGACCGGCATTGGTAAATCTTGCGAGCCTATCGCCGCGCGTGCTGGTCTTCGTCGTGGCAATGATTGCCGGAATGAGTATGTTAGACTTATGGCAACGGCACGTGCCATCGGCGATCGCGATTGGAAATGACGCAGTGGCAAATGTGGATGGGTAGGCCCAGCAATCTGGCGAATATGTCCGCTTTGGGTCAAAAGCGGACATGTGCGGCGCACTAGGCGATGTCCGCTAAGTGTCAATAGCAGACATCCGCCGACATCTGTTCTCATGAAGAAAGACCGCAGCGGTCTCTCCGAAAATTTCATCACGCTTTAATAAAAAGACCCCGAGGTGAGCCCGGGGTCTTTTCGAATTCTAGTTGAGGGAGGCTGCGTGTTAGTACGGCGCTCTTCCCCAATTGAACCTGTAATTCACGCCGACCAGGACAGTGGTCTCGGTCGCTTTGGCGTTGACGGTGCAGACGACGCAGCCAGTTGTAACGGGATCCAGTGACGCATTTCTGGAGCCGAAGTCCATGTAATTTGCTTCCAGAAATACCGACCACTGCGGCGCAAACATCCATTCGGCGCCACCGCCGATCGTCCAGCCTGTTCTGGTCTTGGAGGTTTGCCCAACTTGGACACCATCAAAGGTAATGTTTGTACTGGTATGTCCCCAAGCCGCGCCGCCCTGGAAATAGAGCAACCAGCTGGGTGCCACCGCATAGCCGAGGCGGCCCGTCAGGGTGTCGAACCATTGATTATTGAAGTTAGCAACAAATGTGTCGCCTGCCGTGTCAACCAATGTTCCGCTTCTTTTGTTGCTCGTCCAATCGTACATATTGCGGAACCCGATCACCCACGGGCCGGCGAATTGATAATCGCAGCCGATCTGACCGCCACCGGCAAAGCCAGAGCCGTTTGAAGAGATTTCGCCACCAATGTCGGGGGAAGTCGCGCTGGCGTGGCCAAACGCGCCGCCGATGTTGCCGCCGATGTAGCAGCCGGTCCACGTTGGGGCGGGAGCCATCACCACCGGTGCTTTGTATGCAGGCCGCTGTGGCAGGTCGGCCGCCAGTGCGCTGGCCGAACCAAGTGCCGCGATCGCGACGGTTGCCAATAGAACTCGCTTCATTTTCTTCCCCTTTTTTCAGTCTGGTGCCCAAATTTCAATCTTGGACGTGGGCTCAATTACGGCGCTAATTACGGCGACAAAGCGTAGAAACACTTAAAGTTCCTTTTGTGCCCGCGTTTTGCCGGTGCGAGTGACTTTATGGCCACACGACAGCGAGCCAGGATTGGCAAAGCGCAGACTTAACTCTGCGTTAATGGCGACGCTTAAGCTCCTCGCAACAACGATTATGTATCCAGATACCTGTGTTGGAACCGCCGCTATGAATTAGCGCGCGATGTAGGGGCTAACTTTTATGCGTAGAGGATTAGCATTGGTAGGCGCCGCGCTGGCTGGCGTCCTGGTATTCAAATCTCTTGGTGCGCCGAGTGGTATGATGATCCCGATGAAGGGCCAAATCGCCGTCTTTGGTCTTCATATTGCGCACTCTGATGACATGAAGAGCTTTCCAGCCGAGTTAGTGCCGATCCCTTAATGACGGCGCGAACCTGTAGCGACGCGGCCAACTCGTTCAAAAAACAATCCGCACTTTCTCATTGACCTGAATTGTGATGGCCGCTCTCTCACACGCGGCCGTGTCACTTCTTGTTCGCATGATCGGCCCACGTGTTCGCGTGACGCCATCAGTGGTCCTTACTCCAAGACTTTTTGCCAAAGGATGATCCGGACCGCGGCCCCTCACATCTTCATAGACCTACGCGGAATGCAAAAGCAGGCTCATGCACTGCGGTAGCCAACATTTTTTCAATCACCTCGTCGGCAATCTGTTGCAACTGCGTTGGCAGGACGAAGCTGAACGCCTGCGCGGTTTGTCGCGCAACGACAGATACTTATTGAGCAAGATCAAGCAGAACTGCTCAAAAGTCGCTATCATATTCAGGATGAGTTCTCATTCTAAATTGGTCGAGACCTGTTCATGAATTCCGATTCCACGTTGAATTACACGATCGCCGGCAATTCCATGGAGCTAGCGCCCGTGGGCGCTTGGACCGCAGCACATTCGCGGACGCTTGAAGAGCGCCTGATCGCAGTAGCCCAGCAAATTTCTGCCGTACGCAACCTCGCAATCAACATGGCCGGCGTGCGCGAACTTGACACACTCGGAGCGTGGCTGTTGGAGCGCTTGGTCCGCGGCTGCAAAGACCGCAAAATCGAAGTGCAATTTCTCGACTTGCCTGAGCGCTATCGTGGGCTGTTCGATCAGGTAAGTCGGGTTAATCGCCAGCCCGCCGAAGCGACCGTGCCTAAAAATAGATTATTGGCAGGCCTCGAATGGGTCGGCCAATCAGCGACCACCCTATATGCGGAGTTGATCGCATTCCTGGAGATGCTTGCAGCGCTCACTTTCGCAGGCGCGCGCGTTCTCACCCAACCTCGCAACTTTAGAATTACGTCAGCCGTGTATCACCTGTATCGAGTTGGCTGGCAGGCCATACCGATTATATTTATGATAACGTTTCTGATTGGATGCATCATTGCACAACAGGGCTTTTTTCATTTCCGAAAATTTGGCGCAGATGCCTACGTCGTCGATATGGTTGGCATCCTGGTGCTGCGCGAAATTGGGGTCCTTATCGTCTCAATCATGGTGGCTGGCCGTTCTGGCAGCGCCTATACGGCTGAACTCGGCTCCATGAAGATGCGTGAAGAGATCGATGCCTTACGCATAATGGGGTTTGACCCGGTTGAAGTTTTGATCCTGCCACGCGCAGTGGCGCTCATAATTGCGCTGCCTATCCTGGCATTTCTCGGCGCGGCCGCCGCGCTCTTTGGCGGGGGACTGGTTGCTTGGCTTTATGGCGGCATGAGCCCGCAGATATTTATTGCACGTTTGCACGAAGCTGTGTCCGTCACTCACTTCGAAGTGGGCATGATCAAGGCGCCGTTTATGGCTTTGATGATCGGACTCGTGGCTTGCAGCGAGGGCCTACGCGTTAAAGGCAGCGCCGAGTCACTTGGCTTACGAACGACAAGCTCCGTCGTAAAATCGATTTTCCTCGTCATCGTACTTGACGGCGTGTTTGCTGTCTTTTTCGCATCAATCGGGATGTGACGCGATGGCGGACGGCAAAGCCGACATAGTCATCAGCATCCGAGATTTGGTAGTCGGCTTCGGTAGTCAAACTGTGCTCGATAACCTGTCACTCGATGTGCAGCGCGGTGAAACTCTCGGTTTGGTTGGGGCATCTGGCGGAGGCAAATCAGTTTTGCTTCGTACAATAATCGGTTTGATTCCAAAACGGCAAGGCCATATCGATGTCATGGGTATCGATCGCGACACCGCGACTCCCGAAGAGATCCGTGCCCTCGAAAGACGCTGGGGGGTTCTATTCCAGCAAGGGGCGTTGTTCTCCTCGCTTTCAGTCCTGGAAAATATCCAATTCCCGATGAGGGAAAATCTTCATCTCCCTGAGCCATTGTTGGGTGAACTCGCCAACGCCAAACTGGAAATGGTTGGATTGAGTCCAAAGGACGGTAAGAAATTTCCCGCTGAACTTTCGGGCGGCATGACCAAACGCGCGGCGCTTGCTCGGGCGCTCGCTTTGGATCCTGAAATCCTGTTTCTTGATGAGCCGACATCGGGGCTCGATCCGATTTCGGCCGGCGAATTCGATGCCCTTATCAAATCGCTGCAGCAGACCCTCAACTTCACTGTGTTCATGGTCACACACGATCTCTATAGCTTGGAAGTTGAGTGCGATAGGATCGCGGCGCTGGCAAACGGAAAGATCGTCGCGATTGGTACACTCCCCGAGGTTATCGATTCCAATGACCCATGGGTTAAGTCTTATTTCCAGGGAAAGCGCGCGCGTCTTATCACACGTGCGGCGAGTTGAGGTTACATCATGGAAACGCGCGCACCTTATGCCCTGGTCGGACTGTTGGTGATCGCCGCCATCGGTTCGGTCTTTGGATTTGTCTATTGGTTGAATAATGCCGGCGGCCTCGGCAAACGAACGGTGTACGAGATCCGATTCGAAAACACCGTCGCCGGCTTATTGAAGGGCGCCGGCGTACTGTTCAACGGTATCCGCGTTGGGGAAGTCATCGATCTTCAGCTCAGCCCCGACGACCCTCGGAGGGTGACCGCCAAGGTCGCCGTCGCTGCGGACACTCCTATCCGTGCCGACACCCATGTGGACCTGGATTTTCAAGGTTTGACTGGAGTTCCGGTGATTGCGCTGGAAGGACGCAGCAAGATGCCGCCACCCGATGCATCGGCCGGGTTGCCGGTGTTAACAGCCGATCCGTCTGCAGGGTTGAGCATGACGCGGGCCGCCCGCGATGCTCTCGTCCAACTCCAGGGGCTCGTGTCCGAAAATTCTGAGTCACTGCACAGCACGCTCACAAATTTCAACACCTTCTCCGGTGTGCTCGCCCGCAACTCCGATCGCCTTGATGGGATTATAACGGGGCTGGAGCGCCTAACGGGCGGCGGCGCGGCGGCCGCGAGCCCCATCGTCTACGACCTTACTGCCCCGCACGACTTCCCTCCCCTCAAGAAGACGCCAACAGGTCAATTCAGCATTCCAGACCCGACGGCCGTATTGATGCTCGATACACAAAAGTTTCTGGTCCGGCCAAGCGGCAATGAAGGGCCGACGTTTTTAAATGCAAAGTGGAGCGACAATATTCCGAAGCTTTTTCAAGCCCGCATTATTCAGAGCTTCGAAAATGCCAATCTTGCGCGTTCGGTCGTTAGGCCAATGGAAGGACTGCCAGCGACCCATCAGCTTCTCATCGACATTCGAAAATTTCAACTCTCATTGGCGGCGGCCCCACAGGCAGAAGTGGAGTTCTCGGCCAAGATTCTCGGTGACAATGGAAAAATAATTGACGCGCGGATTTTTCGTGCCACTGTTCCGGCCGCTGCCGCGGACGCGCCAGCGGCCGCCGCCGCACTGGACGAGGCTTTCGGAAAAACGCTTGTGGAATTGGTCGTGTGGGCGTCCGGGCTCATTTGATCGATCACGTGTTTGTTTGAGCCCGCTTTATCGCCGAGAACACGTTAGCGCCATCGCTCATTCGACGGCGACCCTCATGGTGCCGATGTTTTCAACCGTGCAGGTCATCACATCGCCGGGCGCGACGGGACCAACACCTTCGGGGGTTCCGGTCATAATCACATCGCCCGGATAAAGCCGATACGCTTGCGAAGCATAGACAACGAGTTTTGCGATATCGAAGATCAGCGCGCGGGTGTTTGAGCTCTGGCGCGGTTCGCCATTCACGGTCAGCGACAGATCAAGTTTGCCGCTATCGCCGATCTCATCCGGCGTAACCAGCCAAGGGCCGAGCACACTGAACGTGTCGTACGACTTACGCCAACTTCGGTCCTCAGGACCACGCACCGACATATCGAGCGCGATAGTGTAGCCGCAGATCATGTCGAGAGCCTGTTCGCGCGCGACGTGGTAACACTCACGTCCGATGATCGCCGCCACTTCGACCTCGTGGTCCATGCGCCGATCGATCTGGGGCAGCTTTACGCGCTCACCGGCGCCGATCACCGACGTATTCGACTTCAGAAATAAGCCGTATTGATCAATGGTTTTGATATCGGCACCGAAATTTATCGCTGTGTCAGCACGCGCCTCATCCGCGTGCTTCAGGTAGTTTACCGGTGCGGCGATAATCTTGCTGGCGTTGGCGACCGGGCTTAGCAGCCTGACCGTCGCGAGCGGCAATGTCGGCCGACTCGCAGCGATCTCCTGGGCGCGGCGGCCCACCATGTCAAAATTGGCGATTAGCGGATCGCCATAAGGCAGCGGCCAGCGATAGGACGGCAACAAGTCGAGCGCCGGTGTGACATCGACAACGAGGTCACCACGCACCAGCCCGAGGCGGTTGTCGTTGAAGCGGCATATGCGCATTTCGTCATCCGTATTTTATGGCGGCGCCGCACCTCGATGTGGGCGGCCGAGGCGCTAAATTTCGCGCACGTTGGGTGTATCGCAGGCGCGGCACCGCCCTAATGCAGAACTTAGAGTTCGCGGCCCAACAGTCGATCAAGCGAATATGGTCCACCACCCCGAAGCGCAATCGCGAACGAAACAAGGCCCCACATCAATGCATATTCGTAACCACCTTTGAGCCAGGGGAATCCGACATGCCAGTACACAAAAAAGATGACAAGCATCTCGATCGCCGCTGCTGCAGCGAAAAAGCGGGTAAATAGACCGAGCAAGATTCCCACGCCGCCGAGAAGCTCGATCAGAAATGTCGTGCCAGCATAAATATTGCCTGGCGCAAATCCCATCTTCTCGAAAACCGGAGCCAGCGCCAACGGTCCGCGTCCTATACTGAAATAGGCATGAACGAGAAGATTCCACCCGACAGCAAAGCGCACGACCAACCAAGACAATGGTATTGCTTGGTTGTAAAACGGTTTCAGCGCTGGGATTAGCAGGCTTGGTTCTTCCTGTTTACTAAACATCGCAACCCCCGGATTAAGCTGGCACTGCCGACAGCGGCAGAGCCCGGATGCTAACACCAGCGGGTCCCCTGTCGACAAGGCGGCATTGCCCATATCCGACGATTACCGTGGCAATTTCTGCCCAACTTTATCGGCCTACTGGCAGATTCCAATAAACTCACCTTCAAGTGCCACCTGCGAGTCCGCAACCTGCTGATTTCCCACCCAACCTTTCGTTGAGATAACGGCCGTGTAGCGGAGTGGGCTGAAGAACGTAAATTCAGCAGTCGAGTCCATATTGAACTGTCCCCTGCACTCCAAGCGCCACGTCAATTTCTGTTCGGATTTTGTGTATTGTGTCCGTTCGCACGTTGTATTCGTTCCACCGAACCGCGGCGAAAACGTATCCGCAAGATCGCCGGCTTGCTCGGCGGTTAAACAACGCGAATTCGTCTGAGGCGGCAGCTTCATTCCGTTATTCACTACAACGGTCGTGATTTTCCATAGACCGGGCTGAATGCCGTCTGCTGCTATCAATGGTGTCGCTGTGAGGCCAACACCGATTGCGACGACTATCGATACGGTTATCATAGAGCTCCCTCCGCAACTCAGAAACTATGCACAGAGATGCAATCGCGCACCGATCAGCGCGCTCACGGCGAACAAAAATACCCGCGTGAAAACCTCACTAGTGCGCATTTATTATTTTACGGTTGACATTGACCGCCCAGGTTCATCTTCAAATTCATCGTGAATGAGCTCCCGCAGCTGTCTCCGCAGCATAAGATATGCGCTGTCGTCTTCGTCGCGCGGTCGTGGCAATTCCACCTTGAGAAAAGCCTTTACCCGGCCAGGCCGCCGCGTCATCACCGCAATACAATCGGAAAGCTTGATAGCTTCATCGATGCTATGGGTGACCAACACAACCGTTTTCGGCTCGCGCTGCCAGATCCGTACAAGTTCGTCCTGCATGAAGCTGCGGTTTTGCGCATCAAGCGCCGCAAACGGTTCATCCATGAGCAGCAGGTTCGGTTGTACCGCGAGAGCGCGGGCAATCGCAACACGCTGTCGCATTCCGCCCGACAACTGATGGGGAAGTTTGTTCTCAAAGCCATCGAGACCGACCAGCCGGACATAGTGGTGTGCGATGTCATCGCGCTTGTGTCGAGGCAGCAACTTCATCTGTAGTCCGAAGGAAATGTTCTCGATCACGCTCATCCATGGGAAAAGCGCGTAATCTTGAAATATCATCGTATTCTGCCAGCCCGGTTCGCGAATTGGTTCGTCGTCCACCATCACCACGCCCGTCGTTGGCGGCTCAAAGCCGGCAGCAATGTTGAGCAGAGTTGTCTTGCCACAACCGCTATGCCCGAGAATTGAGCAGAACTGGTTGTCGGGGACTTCGAACGTCACGTCGCGCAGCGCCATAACGCTATCTGGCGCACCTTCTGCACCGTAGATTTTAGACAATCCTTTGACCGCCAACCTGCCCATCGTTCGATCCTATTTGCTCATCGCCAGCGACCAGGGCAGAAGGCGGCGGCTTAGCAGCCGAATTGCCGTATCGATCATGAGGCCCACGATTCCAATCGTGAGCATGCCGACCGCAATTGTGTCCGTGCGCAGCATGCTACGCGCGTCGTTGATCAAAAATCCCAGACCGGAATTGGCGCCGACGAGTTCGGCTGCGACCAGGGCCATCCAACCAACGCCGAGGCCAACGCGCACACCAGTAATGATCTGCGGCAGCGCTCCCTGGAGGACAATTCGCCACAACACCTTGTGCTCTGGCGCGCCTAGGCTTCGAGCCGCACGAATGAGGTTCGGATCGACATTCTTTACCCCGACGACCGTATTCACCAAAATCGGAAAAAACATGCCAAGAAAAATGATGAATTCGTTCTGCTCGTCGCCGAGACCAAACCACAAGATGCTCAGCGGTATCCACGCTAGCGGTGGGATCGGCCGCAAGATCTCCATGATGGGATTGATCTGATTATAGACGAGCCGCGACCAACCCATGGCCATGCCGAGCGGAATTGCAGTTGCCGCGAAAACGAAGGCGGCGGCTTCGCGTCGCAAACTCGCCAACAGATGATAGAACAATTCGCCGGAGGCGATCATGCCTGCCGCAGTTTTGGCGATCGTGCCTGGCGCTGGCATCAGCACCGCCATATGCGGATCGATGCGCGGTAGCCAGACCGTCGACGCGAATTGCCACACAACGATCAAAAAGACGAGAAAAGCGAGGTTAGGCAGGTACGCGACGATTCGAAAAAGCCTCAAGCGGACCCATGCGACGGTTGCCGAAGGCGCCGGCACCACTTCGGAGCCACTGGCCGATGCGGCCTCGTCCTTCGGCATTGCCTGTCTAACTCTCTTGTTTAAAGCCGCCCGAATGGCAACCCCGCGGGCTCCGCCCGACCAAGCCCCGCGGGGATTTCATTCGCGACAGCCGTTACGGGTTGTAGGTCTTTCCGTTGAACGCCCATGGCTTCGTCAGGTCGCCCGCCTCAGGCCATGCCTGTGGGCTTTTAAGCGTATTAACGTTGGCATAAGTCGGATATGGCAATTGCCCGATCTTGCCCGACCAGTTCGCCGGCAGGAACGGTGCCTGCGTCGGTATTTTCCAGCCGAGTTTTTCATAAGTCTTCGTCATAAACTGAACGTCGAATGACTCTTCGTAGTCTTTCGCGGTCAGCGTTTTGGTCAGCCGGTTGCGATCCTTCAGCCATTTGGCAATGCGAGCATTTTCTTCGCCCCACAATTTTGCAAATGGAAAGCTGTAGGTCGGCTTGTAGAGATTATTGTAGAGCTCCGTTTGTTGAAGCAGCAGCGGTTTGCCATACACTTTGAGCATCGGTTCCGCGGCTAGAAAATCTGCTGCCTTACCCGGATTGAGACGAATCCAGAGCGTGGCTTCCATGAAAGCGTCACTGATCGCTTGCACGACGTCAGGCACGTTATCGATCAGTTCTTGCCGCACGTAAAACATGCCTTCATAGAAATTGTATGGAAAAATCGTGTCGGCTTCTTTTCCGGTCTTTCGATCGTCGGTAATGATCGTCACCGAGGGTTCCCACGGCACGACGGCTCCAATGCCCTTTGCCATGAGAAGCTGCTCTCCTGGTGGCATGTTCTTCAGGATGACATCCTTGCCGATCTGCAGTCCGACCACTTCGGCCGCTTGTGTGAAATAGAATTCGGCGGACGAGCCGGTCACGATCCCGATTGTTGCCGGAGGATTGCTGCCTTTGAAATCAGCAAGTTTCTTAATCGGCGAGTCCAGAGGAACGACCGTCGAGTGCTTCAAGTTTGGGGCCACAACTGCAATTGCGCGTACGGGGACGCCACGGTCGAGCAGCGAGGTAAAAGGAAAATTTCCGCCGTTGCCGACTTGCACCCTTGCAGACGCAACCGCTTCATTGACGTCAGGCCCGGCGGCAAATGCTTGAAACTTCGCTTCGAGGCCGCGCTTTTCCAGCAATCCGGCCTTGTCCATCACCACGTTAATTGTGTTCTGCCCCGAGAATGGGCCTTGCCAGCCAACACCGATCGGCCACCAGCCTTTCTGTTTCAGCCATGCGACTGATTTGTCGGAGACTTTCTCGTACGGCTGGGGCCACCCCCAATCGGTGAAGCTTTGCGCCGCCACTGGAACCACGCCGCAATTCAATGCGGCGAACATCGCCGCGGCAGCTATGCCGAACCTCGTTCCTGACTGCTTTTGCATTGCACTCCTCCCCGATTTTGTTTGATTGGCAAATGCGTGTCGGTCTCGATTGCTCCTTCGGTCTCTTTTCCTGTTAGATCGGCTCAATAACGAACAATGTGCGCCCATATTCTACTAGTTCAGAGTTCTCCGCGCCGATTTGCACAATGCGGCCGGCAACTTCTGCATTAATGGTCGTGAACAACTTCATCACTTCGATCAGACAAAGGGGTTGGCCCGCACGAACGACCGCGCCAACTTCTACGAAGGGCAGCGCATCCGGGGTCGGTGCCCGATAAAACGTTCCTACCATCGGAGCAGTGACCTCGACTTGGCCCGCACCTGCTTCGACCGTTGGTGCGGAGCGCGTCCCGCGAATAGCCGGCTTGGGTGTCGTCGAAACTGCAGACACTGCCGCTTCGGCTGGCGCGGCAAGCGGAGTCGCGGCAGGCGCACCATTGCGGCGCACCACAAGTTTCATGTCGCCGGTTTCAACAATGAGTTCGTCGCAAGAACTGCTGTCGATCAGCTTCACGATTTCTGCGATTTCATCGTAGGTCAAACTCACGCGCGCTCCTTTTCACTCGGGTCGTGCGTAGCTCCATCGATGGTCGCCGCGAGCTGGTCGGCCGCGGCTTGCAACAATGGAACGCGCTGCAACCCCTCCTGCAACGACATGCGTGCGAGTGGCGCGGAGACCGCGAGGGCTGCGACCGGTTGCTTATTTGGCAAGTACACCGGCACGGCGACGCACACGACGCCGGCGAGGAATTCCTGATTGTCGACCGAAACGTCGGTCGCGCGAATTTTTTCCAGCTCTGTTTCTAGAAGCGCCGCATCGGTGATGGAATTTTCGGTGTAGCGATACAGCGGGATCGAGCGCAGCAGCGTCGCCCGCTTTTGGGGCGGCAGCTGGCTCAGGAAGAGCTTGCCCATGGATGTACAATGCAAAGGCACTCGTGAACCGGGCTCGAACCGCAACCCAAATGGCCAGGCGGATTCCACGCGATCGAGATAGACGACATGGCTGCCACTCATCACGCCGAAGTTGCACGTCTCGCCGATCTCCTGGGATAAAGCCTCCAAAATTGCGTGGCGGGGCGCACGCAACATCGATGCGCCCACAATACCGAGTCCAAGCTGGACCATACGCGCACCGGGCACGAAGCGGCGGCTGCCCGGTTCGCGCTGCAACAAGCCTTCACTTTCGAGCATCCTGACGATGCGATGGGCCGTTGGCTTGGGAAGCCCAAGCAGCGCGCCTAGCTCAGACACGCCGAGAGGTCGGCGTGCTGTCGCCATGGCTTCGAGGATCGCCACTGCCTTGACTGTGGGAAATGCTTTTGTCGAACGCTCCGCCGATCCCGATCGTCGGACCAGCTCGTCGTGGGGCCGACCGTTATTCGCGGACGCCAACGGAGACTGCATGAGTTGTATCAAAAACCGAAACAAAACGTCTTGCAATATGAATTTGATCAGTGCGACAGTCGAATTGTCCACCTGCGAAGATGGGTGACTGATTTAACTGGGAGGCGAGCGATGCGGCGCGTACTGGTCGCCAATCGCGGCGAGATCGCGTTGCGGGCGATCCGCGCCTGTCGACAGCTTGGGCTCGAAAGCCTCGCGGTTTATTCCTCCGCAGATGCCAATTCATCTCACCGCTGGGCCGCCGACCATGCAATTTGCATCGGGCCGCCGCCCGCCACTGCGAGCTATCTAAATGGAGCCGCGTTGCTCGAGACTGCCGGCGCAATGAAATGCGATGCAATTTATCCGGGCTACGGCTTCTTGGCTGAAAACGGCGCGTTTGCTGAGCGGTGTTCTGAAGCGGGCCTGAAATTCATAGGCCCCAGCGGCGAGTGCATTTCCCGCATGGGCGACAAAGTCGCGGCGCGCCAGACCGCCGCAGCAATTGGAATTCCGGTCGTGCCGGGGTCAAATCAGGGTTTTACATCCTCGGCGCCAGCTGAACTGGTGGCGCGCGAACTGGGTTTTCCCTTGCTTTTGAAGGCAAGCGGCGGTGGTGGCGGCCGCGGCATGCGGATAGTAACAAACGCCGAAGCATTTCACGCACAATTTGAGCAGGCCTCCGCTGAGGCACTCGCTGCCTTCAGCAATGCAGAAGTCTATCTCGAACGATTTTTCCCGCAGGTGCGCCACATCGAGATTCAAGTGTTTGGCGATCAGCACGGCAATTATGTTCACCTTGGTGAACGCGATTGCAGCGTGCAGCGCCGGCATCAGAAGCTCGTGGAGGAATCGCCCTCCCCCGCGCTCGATCACGTCACACGGACACGCATGGCGGAAGCAGCTTTGGCCTTGGCTAAGGCGCTCGACTACGTCAACGCCGGCACGGTCGAATTTATCTTCGATCCCGCCAGCGGTCAGTTCTTTTTTATCGAAATGAATACGCGTATTCAGGTTGAACATCCGGTGACCGAAATGGTCACGGGTACCGATCTGGTGCTGGAGCAGTTTCGTGTCGCGGCCGGCGAAAAACTTTCGTTCGACTCAACATTCTCCAAGGGTCGCACCGCAATCGAATTCCGCATTAATGCCGAAGACGCTGCTCGCGATTTCCGGCCGTCGCCAGGAATTCTCAAGCGCTGGCGGCCCCCGAGCGGCCGCGATATTCGTGTCGACAGCCACGCCTACGAGAACTACGCCGTTCCCCCTTATTACGATTCCATGTTGGCGAAGCTCATCATCACAGGGCCGGATCGCACGACGGCGATGGACGTTGCCAGATCAGCACTCGCCCGATTCCATGTAGCGGGGCTCGAGACGACCGTCCCGTTCCACGCTCAGTTGCTAGAGGCACCGGAATTCATGCGGGCAGAAGTGCATACCCGCTGGGTCGAAGAGAAAATGCAGATCGTGCAACACTGATGACCAACAAGCGCACCATCAACCTTGTGGACGTAACGCTGCGTGACGCTCACCAGTGCCTCTGGGCCACGCGCATGACGACCGCGATGATGGAAGATCTCGCGCCGCGCCTCGACCGCGCAGGATTTGAGGCGATCGATCTTGTTGGCGGTGCGGTGTTCGATGTCTGCGTCAGGTATCTGCGCGAAGACCCTTGGGAGCGGATGCGTATCCTCAGCGGATGGGTCAAGCAGACACCGCTCATCGTCATGACGCGTGGCCAGAGCCTTTTTACATTCGAGTTCTTTCCCGACGATATCGTCGAGCTGACAGCCGAAAGAATATTCGCCAACGGTATCCGGTATCACACGCCCTATGATGCATTGAACGACATGCGCAATATGCAAGTTCCGGTGCGGGCGGCGAAAAAGGTCGGGCTCTATACTGCGGGCGGCGTCGTCTATACGGTGAGCCCGGTTCACACCGATGCCTATTACGCGCGCAAGACTCGCGAACTAGCCTTGCTCGGCGTTGATGCGGTGTACCTCAAAGATCCAAGCGGCCTGTTGACGCCGGAAAGAGCAAAAACGCTCATTCCGGCTCTCAAAGCCGCGTGCGGGACATTGCCTCTGCACCTGCACTCGCATTGTCTCACCGGGCTTGCGCCTTACACGGCGGTCGGTGCGGTGGAATTGGGAATTGACGTCGTGCACACAGCGACCTCGGCATTGGCCAATGGCGCCTCGCACCCTGCGACTGAATCGTTCGTTGAAAATATACGGCGTGCGGGTTTCGACGTTCCCATCGACCTTACGCCTGTTCAAGAAGTCGCGGAGCGACTGCGCTACATCGCGAAGCGTGAAGACAAACCACTCGGCGCCATCGCCGAATACGACGCGTTTCACTACGAGCATCAAATGCCAGGTGGAATGGTTTCCAATCTGAAGTCACAACTTGCGCCCCTTGGCATCGCCGATCGCCTTCCGGACGTTCTTGAGGAAGCCGCGAGGGTTCGCTGCGAGTTGGGTTACCCGATCATTGTTAGTCCGTTCGCGCAATTCGTCATAACGCAAGCGGTACTCAACGTCATGGGCAAAGAGCGATATGCCACTGTCCCGGACGAGGTGAAAAAATACGTGCTTGGCTATTACGGCGAAATTGCCGGGCCGATCGATCCCAATCTCTACGACCGAATCACCAACGGCGCCGAGGCAACGACAGCACGGCCTGGCGACCTCTTAGACCCCGGGATTCCGAAAATTCGACGCGAGCGCGGCCCGTTTGCGTCGGATGACGATCTTTTGCTGGCGGCTTTTTATTCCAACCGCGAATATGGCGCACTGAAGACGGCCGGACCCATCGCGACCGGCTATCCTCTTGCGTCTACGCCGCTCATGACTTTGCTGAGGGAAATCACACAACGGCGCGACATCCGATCGATCCACTTTGCCCAGACCAGGTAACTCGCATGACTACCCCTGCCATCATCACTGTCGCCATAACCGGAGCCATACCGCGCAAGGCCGACACACCGGCTGTCCCGGTGACGCCGAGCGAACAAATCGAATCCACCCATGAAGCGTTCGAAGCCGGGGCCTCGGTCGCGCATATCCATGTGCGCAACCCTGATGAAAGCCCGAGTTCAGATCCGGAGCTTTTTGCGCGCATCCAGGAAGGAATTATCAAAAATTGCCCAAAGATGATTGTGCAATTCTCGACGGGCGGCCGCGGCCGAAGCCAAAATGAACGGGGTCGTATGCTTTATCTCAAGCCAGATATGGCCTCGCTAGCCACCGGTTCGGTCAATTTCCCCGCGCAAATCTACGAAAATCCACCACAGCTCGTCGAAGATCTTTCCCGCTCAATGCTTGAGAATGACATCAAGCCCGAGATCGAGGTTTTCGATGTTGCGATGCTCTACAATGCCAAGAACCTTGCCGACCGTGGGTTGCTCAAACGGCCGTGCCAGGTTCAATTCGTGATGGGCATTCCGAATGCGCTGCCGGCTCGACGGAAGCTACTGGAATTTCTGATTTCAGAGCTCAGAGATCTGATGCCAGATGCGACATGGTCAGCCGCGGGAATTGGACGTCACCAATTGGAAGTCAATCATTGGTGCCTCGAACTCGGCGGTCACGTACGGACCGGATTGGAGGATAATATCAAGTTCGACAAAGACCGACTCGCCCGCAGTAACGGGGAACTGGTTTCGCGCGTGGCTGCAATATGCTCGAAATATGGGCGACATGCGGCAAGCGCTGAAGAAGCAAGGCAGATTCTACAACTACCAACACGATAGAACCTAAACGGCAGAACCAAGGGGGGAACCTATGCAGGCAAAAACGAAATCCGGGGGCTTCGGTACGTCGATCGGCACGATCGCATTTGCAAGCGCCATCGGCACGACAATCGAATGGTATGACTTCTTTTTGTTCGGGGTGGTTACCCCACTCGTGCTCAACAAACTATTTTTTCCGAACTTCGATCCATTGGTCGGCACGTTGCTGGCGTACACGACGTTCTTTGTCGGGTTTATATCGCGGCCAATCGGTGGAATCATTTTTGGTCACTATGGCGACCGCATCGGCCGCAAGACGGTGCTCGTGCTCACCATCCTCATCATGGGCATCGCTACGTTCTTAATCGGGTTGCTGCCGACTTACGCATCTGTCGGCATTTGGGCCCCCATCATGTTGCTTTTCCTTCGCATTTTCCAAGGCATTGGAATCGGCGGCGAATGGGGCGGCGCCGTATTGATGGCGGTCGAACATTCGCCAACCGGAAGGCGCGGGTTTTACGGAAGCTGGCCGCAGATCGGCGTCCCGGCCGGCCTGCTGCTCAGCTCGGGTATGGTCTACTTGCTATCCTATCTTCCGGAAGCGGACTTCTTCGCGTGGGGCTGGCGGATCGCGTTCCTCGTCAGCGCGATTCTGGTCGCGGTCGGCCTCTATATCCGACTGAAGATTATGGAAACGCCGGCATTCACGCGCATCCAGGCGTCTAAAAAAGTTGTCCACGTGCCATTCTTTGAGCTCTGGCAAACCCATGGCAAGAATACTTTGCTGGGGCTCGGCGCACGTTACATCGAAGGCGTAACCTTCAACATCTTTGGCGTGTTTATCGTCGGATATCTTGCAGGCACGCTGGGGTTGCCACGGCAGACCGCCCTCGCCGGCGTCATGATTTCTTCCGCAATCATGATTGTCATGCTGCCGATTTATGGAAATCTGTCAGACAAGATCGGCCGGCGTCGAATGTTTGCGGTCGCTGGTTTGCTGATCGGCATCCTTTCGTTTCCGTCGTTCTGGCTGATGCAAACCAAAGAGCCGCTGCTGATCTGGATCGCAATTGCAGTCCCGTTCGCGTTCGTCTATCCGGCGGTGTACGGCCCGCAAGCCGCGCTGTTTTCGGAGCTCTTTGATACGCGCGTTCGCTACACCGGAATATCATTCGTCTATCAGTTCTCCGGTATCTACGCGAGTGGGCTAACGCCGATCATCGCCACCGCGCTGTTACCTGCTGGCGGCAACAAGCCATGGCTGATCTGCCTGTATGTCTTGGCAGTGGCAGTGGTCAGTGCACTGTCGGTTTTTGCAATGACCGAGGCGCATAAGCGAGACATGGCCGTCGATAGCAAATAGCCGAACACCGACCGCGGCGCGATCGTCATGGATCTCAATTTGAAAGATCGCGTCGCGGTTATAACCGGCGGTGCCGCCGGTATCGGCGAAGCTATCGGTCGCGCGCTTGCGGCTGAGGGCTGCACCATTTGTATTGTGGATCGGGATGGAAACGCCGCCGGTAAAACAGCCGCGTCTTTTGGGCCACAAAGCCAATCCGTCGCGGTAGACGTTGGTGACGCTGCCGGTGTAGTCTCGGGCTTTTGAGCAAATTATTGCCAACTACAACCGGCTGGACATTTTAGTGAACGCAGCCGGCGTGCTCTCGACCGGTTTTGTTGATGATTTGCCTATCACAGAGTGGCAACGAGTCAGCGAGATCAATCTCTCCGGCGTGCTCTACTGCGCTAAAGCCGCAATTCCTTTCATGAAAAAAAAGCAATATGGACGGATCCTCAATATTGCTTCGGTATCCGCAATGCGTGGTGGAGGTTCCGTCGGAAATACACTCTACGGCACGACCAAAGCCGGCGTTGTCGCATTGACGATGGGTCTTGCACGGGAACTTGGTTCAAACGGCATAACGGTCAACGCGATCGCGCCCGCAATTGCCGACACCGCGATGACGCATGCCGCGCTAACGGAGGACGCACGACGCAAAATCCTTGCGCGGATTCCCATCGGGCGTCTCGCAAGCTTGTCCGATATCGCTGATCTTGCGGCATTTCTCGCGTCCGATCGCGCAAGTTTTATCACCGGCGCCGTCATTCCGGTCGACGGCGGCATCCTGACGACATAGCGATTCAAAGCGCCACACAATGGATATCAGCGACTTTGCGGCGATTGGCATTGTCATCGTGGCAGGACTTGTGCGCGGCACCACCGGATTTGGAGGTGCGATGCTAATGACGCCGGTTCTATCTATACTTTTTGGCCCGGTGCCAGCCGTTGTTATTGCCCTGCTATTGGAAACCGCAGCTGCGCTTGTGATGTTCCCGGACGCTATCCCAAAAGCGACCTGGCGCACATTGGTGTATCTGATCCTTCCAGCATTCGTAACGGTGCCGATTGGCGGGTATTTTTTGCTGACTGTCGATCCGGCTCTCGCCCGGAAATTGATTGCAGCCGTGGTCATTGTATTCAGTTCGATGTTGTTATTCGGACTTCGCTATACCGGATCGCCTCGCATTACGACGTCGCTCGCCCTCGGGAGCCTTGTCGGCGCATTGTTGGGCGCAACAAGTGTTGGTGCCCCACCCGTTATTCTCTATCTGCTTTCGGGACCTGATTCCGCCGCGGTCACCCGTGCTAATCTCACGGTGTTCGTCACGGCGATTTCCGTGATCGGACTCATCATGCTTGCCGCTGCCGGCGCCATAACGACGCGCCTTGCGGTTTCAGCGATGGCGCTCACGATCCCCTTTTTATTGGCAATCGGGCTCGGGAGTAAACTCTTCGCTCGGTTGAGCGACGCTGGGGTGCGGCGGCTCGCCCTCGTGCTGATGCTTGGAGTCGGCATAACCAGTCTTTTTCTCTAGTTCCGCGCTAAGCAATGGCCCGCGAGCGTCAATATTGTCCCCTCGGTTCAAGCCCGAACACATGCTGCCCATACATGGCCGAGACGGAATCCCAATTCAGGCTGATATGAGAACTGACGGCATGAATGTCGCGCCAAAAGCGCTGCACCGGATGTTCGAGGCCGAGCGCGGAGCCTCCCGCAGCGAGAAAAACGGCGTCGACTGCCTGGACTAGAAGTTTGGTGGCGAACGAATGAGTAAGGCGATTGCGCATCCGCAACGTAACATCTGCTGGTCTGCCGGTGGTGACGGTCGAAAGCGTATCGCGGATATCGCGATGGATCATCAGCTGCGCCGCATCAATTGAGGCCGTCGCCTCGGCGACGCGCATCTGGATAGTCGCGAACTCGCTCATCTTATTGTTTCCGCCGGCCACGGCACCACGTGTTGTACGGCTCGCCACCTGCTCCTTGAATGCTTCGAGCGCGCCGCGGGCCATGCCCAATGCCGGCGCAACAAGGCAGTGCGGTACGACGGCCAACATTGGTTGGCGATAAAGCGGATTGGTATTGGTTTGAGTGCCTGGTCCGTTCCCGGTCAACATCTCGTTGAAAGCAACAGTACGATACGCGGGAACGAACTGATTATCGACAACAATGGTCTTGCTGCCCGTGCCGGCCAGACCCATCGTGAACCAGTCATCGTGAATAGTGAACTGTGACCGCGGAATAAGGAAAAAACCCGGCTTGGGCCCATCTTTGAAAGGCAGCATCCCCCCAAGAATTCCCCAATTCGCGTTGTCACAGCCGCTAGCGAAACTAAAACGGCCGCTCAACCGATAACCGTCTTTATCCTGCACCGCCTTTCCCGTCGGGGCGTACGACACAGCGGCAATCGCGTCGCGATCTTGGCTCCAGACTTCCTGCTGGGCCTTTTCAGAGTAACAGGCAATCAGCCAGGGGTGCACGGCGCCAAGGCTATAGACCCATCCGGTCGAACCGTCACCGCTCGCAACAGCGGCCACCAGATCGACGAATACGTCATAGCCGTACTCAAAACCGCCGAAGCGGGCGGGCTGCATGACGCGGAATAATTCCGCCTCTCGCATTTCGGCAACTAGGGCGGCTGATACCTGACGGTTCTGTTCGGTCTCGAGAGCGTGCTTGCGCGCCAGTGCACCAATTGCACTGGCGCGGTCCATCAACTCGTCAACGCCCGGCCTCACGGACCACTTCGTCTGCGCGGCTTGAATTGCGTCAACCGCCATCCCCGAGCTCCTACCCCGTGCAACCAGTGGACACTTATAACTTCATCATTTCTTCCGGTGGCATCGGACCCCATAGGTTCGCCGCCGACGGGTCCTTTGGCCATACTTTCGGCCGCTGCGGATTATCGCGGTGCCACGGCCGGGGCTCGAAATAACCGAGTGCTTCATCTTTCATCTGGTCCAGCTCGGCAAACAACTCGGTAATAAGACCGGCCGGGCTCTGATGATAGGCAAACAGATTGTGACCAATCCCGTGACGGCCCGGGCCCCAGAGCATCTTGTACCCATTGAGGCTTAGATAATCGCAAGCCGTCTGCAGATGCGCCCAGTCGCGCAACTCGAAAGCCGTATGGAAATGACGGTTCGAGCCGGTGCCGATCAAGTTGATCGTATGGTGATCAACACCGCAGCGCAAAAACGAGAAAAAATCACCCATCCAGTCGGAGACGCGAAACCCAAGCACATCGCAATAGAACTTGGTCACGAGCTGTGACGTTCTCGCAATGGAATGCAACGTGGCCCAATTTGTACGGGACAACGCCTTTGGCCTGAAATTTCTCGTGTGAAAAATCGGGCCGCTTGAATACCTCCATTGTTGTGCCCTTCGGATCATCAAAGCACACCATGTCGGCGATGGTTGGCTCGGAATCCTTTTTCCGAGAAGTCTTTACGTTCATCGCTGCGGTTTGCTTTTCAAACGCGTCCAGATCGTCATCCGGACCAATCTGAAACCCAATTCGCGTACACTTAGCTTGAGGGCCCTTCTTCAAGACGACCGAGTGATGGTCAATCGTACTTGAAAGATAAGCGGCATCCTTTTCCTTGGCAGAGAGCGTGAGGCCGAGGATGTTCGTGTAGTAGTCGACTTGCCGATCGAGATCGGGAAGTTCATAGCTCGCATGAGCAATTTTTCGCACACCAATCATTGAATTACCTCGCCTTAGAGTTTGGGTTACCGGCATCCCGGTTCGAAAATTTCGATGATCGACGCGACGTCTCGCTCGCCGATTTGCGGCAGCGCACGATGATAAATATCCAGTAGGCAATCGACCAATGGCGCGTCAACGCCGACCTGCGTGGCCAATTCCTTTCCGCGCTCGAGATAGTGGGCCAGACCTACAGCTGAGCCTTGCTGTGGCATGAACTTACGCTGCGCCATCCAAGGGGCGCGAATTCCGAACTGCGTCGAGCCGCCGCTGCCGTTCGCGATCGCCTTGATCATGAGGTCAACATCCACGCCGGCGCGAAGACCGATTGCCATTGCCTGCGCGGTGCCTGCGATGTGCAGGCCGACCATAATGTTGTTGATCACCTTTACGGTGGTCGCGGATCCGAAGGGGCCGAGAAAAATCGATATCTCGGCGAACGTCTTCACTATCGGCACCAGCCGCTCGCACGCTTGTTCATCGCCGCTGAGATAAATTACGCCCTTACGAGCCTCCACCATCCCCGGCGTTCCGCCGACTTCGCCATCGATGAAAATCGCGCCCTTTTCCGCTAACGGAGCGATGTACCTTTTTTTCAATGGCACCGCATGCGAACCGAACTCGACGACAATCTGGCCCGGCTTTGCCACCTTCGCGATCCCGTGGGGGCCATTCACGACCTCCTCAAGGGCTTCATCTGAGGGCAAACAGGTGAAAACGAGGTCGGCGTTAGCCGTTGCCTCGGCCGGCGATTTCGTCGGAATTCCTCCCGCGTTTTCAAATTCCGCGAGCGAACTGCGTCGGTAACCGAGAACACGGTGCCCAGCCTTGATCAGGTGACGGCAGATCGGGAGGCCAATTTTGCCGACACCTATAAACCCGATCGTTTCCATCTAGTCCTCTCGCGCTGTGGCAAGTCGTTTTAGGCGACCTTAATAAAGCGATCGGAGCCTCGTTATCTTCAGCCGTGACATGACTTTCCCGCGCCCGACGCGAGCGGACCTTTGATCGTTGCTGAGGTGAAGAAGGCGCCGGAGTGACAAGCCGAGCGCGCCAGCGATGGCTGACGATTGCAACTTTTCCTCCAACACCATCTTTTTTTGAGCGTGACGTTTAGTGTACTGTACGTTACCGTATACATCGTCGAAAACAAGAGCAAGATCGACCGACGCGTGGGCGATTGACGGTCCACGCACCATATGCGTCGAGTCGCCTTGCTCTCACTTCGCCAAGCGGACTTTGGAATGTCGGAAACACTTCTTAAACGGAATCAAAAGCGTTCAGCCGCGCGCCGTACGGAACGTCGCAAAGAGATCGCGGCCTCGCCGCGGCGGTCGACTGACCGAGGAACGCCGGCGCGAGATCGTGGCACTTGTTGCACCGTTGTTTCTTGAACACGGTTACGAGCAGGTCAGCATTGACGACATCGTCGAGCGAATTGGCGGCTCGAAGCGCACGCTCTATGAGCGCTTCGGCGGAAAAGCTGGGCTATTCGAAATTGTCATTTCCGAATACTGCGCCAGCGTCCACCGCGATTTGTTCGCGAGGCGTCGACCAAAATGCCAATCTCGAAAAGCAATTGACGGCAATCGGCAAGAATTTTCTCGGCATGATCCTGCATCGTCGTATCCTTGAATTACATAGATTGATGGTGTCGATGGGCCGCGGCTTTCCGTCGGTGGCCACGCGCTTTTATCAGATTGGCCCAGTATCAGCTTACGGACTGGTCGCGGGTTGGATTGAACGCCAGCAAAAAACAGGACGGCTCGGTGCCGGTGATCCCACAATGCTCGCCGAGCTTTTCCTGGATATGCTGACCGGCAAGCACCAACTGGCGCTGCTGACGTCGTCGTTCGACTCTACTTCGCCAGAGGAAATTGCACGTACCGTCAAGGCTGCAGCGAAAGCTATTTCTTAGCGGCGCGCTGCGCACCGGATAGATATTAGCTTCAAGGGAGCACGTGCTTGCCGCCCTTTAGCACGTGCCAAAAAAGACTGGGGCAAAAACTGGGAGGCAAAATCATGCACGCCATCTATCATTTGCGTGTTGCAATCTGGACCTTTGCTTGGATTTTTTTAGTTTCGACATCGCAGCTGTTCGTGCACGAAGCCGAGGCGGCCGACCCGGTCAAGGTTGGCTTCAGCATGGGGCTGACCGGCGCAAATGCGCCGAATGGCAAACAGTTACTAATCGCGCTTGAAATCTGGCGGGATGATGTGAACGCAAAAGGCGGATTGCTCGGCAGGCCGGTGGAGCTGGTCTATTACGATGACCAGACTAACCCCTCAAACGAGAACAATATTTACACGAAGTTGCTCGACGTCGATAAGGTCAATCTGCTGCTCGGGCCTTATGGCACCAATCAGATCAGCGCAGCCCTCCCCCTTCTCGCGCCGCGCAACCTCACGACGATCGGCATTCTCGGTACCGCTGCTAATGGCGAAGCCCACTATAAAAACTACTTTTCCATGATACCGCTGGGTCCCGATCCGAAGCGGGAGTTCTCGCGTGGATTCTTTGAACTCGCGGCCGCACAAAACCCAAAACCGAAGACCGTTGCTATCGTCGGCGCCGATGCGGAATTTGGAAAGAATGCAACAGACGGTGCACGCGATAACGCCAAGGCGGCTGGTTTTACTATCGTTTACGATACGCGATATCCGCCGGCGAGCACCGATCTGACCCCGGTCGTGCGCGCCATTAAGGCAACAAATCCTGACATCGTATTCGTGGGCGCATATCCACCTGACACTGTTGGTTTCGTGCGCGCTGCGAGCGAAGCCGGTTTGACGCCAAAATTGATGGGCGGAACGATGATTGGACTTCTCGCGACACCACTAAAGATTCAGATGGGTCCGCTCATGAACGGCTATCTGAACAATGCCGAGGTATTTGTACCGATTCCGACATTTAACTTCACTGGCGTGCGGGAACTATTGGACAAATACCGGGAGCGGGCAAAGGGGCAAGGCGTAGACCCATTCGGGTACAATTTTGCTCCCTATGGCTACGCAGCGGGTCAAGTATTGGCCTCTGCCGTCGAAGGGACCAAAAGTCTTCGATCACGACAAGATTGCCGATTACATGCGGACGCACACGTTCGACACGGTGGCTGGCCAGATCAAATTCGGCAAGGACGGAGAATGGGCGAAGCCGCGCATGATTGTCACGCAATGGCAAAACATCGCCGGCAATGACCTCGGTCAGGTGACCGATCTTAAGAATTGGGTTGTCGTTTGGCCTCCTGAGTACAAGACCGGGAACCTAATTTATCCGTTCGAAGCGGCCAGAAAATAAAAAAGAGTTTCCGGCTCCATCTCCGCCGATGGAGCCGGTGACACACCGCCAGACAAAAAGGTTCGTTGCTTACCGATTTGCAGCGCCGGCCAGTGCTGTTTGGTAGTAACTTAAGTCGTCGTATTTGCGCGGATCGGTCAGATTTTTCGCCGGCCGACCGTACTCGCTGCGCAATTTCAATACGGCTTCAATTCCTTTGATATCCAAAGCTGCCTTGGGATCGAACCCGGCACGTCGATCCAGCAGAATATCGTAAGTCGACGAAGCTAAACGCGGGGACATTCCCGGTACCTTGACTGCAAGGAGTTCACACGCCGCTTGTTTATTGTCTTTCGCATATAGCCAATCGAGCGCATCAAGATAGGCACGGATAAACGCGGCCAGCGTATTTGGATTATCTTTTGCCCAGCTTCGCCGCGCGGCCCCCGATATTCCCTGATAGTGCGGCAGGACTTCAGATGCATTCTGCAAAACGTGGAGACCAGCTTCCTTTCCGATCAGTTCGAAGGGGGTGACCAAAAGTGTTCCTGCATGTTTCCCCGCCTTTAATGCCTCGAACCGCTGCAATGCTCCCCCGGCCCGCTCGAACAAAACCTCGTCGTCACTTAACCCGTTACGGGCCAGCATCTTTCTGAGCACGAAAGCAAAGCCGGTCGTGAGTGCATCAACTGAGAGCGTCTTGCCCTTGAGATCGGCGTACGACGTAATATTTGGCTGAACCACCAGCCGCAAAAACGCGGAATCGCCGCCCATAAAGGCGAAAAGCTCCGGTGCGACATCGATTTTTGCTTCGCCCTGCCCCTCTTGATAGGCCACGACGTTGTCAAAGCCGGTGAGAGCAATCTCCCACCGCCCCGTGATCATGCCCGAGAGCTGCTCTACGGAATTGACTGTAAAATGGGGTATTACGTCGAGACTACGCGATTTGAAAATGTCGCGCTCAATTCCGACCCACAGGGGCAAATTGAAGCCGCCCGGGAAGACTATGACGTTGATCGTATTGGCCGGCATATTTTCTTCTCGAAGAGGTTCACCCAACAGCCCAAGGCTAGTCTAATTTAACTTTGTAGTCGCACGACACGCCGGTGCCAGAGACTGCATTTCTTGGGTCATTCAGGATTTTGGTTTTCGATGCAAAGCACACTAAAGCGGCTTTCCCGGCGCGTGAGCTTCATGTTAGTTACAAAGCGCGTGGCTGGGAAAGAGCATCTCTCATCGCCGGTAGCGCCCACAAAACAAGCGTAGCAATAACGCGATAGCCTATTTCATAGCCATTCCCTTCGATTTATGGACTTGCCGCAAGAATTTTTGGAAAGCGTCAGTTCAACTCAGCGTTCCGTGCGGGCAAGCAAAATCAGCGAATCCCGGTTGTGGCCCACATCTTGCAGCTGCAGTCGTAACGGTCGGCGGCTAATGAGGTGGGCGATAATGGATGGCAAGCTGGCGCTCCTGTATTTTGCAATTATTGCGATGATCACATTTTCGTACTTGGATGACGAAAATGTTGATCGGGTGAGACATGCGATTGCTGCAGCGATCGTGGCGCCAAGCCAGGTCGTCGCCAAATAAACCTATTGGCCCCAGCAGCTGGATTGTGCGGATCGCGTTTTTCTTGCGATCGCCGGGGCCTGTGCTTTGGTACCGACCAACACCGTACAAATACCCGCGCCATTAAGGCAGCGGAACTAGCGCGGCCGAAAAATTCTTCATGTCGTCGGGCAGTGCGACGTGAAGGCCATAGATCAGCGCGACATTATGAAATTCTCTGGTCGCTACAGCCACGGCAACCGTTTTGGGCGGTGAGACGATCACGCTGGCGAAGATTCCGCCCACGACGAAAATGATGTTGAGTACTCTTTTCATGTGAGCCTCCTGCACGGATGCTCTCTTCATCCA
Source organism: uncultured Alphaproteobacteria bacterium (assembly GCA_963820805.1). Lineage (GTDB taxonomy): Bacteria > Pseudomonadota > Alphaproteobacteria > Rhizobiales > Xanthobacteraceae > Pseudolabrys. Next base: position 176,781 of record CAWGBH010000018.1, read on the forward strand.
AAGCGGATGTACGCTTCGATCGAGCCAAAGGTGAGTGAGCCGCGTCACAGAGCGAACGGTGAATTCAGGCCTGAAAGGGCCAAAAAGGGGCTAACTATGGATCTGGGTACCACCCATAAGCACACGTAGGATGCCCCCGCCGATCGCGCATGGTTTTCCGGACGCCATCGACATTGCCGCCCCGGCCAGGTCTCGGGGCTTCTCCGTCACTCAAATGAGTTAAACTGAGCTTCGACTTTATGCTCACCACTTTGGGGACAACATGGAAAAACTAGTCGACATCTTTTGCCACGCAATTCGCATTACGGATCCGCTGTCGATCAAGATTGCAGTCGGAATTGTCGGTGGCGGCATTCCGTTGCTGTTCTTGTTTGCACTCTTCGTCCTGCTTGGCGAGCTGGTGGCCGAGCAGCGAAACGTGATGAGGGCCTTCTCCTCCAAGCCAGCCGGTCGCAAGGGACGCGCGAGTTGGCGGTCGGATTCCGCCGAGAAATAAGTAACTCTCGGGCGCCCTAAGTGTCGCGCTCCGATCAGCCCCGTAAAATCGTCCGAGCATGACGGAATGACGGCCAGGGGATGACGGACATCAATGTCCGCAATCGCGGACATGTGCGACTTTTGCGGAAAAGAAAAGACCGCCCTCGTAGCGGTCTCCCCAAGATAAGCGATGTGCCAATTGAGATGGCTTCAAAGCACAAGAAAGTCTTCAGACTATTCCGGGGAGCCCTCGACAGCGAATGTGTGGAAAGTCGCATACTTTGTGCCGATCGTTCGAAGTGCACGGTATTCCGGCGAATTGAACCAAGCCTGAAGTTTTTCCATGCTGTCATAAACTTGTACGACGATGCGCCCTTTGGGCGCGTCCCCGTCCAAAGCAGTCACCTTTCCGCCGCGAACAAGAAAGCGTCCGCCAGCAGCCTTGACCGTTGCCGGCACCTTTGAGGCAAATTCCTTTACGTAAGCGTCATTGTCGGAGACGTCATTCATTGCGATATAATAAATTGGTGGCTTAGCTTGGGCATGTAGGCTTTGGATGGCCACAGCGCCGATCGCCACTCCCGCAAGCATCGACAGCGCAACTGTGTATCGAGTTTTCATCGTTTCCCCCTTTTATGTCGATAGTCCGACAGCGATAGAACACCACCTCGCCGAACAATAATCCAATGCAAAATTGGTGGCGGCCCACGCTAAGTGGCAATAGCCGACATTGCTGCGACGCGGCCAAGTGTGAAGAAAATCACGTCCACGAGGAAGCCTAAAGTCCTTCCAAGTATCCTCAAGGTAATGCATCCTACCAATCCATCAGCCGGATATTGCTCGACGGAATGCGGTTGCTATGACCACAAACGTTGAACCGCGCGCCTCGTCTATGGGCATCGCAGGGTTATTTGGCCCGGTGCGGGGCATCCTCAATGATAGTCCATCAACGCTACGTGAGTTCGCCGCCGGTATCGTCGTTGCGGCCCTAACTCTCCCCTTGTGCGTTGCAGCCGGGATTTTGGCATTTGCACCGCTTGGCCGCGAATTCGCCGCGAGCGGAGCATTTGCCGGCGTGTATTGTGCGGCAATTGGCGGGCTGGCAGCAGCTTGCGTTCGCCGGTCTTCGTTCGTGACGACCATTCCGACCACCCCCATAGCAGTTATACAGGCAAGTTTTTGCTCACCGCAGAAAACTTCGCGGCCATTCAGCGGGACAATTCTAAACTCGGACTATGTCTGCTTATGGGTATCGCGCGGCAACTTACGGAGCGGCTAGTCGAGACTTCGGAAGAACTCCGAGTTGCGAACAGGTGAACGTCTCAATTTTCATTTTATTTGCGTCCTCGAAAAATGGTCATTTGCGTAATCAGACGACGCGCGAATTCAGGTCTGCCTCTCATTCGAAATAATCTACTCAAATGTAACTCCAATTCTGGTATCGGTCCTCCACGCAGAGCGGCAACGCCGACGCGCGCCATCGCTCAGAAGATCAAAGTACTTCGGAATTCCAATGGTCGTCGACACTTGCAGACTGGCGCCAGATTTAGAGACATTCCTTACCGCGCATTCGACCTTCGGCGCTTTCGCGCCGATGACGATGAGTCCTCCCTTTAGTGCTCGGCGTCGGGACACTGCGCGTCGTTCACTCACAGAAGCGACTCCAATGCTAAGTCTTCAGTGCCATCGAAGGATAGTGACTGCTGCGCTAACCGGGCATAGCAATCGGCCAAGTGCTCCCATTCGGCTTTGAGCATGGAACTTTCTTCATTGTTGGCCTTAGCACGAAGGCGCACAGCCAGTTCGTTGTAGTGCTCTGCAAGTGTCATATGATTTATTCCCACGACAATGTGATCGAGCCGCCGCCACCTAGCGCGAAAACCCTTTGCCGTGGCATAAGCCAGGGTTCGGAATCTGAAACATGTTGGTAAGCACAATTTAATACCGCATAAGCTCCGGCCCGTTCTGGCGTAGACGCCCGGATGTCACTTTTTATGCCCAATTTACGTTGTCCGCTGCGCAGCTAGACTTACAAGCGTTTTCGAGGTGAAATCGTTTTCGTGGTGAGCACCGGCGCAAATATGGAGTAGCATGTGGGTATTACACTCAGCGAACCTTTGAGGGGCCGGGCGCTCTTTGACAGAATTTGGAAGTTTGCACTCAGACGGGTGTTGTTCCCGCTCGTTGTGCTCGCACCGTTCGCATATTTCTTCCCTAAGATAGCCATGTTCTACCTGGCCTGCGGCGTGTATGACGTCAGCCGCAATTCCGCACTAAAACTGTCGACGTTGCGACGCTATTTTATTGGTAACGGCTTCCTCCTCTGGATTCTTTCTCCGATCAATGTCCTGCTCGATCTGTTCTCGCTGCCGTATATCAACAAAGGCGTCTATCGCTTAGAGGATTTGCCGCCAGATCATCAGAATGAAGTGAGGCGCCTGATCCAGGTGACGAACGAGGCTGACCTAGTCCACCAGGTCGAGGAGCAGGCAAAGCAGCACAAACGCGCGATGTTTTTTTGGCGCAGTTACGGCGTTAAAGTCGACGCAATCGTGAATGTACCGGCTTTCGATAAGCCCTGGAAATACATCGAGACAATCGGGCTCTCAGTCTTCAACAAAAAGATCACTACTTCTCCTCATTTTGGTTGGCTCCGTCCCACCTTGCGGCTTTTGTATAACATCAACGACATTAAGGATAAGTCCGCCTACATCGTGGTCGGTGATAAGACTCACTATTGGTGCGACGACAAACTATTTATCTTCGACGATACGCTGCTGCATGTGTCGGCTAACGAGACCGACCGGCTGCGCTATTGCATGTTCGTGGATATTCTTCGTCCGTCACCCTTTCCTTGGGTGATGTCGGCCGTAGTCGCAGTTGAGGGCTATCTAAACAAGAAGTTCAAATTCATCTCATTTAGCGGCTGGACTCTTGTCGAGCGAAAACGACCGGCGCCCTAAACGTCGAAGCGCGCCTAACAGCGTACATCGAAAATCATGTTGAATGGTGTCTCGGTCGCACGTCGAAACCGTGTAAAGCCGGCTTCGGTTGCGACTTGACGCAATCTACGCTCGCCTGCTTGAGCGCCCAGACCTAGTGCGACTTCCTGAGAGAGCGACGCAGGCGTACAGATAAACGTGGATGCACCATAAAAAACGCGTCCCACTGGATTTAGGTTATCCTTCAGATTGTCGTGAGCAAACGGCTCGACAATCATCCATGTCCCGTCCTTAGCCAACGTTTCTTTCACATGCCGGCCCGCACCAACAGGGTCGCCCATATCGTGAAGGCAGTCGAAAAACGAGACGAGATCGTAGCCGTTCGCAGGGAAGTCTTTGGCATTAGCCTGCGCAAACGTAATGCGGTCCCCGACGCCTGCTTCGTCCGCTGCGATCTTGGCACGCTCGATTGAGGGCACGTGATAGTCGAACCCGAAAAACTTCGAGTTCGGATAAGCCCGAGCCATCACGATAGTAGACGCGCCATGGCCGCATCCCACATCTGCAACCTTGGCCCCAGCTTTGAGCTTCTTTTCGACGCCCTCAAGCGCAGGAATCCAATTGGCAACGAGATTGGCGTTGTAGCCGGGTCTAAAGAAGCGCTCCGTGCCCGAGAATAGACATTTTGAATGCTCGTGCCAGCCAACGCCTTTGCCCGTTCGAAATGCTTCGGCGACTTTTGGTTCATCGAGATAGGTGGCCTGCACAACATCGAATGCGCCCGCAAAAAAGGCCGGGGACCCCTCTTCAGCGAACGCCATTGCTTGCTCGGGAGACAGCGAAAACGCGTTTTTCTCTGGGTCGAAGTCGATGTATCCGGAAGCGGCCTGGCCTGACAGCCATTCACGCACGTAGCGCTCATGCAGGCCGGTCTTCTTGGCCAACTCTGACGACGTAACTGGTGTGCCGTCGACCATTGCCTTGTAAAGACCGAGTTCGATCCCCGAGCAAGATACTTGCACCCGCAATCGCGGCACCGAGGTCACCGATTAGCTTGCCCACAAGCTCATTCAATTTATCTGAGTTTGGCTCTCTCATAACTTCCTCCAAACCGATCGGACACTAATAACGGCATAGTCCCAAGCGCGGAGCTGCAATGTAGCGCACACCTTCCACCGAGGAAAAGTACTAAGGCGGGTCAAGTACTCAGAAGCGCTGACCTAGCGGCGTTCTTACAAAGAACGCCCGCAAATTGCCGATGGCTGGGACTTGTAGGCGACGGTCTTGCACTCACCATTGAAATAATGCGTGAGCGCCCGCTTTGGGCCACTGATGAGGGTTGGGCTTGCAGAAAGGCTTTCCGAACGGGCCTATTATTTTGCCATTTCTGTTTATTCTTAACGTCTTACGTCCGACGTTTTTTCGTGGCACGAGCCGAGGCGGCGGCTTTCTTGCTCTGTAAACTTGTCATCATCTTTCCGGCAACGACGCCCGTAACGACAAGCGCGCTGAGAGCCGCGGCCAAATATTCTTCGCGTCTATGATCATTCGCCGCTTTGGCCGCTTGTCGCATAAATCGTTTGTAGCGTTTCGTGGCACTGGCAAGCATTTTGTTAGTTCGTTTGCGCAGTGCCCGATCCGCAGTCTTCGTCATCTTCGCCATCGGTTTTCCTCTGCGCGGTTGAAATAAGCCCAACGGTCAGTGTCGATTCGTATTGTAACCAAAGACACCCCGCGAACACGACATCAATTAGATGACGTGCAACAGCCACAAAACGATTATGAGACCAATCGGTGCGCCAAGCAGCCATAAGATAATTGGCATGTAACTCTCCCAGTGAAGTTCATGGGAGAACGCGCAGCGCCGCATTGAGTTCCATCCGGACCGGAGCGTATGGCGTCAGCTCATCAAATCATCGACGATTAGCGCGGCTTAGGCGCCTCGAATTGGCGGCGACGCGTTTGCGATATTGTGCGACCACCTTAGTGCTCGAACCGCCGCTCATCAGCGTTACACCGGTGCCCCACGCCTCACTGATTTTTTCGCTAACCATCATACTGGCCTCAGCGCGGGCTGGTGCACCACCGGCGGCGAGTTTAGCCAGCCGGAGAGCGATGACGTGGTTTGATTCAAATATCAAAGCGAAGGCCTGCAGCCAGGGAGCGTTAGGTAATTTCATGCTCAGGCATGTAAGCATCGCGCTCCTTTTTTCCAGTACTTCCCTTGATTATTAAATTTGGTCGTCCAAGCCATGGAACGCATTTATCCAAAGCGGCTTAGAGTATGCCCCCTGGAGGTGTACCGACCATGCACATCAAGATCCTCATATTAGCCGTCGCGGCGACGCTGTCGGGTTCGACCGCCGCCCTTTCGCAGACGAATTCACTTGAACCATCAACGACCGCCAATCCCAACGGAAGCGTCGGGCAGCCGCAAGGCAAGACGGGGCCAATCAACACAATGACAACTGGTGGCGCACCTGCCTCTAGCCCCCAAGGAGAAAGCCCTCCGGGCATGCAGGCAGCACCGAAAGGCTCAGACAAAGCGGTACGAACGGACCCATCGGGAATTCCGGACGGCACGCCAAAAGAATGAGTTCTTCGTACCGATTTGATGCCGGTGGCCCGGCTTCGCGAAACCTTGGACGCTCGTCCGAGGTTTTAATTTATGAGGCCGATCTGAAATGGCTTGCTGCTCCAATCCTTGGCGAGGAGTCATGTAAATTCCGCTTTGCATCGAGGACGTCGAACACGACTTCTGATAGCGTGGTCGACAACGCTATCGCTTTGGGGACGGGAGATGGGCAGTACGGCGGAAACAACGGCGTCGCCTAAACTGCGCACAATGCTCGCCATTACCGCCTTTGTGTTGTTCGCGCTCTGGGGGTGGAGCCTTGTCCCACCCATCGAGAACTGGAGCAATCCCAACGAAGATGGATTTTCTTATGTCCCCGTCTTCTATACGACGATCATCTGCTTGCCTGTCGGAATTCTATTGCTTGTTGGCGCGATTGCCGGGCGCGGGAAATTCGTTAGACGCGCTCGCGCCGCGTTTTTTATCGCCGCAGGAGTAACGTCAGTCGTTGTGGCGTTCTTAGTCGTTCAGCGAATAGCTAACAGCAATGACGGCAAAGTTTTTGGGATTCAGATCGGCTTTCAGCTTGATCATCAGGATGGTCGCGCAATATGAAATGCGCGCTCTGTGCGATAAACCGACAGAACTTGAATTGCAGCTCGCGTCATCGATTACCTCTGCAAGCGGACATTGATTAGATCAGGCGAAATGTCCGCTATGCGCCAACAGCGGGCATCAGGAATGTCCGGTGTGGCTAAGAGTTAAGCGGCTTTCACCAAAATCCTGAGGGATTATAAGGCTGCCCCGATGCTGGCGTCTCGATTCAGACTATTTCGTACGACGATAGAGCCCGGTGAACGTCACCCTGCTGCCGCCGCACAGGCCGTTGTCCTCGATGAGGAGCCACGGGCCGATGCGCTGCATCCGTACGCGGCATCCGCCGTCGTACTCGTCGGCGAAAGAGAGGGTGTCGCCTTTCGGGCTGGCGTCGCCTTGAAAGTCGCCATTATTGTAATCGCGCGCCGTGGGAACAAGTATCCCTGCGTCGACGTGCAACTTCCCCCCGCCGTTTAATTTGATCTCGACAAGGCCGCCGCCCACATAGTGCTGACCTTGGCGCCAGGTGCCGACCCAATCCGTTGACTTCGGTGATTGCATTGGCGCGACCGGCGTCAGCGCCGCGCTGGGCAGCCAGCCTGTGGCCCAGATCCGCTTATTCGACACCGGCGAATGGTACGAGACGCAAGTGAATTCCCCTCGAGGGCGACCGGTGAGCACGAGGTCGCCGGTCACTAAATAGGACTTCTTCGTACAAGCCTGGGTCGCTGCGGGGCAGTTTTCGGCTTTGAAGTCGTCATCATACGGACTCTTGAGGAAATTGACGCGAGGCTTAGCCGTTACCTTGGACACAACCAGCGCGCGCTTGTCGTCCCACTCGACACCGCCATTGCAGTTTGCTGGATCGTAAGGGTCGTAGGCCGACGCAGGTCCCGCCAAGAGGACCACACTCAAAAGCAAACCGAAGACTTCCCCTCGCATCTTTACCGCCGGCGGCACGTCCATAAATTTAAGGAGACAGAGACTCTCCGCCTGACGCAAGACCCCGGACGGGAGGCTTCCTCACGAAATAGTAGGGAGATCCTTCTAGAGACCGGACTGGGTGACTGGCAGCAGTGCGGAGGGTGCCCAGCTCTGCAAGTTTTCCCTGCTAACAGGGAATTTTACAGGGAATTTTACAAAATCACGGCTTTGGGAACGCCGGCGACGGCAAAAAACGGCGACACTGCAGGGCTTTTGACGCAAATTCCCTACCCAACAAAACAGGAAATTATTTTAGCGGAACAGGGAATCTTGGCACAAGAACAGGAAATTTTATTGGCTAGAATTCAGATATCTCCGGATGTGAATTTCTGCGCTTGGGAGCTGCGGTCGATGTCCGCTCTATCCCCAAAAGCAGACATGTGCAGTGCAAAACGGCATGTCCGCTAAGCGGACACAGCAGCGCACCCAGAATCGTCGAAAGGTGGGAACGATTACCTGGGGCATTTGCGTTGCAAATAACTCTTCGCTCAGCCTAGGCCGTCAGTCGTCGTGGGTCGCATAATCGAGCGGTTGGTACATCCTCGTTGTTAATCTCGATCCGGAAGGTTTCGGATAGGCCCGGCCTTCCAGACGACGTTAGTTGGAGCGCGCGGCTGCCCGACACGCATTTAAGCCAGCCTAGCTCCAATAGACGATCCAGAATCCGAGCTCCGACGAGTCCCTTGAGGTGATAACGACGTTCGCTCCAGTCGAGACAAGGCTGGCAGAAAATCCGCCGCGTCCGCAACCTCAGATCAACGCCGAACGCGGAAAGGAAATGCTCACCCGAAGCCGTGACCTCACCGCCTTCATCGGTGAGCACAATGTGCCCCATGGCAACAAGTGCATCGGTAACGGCGACTCCTAGCTGGCCAGCCAGATGATCGTAGCAACTTCGGGCAAAACGGAGTGCATCGTCGCTTGGTGACCGCGGCTGACGGCGGGGTGGCACCTCTATGGCGGCGACAACCTTGATGCTCTCCAGCATTGTCGCGACCAGCGGGGACGCGATCCGATAATAGCTGAAGCGGCCATAGCGCGTGACGGTCAAAAGCCGTGCGGCAACCAGCTTGCTCAGGTGGTCGCTCGCCGTCGAGCGAGAAACATTGGCGCAGTAAGCGAGCTCAGTGGCCGTCAGCGACTGGCCGCCCATAAGAGCGTTAAGCATCGTGGCTCGCGCAGTGTCCCCCACGAGAGCGGCCACTTCCACCAAATTTGCCGCCGCGACCATCCTTAACCCTAACTCTGATACCGGAAGCATATCAATCGAAACCAGTTCGGTATGGACCGAACTGTTCGCGCGAGACAATCGCGAACCTCGCAGCAAGAATGCGCGTTAGCCCTAGCAGAGACGCTCACGGTTGGCATGGAGGATGAGATGGTCGCCTATTGGATTGCGCGCTCGAAGGTCAACGACCCCGAGCAATACAAGAAGTACGCCGATCTGGCGCCGGCCATCATCGGGAAATTCGGCGGCACGTTCCTCGCGCGTGGCGGCAAGTTCAAGATCCTTGAAGGCCCGGAGAAATTCCACCGCTTCGTCGTTATCGAGTTCCCGAGCTTCGAGAAGGCGGTCTCCTGCCACGAATCGGCCGAGTACCTTGAGGTCGCCGCGCACCGCAAGAAGGACGGTGCGAGCGAATTAGAGGTCGTCATCGTCGAAAGTATCTGAGACCCACTGCCCTGCAGCCCATGAGAAGGCTTGCCTGACGCCTACCAAAGCTGTGGAAATTACTGCGCAAATGTCCGCTTTGGGTCAAAAGCAGTCATGACGGATGGCCATCGCGACGTGACGCGGACATCAGATCGGGTCAGCAAATTCAGATACGAGCTTTGGCGAGCGGCCAGCCTCTTTCATCAGTCGATCACAATCGGGAACATCAGGAACGCTAACGGTCGACAACCCAACCGCAAGGCAATGGCCACTATCGACTAACGTCGAATGTCTCCCAAAATTGTTGCACCGCGATACAAAGGCCCTTGCTTTGCACCCATTCGATTTGGGTATAGCCTTTACGCAAAATAAGAAGAGCTCAATGCTGACTTAGGGAAAACGTCAACGTCAGGGAGGACTGCTTCGATGCGATCACTCGCTACTCGGAGAACCGTATTGAAAACCGCCGCTTTGGCTTCTGCGGCAGTGATCACTGCGCCCTACGTTCGGGGCGCCTATGCCGCCGGCTCGATTACCATGGGTTGCTGGGACCACTGGGTTCCCGGCGCCAACAACGCTCTCTCAAAAATCTGCAACGAGTGGGGCGAGAAGAACAAAGTCGAGGTCAAGATCGACTACATCACATCGCAAGGCGAGAAGGACAAGCTGACTGCAGCCGCCGAGGCGCAAGCGGGTACCGGTCACGACATTATGTCCCACCGCGACTGGAATATCCGTATTCACCAGCGCGTGCTCGAGCCGCTCGACGACATCGTCGGCGAGATGATTAAAAAGTACGGTCCTATCAGTCCGGTTGCCGAATATCTCGCAAAGAACAAAGGCAAATGGTACGGCATCCCGACCACGGTCGGCAGCCAGGTGAAGCCATGTCAGTCGCGCTTCGATCTCTTTAAGGAGCATGCCGGCATCGACCTTATGGATATGTTTCCGGCTGATGAGTCGAAATACGACAAGACCAAGACGGACAAGTGGACCTGGGACGCCTATCTCGACGCCGCGCAGAAGCTGCACAAGGCGGGCTTCCCGGTTGGCCTGCCGATGGGCCAAACGTCCGACGCGGTCGATTGGGTAGGCGCGTTCTTCAACTCGATGGGAGTCGTATTCATCGACGAGAATGACAATATCAAAATCAACTCCGACGAGACCCGCAAGGGGCTGGAATATCTCAAGAAGCTGATGGCGGTGAATCCACCCGAGGTCTATGCGTGGGATGATGCCGGCAACAACCGCTGGATGATCTCGGGTAAAGGCTCGAGCATCATGAACCCGCCGTCCTCCTGGGCGGTCGCCAAGCGTGACAACCCGTCCGTCGCTGAGAAGATCTGGCACCACCCGATGCCGAAGGGCCCAAAGGGCCGTTTCGTCGGGCAACTTCCGCAGTTTTATGGAGTGTGGTCGTTCTCGCCGAATAAGTCGGCGGCCAAGGACCTCCTCCTGCACATCTCGCAGAAGGAGCAGGTGGCGCACCTCGTCGAAGCTTCGTTCGGCTATGACCTGCCGTCCTTCAAGAGCATGTACGACCTGCCCACCTGGAAGACAGTCGGCCCGCCGGTCGGCGTGTCCTATAGCTATCCGCCGCGTGGCGACGAACAGACTTCGATGTTCGGCGCTCCTGCGCGCGCGGAGGTTGGTGCGCAGATGTACAACCAGGCAATTAATACGGTCATGGTGGCCAAGGTCACGCAAGGCAACGAGAAGATCGACGACGCTATCAAGTGGGCCGAGAAAGAACTCGAAGGCACGCTACGCGCCTGAGTGCAATTCGCCCCAAAACATTTGCGTGCCGGCCGGCGCGGCCGGCATGCAAGCTCCCTGACTCATAGGTGAAGTCGCTCGCTGGGCAGGATCATGGCCGATACAGTTCAACCGTGGATGGCGCTGAACGAGACTACTACAAAGGCGCCGGCCAAGAAGAACAGCATGCAGCGCTTCATGCGCCGCCGTTCGACTATCGCATTGGCGATGTGCGCGCCGCTGATCCTGATTGTCGGTGGTCTAATCATCTATCCAGCGTTCTACTCGATCTATCTGTCGATGCTGAACAAGGCGCAGACGCGCTTCATCGGCCTGTCGAATTTCACCTATCTGCTGTCGCGCGACGCCTTCTGGATGGTGGTCTGGCAATCGGCGATCTTCGCGCTCTCGGCGGTGTTCTTTAAGGCACTCATCGGACTGATCACTGCACATCTCATCAACAACCTTCCGGTCAAAGGCCAGCGCAAATGGCGCGGCATGCTGCTGGTGCCGTGGGTGATCCCGCTCGCGTTGTCGTCGCTCGGCTGGTGGTGGCTGTTCGATCCGACCCACTCCGCATTCAACTTTATCTTGCAGGCGATGGGTTTCGAGGAAATCCCCTGGCTGAGCAGCCCATACTGGGCTCGTTTTTCGGTAATTCTGGTTAATGTCTGGTACGGCGCGCCGTTCTTCCTAATCATGTATCTGGCGGCGCTCAAATCGGTGCCCGAGCAACTTTACGAAGCCGCTTCTATCGACGGTGCCAGCGCCTGGCAGAAATTCGTCCACATCACGCTGCCGATGATGCGCAACATCATGGCCATCACGGTTTTGTTTTCGCTGATCATAACCTTCGCCAATTTTGACATCGTGCAGATCATGACCGCCGGCGGCCCGCGCAACATGACGCATGTGTTTGCGACTTATTCATTCCTGCTCGGCATCCGCTCCGGCGATCTGCCGCTAGGCTCGGCGACCTCGCTCTTCATGTTCCCGATTCTTGCGATTGCCGCCGTCTTCATTCTGCGCGGCGTGCGCAAGCGCGGAAGAGAAATAGGATGAGCGCAACTGCGATCGCAACGCAACCCCGTACCCGCGTTGGGCTTCGCGCTAGCCTGAAGCGCAACCGGCGTTGGGCCCTGATTACCTCGTACTTTTTCCTGATTATTTTCGCAATCTTCTTCCTGCTGCCGCCCTATTACATGGTGGTGACTTCGCTCAAGAGCGACGCCGAGGTCGCCCACATGGCAACCAATCCGTGGATCATCGCCAACGGAACCACGCTCGATCAGTTCAGAATTCTGTTCACCGAAACCGATTTCCTAGTCTTCTTCAAGAATACCGTGATCGTGACGGCATGTACGGTGGTCATCACCATGGTCGTGAGCGTACTCGCGGCTTTTTCGCTCGGCCGCATGAAGTTTTGGGGCTCGGGCATCCTAGCGACCGGAATCTTCCTAACGTATCTGGTGCCAGACACGCTGCTGTTCATTCCGCTGTTCCAGATAGTTAAGTGGGTCGGCCTGCTCAATTCCTATTGGGGCATGGTGTTGGTGTATCCGACGCTGACCGTGCCGTTCTGCACGTGGATTATGATCGGGTATTTCCAGTCGATTCCGAAGGAACTCGACGAGGCCGCCTTGATCGACGGCGCCGGTCACATGCAGATGCTGTTCAAGATTTTCATCCCGGTGGCGCTTCCGGGCATCATCGCCGCTACCATCTTCGCCTTCACGGTGTCATGGGCGGCTTTCGTCTATCCGATGACGTTCCTTTATTCGGCGGATCAGCAGGTACTGACCGTCGGCACAGTTACGAGCCTCATTAAGGCCGACGTCTATAAATGGGGAATGTTGATGGCAGGCGCGCTGGTCGCGGCCGCACCGCCCTTGGTTATCTACGCGTTTCTCATGGACTACTACATCGCCGGTCTGACAGCCGGCGCAACGAAAGGTTAGAGCGGCCATGGCGGAAGTTGCGTTGCGTAATGTCTTCAAGAGCTACGACGACGTAGTGGCGGTCAGCAATATCAGCCTCGATATTCCTAATCATGAATTTGTCGTGCTGGTCGGCCCCTCTGGCTGTGGCAAGAGCACAACCTTGCGCATGATTGCTGGGCTTGAAGAAATCAGCGGTGGCGAGATTTCAATCGGCGGCGAGGTGGTCAATGACCTGCCGCCAAAAGATCGGGACATCGCCATGGTGTTCCAGAATTATGCGCTCTACCCGCACATGACGGTTGCCGAGAACATGTCATTTGGCCTCAAACTGCGGAAATTTCCGAAGGCAGAGATCAAGCAGCGCGTCGATGACGCCGCACGAATCCTCGATATCACCGAATTACTTGCCCGCCGTCCCAAGCAGCTCTCCGGCGGCCAGCGTCAGCGCGTCGCTATGGGCCGCGCCATCGTGCGCAATCCGAAGGTGTTTCTGTTCGACGAGCCGCTGTCCAATCTCGACGCCAAACTGCGGGTGCAGATGCGGACCGAGATCAAGCGCGTGCATCAGAAGGTCAAGACGACGACCGTCTATGTGACCCACGACCAAGTCGAAGCGATGACGCTCGCCGACCGTGTCGTCGTCATGCACAACGGGAAGATCGAGCAGCTCGGTACACCCAATGACCTCTACCACCATCCTAAGACCCGGTTCGTTGCTGGCTTCATCGGTTCGCCAGCGATGAATTTCATTCCAGCTAGGCTCGAGGGCAACGGCGCCGGATTACGCCTGCGCCTGTCTGACAAACTGTCGTTCGCGGTGCCCGAAGCGCGTACCGCCCGCTACAAGTCGAATGTAGGCAAAGAACTGATATTCGGCTTGCGCCCCGAGCACATCACCGAGACACGTGGCAAGGAGAACGGCACCGGTCAGGAGTTTTCGATTACGTCGGATGTGGTCGAGCCGATGGGAATGGAGACGATGGTGTTTTTTAAGATCGACGGCACTGAGGTCTGCGCCCGCGTCGAGCCCATCGCCGCAAAAGGCTCAGGTGAGACAATGCAGTTGCGCGCGAATCTCGATCATATGCATCTCATTGATCCCGCCACCAATGTAGTACTTTAAGGCACAGATGGCGCCGCCCGGCAAGGCACTCGGGCTTGAAATGCCGCCATCAGTCTTGGTGAGCGGGGAAATCTCCGGCACGGTTCCATTGAGTGGCGGCCGAGAGATGTCTGCTAAGTGCCAATAGCGGACACTGCCAAATATCCTAATGTTGGCTGTGCAAGATAAAGATTATTTGTGAGAGCCTCCCTGAGTTGGCTTCGGTGACGATGGACAATACCGAGGGTTGGAAGCAGCGCGGCTGGTTCCGGCAGGTAGGCATCGATGACTTCCTTCACCATTTCGAGAACTGGATTTGGGACTGGCTCGATGTGCCCGACTTGATTAGGCGGGCGAACACCGTCTTTGAAAATCCTATGATCGATCGCGATCCCGTGACCACCTGGCGGGACGGTTCGGTGGCTCTACTAGGCGATGCCGCTCATGCCATGTATCCGACCGGCTCCAATGGCGGGAGCCAAGCGATTGTCGATGCCCGCGTTCTGGGGGCCGCCATGGCCGAGCACGGGGTTACGCAGGAAGCGCTCGCCGTCTATGACACCAAGCTATGCGGCCCTATCTCGCAGCTGATTCTGCGCAATCGCGGGGCCGGGCCCTTCGGGCTGCTCACTATCGTCCATGAACGTTGCGGCGGCACATTCGACAATATCGACCAGGTGATCCCGCCTGCGGAGCGCGCCGAGTTCATGGCTGGCTACAAGGCCGCCGCAGGCTTTGCAATTGAAAAGCTCAACACGGCGTCGCAGACAATCCCGAATGGCGCGCGTGCCTAGTGAAAATAACTTCTGCGTCTCAAAGGGCCTTAATGGCCCTCACCTGCTGCGGCTGGAATGTCCGCTACCAAGTGCCAATATCGGATATCCCGCGCGAATGATACGGACAAAATGAGTTCGATCTGTCGGAGCCAAGAGCGTTCACCCGTCCTCGCGTAGCCAGGCCATCAGCTGTTTGTGGCGGCTAGGGCCGACATGCTTGGCCAGCTTTGCTTCATGCTGCTCGGCTAGGCGCCTGATCTTGACCAAAGTCTTCACGCCCTGCGCGGTCAGGTAAAGAGAATGCGAGCGCGCATCGCTGCCGTTGGCGTGGCGCACGATCCATTTGCGGCGCTCAAGCGCGTGCAGCATCCGAGCAAGCCGCGCACGCTCGATGCCAAGCGTCTTCCCAACGGTGGCCTGCGAACGGCCAGGATTTGCCTCAACGATAAGCAGGACCGAATACTGCGCCGGACGTACATTAAGTGGAGCAAGCGTGCGAATGAAGTCTTGGAACACCCAAAGCTGCAGGCGGCGCAAGAAATAGCCGAGATGGCGGTTGAGCTGGCCAAGCGCGAGTTTTTCAATCCGCGCCGTCGATCTGCGCCCTTTTGCCTCTGCCGAGCTGTGAGCTTTTTTCATCGGTGAGACTAGCTTGACGCCAATTGTTGCTAATGACAACATTCTCGCCAAACGCTCAATGACATTCCACGGGAGGCTTGCCGTGCTGCTATTCAAACGACTTGCTGCGGTAGTGGTTACCCTCTTTGCAATGCCCGCCCTTGCCGAGATGAACGGCACGCTGCGCATCGGTGTGCTCAACGACATGTCGAGCGTTTACGCCGATTTCCAGGGCCCAGGCTCGGTGCTCGCCGCCCAGATGGCGGTTGAGGACTTTGCCAAGCTATCAAAACGCAAAGTCGAGGTGATTTCTGGCGATCACCAGAATAAGCCGGATATCGGTGCAGGAATCGCGCGACGCTGGCTCGATGTCGAAGGTGTCGATGTTATTGTCGACCTGCCTAATTCGGCGGTCGCGCTCGCGGTTAGCGATATTGTGCGCGAGAAGAACAAAGTCGCCATCGGTTCCGGTGCCGGTACGGCAGCACTCACCGGCGCCAAGTGCTCGCCCAATTTTGTGCACTGGACCTACGACACCTGGGCATTCGGCCATGGTACCGCGCGCGGGGTGCTCGCGCAGGGCGGCAAGACCTGGTTTTTCATAACTGCCGATTACGCCTTCGGCCAAGACCTTGAGAAGCAGGCGTCCGATGAAGTTAACGCGAGTGGTGGCAAGGTGCTTGGCAGCGTACGTCATCCAATCGGCACCAATGATTTCTCCTCTTTTCTGCTCCAGGCGCAGGCCTCTAAGGCGGATGTGATCGCGCTAGCCAACGCCGGCGGCGATACGGTGAATACCATCAAGCAAGCAGCCGACTTCAAGCTTGGAGAGAAACAGAAGATCGTCGCGCTTATCTTTGACTTGCAGGCGGTGCCCGCTCTTGGCCTGCAGAAAGCGCAAGGTCTACAGGCAATCAACGCCTGGTATTGGGACCTCAATGATCAGACCCGCGCTTGGTCGAAGCGGTATCAGGAGCGTCATCCCAAAAAGATGATGCCCAATCACATGCAGGCCGGGGTCTATTCGGCCGTGCTGCATTACCTCAAGTCAGTTGAGAAAGTCGGCTCGCCGACAGACGGCACAGCTGTCGTCGCTGCGATGGAAGCTATGCCGACTGACGATAGTCTTTATGGAAAAGGCATGATCCGCGCCGACGGCCGTAAGATTCATCCGCTCTATCTCCTACAGGTCAAGGCGCCAGCGGAATCGAAGGGTGAGTGGGATGTGTTCAAGATCATCGGCACAATACCAGCTGATAAGGCGTTTCGCCCGGTAAACGAAGGCGGCTGCCCGCTAGTCAAGAAGTGAGCCGGTAGCTTATGTCCGCTTTGGGTCAAAAGCGGACATCTGGCGTGGGGGCTTTATCCGCCGCTTAATGCTTTCAAGTGGCTACCAACGCCCGCCTCGCCGGATCAACCTTACAATGACGAGCAGCAGTACGGCACCGATGGTGGCAGCGATGATTGCGGCAACGATGCCGACACCGAGATGAATACCGAGCTGAGGAAATAGCCAACTGGCGATGAAGGCACCGACAATTCCAATGATGATGTCGCCCAGCAGGCCAAAACCCGTTCCTTGCACGATTTGCCCAGCGAGCCAGCCCGCAACAGCTCCGACAAACAATATAACGATCAGACTTTCAGAAGACATATGCATTTCTGTTTCTCCGATGAGCGCGACTTCGTGCGATTGTTAGCTGATGAATTATTTGAGGAGAAAGCCTACTGCATTGCCTTGATCACTTCTACACACGGACAGCACCATTATCCGCTTTACCCCCCGAGGCGGACGTGTGTGGGCACCGTTGGAACGTCTGCTAAGTACCAATAGGCGACATCGCTCTCGGACACGAACGTTTAGGCCCTGCCGAGTTGCGGCATCAGCTGCAAGGCATTGCCGCGATAAATGAGCGCGAGATCTTCTGTATTGAACTCGCAGCCGGCAAGACCTTTGACGTGGTCGACGGCGGTTCTGAAGGGAAAGTCGGTCCCAAAGAGGATCTTCTTCGTCGACACCAGATTGGCCAGGGGTTTCATGGCCATGGGGTGCGCCGACTGCGCAGTGTCGTAATAGAACGATTGCAGCGCCTTCAGGACACCTCCGGGCACTTTGTCCTGGACGCCTTTGTTCAGGCCCAGGATCTGATCCAAGCGAGGATAGGCAACGAACCTCTGGTAGATGAACGGCATCGTCCCACCGGCATGCGAAAAAATGTAGCGAATGTCGGGAAAGCGCGCAGCCGTTCCGGTAAATAGCAGGTTGGCGATCGCTCGCGTCGTGTCGGTCGAAAGTTCGACGACCGAGTAGTGTACGTCTGCCAACACGTTGCGGCAGCAGTTCGCGACCGTGGGATGGGTGTACAAAACCGCCTTGCGTCGGTTGAGCTCCTCCATCACGGGCGTCAATGAGTGATCTCCGAGCCACTTATCGCCGAAACTGGTCATAACCCCAATGCCGTCCGCCTTCAGCTGATCGAAGGCGTATTCGATTTCCTTCAAACTATCATCAACGTTGGGCAACGGCAGCGAGGCGAAAAGGCCGAACCGTCTGGGAAAATCAGCCTTAAGTCTCGCGCCATAATCGTTGCACACCCGCACGAGCTGCCTGGCTTCCTCGCGATCACCGAACCAGACGCCCGGGGTCGTTATGGAAGTCATCGACAGCGCTACACCTGCCCGATCCATGTCTTCGATGGAGCGCGCAGGCGTCCAATCGAGCATCGGTCGTTCGCCCAGTTGATGCTTGACGAGCGCGGTAACAAACTCGGGCGGCGAGACGTGGTGATGCACGTCGATGATACCCGACGCTCCGCCGCCTAAAGGGTGCGCGGACGCGCCGCGATCGAGCCCTGACGCAAGTAGACCTGCGGCTGCTGATACGCCGAGCGACAAGACAGAACGTCTTGTCATCCCATTCGTCGAACAACACCGATGTTCGGTCATGCGATCCTTAGCTGCGATGCCGGCCCGTCGCGCGGTTGCGGTTCGTGAACAGTCAGGCTGCGAGCTTGATTTCCTTGCTGCCGATCACCGGCACCCCCAAGCCCTTCAGGAGTTGGTACAGTGTGTCGACCTCCTGCTGCTTCGGCTTCGGCATCGGCGAGCGCATATACGGATTCGGAATCAGTCCGCGCAGCCAGGTCGCTGTCTTGTAGCGGATGTGCAGGCGACCCATGTCGGCGACGTATTCGTGCAGTTGTACAAGTCCGCCGTCCCAGATCCGACGCGCTTTGTCGATGTCTTTTGCGTCCCAGGCCTCCAGGTGATCGAGCATCGGCTCAAGCGCGAAATTCCAAAAGCCCGACAGCGTCCCGTCGAACATCCCCGTCGCTTTGTATTCATGAAACCGCGAGGCGAGCGCACCCATTACAGCAACATGATGGTTAAGGCCGCGCAAGCCGTTGGCAATCAGCCGGAAGCCGTCATACATGTACGTCATCTTCCAGCCGACGACATTCGGCACCTCGCGGCAGATGCGCAGCGTCGCTTCGAGCGGCAGGCCCGGATAAAACGGCGGCTTGGCGCCGCCGACCGGATGGGTGACTATAGGCAGGTCGACCGCGCGGTCCTGCGCGATGATCTGGTCGAGCCAAATCTCCGGATAGTTGTCGGCATCCCAGCAGGAAGTAACATCCTGTGCACCGCCGGGGGGAGTGACGAAAATCCCGTCTACCCCCATTGCTTTGCAATCTCGTGCGGTCTCGACAGTTTCGTCAGTCGTCATCGCCCACGTGCCTGCAAGGACAGGAACTTTGCCATTCACCTCTTCCATCGCTATTTCGAGGACCCGGCGTTTCTCTTGCTTCGTGAGATAGAAGATCTCACCGGCTTCCGGGTTGATGCACAGGCCGCCGCCCATGCGCACGAATTTCTCGTTTTTCAAGAAGTACTGAAGAAAACTGCGATAGGCAGTTTCATCAATTTTCATTTGTCGATCGAAAGGCAACAGCACAGCCACGTACAGGTGATCGCCGATATTCTTGGGGTGGGGTTTCATTGGCATCTCCGAGGTTCAATTTTTCTGCTAACTGCGAATTCTCAATCCAGCGGTTTGGCGTCGATCAGCACGAAAGCGACCACACAAGGTGCATTCGATCGGTTCGCCCAAGCGTGATTTGTGCCGCGCTGGATCAGAACGTCGCCCACAGCCATCTTGGTTTCGCCTTCGTCCATCACCGCCCAGATTTCTCCCGACAGCACGACGGCGTAGTCGATCGAGCGGGTGCGGTGCATATGTGCATGCCGGACTGGCCCGCCGGTGTGCGCGGCCTTCGCAGTCTCGTCGATGGCGACCGAGCCGCCCATTGCGGCAGCCTTGGCTGCCCAATCTTGGTCAGGAGGAAATTGTACGACCCGGAAAACACTACCATTCGCCGGGGGCGCCACCTGGATAGGCAGGCTGCAAGAATCCTCACTGGTTTTGGGGCTGTTGTCGGCCGGCGTGGAAGCGGTCTTCCAGAAGTCTGTCACCGCGAAGTTCGGCTGACCCATGATTGGCATCACATGCGGCGACATCTGGTCAGACAGGATCACCGATCGACCTTGCGCGTCGTGGCCCGTAACGATGCGCCGGAAGCGCTTGATCTCGGGTCCGGGCGCTACCTGACGAACTTCACTCATGGGGAGCTCCAAGTGCGGGTGTTATTGCGGGATGACGGGCAGCAGCAGATGCGAAGGCCGTTGCGCATCGTGGTAGATCTTGTGCAGGGTGGTGCGGCTGCTGCCGATGTGGTTCGGCACATATTCAGCATTCGTCGCACCACCGACACCTGTTGGCATGTCGGCGCTCATGATCTCCAAGCAGATGCGGTGGCCGCGCCGGAACAGGTTGGCCGTTGCCATGAGTTCAATGGCGTAGTTCTCGATAGCGCCGGGCGTGACCTTCTTCTGTGCATTGCGCGTCAAGGGATGCCACGGCCTCCACGGTTTCGAGCGATTGGGATCGAGCGCGCGATGCGAAGCCTTTAACCAGCCGCGCGTCACCTCGCGCTCGGGCAAATTGTGCGGTATTTCACGTTCGCCTTCGCGCACCGTCCGCACTGAACCGTCTGGCCCAACATCTTTAATGCTGACGATCCAATTGGTGTCGTCCTGATCAATCTCGGCGAACAGGTTCAGCACCGCGGGCCCGGCAATCAAAAGATCTTGTGGCAACGGGTCGGTTAAATAGCGCAGCTTTTGAACCGCATTCGTCTGCGTCGGTGGCATCTGCACGAAGGCATCCGCCGGCAATTCATCGTCGGCGCTCGACGGGGTGAATGACGCGGTCCGCAGACGTTCCCAGCTGTTGAGATAGAACTTGGTCCATTGCGTTTCCGGCAACGGCCAGTCGCTTCCGGACCGCCATTCATTGGCGCCCATGACCCAGTAACGCACCGGCAGTTCGTCCATGATGCCGGTATCGATGTTCTTGAGCCAATGATCGTGCCAGCGCAGGATCTCGCTATGCAGCGAATGAAACGGCCGCTCTAAGTGTGCCGGCCCGGCAAAGGTTAGCTTCTTCGGTGCACGCAGGCGCTCGAAATAGTTTTGGGCGCCATTGAGATGCGTCTTGTATGTGTACGCGTACCAACCTGTGCCGGTATAGCTCGGCACTTTGATCTGTTCGATCGCCTTCTCCGCCGCCTCGACCACAGACTCCTTATCGTACGGGTCGATCAGAAGATCGAAATACGGCGGCATATGCTGGCCCTTCTGGGTCAGCACGTTGAAGACATGCGGATACATTTGATAATCGGGATTCTGCATGGCCGCGCGCCAGAGCGCTTCGCGTTCGCCCGGTAGTTCGCCCGGTTTGCCCTTGTTCTGGTGCAAAGCAGCGAAATGCATGATGAGATAGCGGAAGAAGTGGAGCACGCCGCCTGGATATTCCTCGCGGAAGCTGCCCAGCGTGCCCAGCGCGCCGCGCGGATCGAACGGGAAAATCGCTTTCAGATGCGGCGGATTCTGTTTGGCCGCGTGGAATTGCTCCGCGCCGAAACCGGAAATGCCGACCATACCGACGTTGCCATCACACCATGGCTGTTGGGCGATCCATTCGATCAGATCGTAGCTGTCCCACTGGCGGCTTCCGCCTGCATCTGATTTGAAAATTCCGCGGGGCGAGCCGATGACATGAACGTAGCCCCGCGAAACGAAGAACCGGGTGTCGCCCGCCTCCAGAAGGCCGGCCCAGAGTGAGGACCACGCGGGTTGAGGGGGCAGCGAGGCGGCAACCTCCGGCCCCTGCAGATCCTTGTTGTAAATCGAGAACGCGAGCAGCGCTGGAAACTTCTCGATCGAATCGGGACGATAGATATCGACCGAAAGATTGACGCCGTCGCGCATCGGCACGGCGACGTCTTTCTGCGCAATCATTCGTTGATGAGTGGGTGGGCGATCATAGTCCACCGGGAGGCGATCACCCGCTTCCGGTAGCCTCGCCCGTGTCACTTCTGCCATGAGCTTCTGTCCCCAATTCGGCCGTTATGGCACCACGATCTTCTTCGGATCGAGTTGACTGCGGTACAGATGCAACTCCTTCCCGACGTTCAGAAAGAACGTGAGATCTTCCGGGCGTGCTTTGTTGTTGAAGGTTGGGAAGCTCGGGGAATTATAGCCAATATATTTTTTCTCGATGACCTTGGCTTCTTCCGGGTTCTTCCGGATGAAGTCCAAACCCTCGTCGATCGCCAACCGAAAGCCCTTCACAGCCTCGGGGTTTTTCTTCACCCAGTCACCGCTCGCTAGCCAGCCGCTGACCAGCACGTCGGGATTGACCTCGGCGAAATACTCGGCCGCGATCTCTCCGGTCTTGGTCGCGACGATGCGCGTGCGCAGCGGGTCAACAATGGCGACGTAATCGACACTTGCGCTCTTGAGCATATCGGGCAGCTGCGGCAGAGGACCCTCGACCACTTTTACCTTGTCGAGCGGGACGTGATTGTTGACGAGCCACTTGCGGAACATCACGTCGATAACGCTGTTGATGCCGGGCACGCCAACAGTCTTGCCGATCAGATCGTCGGGCTTGGTATATTTTATATCGCTCCGAGCGAGCAGACTGATGAATGGATGCTCCTTCGTATGCCGAGCAGCTCCGGCAACCAACACAAGATCGAGCCCACCGTCGTCGGCCTGCAGCACCACGGGGATCGTGGTCATTCCAATCTGGATGCTGCCAGAGACGACAGCCGAGGGAATATTGGAAACGACAGGAATCTTCACCATCGTCGCGTCGATGTTGTATTTGGCGAAGATGCCTTGATCCATCGCGACATAAGCGGCGAGAAAGTCGGTTGCCGGCGGATAGCCGATGGCGACTTTGGTCGGCTCCGCAACGGCCACCGCCGGCAGGCCGAAGAGCAGCAAGCATGCGAACGTCAATACAGTCCGAGGTGCCCTCATTTTACCCTCCCATTGTTATGTACGAAGATCGCGCCAGCGCAGCACGCGCCATTCCAAAAGCAGAATCAGATGGTTCGCGGCAAAGCCCAGCAGGGCCAGCATGATCAGTCCGGCGTAGAGATCCGCGCTCCGGTAAAAGCGCTGCGCTGAAAAAATGTCCCAGCCCAAACCCGGCAGCGACGACTGCATCTCGGTCACCACCGTAAGAATGAGCGCGATAGCGAGGCTGACGCGCAGGCCGGCGACAATGTCGGGAAGCGCGGAGGGGAACGCGATTTTGCGGAGGAAGTCCCAGCGGCCAAACCCAAGCACTTGTGACACGTTTGTGAGTTCCAATGGGACGGAGGAAAAGCCATGCACGCTTGCGAGCAGGACAGGCCAGATCGCGCCAAAGGCGATGACAGCTACCGACATTTTGTTCGATAGCCCCAGAAACAAAATAGCGACCGGGATAACGGCAGAAGCCGGCAGCGGACGAATGAATTCGAGCGTCGGATCGAGCAAGTTG
Source organism: uncultured Alphaproteobacteria bacterium (assembly GCA_963820805.1). GTDB lineage: Bacteria > Pseudomonadota > Alphaproteobacteria > Rhizobiales > Xanthobacteraceae > Pseudolabrys. The sequence goes on from CAWGBH010000018.1 coordinate 200,098, forward strand.
CGTGCGAGCCGTGACGAGCCAATCGCCGCGCCGAGCGCAATGCCGATAACTGAGGCAAGCAGCCAACCGATAGTCATGCGCAAACTCGTCGCCGCGAGCGGCAACCATAGCGAGCCATCGGCGACGCGCTGCTGCAGTACCGTAAATGCACGTAGCGGTGACGGGAAGAAGATTGGCGAGATCAGATGAGCGTCGGCAAGCAACTGCCATGCCACCAGCAGCAACAACGCAAAGCCGAGCGCCGCCAACTTGATTGGGTCAAAAAGGCCCCTCATAGCGGCCTCCAGATGGCCGCCGGGCTTCGACCCACATGCCTCAGCACTAAGTTCAAAATGTAGCCCAAGAGGCAAAGCCACACGAGCTGTGCCCACATGAGGCCGATCTGTAGTGACTGTTCGGCCAGGATAAGGTTGTACCCGAGGCCGCGCGGATTGAGCACGATTTCGACGGTGACCGCGACCACCAGCGAAATGGCAGCAGAAACGCGCAGGCCGATGTTGATTCGCTCGAAGGCCGCAGGCATCACTATTTTGGTCATCCGCTTCCAGAACGGCAGTTCCAGAACGGCAGCAACCTCGAGCAGTCGCCCTTCGATTGCACGAACCGCTGCGATCGTGACAATGAGAATTGGCCAGACGCAAGCATATGCAACGACGCTTGCTTCCAGTCCGACGCCGAAGCCGAACATCATCAAAGCGAGCGGCATGAAAGCAATAGCCGGGATCGGCCGCAGGGCCTCGACTGTAGGTCCGGCAACGCGCTCTGCCGTCGGCACGAGGCCGAGGACGGTACCAACTGCGATGCCGATAACAGTGGCAATCGCTAGCCCAAATAGCGCCGTTTCGCAGGTTTGCAGCGTCGCAATCAGCAACGAGCCGTCGCGCAGGGCAACGTATCCGGCCATAACGATATCCGAGGGGCGCGAGAGCGATTCCAGCGTCAGCAGTCCAGTTCGGCTTGAAGTTTCCCAAACGACAAGGAAAGAAGCCGGGATGATTGTTCCAAGCAAAAGGTGTCGCATCAATCTTGCCCTTTCCTCTGAGGAGCAAGCGGCGAACGTTCGTGCACCAGAAATTCGAAGAGGCGATGCCGGTAAGCGAGAAAGCGAGAGTCCTCTCGCGTCGTTAGTTGATTGCGAGGCCGCGGCAAATCAATTTCCATGCTCTCTACGGCGCTGGCCGGTGAACCACCGAGCACCACTACGCGATCGCCGAGATAAATCGCTTCTTCGAGATCGTGCGTGATAAACACGGTTGCGATGTGCTTGTCGGCCACCAGCTGCAGGATCTCATCTTGCAGGGTCTGCCGGGTCATCGCGTCGAGCGCCCCGAAAGGCTCATCCATCAGCAGCAGCTTGGGATCCTGCGCTAGACACCGTGCAATCTGCACGCGCTGCTGCATGCCGCCGGAGAGCTGGTTCGGAAATTGATCTTTTGCGTGGCTCAAACCCATCCTGGCGAGCAGTTCGTCGATAATGGCGTTCTGCTCTGCGGCGGGGACATTCCGCGCTTCCAGGCTAAGCGCCACGTTGCCGCGCACGGTGCGCCAGGGCAGTAGCGCTTTCGAATAATCCTGAAAGATGATTGCGCGGTCGCGGGACGGCCCGGAAATCTCGGTGCCCTCGAACAAAACTTTGCCTTCGTCCGCACGAACAAGCCCTGCGAGAACGCGTAACAGCGTTGTTTTGCCCGCGCCTGAGGAGCCGACGATACAAACAAATTCGCCTTTACGGGCGCTGAGGTTGATCGATTCCAGTATCGTTCGGGTGCCGAAACGAACACTGAGGTTGGAAATCGACAGCGCTGGGCGGTCCGCCTCAACCGGCCGCACAGCGACTGGGTTCTTGCGCACCGCCTGCACCTTGGGCCCTCCCGGGCTGTCGATCAGCTCCTCGAAACCTTTTTGGGAGCTTTCTTTTTTGTCCGAACTTGTTCATAGTTGAACATGTTCACTATTCTGTCAAGCTGCCGGGGCGGCAAAACTGCCCCCCATTGGAGAAAGTCGGAATGACCGACGCGGCGTTTGCTCCCACCGACGGCCTGCGCGCGCGCAACAAGCTGGACAAGCTGCGACGCATCAAGGATGCAGCTCAGCGTCTCTTCATCGCCAAAGGCTTTGATGACACAACGATGCGTGAGATAGCCGTACGCGCGGGCGTCGGTCTCGGCACAATCTTCCTCTACGCCAAAGACAAGCGCGATCTGCTGTTCCTCACCATCAACGAGCCGCTAGAGCACATCACTCAGCAAGCCGAGGGTGCGGTTGATCCGGTAGCACCGTTAGTCGACAACCTTTTAGCAATTGCGAAGTTGCATTATCGCTTTTTCGGCGAGCAGCCCGCTCTTGCCAGGCTGGCGCTGCGCGAAATGATTTTCTACGACTTCGGCGCGCAAGCCCCGTCATTCCAGAAGACACGTGAGCGGCTGATCCGCCTATTCGGCCACACCATCGAATTGGCGATGGGTCGTGGTGAAATCGTGCCAAGTGAGCCGCCGCTGTTTGCGGGTTGGACGTTATTTTGCATTTTTCAGGTCGAATTGCGACGCTGGTTGTCGAGCGACGTTACGAATCTCCGTACCGGTTTAGACCAACTGGAGCGTGCTTTCTGCATGCTCATAGTCGGCTTGGGTCTTGCGCGGGAAAAAAGCGGACAAGGCCTAGCGAAAAATCGAAAGCGCCGCAAAAAGCCGTGATATTGGTCGCGAGAGACCTAACCCGTGCCGCTACCAGTTTTTGACTTCGCAATGTCCGCTTGAAACACCTCCGGAACTCGACAACAGAAAAGGCGTTTCTAATCATTGTTGCGGGAGACCGCCGTGTCGGATGGGTCGGATCGGCCAAATGACAAGAACGCAACATTATCGGATGGCCTATGCCCTCGGTGCGGCCGCGGCGTCCTAAAGAACGTGTTGTCCCTACCGCGAAGTATGGGCTCCCCCGCTTACGATATTTTTCAATGCGATGTCTGTGGCTTAATGATCCAGATCGACCCCGCCTGCTTAAAGCGGATCGCCTGCGCGATTATGGTTTGAATACGAACCCGGGTCCGATGGCGGCATCTGCTGGAATCGGCGGCAAGTCAGAGAACAACTCCGGATTGTCCTTCATGACCTTCAAGATCGGCTTCGGCTCGATGTTCTTGTTAACGTCAAATGTCGTCTTGAGAACGCCCAACCGCTCCAGTCTGTCCTGCGCACTCCAGAGTGCCCGATAGCTGTTGGCGGATAGCCTTCGATCCAATTGCTGCACGTTGAATTCCATCGCAGCTTCGGCGACTTCAGGCTTCAGACCGGGAATCCAGCGAGTACCGATCTGCGCCGCCTGTTTCGGATTCTTGCGCATCCATTGGTCAGCCTCCGATGTCGCGGCAAGAAACTTCTCGGTGATTTCGGGATTTTTTTCTACTCATGAGCGAAACGCGACGACGAAGCCGAGATAAGCGATCGCATCGCCGCCAGAACGACTTCGAAAGCGCCCGGCACGTCCTTTTGTGCGATAATCGGCCACGGATCCCATCCTATACATGGCGATCGTCATCATCTCGCCGTGGGCAAAGTTAACCACGCGTATCACGCCGAAGATAACTGACAGGCCGAGCGCCATCAGGCCGTAGACGAGGCCGGTCAACACGCCGCCGACAGCGACATTGAGGTAGACATCGATCGGCACCGAGCAATCCTAATAGCGCAATGCTCCGGCCACGCGAGCGGCCGGAGCGACGGTGGACGAGACGCGCGTCAGGCGCGCTTGTCGTAAGGCTTCAGCGGCCATTCCACCTTGGCATTGGCCGCCATCTTAGGCGCCACCGTCACAAGCTTGTCGCCGCGGTTTTGAATTGCGGAGTTCTTGAGCTTGTCGTTCTGGCCCTTTTCGTTGAACTGGATGCCGGGGCCAGTGCTGACATTATCGGTTATGTTGGTTTTGCGTATGGCGTCGGCCAGTGCCTTCGGATCGGCAGAGCCCGCCCGCTTGTAGGCGTCCGACGCCACCAGCAGCGCCTCGAACGTGTAGACGTGGTTGGTGTTCACGTTGACGCCCGGGAAAGCCTTGGTGACGGCGGCCTCCAGTGCCTTGCTCAGCTTCTTGTTGGGGTCGTACCAGGGCACGAAGCTCAGCGGTCCATCTGACAGCTTGCCGAGAGTTTTGAAATATTGGTCCTCGTACCAGCCCGGTCCCATGCTGAGAACGGCCATTGGCGTCCAGCGCTGCTTGACCATTTCGCGCGTGAGCATGATCGCGTCGTTGAGGCGGCTGACCACCAGCAGCGCCTCGGCGCCAGTCGCCTTGGCCTTGGAGATCTCAACCGAGAGATCGCGCGCTGCCGGATCGTAGGCGATCGTCTCGACGATCTTGTACGGCATGTTGAACTTTGGCATCACCGCGCCGATACCACCCTTCATCGCCGTGCCGAACGTGTCGTTGGTATGCAGGAACGCGACTGTTTTCGGTGCCGAACCGGCGGCCTCGAATATTTCCTTCTGATTGGCGAAGGCGTCACCGAGAATCATTGGTGCGGTCGGGAAATTGCGGAACACGAACTTGTAGCCTTGCTCGGTGATCGGTGGAGCGGCGGCGATGTTGATGACGTAGGGAACGCCTTTTTGCTCGGCCACCTGCGCAATGGCGGTGCTCTGGCCGGAGTCGAAGGCGCCGACCAGAAGCTGCACGCCTTCCGAAATCAGCTTCTCGGCGCGGGCGCGGGCAACCTCCACGTTGGTTTCGGTGTCTGCATTCATGATCTGCAGCGGCGGCAGGCCGAAGTCCTTGAGCAGGCCGGCAGCGACGTCGACGCCGCGCTGGCAGTCTTGGCCGATACCGGCTTGCACGCCCGAACGCGGCAGCAGGACGCCAACCTTCAGCGCAGCACCTTGCGCGCGGACGATGTTGAACGGCGTTGTGCCGGCGACAACCGCGGCGCCCGCAGCGGCACTGAAGCTGCGGCGTGTGAGGCGTGCCAAATTATATTTGCAACTCATGGTGTCCTCCCTGGCCGTCATGTGGGCGCTGTTCCCGATCTCTAATTTTTCCCACTCTTAGCGACCACGAACGCCCATCGTGCGCCGCGCAGCGTCAGGGACGCTCGGATTTGATATATTGTTGACGTGGACAACAAATTTCGTCAATAGGGATAGTAAGGATCGACCACCGACTACCGCAAACCGTGAAAATACGCATGGCGGAGCAGAAGCGCGCGCGCACGTTGCCCCTCCGCAAGACGCAGCCCCGGCAGCGCAGCCGACCCGTGGTCGATCTCAGCACGCTCAATGATCGCCTTGGATATTTCGTGCGGCGCCTACAAGTGTGGGTGTTCCAGGACTTCATTCGCCGGCTCTCACCTATCGACATTAGTCCGGCACAATTTTCGGTGCTGGTCGTGATCGACGCCAACCGCGGCTTGTCTCAAGCCGAACTCGCCGCCACGCTCGCTATCGAGCGGGCGGGGCTTGTTCGGCTGCTGAACCGTCTAGAACGCCGCGGCCTCACCCAGCGCCTGCCTGCCTTCGGCGATCGTCGCCGCCACGCGCTGCAGCTGACGCGCGACGGCCAAATGGTTCTGGCGCGGGCGAAGGCGTTGGCCGAGGATCATGAGACGGCGTTACGGCAGAAACTAAGTGCACGACGCTATCAGGTTCTGCTCGAATTATTGCAAGAGTTCTAGTAACAATTCGACGGCAAAAGAGCTTCGAAGTGAAGAGTCACTCTATCGCATGTGTGACGCTATGATGCTGCCGCCTTCACTCGCCGTCCAGCAGCATGGTGACGTCGCGATCCTGCGGCTTAACCGGCCGCAGAAGCGCAATGCCTTGGACGACGAAACCATCTTGGGCATCGACGCATTCTTCAGCGCCGGGCCGGTCGGCGCCGTGCTGCTCGCAGCCGAAGGCGAACACTTCTCGTCCGGGCTTGATCTCAACGAGATCGAAGAGCGCGACGTCGCGGAAGGCATCGCGCATTCCACACTCTGGCATCGCGCTTTCGAGAAGATCGAGTTCGGCAAGGTGCCGGTGGTCGCGGTGCTGCACGGCGCTGTGGTCGGCGGCGGGCTCGAGCTTGTGACGGCGGCGCATGTGCGCGTAGCCGAGCGCTCGGCCTATTACGCGCTGCCGGAAGGCAGCCGCGGCATCTATGTCGGCGGCGGTTCGGTGCGGCTGCCGCGGCTGATCGGCGTTGCGCGGATGATGGACATAATGCTGACCGGCCGCACCTATTCGGCGGACGAAGGCCAAGCCATGGGCCTGACAACCTATCTGGTAGAGGCCGGCAAGGGCTTCGCCAAGGGACTGGAGCTTGCGCAGCGCATCGCCGCCAACGCGTCGCTCACCAATTTCGCAGTGATGCAGGCGCTGCCGCGCGTCGCCGAAAGCGATCCAGCGTCCGGCTACGCCATGGAAGCGCTGATGTCGGCGATCGCGCAGGCCGACCCGGCGGCCAAGGCGCGGCTGCGCGAATTCCTCGAAAAGCGCGGGCCGAAGGTGACGCGTGGCTAATCCCCTGCGCGCGAATTCGGCGAATGCCGCGCCATCGCGCGCGGTGCTGAAAAACCGCGCCGCGCTCGCCGAGACGCTCTATGCCGAGCCGACAGACCCGATGGTGATCGTATGAGCATAGAGGCAACTATCGCGCCCACGCCCGGCATCCGCCCGGTGACACTCGGCCCGCAGGACGTTGACGGTTGAGTACCGCGCCGACGGCTCGATCCTGTTGCGCTCGCCGCAGCCGCTCGGCACCTATCCCGAACAAGCTCACCGAACGGCTGGAGTTCTGGGCCGCGGAAACGCCGAGCCAAGTCTTCCTCGCCCAGCGCGACAATAACGGCGACTGGCGCACCATCACCTACGAGCAGGCGCTGGAATTTGCCCGCCGCATCGGCGAGGCGTTGCTGTCGCGCAATCTCTCCGCCGAGCGGCCGCTCGTCATTCTCTCCGGCAACGACATCGAGCACGCGCTCGTCGCGCTCGGCGCGCTCTATGCCGGCATTCCCTACGCGCCGATCTCGCCGGCCTATGCGCTGATGTCGGGCGATTTCGGCAAGCTGCGTTCGATCGTCGAACTGCTGACGCCGGGCCTGGTGTTTGCCTGCGACGGCGACATGTTCGCCAAGGCGATCGAGGCCACGGTGCCGGCCGATGTCGAGATCGTGGTGACGCGCAACGCGCCTGCCAAGCCGCCGCGCTACTCGTTTTGCCGATCTGGCCAAGACGGCGCCGACCGCCAAGGTCGACGCCGCGCATGCCGCGGTCGGCCCCGACACCATCGCCAAGTTCCTGTTCACCTCGGGCTCGACCGGCGTGCCGAAATGCGTGATCAACACCCAGCGCATGTGGTGCGCCAACCAGGTGATGCTGCGCCAGTCGCTCGCCTATTTTGCCGACGAGCCGCCGGTGATCGTCGACTGGGCGCCGTGGCATCACACCGCCGGCGGCAATCACGACGTCGGCCTCGTCATCTACAACGGCGGCACCTTCTACATCGACGAGGGCAAGCCGCTGCCCGGCGCCATCGAGGAGACCGTGCGCAACCTGCGCGAGATCGCGCCGACCTGGTATTTCAACGTGCCCAAGGGTTACGAGGCGCTGCTGCCCTATCTTGCGCGCCGATGCGGAACTGCGCCGCAACTTCTTCTCGCGGCTGAAGCTGTTCTGGTTTGCCGGCGCCGGCATCGCCCAGCACGTGTTCGACGAGATCCAGAAGCTCGCGGTGGAGACCTGCGGCGAGCAAATCCTGTTCCTCACCGGCTTCGGCTCGACCGAGACCGCGCCCTTTGCGCTGGCGCGCACCTGGCCGCACGAGAACGCCGCCAATATGGGCCTGCCCGCCGCCGGCATGGAGCTCAAGCTCATGCCCAACGAAGGCAAGCTCGAAGCGCGCGTGCGCGGGCCCAACATCACGCCCGGCTACTGGCGGCAGGAAGCCTTCACCGCGCAGGCCTTCGACGAGGAAGGCTTCTACAAGCTCGGCGATGCCTTCAAGTTCGCCGACGCCAGCCGACCCGCGGCAGGGCCTGCTGTTCGACGGCCGCATCGCCGAGGACTTCAAGCTGTCGACCGGCACCTGGGTCAGCGTCGGCCCGCTGCGCGCGCGCATCATCGACCATTTCGCGCCTTACGTGCGCGACGTGGTGCTCGCCGGCGCCGACCGCGACGACATCGGCGCGCTGGTGTTTCCCGACATCGCCGCCTGCCGCAAGCTCGCCGGGCTCGGCCCCGAAGCGCCGCCGACCGCGATCGTGGCGAACGCCGCGGTGCGCGCGGCATTCACCGACCGGCTAACGACGCTCGCCGCCGCAAGCCCCGGCTCCTCGACCCGCGTCGCCCGCGCCATGCTGCTGATGGCCGAGCCGCCGTCCATGGACAAAGGCGAGATGACCGACAAGGGTTCGATCAACCAGCGTGCGGTGCTGAAAAACCGCGCCGCGCTGGTGGACGAACTCTATAAAACGCCATTATCGTCGCGTGTGATTTCTGTTTAACCGTCAATTCCTCCAGACTGAGGATATTACCGAGGCCCAATCTCCTTCTTTCGCCTGTCTAAACAATCTCGCGGTCGGATACCAAGGCGAATCGTTGCGGCCAAGCAACCATCGCCTGTCGCGATTGAACGATAACAGGACCCAAACGGGTGTGCCCAACGCGCCCGATGATCCGAACATTGACCCGCTCTTGATTGACTATGTTTCGACTTTTGTTCCGAAGGCATCCGGCGATCATTTCAATCCGCACGTCAGCACCGGCGTCGCTCCCCGGACAGGATGCTGCTTGAGACTTTCGCGGATTGACTCGCGCGGTTGGTCGGACGTCGGTACGAATACCAGATTTCGCGCCCTTTCTTCTTCGCAATTCGATGCTCAGGGTCTCGGGCAAAGGCTGCGATTGAATCGAGTATCTTTCCAATAGATCGCCGACACGCCAGAGCCGTCAGCGTTTCTTGCAGGTTCAATGCCCAGGAAGCCATCGTAGGTCGCGGCCAATTCAACCCTCATCGGTCCACGCATTGAGGCTGGACGAACTCAGCAGCGAATGTCGAACTCCCAGATTAAAAGATCTATTTCGCTATTCTTGATATTTATAAGCGACGTTTCGCGACCGCGTCCGCTTTGGGTCAATAGCGGACATTCCCTACAAGCTGGCTGTAAACGGAGGACCCGCTAAGCCGCCGCCACGCAATCGACTTCGATGTCGAATGGCCCAGTGAAGCTCGGCACATGCAGAAAGATACGTGCCGGGGATTCGCACGGGAAATAGCGCGCGTAAATATCGTTGAAGATAGCGAAGTGTGTTGGCTCCGGCGTGCAATAGACATTACATTTGAGCACTTGCGCCAGCGACGAGCCGGCAGCCTCGAGGCACTCCCGCATTTGCGTGAGGACGATCGCGGCCTGGCGCTCGAATGACAAACGTTTGATCTCGCCGGTGCCGGGCTCGAACGGTGGCAGGCCGGACAGGAACACGAAACCGCCGGCAACGGACTGGATAGATCGGCCCTTTGCGTCGGCGTTCGAGATAGCTCGAATACGGCTCTACCCGCAATCGCTGCATCATGGCGCGTCTCCGTCTTGATGGCGCCAATCTAGAGCGGGCCGCCTCCGAGTTGGTTCGGCCGCTGCCGAACTACCGCTGATTGCCCGCGATTTACCGCCACGGTAAACTGCCACATGGTTGCCGCCGCCAACATGGTCGAGATCGCGGCGCTCGTCGGCGACACGGCGCGCGCCACCATGCTGGCTGCACTTATGGGCGGGCAAGCGCTGACCAGCAGCGAGCTCGCCGGGCTCGCCAGGGTCTCGCGAGCGACCGCCAGTGAACATCTGGGCAAATTGAGGCAGGCGCGGCTGCTCACCGTCACGCAAAAACGGCGCAACCGCTATTATCGGATTGCCTCACCTCTGGTGGCAAAAATGCTGGAAAGCATAAAGGCGGTGGCCGCGCTAGAGACCCCACCGCGCTATCAGCCGCGCTCGGCGCAGGACGATGCGCTGCGTTTCGCCCGCACTTGTTACGACCACCTCGCCGGCCGCTTAGGTGTCGCCATCGCCGATGCACTAGTGCGAAAGAAATACGTCGTTCTGGACGACGAAGGCGGTGAGCTAACGGTTGCCGGCAAGCGCTTCCTCTCCAGCTTCGGCAGCGTGCTCTTGCCGGCGTCCGGCAGCCGCCGCATTTTCTGCCGACCCTGCCTGGATTGGAGCGAGCGGCGCTATCACATCGCCGGCCATGTCGGCGCCGAGATATGCCGCTGCTGTCTCGAGCGCGGCTGGCTCGTGCGTCAGCGAGGTTCACGCGCTCTCCGCCTCACCGCCATCGGCCGGCGCAGCCTGCGCGAAGCCTTCGGTATGGAAGCGCCCTAAATGCGGTAGTAACCGCGCGTTCCGGATGTCCGCTATGGGTCAAAAGCAGACATGACCCACCCAAATCGTGATGGCCGCTCTTACGCCGATTTTGAGTATATCGCGTCTGCCAAGTTGGAACTTCCGCCGCCCAGCCTGGTTGGTAGTCATGACCTATCAAAGCGACTCGAACACTAATCGACGCAACAACAAAATTGATGACATCTTCTGCACATCGTGGATTGTCGGCGGCGGCGTTGGGATAGCTATTGTCATTGCCGTTTTCGCTTTCATAAGTACAGGCGACAACCCGGACCTCAGTCTGCCCCGGGCGAACACTGCGGGTGCGGCTTTAGTGAGCTCCGAATTGGCACCCCTGACGCCTGCCAGCCGTTAGGTTCGTTTGCATCTTGCAGCGCTCCTGTGGGCTACACCCCGGAATATTTTTTCGAATTTTGCCGATAGCGCGAGCGTCCCTTTTGCTAGCGCCAAATAAGCCCCGGCATCCATTCCATGTGGCGCGACGAGGAGGCCGATTCATGTGGCACGGCCACACAAAACCAAAAACGACCGCAGCCGTTCGCTAAAGTCATTGGGCCATTAGCGGTCTCGGTTTCGCGGCGCATTACCCCCGAAAGCGGACAACAGTGCGCCCGCGCGCAGTTACCCCGCCAAAGTAAAATCTCACAGTGATCAGGCTTTGATATGTCACATGCTTTACCTCGGAAAAAGGTCCCAGATACTCCGCCCGACCTAAGCAGAATTCCTTAGGGTCGACAGGCGCACGTCTGCTGCCCTCAGACGTCTCCAAGCGCGATTTCACTGATTTTGAAAAAATTGACGCGTATCAAGCGCTCGGACCGGTTCCTGCGCTATTTTTTTTCTAAATTGGGCAAGGAGTTTCGATGAACAAAACCGTGGGATCTGAGGCGATACGCTCAGAGGCACCGGTGCCAGTCACGCTCGTCCCAAAGCCGGAGCCCGCAAAACCGACCCGTCTGCGCCTAGGAAAGCGTTGGGTGATCGGCGGGCTGTTTTCGCTCATGGTGCTCATCGCCAGTTGCGTCGCCTGGTGGCTAGCCACCGCCGTGGCAACCATCCATTACACCACCGCCCCCGTTACACGCGGAGCGGTGACTCGTGCGTTGACCGCTACGGGCACTGTCAATCCTGTGCTGACAATTATCGTCGGTACTTATGTCTCTGGCGTCATTCAGGACTTGAGCTGCGACTACAATACGCAAGTTAAGCAAGGCCAGATCTGCGCCAAGATTGATCCGCGGCCATATCAGACAGTCGTCGATCAGAACCGGGCCAATCTCAATGCGGCCAAGGCGCAACTCGACAAGGACAGGGCGAGCCTCGTCTACGCCAAGCTGTTCTACGATCGCATGGCTGGATTGGCGAAGACCAATGCAGTTTCCAAGGATTCCTTCGACAGCGCCAAGAACCTCTACGATCAGGCTGCTGCGCAGGTCGGCGTCGACGAGGCCACCATCGCGCAGCACGAGGCGCAGCTTGCCACTGCCCAGGTCAACCTCGATTACACTAACATCGTCTCGCCGGTGGACGGCACGGTCGTGTCGCGCAACGTCACGATGGGACAGACCGTCGCGGCGAGTTTTCAGACCCCCACCTTGTTTCTGATCGCGACCGACCTAACAAAGATGCAGGTTGACACCAACGTTAGTGAAAGCGACATCGGCGGCGCCAAAGAGGGCTACAAGGCGCTCTTCACCGTCGACGCCTATCCTAAACGCACCTTCGAGGGAACGGTCATCCAGGTCCGTCAGTCACCACAGACGGTGCAAAATGTTGTGACCTACGACGTCGTGGTAAGCGTCGATAATACAGATCTTGCGCTCAAGCCTGGGATGACCGCTGCGACTTGGGTTATTTCGGACCAGCGCAACAATGTTCTTCGCGCGCCGAGCCAGGCGCTGCGTTACATGCCGGGCGGAGCGCGGACCGCCGCTGCCGGAAAAAACGAGCAAACGAAAATTTGGGCACTCCGCGAGGGAAAGTCCGTGGCCATCCCTATCGTCGTTGGCCTCGACGACGATAGCTACGCCGAAATCGTCAAAGGCGATCTGAATCCGGATGACCGCGTTATTATTTCCGAACAGCAGGGCGCTACTCCAAATGCCGTGCCGGGTCCGCGACTTTGAGCCGCGCATCCTGCGAATGGACCGATCATGGCTAGTCCGATTATCAGGCTTGAGAATGTACAGCGGACCTACCACGTCGGCGAAATCGATGTTCATGCATTGCGAGACGTGAGTCTTACGGTGAACGCTGGCGAATTTGTTGCCATCATGGGTTCGTCAGGCTCCGGAAAATCCACGCTCATGGCAATCATTGGCTGCCTCGATCGGCCAAGCAGTGGGCAATATTATTTTGAAGGCGTCGACGTCGCGGGTCTGGCCGAGCCCGATCGCGCTCGGCTTCGCAGTGAGCGGTTGGGCTTTGTGTTTCAGAGCTTCAATTTACTACCGCGCACCAGTGCACTCGAAAACGTTGCCTTGCCGTTGTTCTATGCTGCAGCCGGGCCGGCTGGCGCCAGCTCTCGCGTTGAGCGCGCTCGTGCTGCGCTCAAGCTGCTTGGTCTGGGGGAGCGCGAGCGCAACACGCCGGGTCAACTCTCGGGCGGCCAACAACAACGGGTTGCAATTGCACGCGCCTTGATCAACGACCCACGATTGCTGCTTGCCGACGAGCCTACCGGCAATCTCGATACCCCCACCTCTCATGAAATTATGCAAACGCTAATCCGCCTCAATCGCGATCGAGGCGTTACTGTCATTCTCGTCACACACGAGTTGGATATCGCCGCCTATGCCGATCGCGTCCTGACCATGCGTGATGGCGAAATCATCTCCGATGATCGCAACCCGAGAAAGGTTGAAGCCGCCGAACTGCCGCGTCTCGATCCCACGGCCGCGGACCTTTTACGCCGGCCGCCGCGGGGTGCGCCGACGCCGCGCGCGACGGGCGCCCGGGCGGTTTGGGGCTTTGGCCGGATGGTCGTGACGGCGGCACTACTAGCAATCGCTCGCAATATGATGCGTTCGGCGTTGACTATGCTCGGCGTCTTTATCGGCGTCGCCGCGTTAATCGCGATGGTCGCGGTCGGCCAAGGCGCAAATGAAGCAGTCCGCAAGGAGATCGCGAGGCTCGGCACCAATCTTGTTGTCGTGCTGCCGGGAGCTCAAACGATGGGTGGCGTGCGCGCCGGCTCCGGTAGCGCTTCCACGCTTACCGTTAGCGACGCGCAGGCGATCCGGCGCGAAAACCCTGCCGTCGGCGCGGTTAGTTATCTCATACGCCAGTCCGGACAGGTGGAATTTGGAAACCAAAACTGGACCACTGGCATCCAGGGTATCAGCGTCAATTACCCCCCGATGACCAATTGGAAGCTCGCCGCGGGACGTGAAATCTCGCGCGACGACGAGACTTCTGCGGCGCTCGTCGTCGTGATTGGACAGACGGTTTCCCATCAGCTCTTCGGAGAATCGGAAAATCCAGTCGGGGCGCTGATTCAAGTCAAGAACGTGCCGATGCGCGTCATCGGAGTTCTTGCAGCAAAGGGACAGACATCATTCGGCCAGGACCAGGACGATGTCGTCATGATTCCATTTGGTACCGCGGAACGCAAAGTACTTGGTGTTGCCGCCCCAAACCAGCAGCAATCCGCACTGAATTGGGTTTATCCGACCCCTCCCAATCCCTACGGCCTACAGCCGCGGCTGGCTGGATTTGTCAATCAAATCTTCGTCCAAGCCGCAAACCAGACACAAGTTCAGCCGGCAATCCATCAAATTACCGACACCCTCGCGCGACGCCATCGCATCAAGGCGGGCGACGTTAATGACTTTTCGGTGCGCAACTTGAGCCAGATCGCCGAGACGGCTGAGAGTAGCAGCCGCATCATGGCGCTCCTCCTGGCCTCTGTTGCCTCGATATCACTTGTTGTCGGTGGGATTGGCATTATGAATATCCTGCTGGTATCGGTGACGGAACGAACGCGCGAGATCGGCCTGCGTATGGCGATCGGCGCGCGCCGCCTACATGTTATGCTGCAATTCCTTACCGAGGCGGTGTTACTAAGCGTGACTGGCGGTATCGCCGGGATCATCGTGGGCGTTGTGTTTTCCGTAGCAATTTCGATGGTCGCTGGATGGGCAACACCGATTTCGTCGATGGCGATCGTCAGCGGTTTTCTTTTCTCCGCCGCGGTCGGAATTTTCTTCGGATATTATCCAGCGCGGAAGGCAGCAAGTCTCGATCCGATCGAAGCTCTCCGCTACGAGTAGAAAGCACTAAACGCCAATAAATGAAATTAATCAGCGCGGCGGGCGGTTTGGCAATCGTCGACGTGCGTCCATGGCGTTAGTACTTACAGCACCGCATGAATGCAATTGCATGAGCACTCTTGGCCCTTCTTGGCACACCGCCTGCTAGATTGATCTGAATCAACCGGTCAGAACTAGTGCGCATATACTATTTAGTGGTTGTAGAGCTTGAGTGATTGAGTGATTGAGTGATGTCAGGAAATTGTATCAGCCGTCGAACTGTCGTGTTTGGCTTAAGCACGCTGCTAGCGGGCTGTTCTGCTTCAGATTTCGATATCATCGAGCAGCGACGTTTTGGAAATTCTGATTTCGACTTACGCTATGGCGAAGTTGTTGATAGCGGTTACAGAATACCGGCTTTGGATTTAACTGAGTTCGATCACAACCTGCTGCGCTCTGTAGTCCGATATAATAGCCCGCATCGCCCGGGAACGATTGTGGTCGACGTTGAGAGCCGCCGTCTGTACCTTTTGGTCGAAAACGGGTCAGCAATTAGGTACGCGGTTGGTGTGGGACGCGAAGAAGCGCTGAATTTTCGAGGCTCTGCTGTCATTGGCAGGAAATCGGAATGGCCCACTTGGACGCCTACTGAGAGCATGATCGAGCGGATCCCAAAATACGCGAGATATGCCAGTGGCATGCCCGGAGGGATTGGCAATCCTCTCGGCGCTCGAGCGCTCTATCTGTATAAAGATGGTCGGGATACCTATTTCCGCATCCACGGCACAAACGAACCGGCCTCAATTGGAAAAGCGGTTTCGAGCGGATGCATCCGCATGCTGAATCAGGATGTCATCGATTTATATACACGAGTGCCGATTGGTGCTCCGGTGATCGTTTTACAGCAATCCTCGAAAATCGGTGGTTGATGTTGCAATGTCCGCCTTGCCCCACAAGCAGAGATTGGCTGGCAGTTCATTGATGTCGGCTAAGTGCCATTGAGGGAGTGAGCAATGGAGCGGTCGATCATAATCGTGTTTGCTGTAATTTGCGTCGCATCATTCGCGCACGCCGCCGATGCCGAAAACGGCAGACGCCTGGCACAGGCTCAATGCGCCGCCTGTCATATCGAGGCGGCAGGACAACGTCAGGAAGTCGCGCAAGCTCCGCCGTTCGAGACGATCGCAAGAAAGTACGGAGGAAATCTTGAATTGCTCGTCGCCGCCATCAGCGGGCCCCACCCGAAAATGAACTTTTCGCCGACCCGCGGCGAAATGGTCGATCTGGCGGCCTATATTGGCACGCTGGGCAGATGATCCTCACAGCCCGAAAATTCTCCGCTTGAATATTGAACGGGCTTACAAGAGCTCGGCTATTCCCACTCCAGTGTAGACCTCATCGCAGTGCACTAATGTCCGCTAAGTGCCAATAGCGGACATCAGAAACTTAGCAGTTTTTCCACGCAGTGCCCGCTTATGTTCGCGGCAGTCCAGCAATTTCTAACCCCTCGCCGAGCCGGGACATAAAGGTCGGCGTAAACGGCCACGCTTGCCTAGCTTCGGTAACTGTCAAGTTGGGATCATTCCGCATCAGGTGGCGGCCCATCCGGCGAGCTTCCGCCCGCGCACCCGCGAGGGCAACCGCAGCGACCACAATCCTTTGCGCCCAATATGATTCCGGGTAAGCCTCAACGCCGCTTTGAACCCATCGTGCGGCCCGATCGTAATGCTCGGCGGCAAAATGCGCGCATCCCATGCCGATGAAGGTAATGTGCCGCAGCGGCTCGAACGGCATCAGATGAAGCGCGGTCCTTAGAAACATCACTTCTTTTGCGAAGGATGAACAGACCTGGACGACTGTTCCATCCTTCGGTGGAAAAAGTGAACTGCATTGGAGGCGAGTGAATTGAGCGCCTCATGTCTCGGTAGCGCCTCTTCAAAATGCCGTTCATCGGCTCGTATGTCCGCTTTGGGTCAAAAGCGGACATACGCACCGCAAAACGTCATGTCCCCTTTGCCTTCAAAAGCGGACATGTGCAGAGCGCACAAGCCAATGCTCATCGTTGTGCCAATCTACTTTAATTCGGGCCGCGTCTCTCTACTGACGCAGATTTTCGTCGGCGGGACGGTCGAGATTTCCCACCTGCCACTGCGTTGAAGTCCAGAATTTGTAACCCAGAGACGATTGTCGAATTCGAAAAGCGCCGCATTGGTGGGCTTCTTCGACTTGGTGGCTGGCGTAGCAGTGCG